>NZ_CP064694.1:0-620352 GCF_023101005.1 Bradyrhizobium sp. 187
ACCAGCAGCTTCGCTCCAGTGTCTGAGACATGCTTGAGCGTACAGGCGCGCCGCCATGTCCCATCTATCGCTATCATGTTGGCAGTGACAGGCCTCTCGAACGACACTCGGTGCGTTGCTCTCTTGTCAGGGATCATTGGGCTCGCTCCATATCTGGGAGCGAAGACGCGAGAGATGTCACTTCCTGTCGCGAGGCGACCATCGTGGAACTCGCGATGGTGCAATCTCTTCCGTGCTCTTTGGCGGTGTAGAGGGCTATGTCGGCGTCGCGCGTCAGCCTTAGTTCATCTGCCGTCGCATCGCTCTTCGCAGCAACGCCAACACTGATCGTCACATATGGTCGTTGTGCTCCAGGATGGTAGATGTGCAATCGGGTGACCAGCAACCGGATTGCGTCGGCAACTTTGACTGGTCTCTCCTCGCTTACACCCGGCAGGACCACCGCGAACTCCTCGCCGCCGTATCGCGCTGAGAGCCCTCCGGTGTTTGCCGTCCACTTCCAATCACTTCGGAGATGCGTCGAAGGCAAGCGTCGCCGGCCTGGTGACCCAAAGCGTCGTTGAATCCTTTGAAGTGATCGATGTCCATCAAGAGCACAGAAAGCACTTGATCTTGGGCATAGGCTTTCGAAGGATGCATCGAAGCTGCGTCTGTTCGCCAGCCCGGTAAGCCCGTCAGTCGTCGCAAGCTGCCCCAGCTTCAGGTTGGCTGAAGATAGCTCATCCTCAAGGGCCTTTTGCTTGGAAACGTCGAGAAGAACGCCGACAAGTTCCAGGTCATCGCCCGGCGAGTGTTCGGCGATCTTGAAATTGGCCTCGAGCCAGATCATCACGCCGTCGCCGCGCCGCATGCGAAAGCGAACCGAAACGAGAAGCGGTCGCGCCCTTCAACTCCCGGCTTGCCGCCAAGACACTTTCGCCATCATCCTCGTGAACTACGTCGAGACACAAACGTCCCAGGAAGTCGGTTTCAGTTTTCCCCAGCACGGTGACTAAGGGGGACACGTAGCGCAGGTACCCCTTCCTATCCATCACGATGACAATATCGGCGATGTTGTCCGCCAGCAGCCTGACCCTCGCCTCTCGATCTCGAAGCGCCCGTTCAAGCCCGGTCCGAAACCGTAGTCGGCTGCTCAGGAGCGCGGCCATTCGAACCCGAGGTCGCGAGGATCTAACGCATCCACGCACACATCGACCGCGCTAATAGAATTGCTCTCATCCGACCCAATCATCGAGGCATTCCGGCGACAGCGGCATCTGCTGGCGATCCGCACCTTGAACGAAGCCCCGCATGAAAGTATCGTGTCTCACTTAAGAGGTGCAGTCCAGTAGAGCCGAATGAGTACTCGGGCATAAAGTAGCCGAAAGCGCTGCCATTTGTGTGGCGGATGCCCTCCTTTGCTCATGTCGTCGACTTGATGTTCCCATCTCGTTTGCACCGATCGCGCCCTGGGCGCGCGTGCCGTCCGCCATGAATATGCGACTACGCGTGTTTTCGAGGAGTAGCAGCCACATGAAGCAACATACCTTCGAAGCATTTTCCACCACCGCGATCTACTGGACACCGCTTGTGCTTATGGGCACCGCAATGCCGCCAAGAGATCCCGATGAAGACGATGAGGACGAAGACGACGAAGAGGAAGATGACGCTGACGAACCGCCGGTCGTGCGCGAGCCGGACGACGACTAGACTAGCGTGTTCGGCAGCCAGGGGTATAATATTTGTCATGGGCTGGCATGCGAATGACATAGCGCTCCTCAATAGGCTCTGGTCCGCAGGACAGAGCGCGGCGCAGATAGCGCGTCGTCTCGGGTGCAGTCGTAACGCGGTCTGCGGCATGCTGACCCGTCTGGGCCTGAAGCGCGGCCACAAGCCGCCCACAGCAACGCCCAAGATAAGGCCGTCCCCGAAGCTGAGGCCGAGGTCGTCGGCAGCCTGCGCTCGTCCAGTCGCACGGAAGGTGTCGCGGAACACAGCGGAGAGGCAACAGCCCAAGGAATTCAGCAAGCAGCAGCTCTACTCCATGCTGGCTGAGGCCGTCAGAAACACTGACTAGGAGCTCACCACCAACGTCGTTGCGCTCCTCGCTTCAGCTATCGTACACGAACCGACGCACGCAAGTCCGTCCGACGAACTGCGTCCATAAAGACCATAGCCTTGTTGCAGCTGCACAGATCGGCAGCTAGTTGGCTTCTTGTTTCGCCATTCCGCTCAACGCCAGGTTTCTATGGTTCTGGAAGCTCAGGATGCCAGATATTCGGACCTTTTACTGAAGCAGTGCCTTCGCCGCCGCGATCTGCTCCCGAGAACGGCGGAGCATCTCTCGTGTCATTTGGCTTGCCTCGTTAACATGGCCTGTGCACTGCTATTGCGACTGTACCGAAAGACTGCCTCGATTTAGGAGCCGAGTTTAGTGGGTTGGATCGCGAATTTGCTCCGTCGGCCGGATGTCGGCCTGCGGCCTGGGAACGGCGCACAAGTAGACCTAGAACCGCTATCCGAGCGCGGCGGCCGATGGCTGAAGTACAACCTGTTTCGCTTCCCGGGCGCGGTGTGGTCTGGCAAGCGCGGTTGCGTGGAGCTGGCCGAGGGCGACGTGATCGCACTGCATCTCGTGGTCGAGCCGTTGAAAGAGGCGGGGTTAGAGTGAGGTTCTACGGGCGGCTTCGGCGCTGGGACGGCACGTCACCGGTCTGGACGTTGCTGGCACGCGGGAAGCAATGATCCGGCGACTGTCGCAGCGACACCGGCACCGCGCACGCTGCGGCCGGCCCCACTCTTGGGCATTTTCTGCGTAATAAACAAGGCAGGTTTTAACTCGTCCTGCACTGCCCAATGCTGCTACCCTCAAACGTTTCCCAGTGTCACTTCATCTAGCTTGTTGTCGTCTAGATGGGGCGCGAGGGCCCAGTCGCCTGCGGCCGCGCGCTACACCATCGGTTTCGGCGGCGAGCTTCATCGCCGGCACTGCCTCGCGCTCACGTCGTACTCGATGTCCATCGCACGCAATTATGGTCTCGGGTCGTAAACGATCACGCGTCGATGCAGAAGTATGGAGCCCGGCCACGCACAGGTTTGACGCTGGTCTAAGGGTCGGGAAATCGCTCCTCTCTCATCGAGATAAGGTTACGCACTGAAGTCTTTTGGTTATGTCTTGGGCAACTTGAAAACAAAGGTCTTGGCCTTGGGAAGAATATTGGTCGGTGTTGTCGAGGTCCGCAAAAGGGACAATCTCGACCAGGAATTGACAACGATCTCGTGGCGATCGCAGATCAGCGTGATTGTCCTGCCTGTCGCTGGAACGCGTAGATGGGATTCAGACCGCAATATGCGAGGGTGCCGGATGCGGTGGCCATGCATTGATCGTAGGTTGAGAACTGGCAGTTGCCAGGATATCCCCAGGTACGTCCCTGCAGGCAATAAACGTCCTGCCGAGCTGGGGGATGTACGAACGAGCCCGCGGAGCGGCGGTCGAAGGTGATCCAAAGCAGACGAGCATGGGAAGTGCAAGCACAGCAATATAAAGAAGGTTGCGCATGATCTAGCCTCCGTGAAGTCTTGAGAGGATAGAGAGTGTAGAATTGACGCTTTGATCTTGGTCAATGGCAAAACGCTTAGTAGACGGTTTGACCGATCGGTTTCAAAGTAAGTCTAAGCGTCAGGCACTCGGGTTTTGGAGCAGCTTTCCTGCGAGTTTTGCGGATGGAATGCATTTTTCAAGCGCGGTGGGGGTTCGTGCGTTTGAAAAACCTAGGAGAATAGGCAATCCGAGCTTGAGAACTCCGCGCACGGCAATATGCCGATTTGGGACAGCCGCAAACCTGCGCGCTTATCAAGCACAAATCGCCGGACTACTGTCACCTCAATTTGTGCCGCTGAGCGTGCAGGGAAGCTTCGGCGGGCTCAAGCTCGTCTAGGCTCTCGTGATCGGCCTGTCCGGCGCAGCTGGGAATTGGCATATTCCTCGCGCTCACGCGTGAAGTGCTCTTGGTGCGCTTTGAAGCTCTCGACCCGCTTCTTGATCTCTTCGCGTTCGCTGCCGTCATACTCTGACGCGCTGAGGTCACCCCGCTCGACGGCTTCCTTCGGCAGAGACCGGGGCAGCTGGATCTCTAGCTTCAGCGATTTGGTGAATGCCATCGTTTCAGCGACCAGTGCGTCAAGTTCGGTCTTCCAATCGTGCATTAACGCCCCCATGCGGCACTGCTGTGCTGGCCAGCTAATTCATAATAATCTGAGCTGCGGCTATAAGCACCGAAGCCGTCGCATGTAGGCCAGTCCCAAATCGTGTTATTGCTGAAAAAGGCCGCCGACAATATTGCCGGCGGCCTTCCCGGGTTCAAAATGCCTATCGTGAAAAAATGCGGTCCAGCCCCGGTGCGAGCGATCCTACACACAAAACGTCTCTCTTCATGGTTTTGCCGTTCAGAAACCTTAACGCGGGGCGATCCGGGTTTGCTCGAAAGGGGGGAGGCGTCCGGAAGAGATCACTGCCGCCTTGTTTCCAATTATGTGCAATCGGTCCGGACCTGTTTCGGCGTGGCTTGCATCAAAGCGCGTAATGGTGTTGCCTCGACGAGGTCAGCTCTATCACGAGGACTGCAAGAGCCGTGGTCTGGATGAATGGCGCTGTGAGCCCGGCCGTACATCGTGAACTGGACATTCGGGTTAGCGAGGGTTCTAAATGCCAGATTGTGTGATCGTTCGGGCCCATGGGAGGCAATTGGATGTCTTGCGCGAAGAGGCATCGCGCATTGCACGGGCTGCCAAAATCGACTGGTCGATTGAGCGCGCCGATGAGGGGGCACATTTTTGCTTCGAGAATGCCGAGGCGAAAAAGGCGTTCGTCACCAGCTGCAAGCGCTTTGATATGCCGCACCGAGACGCTTAGAAACCAAGTTCGCGTGCGATGAGTCAAGCCAGTCCAGAACTCTGCGCCCCACGCGTAGAGCTCGGGCCGCATACCGAATCCATCTTGATCGGGACTTCCAGAAAAGCGGTATGAGCCCAGGATCGACCATCGTATGGGCCGGGATGGCAAATCTGCTCATTGACTTTGACATGAGCCAGTTAGGTTCGCCCTTACTTGCTGCTGCAACGTCTCACGAAGCGGATGTGACCGTGTTGTCGCAAAAAACTGTTGGACCCGAGCACCTGATAGATCGGCGCTCGTCGAACGCTGAGGCGGAATTGCAATGCGATGAGCCGATGGGCGCTTGATGATGACGGTGCCTGGACGTGCGTGATACCCTCGCATTCCAGGCAACCATCAGCGATCCAACGAGCTTCCCTTCGTCGACTGAAGTCGTCCCCTGCCTCGGGTTGTCACCGCGCCAATATCCATGGCGGCTTTTAAACGAGCACCGTCCAGCCGTCGCCTGAGCGCTGCAAATCGGCTGGACAGTTTGGTCAATTCCTCAACGCCAAGCTCACCGAACACAAATTGATCGAGTTCCTTCTGTTGTGCAGCGACGTTCGCGAGGCGCTTACAAGCCTTGTCGGTCAGTGACATGTGGACGACCCGACCATCCCTGATACAGGGCTTGCGCCGCAGAAATCCGGCCTTCTCCAGCGCCTTGGAATTTATTGTAATGAAGGACGGGTCAACTTTCAGCAATTTTGCTACCGTGCTGACTGCAACATTCCCCTCGCTCGTTAGGTCTGTCACTGCCATCAAGATTGTCAATTGTGGTCCAGTGATGCCGAGTGCTTTGGCCCGGACTTGAAGAAAATCCTCCAGACAGATGTTGAGGGATCGGACCTCCAACGTTAATCGCCGCACCAGCAGCTGAGTGTCAGCAGAGTCGTTCCCGACTTGCGTTGCTGGCTTGGTCAAATGCGGCGCCACCGGATGCTAGGTCCTATCCTCAGAGCTCGTTCGCACTGACAAGATTTCAACAGAGGATCTCTGCTCGTTGCAGCGATCCTGTGCAAGCATCACGCGGTCACCTGCGTCCACGATTCAAGAACGATTACTAGTGATTCGGATTATTGGCTTTTCGACGAGAATCTCGGCCAGCGGTTGGCGGCCGCGCCTAGCTGAGTTGCCAATGCTAGTAATCTCACCGAAATGCACGTTCAAAGGAAGATCTCGATCCGTAGTCTCGCGCAGCGGCGCGGCGTTTCGCCCGCTTCGATAGCGCCAATTCGAAGGTCTGTTGCCGGATCCCGGGCAACGGCTTCGAAACGGCTTCCATACTGAGCAGCTTTGGGGCGCAACCTCGCACAGGCGCTGCGGTGAAATTCATCGAAATTGATGGCCTGAACGCGGGATTCAAGCGCATTGCGTTGTCGCGTCTCTGTCGCAGTTGCCGTCCACGAGCGCGTGTTACTCGACGGGTTATGCGACTTCATACTTTGCAGCCTGGTCGCCCCTTATAGGTTCAGTCGAGATCCAAAAATTCGACCGTGGAGCTCTTGGAGTAGTGTTAGTTGTCCTGGTCTAATTTACTCATTGAGCATATTTGAGCGCTGCTGAAATCGAACCCGGCCTCTCGGCCGGGTTTCTCAGGCTCCATATGTACTCAAATTGAGCTTATTTAATATGTGCTGGAGGCTTCATGCCGATCTCTGGACTTTACGGCCCCGACGACTTTGCCAACCGGCCGCAGGGCCAAACCACCGCTGCGCCGCGTTCCGTCCCAGCGGGCTCGAGGCCCGCATTGCCGATGCCTTCACTGGAATGGACGCCGGAGGTCGAGCGAGCCACCGCACCGCTTTACGAGCGCGTGAAACGTGTCATCCCGCCGATCGAATGGCCGCTGATGGCCCCGACGATCAAGGCGATCAACGAGCTGAAGCAGGCCCGGGGCGCGGTGATCCTCGCGCACAATTACCAGACGCCGGAGATCTTCCACTGCGTCGCCGACATCGGCGGTGATTCGCTCCAGCTCGCGGTCGAAGCCACCAGGGTGAAGGCCGGCATCATCGTCCAGTGCGGCGTGCACTTCATGGCGGAGACGTCGAAACTGCTCAATCCGGACAAGACGGTGCTTATTCCTGATACGCGCGCCGGCTGCTCGCTCGCTGCCAGCATCACCGGCGCCGACGTCCGCCTGCTCCGCGAAAAATTCCCCGGCGTGCCTGTCGTTGCCTATGTCAACACCTCCGCGGAGGTGAAGGCCGAGGTCGATATCTGCTGCACCTCGTCGAACGCGGTGCAGGTGGTCGAAAGCCTCGGCGCACCAAGCGTGATCTTCCTGCCCGACCGCTATCTCGCCACTTACGTGGCCTCGAAGACCGACGTGAAGATCATTGCCTGGAAGGGCGCCTGCGAGGTGCACGAGCGTTTCACTGGCGCCGAGCTGCGCAGCTACCGCGAGGCCGATCCCTCCGTGCAGATCATCGCTCATCCCGAATGCCCGCCGGACGTGCTGGCCGAGGCCGATTTCACGGGCTCGACCGCGCACATGATCAACTGGGTGCGCGAGCGGCGGCCGCGGCGGCTGGTGATGATCACGGAATGCTCGATGGCCGACAATGTCCGCGCCGAGCTGCCCGATGTGGAGATGCTGCGCCCCTGCAACATCTGCCCGCACATGAAACGCATCACGCTCGCCAACATTCTGGAGAGCCTGCTGACGCTTCGCGAGGAAGTGACGATCGATCCCGCGCTCGCGGAACGCGCGAGGCGCTCGGTCGTGCGGATGATCAATTTGAAGAATTGAGATAAAGCCATGACAAACAACATCAACACGCTCCCCCGCTCCGACGACGTCATCATCGTCGGCGGCGGCCTTGCCGGATTGTTCTGCGCGCTAAAACTCGCGCCGCGGCCGGTGACATTGATCTCGGCTGCGCCGCTTGGACAGGGCGCGTCGTCCGCATGGGCGCAAGGCGGCATCGCCGCGGCCGTGGCCGACGGCGATACGCCGGAAGCGCATGCCGCGGATACGATTGCGGTCGGCGGCGGCATCGTCGACGAAGCCATCGCACTCGGGATCGCGCGCGAGGCGGCACCGCGAATTCACGACCTTCTCGCCTATGGCGTGCCGTTCGACCGCGATCTCGAAGGCAGGCTCGCAGTCGGGCGCGAGGCCGCACACTCGGCGCGGCGTATCGTACATGTGCGTGGCGATGGCGCGGGCGCCGCCATCATCGCGGCGCTGAGCGATGCCGTGCGGCGCACGCCGTCGATCCGGCTGATCGAAGGATTCGTCGCCGAAGCGCTGTTGACCGAGGACGGCGCCGTCACCGGCCTTCAGTTGAGCGAAGCCGACAATTTCGCCGCACGGCCGATCCTACTCGCCGCGCGGACGGTGGTGCTGGCCACGGGCGGCATTGGCCATCTCTATGCTGTCACCACCAATCCGCGCGAGGCCAGCGGATCCGGCCTTGCGATCGCCGCACGCGCGGGCGCGGTGATCGCAGATCCCGAGTTCGTGCAATTTCACCCGACCGCCATCATGGTCGGTCGCGATCCCGCGCCGCTCGCCACCGAAGCGCTGCGCGGTGAAGGCGCGACGCTGATCAACGGCCGTGGCGAGCATTTCATGGCGGCGCGCCATCCGCTCGCCGAGCTCGCTCCGCGCGACATCGTGGCCCGCGGCGTGTTCGCGGAGATCTCGGCCGGGCGCGGCGCCTTTCTCGATGCGCGGCAAGCGCTGGGCGCACGTTTTGGCGACAGATTCCCGACGGTTCATGCAAGCTGCATGGCCGCTGGCATCGATCCCGCCACGCAGGCCATCCCGATCGCACCGGCGGCGCACTACCACATGGGCGGCATCGCCGTCGACCATCGCGGCCGCAGCTCGATCGACGGGCTGTGGGCCGGCGGCGAGGTGTCGTCCACCGGCGCGCATGGCGCGAACCGGCTTGCGTCGAATTCGCTGCTCGAGGCCGTGGTCTACGCCGCACGCATCGCCGATGACATCGCCGGCCGCACCAGCCCCTCGCCCGCCCGCCTTGCGGACGCGGCGACGCCGCGCGGCGGCGCACCGGATGCTGCGGCCGTGAAGCGGCTGCGGATGCTG
Source organism: Bradyrhizobium sp. 187 (assembly GCF_023101005.1). Lineage (NCBI taxonomy): Bacteria > Pseudomonadati > Pseudomonadota > Alphaproteobacteria > Hyphomicrobiales > Nitrobacteraceae > Bradyrhizobium > Bradyrhizobium sp. 187. The sequence continues at coordinate 8,973 of NZ_CP064694.1, forward strand.
ATGAGCGCGCATGTCGGCGTGATCCGCGACGGTTACGGGCTTGCGGACGCGGTTCGCAGCTTCGCCGCGCTCGAACGAGAGGCCACGAGCATCGCGGTCCGCAACATGGCAACGGCAGCCCTGCTCGTGGCGGCGTCGGCCTGGAACCGGCGCGAGAGCCGCGGCGCGCATTTCCGCTCCGACCATGCCGCGGACGTACCCGCCCTCGCGCAGCGCACGATGACGACGCTCGCAGCAGTACGCGAGGTCGCGGACAGCCTGAGCGAACGCCCGACACCGCGCACCGCACAACCCATGATCGCCTGACGGAGTCTGCCATGATCACCCCGACCTCTCTGCTCTATCCCGACGCCTTTCTCTCCCCGCTCGCGATCGACGAGGCCGTGCTCCGCGCGCTCGATGAGGATCTCGGCCGTGCCGGCGACATCACCTCGCTTGCGACGATCCCCGAAGCAACGAAGGCGCAAGCAATCCTGGTCGCACGGCAGTCCGGCGTGATCGCCGGCTTGCCGCTGGCGCTCGCCACCTTGCAAAAGCTTTCGCCCGACATCGAGATACGCGCGCATGTTCGTGACGCCGCGCGCGTCGCCCGCGGACAGCAGGTGCTGACGATCTCGGGGCCGGCACGTGCCATCCTTACGGCGGAGCGGACCGCGCTGAATTTCGTCGGCCGCCTGTCGGGCGTTGCAACACTCACCGCAGACTACGTTGCGCGCACCGAAGGCACCAGGATGCGGGTCTGCTGCACGCGAAAGACCACCCCTGGACTGCGCGCCTTGGAGAAATACGCGGTACGCTGCGGCGGCGGCTTCAATCACCGCTTCGGCCTCGACGACGCGATCCTGATCAAGGACAACCACATCGTGGTCGCCGGCGGCATCCGCCCCGTGCTGGAGCGCGCCCGCGCCCATGCCGGCCATCTCGTCAAGATCGAGATCGAGGTCGACACGCTCACGCAATTGCGCGAGGTGCTCGACACCGGCCTTGCCGACGCCGTGCTGCTCGACAACATGGACATTGCGACGCTGCGCGAAGCCGTCAGGCTCAACGAGGGACGCCTTAAACTGGAGGCATCCGGCGGTGTCACCCTGGATTCGATCGCAGCCATCGCGGCCACCGGCGTCGACTACGCCTCAGCCGGCGCACTGACGCATTCAGCGCCGAATTTCGACTGTGCGCTGGATATCGAGGCCTGAGGAGGTCTACTCCCTCTCCCCGTTCCTACCGGGCCGCAACGAGATTTGCTCGCGCCGAGAGGACTGGGGTGAGGGGCATCTCTCCACGTATTCGGCTGTCGAAAGGCCTGTACCCCCTCGCCCGCATCGCAAGAGCGATCTTACGTCTCCCCGCAAGCGGGGAGACGTAAGAAAGGTTACCGCCGTTCGCTCACGCCATCTCGGCCGAGCTCTTCGCCTCCTCGGCGAGTTTCGGGGGGGAGAGTGCGGCGGTCTGCGCGGGATGCCCAGTTTGGTTCCTCGCTGGCGTCGCCCCAGGCGCAAGGCCGGTAGAAGGTGTGGACGGCGCTCGTGTCATCTTCTTCATCTCGGCCACCCAGGACGGACGCACCCACTAGGCGTGCCTGCGTCGACTTGCCGACCTCGGGCCAGATCTGGTCACCAGCATCGCCTTCCAAAGTTTCTGGCGTGCTTCCGCCTGCTTCAGCGGTTCGAGCGGCTGAATCGTCAGCGAGCGCGCAGCGTCGCGGGCCTGCGACCGATTGGGGATTGCGAGCGGCGGCGCGTGAACGGCTGAGGCGCCAGCGGAGAGGCGGTGTGCTAGTAGGCGGTCTCTCCAGGCATCAATGCGAAGATGCAGAGACCAGTGCCGAAGGACGCGAACCGCGCGCCCTTCGGACGGGTACGCAAACACACAAGTCGCTACGCGCACGCTACGCTTACGCCAGAAAAATCGAACCGCAGTACATCCGTGCGATTCGAGTCTTCTCGTGAGTATCTAATTTAGGTTGCTGGGGCGTTAATCGGCGTTGCGCGTGCAGCGCACGCAAGTGAACACAGGTGGTTCCACGCAGTGACCGCGTGCACTGGTAAACGCCGCTCATGGAAACGATTAAACATCCGGTCAACGTGAGTGGTGAAGGACCCTTGCACGCCCGTGTCATAAGGGGATTCGCTGTGTTTCCCACTGTCTCACCATTGTGGTGCGGCCACTCCCTCGACCTCGCATCGGTGTTCGCCAGGAATTTATGAAGGGTACCCGGAAGCCCGATCGTGACCGGCAGGCCCTTCATGATCTCGAAGAAGCACCACGAAGTCGGCATGTGCCGCCGCGGGTCCGAAGCATCTATAGCTTGCCTGCTCAACCGTAAACTCGGTGTCCCGCATGTCACGCTAGGGCTTCTCGAGCGGCGTGTGGATCCGCGTCAGCTCTTTCAATACCTGCGGCAGCGGCGATCCATCGACGCGTTGTGGGATCCCGTTTTCCGTGCTGCCTCACTGATGTTCTGCGGCGCACGAATGCTCGCCCATTACGCTCTTTGCACCGAATTCACGTTGCTTGCGGCTCGCGCTCTACAGGATGCCCCACGCGCGATAGCGTCCCCGGCCAGTTGTCTCGCGAAGGTCGAGTTCGGCGACGAGGTTTTGGGCCGCACGGGGCGTGATCCCAAGCTCCGTCGCGATCATGCCGGCCGAGACGATCGGCCGGGTCAGCACGTAGTCGAGGAGCGCCGGCAGTTTTGAAGTGGCGCGCCGGCCGGCGAGTTTTCGCGCGAGGAGGTTTCTGGTCATCAACCAGCGGTCGTGGTCCTTTAGGCCGGCCTCGGCGGCGGCCGTCATGGCCTCGAGCTGCACAACCAGCCGCGCTGCGACGTCCCGTGCCCGCCGACGCTCACGCGAGATGCTTTTCAGCCCTCCATGCAGGCACAACAGATACCAGCGTGTCTTGCCGCGGTCGCGCAACACGCTAGCTGCGAGCAGGCACCCTAGCCAAGGCGTATGCTCGAGCGGTTCAATCGCGTCCCAGGCATCCGCGGCGATTGCAGCCGCCAGAGTCGGCGGCAGCTTGCGGGTCTCATCGACGACGGCGCGCCAGTCGTCGAGGCGGCCGTCCTCGTCCCAGTCCGGATCGTAGACGAGCGAGTCCCGCTCTGGCCACGACCGAAGCTCGTCGGCGAGTCTGCGCTCCGCCTTGGCGTTGGCGGCGTCGACCGCGGCGAAGGCTGCGGCCAGATGGGGATCGGCGTTCATGACGCCAAGCGGTCTGTCGAAACCCACCGCGTCCCGCTCTGCGTCCTCGTCGAGCCCGAGACGTTCCTCGGCCTCCTCTCGCTCGCGCCGGCCCCGAAGGTCAGCCAGTCCGGAAACCGACAGCGCCCAATTGGGCTTCGCGTCGGCAATGCGCCGACGGGCACGCAGCACGGCGTGAGCCCGGGTCAGCTCGTGGGTGGGGGCGCGGACGTCCATGCCGGCGTCGTGGAGCACGAGGTCATCGAGGTGGACAAGTTCGCCGTCAAGCCACAGAGTGGCGCAAGCCTCGGCGAAGTGCATTCGGCTGATCGCACCGTCACGGATTGGGCTTTTGGCCAGTCGCTCGTCGAGGCGGGCGACAGCATCCTCGGCCGCGGCAAGCGGCCCCGCGAGCTGAGCCCAAGGCAGTGGATCGGCGATTTTGTAGCCGGAAGACAAGGCCTTGATAACCTTAAGAGGAAATGGCGAAACGGAACTTAACACACCTTTATGTTCCGTCATAGCGAGGCCTGTTCCCGCTCTCCTCTCGCTATCGATAAGCACGCCTTATCGATGGGGGTGCCGCCGCAGTGCGATCAGCACGCGCAGCGCTGCAAATCACCAGCGCCAAGCTTCAGATCAACCACAAATCGCCACTCGTGCCAACCCTGCCCTGTTCCGGACCAGCCGCTCCGGTGACTGTCCCCTCCCCGGCAAAGCAGGCGCCCTCGAAAATCAGGCTGCGCGGAATGCAAGGTGAAGCGTAGGTAAAAACAGGTCCGGAAATTGACGCCCGCCGGACCGCCCTTGCCCAAGCGAGAAAGGCGTCGAGCGAGCCGTGCGGTCTCAGGCTGCACCGGCACTGCGGCAATGAGGATCAGGCTACCTAATCTTCGAGCGCCTCCGCGGTGGCGCTGACCGAAAGATTTGTGCTGGCGCCACGGCAACCGCCCTCCCCACGGCCTGCGGCGACGTCAGACGCGTTCCGATTTCCTGCAGGCGAGCCAATAGCTCGCGTGCCTCGTCTCAGTCGCTGATGAGCGCGATGAAGGGCGATGCGCCGATGAATCTCCTCATACGGGCCGTCGCGGAATCCTTTTGGTGGGCCGTCCGCCGCGGAGTTGCCCCCTTTGGTGCATATCCGGGCAGAACTGGACGCCGCGGTCGAGGAAAAACGACCTCGGCTCTCATGAGCGCGTGCCGGTGCACTGTTCGGGTGAGGCGGACCTTTTTCCAACACCGTCACTTTCCGCGCCATCGCTTCGGTCTGCGGATTCTCGATGTGCAAGGCGATGGCATGCTCCTCTAGACGCCACCTCCAGTCATTCGATACACGGAATACGGGAGCAGGTCGCTGTTAGTAGGACCGCCAAGATCGCTGGCTTTCCAGTGACGGCGGGCTCAGGGCGACGTGCGGCTCTTTGTGGTGCTGACTGGAACTTTATGGTTAACGGCTGATAAACGCCTCCCCTATTCCTCCGTCCTTTCCGCTCCCCTACCCTACCCTGCCCTTTCCGTCTCCGGACACGAGGCGCGCTTTGTTTCCATTGTTGCCGCCCTAGCCGACCTCGATCCGTCCCGGACGACCACAACCTCGTCGATGCCCTCGCCCGCGCTTGCGTGGTTTCAAGACAACCGATCCGAGACCCGCTCGGGCAAACCCTCGGCGCGGTGCGACCTGGATGCTGGAAGGCGCCCAAGGAGGCGGAGCTGAGGAAGCCTCCGCCGACTACATCTGCATTCGCCCTCGGCTGCGAGCGGGAAATGGGCTGCACCGCCCCTGATCCGCATTGTGGCCTGTTCCGCGAAGATGAAGAGATGCCGTTCCTTCCGAACTGGATTGGCCGAGACCGGTTTCGGCGACACTGATCGCCCGACCGGCTCCGGTCTACCTCTTGCCCGTCGCGCCGCCATCCCTGCTGCTTTCTTAGTCCCGCCAGTCGCGTGGAGCGTGGCACCCAGCAACCCGGGATGGCACGGCGGATGATCCGCATAGGACACCGGCGAGGGATAAAAGGTCCTCAACCCCGTGCCTAAGCTCGAACGCCCGCCGCGCGAGGTCCAGTGCTTCCGGGGTGTTGTGCCGCTTGGGAGCCGACCGTCCGCCAAAGCCCTTGATCGTCACGCTATGCGGGCTGACGTCGCGGTCGTGCTGTGCGAGCGCGACATGTTCGCAGCCGATGATCATGCGGCTTCGAGGGGGGAACGGCGGCTGGGAGCGCGGCGGCTTTAGCGGTGAAAGAGGGCACTTTCCCTCGCTGCAGCGCTCGCCGGGTCGGCTCGCCATTCCAAGCCAGCACGCGACGAATCGGTGCAAACGCAAGCGCCCGCATCTGGTGATGAGCTGGACGACTTGCTCGTGACGGGTCGCGGGACTCTCGACCTGCCATCCTTCCGACCTGCCATTCCTTCGCGTCTGCACGGTCTCGACGCGGGCGCCGCGCAGCGGTTGTTGCGGTTGCGGCTGAGCGGAGCGCGCCAGGCTCAACGCTGAATTTTGATCCGAATGGGGCGGTGATAGAGTTCGAGCGCGAGTCGATTGTGGGAACTGCATCGGGAGAAAGTTGACCGCGGTCAACTTCTGTTTAAGAGCGGCGCCTTCGGAACCTCAGCAGCAGCGCAGGCAACGTGCCGAGAGTTGACCGCGGTCAACTTTAGACCACCCGTGGGCCGGTTCGGAGCGTTAAGGATTGGTTTACCCTTTAACTGTTGCGAGACCGGCCAGAATCGGGCGTAATAGCCACGCTTTGCGCATGCCGTGTACCCGAAATTCGTAACTACGCGAGAAAGCCGTGGCCCTGAACGACCAACAAGCGATGGCGTCAATCACGCCTGGCGCGCCGCAGGCGATCCACGACACGATCGCGGCAGACGCGCGGGAACTGTCGGCGAAGCTGCACGCCCACCGAACGAAGCTGTTCCCGCCAAAGGCACGCAAGCATCTGCGCCGCTTTACATCTGGCGAAGTCGCTAAGCTCGTCGGCATTAATGACGGCTACCTCCGCCAATTGTCGCTGGAGGGCAGGGGTCCTCAGCCGGACACCAGCCCATCGGGTCGAAGGTCGTACACGTTCGACGATATTCAAAGTCTTCGTGCTTATCTCGATGAATCCGGCAAGGGTGCGCGCCGATACCGACCGTATCGCGTTGCGGGCGAACAGTTGCAAGTCATTGGCGTCGTTAATTTCAAGGGAGGGTCCGGTAAGACCACCACCGCCGCGCATCTCGCCCAACATCTCACGCTACAGGGCTATCGAGTGCTCGCGATCGATCTGGATCCGCAGGCCTCGCTCTCCGCGCTGCACGGCTATCAGCCCGAGTTTGATGTCGAGGAAAACGGAACTCTGTACGGCGCCATCCGCTACGACGATGCGCGTCGCGAACTGAATGAGATCATTCGGCAGACTTACTTTTCGGGGCTCGACATCGTTCCCGGCAACATCGAACTGATGGAATTCGAACATGAAACCCCGAAAGCGCTAGCTGCGCGCCAGTCGGGTGACCCGCTGTTCTTCGCCCGCGTTGCCCGTGCCCTCGCCACGGTTCAGGAGCGCTACGATATTGTCGTGATCGATTGTCCGCCTCAACTCGGATTTCTCACGCTTTCTGCGCTCTGCGCAGCAACGGCAATTCTGATCCCTGTGCATCCGCAAATGCTCGATGTCATGTCGATGTGCCAATTTCTAATCATGACATCCGACCTCCTTGCCGTCGTGGCCAAAGCAGGCGGCAACATGAATTACGATTGGATGCGCTATCTCGTAACGCGTTATGAGCCCGGCGATGGACCGCAGGCCCAAATGGTCGGCTTTATGCGCTCGCTGTTTGGCGACCGCATGGTCACGAACATGATGCTGAAAAGTACGGCGATCTCGGACGCCGGCATCACGAAGCAAACGCTCTATGAGGTCAGCCGAGATCAGTTCACGCGCGCTACCTACGACCGCGCCATGGAATCGCTAGACAGCGTCAATGGTGAAATCCAAAGCCTCATCCAGGCTGCGTGGGGGAGGGCCTAATGGGTCGAAAAAACCTGCTTGCGGACCTCATTGATGACAAGTTGACCGCGGTCAACGAACCCTCGTCAGGTGAGCCCAGCGACAATCGCAGACCAACCCAGCCAACACTTGGGTCGCGCGGAGCGGTCGGCGCCATGAGCCGTTCACTCGAGATGCTGTCCGCGGAGCGCGATGCCGCCAAGGCCTTGACCGAGCAACTCACCACCGGTCAAACCGTCGTCGAGATCGCCCCAGATTTGATCGACGCCTCGATCGTTCCCGATCGTATGACGAGCGTGGACGAGAAGCACTCTGCCCTCGTTGAATCGATCCGCGCCAATGGGCAGTTGGTTCCCATCCTCCTTCGCCCGCATCCTTCCAGCCCGGGCCGGTTTCAGATTGCCTATGGCCATCGTCGCGTTCGTGCGCTCGCCGAACTAGGCCGCCCTGCGCGGGCCGTGGTCCGCGACCTTAGCGACGAAGACCTGGTGGTCGCACAAGGCAAGGAGAATGGTGAGCGGGAGGATCTGTCCTTTATTGAGCGGGCAACTTACGCCGCCGCGCTCGAGGATCGTGGATTCAAGCGCGAGATCATCATGGCGGCGCTCAGCGTCGACAAGACGGAGCTCTCCCGCCTCATCACGGTCGCGCGAGCCCTTCCCCGGAGCCTACTCGATGCAATCGGGCCAGCGCCAAAAACCGGCCGCCGGCGCTGGATGGAGTTGGCAGAGCGGCTTGTAGGTCGCAACGACCAAAAGGTATTGGCCGACAGCGTTGCCAGCGATCGGTTTGAGCGCGCTACTTCCGATGAACGGTTCGCGATAACTTTCGCCGCGCTGGCGCCCCGCAAGCCCAAAGTTGCACGGCCGACAACCTGGGCGGATGACGGAGGCAAAAAGATCGTGAAGATTGAACGTCGCGCAGATCGCATCACGCTAGCTGTCGATGAAAAGGCCGCGCCTGCGTTTGGAGACTTTGTGATTTCGCGGCTGCCGGAACTCTACCGGGCATTTCTCGATGGAGGCACCGATGAGTGACATCGGGCGTCTTGCCGCTTTGGATATGGCGCTGCCTGGACCTCACACGGTCGGGCAGCGCGATGCGTACCCGCGTTTCCGTCCTCTCACCGTAGGAGCATAGCGGAAAAGAAAAAAGGCCCCCGGAACGTCTCCGTCCGAAAGCCTTCTCTCGTCACGTTTGGCGACTGACAGAGAATCACTTTCACGAATCGCAGTCAAGCGTCTTTAGCGACGGCACCGTTTTGGTGAGCGGATTTTCTTTGCCCGCATGAGGCAAAGACATGCAGTCACACTCCCCAACGACGCCCTTTGGGCGGCGATCGCTGACGCTTGCCCATGTGGCAAGCCAGATGGTCGCAACCGAACGTCCGCCCGAAAAGATCGTCCATAAGTGGAAGATCTTCCACGCCATCTGCACGGCACGGCCGCGCCTTGGCGTGTCGGAGCGCTCGCTCTCGGTCTTGAACGCGCTCTTAACGTTCCATCCCGAGACCGCACTGACGGGGGCAGGCGATCTGATTGTCTTCCCGTCCAATCATCAACTCAGTCGGCGGGCGCACGGCATGCCAGCGTCAACGCTGCGACGTCACCTCTCCGTGCTGGTCGACGCGGGCCTGATCGTTCGGCGCGACAGTCCCAATGGCAAGCGGTATGCGCGGAAGGACAATGCCGGCGACATCGAGCTCGCCTTCGGCTTCGATCTGTCGCCGCTGGTCGTGCGCTCGGAGGAGTTCGAGAGCCTGGCAGCCGATATCGAAGCCGAGGCCCGCGGACTCAAGCTGGTACGAGAGCGCATCACGCTGTGCCGGCGCGACATCGCGAAGATGATTGCAACTGGCATCGAGGAAGCCGTTCCGACGCGAAGGGGAGGGCAGGGTCCTGCCGATTGGCAGGTTGTGCACGCTGCCTTCCGCGCGATTGTCGATCAGATTCCGCGCACGGCTACGCGCCAGGACCTCGAGCCGATCGCCGACGAGTTGTCTCAGCTTGCCGACGACGTGCTCAATCTTCTGGAAGAACACATCAAATCCAAGAATCAGAGCGCCAATGAGTCCCATTCTGAGCGCCACATACAGACTTCAAATCCAGATACCCCAATTGATCTTGAACCTGTCTTCCGAGAAGGCAGGGCGGCGGGAGCTGAGCCCAAACCTCAACCGTCGCGAGTCAGGGAGGGGGCCTATCCGTTGGGAATGGTTCTGAGTGCGTGTCCAGACATCGTCGATTATGCGAAGGGTGGGGTTTCGAACTGGCGCGATTTCCTCGCTACCGCGGCCGTTGTGCGATCGATGCTGGGGATCAGTCCGAGCGCCTGGGAGGAGGCTCAAAAGGTTATGGGCGAGGTGCCCGCGGCCATCGTCGTCGCGTGTATCCTGCAGCGCGGGACGGCGATCAATTCCGCCGGCGGCTATCTGCGCGGTCTGACGCGAAAAGCCGAGGTCGGCGAGTTTTCGCTTGGCCCGATCCTGATGGCGCAGATCAATTCTCGCCGCCGAGACAAGCAGCGGGCGTGAGGCGATGAGGCGCCGCCCCCAAACCTTTACGTTTCTCGTGGATCGAAGAGGCCAGTCCAACCGGCTGCGGCGGCGTCGACGCAAAGCTGTTTCGCAGAGATCGTCATGGCAAAACACCACCCGATCCTCACTCTGTTTTCCAGCCTCGTCATGGAGGCGCCGCTGAGCAGCGGATGGACGCGGCGCGGTTCGCGGATGGGGGGCCGAGCCCTGGGGACGCTAATCCCGTTGGATGGGAGATGGTCGAGCACGCCGTTAGAGAGGCCAATGAAGAGACGAGATCGGTGCCGCGATCGCCGGACCGTTCCGCTCGATGCGAGTGGGTGCGGTTTTCCTTCGACGGCCGGCAGTCAGGCCAGCAACGTTCTCAACTCCTCCGGAGCACCAGTAATATCGATCTACGTACAGCCTCGCAGAAGATCTCCAAGGCGAGGCGAGTACCTGTCTATCTTAAGCGGGACGATGCGACGCCTCAAGGAACGCACTTTCACTCCATCGGATAGGGCGGGATTGACCAGCAGCATCGTGCTTGGAATGACAGCCCTTTTTCAAATGGACGGATGCTGCGCCGCTGCACCCGGGCGCTGACCTCTTCCTGCCGCTGCTGGAGGAGTGGACAGCCATGGAAGACTATGAACCGATTCGACGGGATAAACTTGGCCGAGGCATTCGCGCGATTTGGATCCGAGGACGCATTGTCGGCGATCGAGCGGATATTGAAGCAGGTGCTTGGTTTGAACGATATCGATCTCTAGATTCTGACACGGCAGCACACGTTGGGCATGCACTGACGACGTTGCGTGAAAGACAGCATCTTCTGCCGCTTTCATTTCTCGAGAGAGTGGTCGCCCGATGGTCCTACAACGAGGCATCCGGAGCCGTCTCTATGATCGCCGCGCACGGCACGCAAACCGCGCTAGATGTATTGCTGGAAATCCACACGGGCGCCACCATCTCGCTCAAGGGAGCGGTTATGGATTCGCTAGAAACGCTGGCGGGCCGGTTGGGCGTACGAATTCGGCTGACAAGCAAGGGCAGAGTTGAATCAGCAACAATTGAAGTAGCGAGAATCGAAGATACTACTAGGAAGTGGGACGAACCTCCGCTTAGTGGGCGCCACAAAGCAATACGTTCTAATCTTGATCCGAAGGCCCCTTGTGGTCTACTGTCCTTAGTCCTAGGACAACGGACGAGAGCGAATCCGTATGAAAAGTCAAGACGTTGTTATATTGCTGAAGCTCGTGAGCCTTGAGCAGGCCAAAAATGAGGGCGACGTGCATCTTGGGGAGGCTGCGCATAACGATGACCCGTACTCAGTACGCAGCCTGGAATCAGCCCTTGGTATCAGCAAGACAGAGGTCAATGCGTCGATTAACCGGAGCGTTTCGTCGGGCCTTGCGGTCAAAGATCGGGAAACCGGCCAGGCAAAGCCCAACCGCCGCGATCTCTATAATTTCGTGGTGCACGGATTGAAGTTCGTTTTCCCGGCTAAACCGGGTGCGATGACCCGGGGCATCCCCACCGCCTTTGCGGCCGCCCCGCTTAAAAATCTTCTGATCAGCGCAGGAGAGTACATTTACGTCTGGCCGTACGCCAAAGGCAAGGACATGGGGCAGGCGGTAGACCCGCTGTTTAAAAGCGTACCCCAGGCCATTCAAAAAGACGATCGCCTGTACGAGTATCTGGCCCTTATCGATGGTGTCAGGCTTGGACATCAAAGGGAGGCTGGGCTCGCGGCCGAGCGTTTATCGGAAAGGCTTCTCAGAAAATGACCACCGTTAAAGGCCAATTGCTTCATATGTTGCAAACGGTCGCGCAGTCTTTGGGAGATGAAGTGCGCGAGCGGCTGGTGTTTGTTGGCGGTTGCACAACAGCCCTTTTCATTACGGACGAGATCGTGCTCGAAGGCGTTCGGGCAACCGATGACGTGGATCTGATCGTTGATCTCGTCGGGCATGCGCAATGGGCTCAACTGCAAGACCAGTTGCGTCAGAAGGGATTCGTGGAATCTCCGGAAGACGAGGTCATTTGCCGCATGCGGCTCGGCGACCTCAAAGTCGATTTCATGCCGGATGATGAAAGCATTCTCGGCTTTAGCAATCGCTGGTACGCCAAGGGCATCGAGACGGCGGTCACGTGTCACCTGAACGAGACATTGAACATCAAGCGCCTCACGCCGGAACTGTTCGTGGCGACAAAGTTGGAAGCATATCTCGGCCGCGGCAACGACGATCTCCTAGGCAGTCGTGACATCGAGGACATCCTTCTCGTCGTTGACGGGCGAGAGGAACTCGTGGCTGAAATCCAAAACGCAGACGATGATGTTCGCTGCTACATTGCAGAGAAGTTCAAAGCGCTCTTAGGTCATGAGGATTTTGATCATTTTCTCGACGGCAATATCAAGGGACCTGAAGGCCGGGTCGATATTGTACGAGAGCGCTTTGTCGCCATAAGCCAGAGCGATGCTGGCGAGCAAGAGGGGAATGGAAATCAATAGGCACAGTGAGCAAGGAAAGAGGACGCGCGATAACCCGGATTGCGGCGGAGTCGGAGTGCGCGCCGATGCCGTGTTATGTCTCCTTCTCGACGGTTCAACCAACAAGCGGTGACCTTGCCCGCCAGATTATCCGCGATGTCGTAGACTGGTGCGTCGCCACAGACGAAGCCGCAATGGCAGAAAGCCTCAGCCGGCAATTGCGCCGCACTCATCGCAGTTTATCCCGGCTATTTCCGCGGGACAGCGTGAGCTACGTGCTCGCCCAACGTGGTGAACCAACGCCTGCGACTCGCCTCGGTTTCGCCCGCGCTGCTCGACGTCTATGCCGACGAGGGCATGTCGCTCGAGCAGTTGATGGCCTTCGCCGTCAGCGCGGATCACGGCCGCCAGGAACAGGTCTGGCACACCATCTCCGGCTCTTGGCAGAAAGAGCCTTATCAGATCCGCCGCATGCTGACGGAGAAGTCGGTGCGCGCCTCCGACCGTCGCGCCATGTTTGTTGGCCTAGATGCCTACGAGGCGGCCGGTGGCGTGGTGCTGCGCAACCCGTTCCAGTCCGAGGACGGCGGCTGGCTCGAGGACGTCGCTCTGCTCGACGGTCTGGTCGCTGAGAAGCTAAAGGCAGAGGCGGAAACGATCGCCGCCGAAGGCTGGAAGTGGATCGAGCTCCCAGGGTGCGAAGCTCATAGGCCAGTACGACAGCTCAGCGCTTTGTCGCTGGGTGGCATCCGACCGCTCGCCTGGACCTGCGCAGCAACACGCGCTTAGCCCTACGTATCTTGCGGCCGAGAAGTCGATTGGATGACTCCAGTTCTCATGTGATCCATCGTGAAATCCGAACCTGCCATCGGATTACTTGATCTCCGTCACCAAACGATTGCGTCCCAACGATACTGCGTCGGCCGCACAAATGCTGACCTCCAGTGGATAGGGACAATGACACTCTCAGAAACGAACTTTCGCTTACTTCGAACAATCAAGAATGTTGTTTTGACTCTTGCGTCGGCGTCTCTCGCGTCGAGTGGGGCACAAGCTGCTGACCTGCCAGTCAAAGCCAGAGCAGTGGAGTACGTGAAGGTTTGCTCACTGTACGGCGCTGGCTTCTACTACATCCCTGGCTCGGACACTTGCATCAAGCTTGGCGGATATCTGCGCGCTGACTTTGTCGCGAATAGCAACAGCGATTTTGACCCGGCCACCAATGGCGTAGCGGGAGCACGCAACCGTCTAGGCAACAGCTACACTTGGCGCGCTCGTGAAGGACTGAGCATCGACACGCGCACCGCGACCGAGTACGGCCTCGTTCGCACCTATTTCTCGGGCGTGTTCACCTGGACGTCAGGCGGCTATACTGGCGCCGGCACGAGTGCCGTCAATGGGGCGACCGCTTACACAACGTCGACAGCTTCACAGGTCGCTGGTGGTTCGCTCGGCGTCTACTCCGCCTTTATCCAGTTCGCAGGCTTTACGATGGGTAAGGCCGTCTCACAGTTCTCGGCGCCCTGGACCAACTATCCAGGCAACGAGTTCGATGATCTTCCGGGCGGCGGCGGATGGGTCACCGGCGTGAACCAGTTCACCTATACCGCTGACTTCGGACAAGGCATCACGGCCGCTTTCTCAGCCCAGGATCAGGTCGCCTACGGCACGACCAATATCTGGAATGTAAGCGGAGCAACGGCGGCCGCTCTCGCCACCGGTGCGTACGGTACTAGCAACATCGGCGGTTCATCGTCTCCAGACCTCATCGCGATGGTTCGTATTGACCAGGCGTGGGGTCTCTTCCAGGCGTCGTTCGCGGCGCACGACAACCATGCTGGGTACTACGGTGGCGACGAAGCGACCGGGCATCCGGACGACAAGTGGGGCTGGGCTGCTGCTTTGGCCTTGTCAATCAAGAACATCCCGACCGGAGCCGGTGACACGATCAACGTGTCAGGCGCTTATACCAACGGCGCGACCCGCTACAACTTCAACGATTTGATGCCAACCAGCTACGCGATGTACGGCGGCACGGGGCTGGTAGGTGCTTATCAGAGCGTCGGCTTGGCGGGCTTGTCTGACTCCGTGTTCGTTGCCGGTGCGGGCCAGGAGCTAACCAAGACGTACGGCTTCCATGCTGGTTACACCCACAACTGGGATCCTCATTGGAATAGTGCCATCTACGGCGGCTGGGGCGCCGTTCGGTATAACAGCGCAGCGAAGGGCTACATCTGCGGTGCATTCGTAGCCAACCTTGCGCTGTCGAGCGACAATGGTGGCTGTAATCCTGATTTCAACTATGGAGTTGTCGGCGTCGTCACGCGCTGGACACCGGTCAAGAACCTGACCTTCACGGCAGATCTCGCCTACACCATGCTTGACCAAAAGTACGCGAGCGGAAGTACAGTGACACTGCCTGTGCAGTCTGCGGTCGCCAAGCCGGCGGCTCTTTACGAATTGAAAGATCAGAGCACGCTGACCCTGCTCTTGCGGGCTCAGCGGAACTGGTGAGGCTCTGTCTAACCCAGCGGAAGGAGAGAAGAGGGCTCAAAGAACGAAGTTAACCTCCAAGGAGAGGAGGCCTCCGGCATGCCCGCCGGGGGCCTTCTGCAGGTGCTCCTTTGTCACGTAGGGACGCCGCCGAGCCGGCGAGAGGATGAGAAGACGATGGAGAATCGGTCATCCCGGCGCATGCGAACCCGCCAACCTGGCATCCGGGCCAGAAGCCGGATGCTGCCAAACCCTGACGCTCGTCCGCAAAGTGCAAGGCACGGACTTCCCTCGAAACCAGCGACGGTTTATCTTTCCACTGCAACTCTTGGAGCGCGGTCAGCGCGTCATGCAAGGAAAGATAGTTTGCGCTATCTATTCGAAAACTTCGTTTTAGATACCGACCGCCGTGAGCTCCGGCGAGGACTTGACTTGGTCCCGACAGCCCCGCAGGTCTTCGATCTACTTGATCATTTGATCAGGCATAGGGAGCACGTAGTCACCAAAGACGATTTGATCGGCGCGGTTTGGAATGGACGCATCGTTTCGGAAGCCGCGCTGACAACCCGCGTGAATGCCGCTCGGGCCGCGATCGGGGACAATGGCGACAAGCAACGCCTTATAAAGACATTGCCGCGCAAAGGCTTCCGCTTCGTTGGCACGGTGCACGAGGGTCAAAGCGCCGACACAGGGTCATCGAACTCGGCGCTGAACGAAGACACAGCACAACGGCCATTCTCACCGGCTCACCTTTCAATCGTTGTTTTGCCTTTCACCAATCTTAGCGGTGATGCAGAGCAAGAGTACTTCGCAGATGGCGTCACTGAGAGCCTTACCACCGACTTATCACGGATTAGCGGTTCGTTCGTTATCGGCCGGCACACCGCCTTCACTTACAAGGGCAAGTCAATCGACCTCCAACAAATTGGTCGCGAACTCAATATCCGCTACGTGCTCAAGGGTTCGGTGCAACGAGGTGGAGCCCGCCTTCGAGTCAATGTGCAGCTGATGGACGTGGATAGTAGCTGCTATTTGTGGGCCGATCGTTTCGACAAACCCGTCGCTGACCTGTTGGAAATGCAAGACGAAATTGTGAACAGACTCGCCCGAGCTCTCGATGTCCAACTGGTTGCCGCAGAGTCACGTCGCGCGGCAACAAAGTTGCATCCCGATGCGGCCGATCTCTACTTCCAGGGCCGCTATTCCTTCAACAAGGGATTGACACCCGAATACCTCGCAGAAGCTCGCGGCTATTTTGAACAAGCCCTCGCTATTGATCCCGATCATATCGATGCCTTGAGCAGGACGGCGACGGTCGAGGCCGCACTTGGAGTGTTGTTCTTAACCGATAACCCCACGAACATCTGGCAGCAGCAGAAACAAAGGTGATAAGGGCTCTGTGTCTTGCTCCCGAGCATGCATGGGCTCATCTCACCTTGGCCATCGTTCTTATCTGTACCAATCGCGTACGCCTGGGCATGGCAGAGTGCGAGCGAGCCTTGGCGCTGGATCCCAACTTGGCTGATGCTTACGAGATGCTGGGCGTTGCGAAGAATTACATGGGTCGCGCCGCAGATACTGAGACCCACATCAATGAAGCCCTGCGGCTCTCTCCTCGCGATACCTCCGCGTTTCGATGGATGAATACGGCGGGCTTTTCCAAGCTGGTGATCGCTGCCGACGCTGAAGCAGCCGTCTGGTTTGCTCGAGGTATCGAAGCCAACCGAAATTATCCGCTCCTGCATTTTGGGTACGCTGCAGCGCTTGCGCTTCTCGGAAGGTTAGATGAGGCGCAGGCCGCGGCGAAAAGAGGACTTGCACTCGATCCAGGGTTCACCATCCGCCGCGTCAAAGAGGCTCCAATGATCGGCGAGCCGGCGTTCGTCGCAGGGATCAAACGCTTCGTCAAAGGGATGCATATCGCCGGAGTACCGAAAGGATAATCGCAGCGACTACTGTTTGCGCAATCGCTTCGATGAGTACGCCGACTTCCGAGACGGCAAAGAGGTTCAGTTCGGGTCGACAACGGCCTCGGTCGCCTCCGAGCTAGGCGAAAAGCAGATGTGAGGCAGCGGGAACGGACCGGATAACAGGGATTGTGAGGCAGCGGCTTTCCTCCACCGACGGTCCCGTCAAAGCGAGGAAGGTCTATAAGAGCAAATTCCATCCCGGTTAACGCTGTGAACTGTTGCGAGTCGACGGGGCTCATTCGGCTCGCGTCTTTGAAGCTCCGGGTTGCTTCCTCCGGCTGTTCAGCAATCTTGTCGATCCAGCCTCTGTAGCTCCACGGAGACATGAACTGGCTTGAGCACCGACCGCATGATGACCATCTCATTATCAGCCTGACATCGTCGGCTGAAAAAGCCGAAATTGATGCAGGCGGCGCCAACGTGTCCGGTTGACGCTAAACGCAGTAGCCGAACGGCTTCCTTTCTTTCGAATTGAGGGTCGATGGCGTGTTGTGAGCAATCACGAACCGCGATTTGATCACCGGGAGCCCGGTCGTCATCTCCTCAACGATCCCTCCGCGAAGTGCGCCTGCTCGGATCGTCAGACATCGTCGCGAGCGGCAGCATGGCGATGGAGGGCTTGTCCGGTGCCGCACCGGCGCCCTGGGGCGCATCGTCCGGGCTCGCAGCCTCTCGCCCCTGCCGGACGGCGTTCGGGCGGTTGTCAGCGCCGCGTCAGATACGCTGCCCTTCCCTATGGTTTTGATGAGGTCGTCCTTGCTGACAACCCGCTCCCGTTTCGGATCAGATAATCGGCAAACCCAAATGCCTGGGGCGCAACGAAGACGGCGTCCATCTCGATGCAGCCCGAGCCTGTGACGAATACGATGCGTCAAGCGGCCTCCGATGGTGAGGCCTGTAGCACCAGCTGGAGCGCAAAGAATATGCCGTTGGTAAGGAAAACGTAAGCCGAACGTTAAGCGCGCTGGCTGACGCACTGGTATCGTCGCTGCACAAGAACGCCATCGAAGGAGATGGGATGAGTACGACGTGCGGTGCAACAAGTTCGAGGCAGACCCGCCCGCTACGAGAACTGCCAGGAAAGCGGATCGTACGAGCTATCCAGCCTGTCCCAAGCGGCTGCAAGATGCTGAATTTCGACCTTGCGAACTGCACTATCAAGTCGCGAAGGTCCCGATCATCTAGTCGGATCACCATGGCGATGCTGTGCATCGCAAGCACCTTGCTATTCGCGACGGAAGGCAAAGCCCAAGCACGGCCCGAGATGGCCTGCAGAAGCAACTGAAGCTTAGGACGCCTCTCACAGCCAGCATGCCGCACATTGTAGTCAAATCGGCCTTCGATGTTCCGGTTTGGCGAACCATTGCAGTAGGGACGTTTTCGAATCCGTTTGCCCTCAGCAATGCATTGGATGCGGTAGGTTGCGGCATCGGACGTTCGGCCGGCGAAGTTCTCGCGCGACCTTCATTTTCACTCAGCGCAGCGAGAGCAAACGTGGAGCTTTTCGCAGTGTCGGCGGCTGAACTTGGCTTTCAGACCGATACTGCGTCGCTTGCGGACATTTATGCACGCGCCCAAGAGTTGGGATTTGGGTTGGTCGCAGCGGAGGTGGGTCCACAGTTGAGGCTTCAATACTTTGACCAACCGATCGGTGAATTTTTGATCCTTGGAATGGAGCCAATCAGGACGTGGGAGGGCGAGCCCGTCATCTTAACTGTAGCTAATGGCGGAGCAGGACTAATCCTTATCGGTCAAGACGGCAGCGCGGACGCACAAATATCTATTATCTCACGGTTTCTGTTCGTGCGGTCCATTGAGGCCGTACCAGCCAATGGAGAGGGCCAGGCCCCACTCGTGGTCCATCGTTGAGTTTGCTGTCACTGCTCGTCCGACCTTGAAGCGGAAAAATAAGTCACTGATAATCGAAATGTAAGCCGGCAGTTAAGCGCGCCAACTCATATTGCGGCAAGGTGCCTGATGGAACGGCAGGCGGATACACGAAATGAGCACGATTCAACAGAGCGCAGGGCTGGAGCGGGCAACTGCAAAACGGCCGGCATACAGCCCGCTGGAGGTTTACTGGGATGCATTTCTGGAATGGCGTAGACGCAAGAGGCTCCGGCAGCAACTTGACCTCTTGAGCGAGAGAGAACTGTTGGACGTCGGTATCTCACGCGAGGAGATTGATTACCTCGTTTCCAGTGTTCTTGACGGGCCCGATCTTCGCTGTCGGCATTCCATAGGCGAGGAAGCGCGGTGACTGATGATCATGGAGCGGATCAGTAAGAGGCACTTGGTGAAG
This sequence comes from Bradyrhizobium sp. 187, assembly GCF_023101005.1. Classification (NCBI taxonomy): domain Bacteria; kingdom Pseudomonadati; phylum Pseudomonadota; class Alphaproteobacteria; order Hyphomicrobiales; family Nitrobacteraceae; genus Bradyrhizobium; species Bradyrhizobium sp. 187. Next base: position 27,930 of record NZ_CP064694.1, read on the forward strand.
CATGCTGCCTTGGCCTGCTTGCTCCTGTTCGCGAACGCGGTGCTTGCTCGTGATGACGGCCGTTACGCAGACTCACCTTTGAAGCACTGGTTTGAGAGCTTGCACAGTGAGTTTGGGCAATGCTGCACGAATGCAGATGGATACATCGTCTCTGGCGCGGATTGGGAGTCTTATCGCGGAAGTTATCGTGTTCGCTTGAATGGCGAATGGGTCTTGGTGCCTGATGGTGCCGTTATCACGCAACCAAACCGGGCAGGGCGCACGATGGTTTGGACGTATTTCATCGACGGGCATCCGCGCGTTCGCTGTTTCATGCCGGGCACGATGATGTGACCCCCGAGAGTGCCCCGGCGCGGGCACCGGAATCGTGGCACCGCCGAATGAGCAGAGTAGGTCGATCCGAACAATCGGTCTATTGCGCGGCGCGTCGCTCAGTCCGGTACGCCTGTGACGCGGAGCGCCTGCGCGATGTTTTCAAGGCACTTGCGTCGAACGCGCGCCAACCATGAGGGCTTTCTCGACCCGTCCAGACGCACCAAATCAGACCCGGGTGATACGGCGGCTTTCAAACGGCGTTGAAGGACCGGTTTCTTGGTCCAGGCGAAGGGCCGAGCTTCGCCATTGTAGGCTTTGCTCTCACCTTCAAGAAAGGCGGGTGCTGGTGAGATCTTCAAGCAAGTTGGAATGCTGCTACGACAATCTTATGCCGTCTCCGTAAGGGCGGACTTCTTACAAAGACGAACGAGCCAACGGCAAAAAGCGCGAGACATTTCGGGATTATCGCCTCGGTCGACAGCATAGGCGCGATACTGCATGCCGCTGGGAGTGCGCGATCGTGGAATCACATTGAGAGCTCCACCACGTACCAGGTCACTTACAATGATTTCGGGCGCGACCAGAAGACATTTGCCCGTCATCACCGCCGGCAGGGCCAGGTAATTGTGATCATATCGCGCTCCCGATTTTATATCCTTTGGGGTCAGGTTCATGGCCCGCAGCCAAGTCGGCATTATGTCAGGCCGGGATGTGATGTTCAGGATGGGTACTGTGCGAACAACCGGGAGGCTCTTGCCATCGACGTGATTTGGTGAGCCCACACATACGAGTTGCTCGTTGTAGATTTCCCAATCATCTGCCGGCTCGATTACGGAAAGATCCCGTGTGATCAAAATGTCGTAATCGTCGGACGACGTCGGTTGCGAAAGTGAGCTAATCACATCCACAACTACGCCGCCCATTTCATTAGAAAAAGCTTGGAGATTTGGAATCAGAAAGGCGTAAGCGAAAGTCGAGAGTGACGTGCGGACTACAATCCGATTGGTGTCTCGACGATTCCGTCGGCGCATTCTCTTAGCGGTGAAGCAAACGGTATCTAGCGGTTCAGCAACCGCGTTCGCAAAAAGCCGCCCGAATTCCGTCAATTCGCTCCGCCGGCCGCGACGCTGCATGAGGTCACTGCCCAGATACTCCTGCAGCACGGCGAGGTAACGGCTCACCGAACTCTGGGTCATTCTCAAGGCGTTAGCCGCGCGCGTTACGCTTCCCTCGCGCGCAATTGTGACAAATACCCGGATCGCATTGAGTGGCACTTCATCCGTTTCGGTAGCCATTTTGTGCTCCGGAATTTCGGGCATGCCCGTCAGTTCTCGCAGGAGGGCATTGCCAGAAATCAATGGTCCATCACATTATTCGATGATCGTAGCCGGGTTACTAGATACCTACTGCAGGTCGCGCGCGAAAGCGATTTCGCTCAGACGCGGTGCAATCCGTGCGAACGAGCTCACTTCTAGGTGCGCACATTGCTTCCCAAAGGCGCGACGAAATCGTGCCGTTAAATCGGCTGGCGTGATCGCTCTTTGCGCGGTCCCCCTTCTGGAGGAGAGGGGCGTTTACAGCAATTGTCGAACAGCAAAAGCTGCGCCCGAGCAGAGCTCAGACGCAATGACGCCCTCTTGGACAAGAGATCTAGCGAAGGAAGCGAGCTTCGGCCGCATTGACGCTATCCACGTTCTGGAGGTCGAAAATCTCCTCGACCGGCAGAATATCCTTGTGGACGTTCTGGACGCCGCCATCGGCAATGATTCGGCGGAAGGTCTCTCTCATCGCAGTTGCAGCAGCGCGGATACCGTAATTGCCGTAGATCATTACGCGGATATTCCCGAGTGCTTTGACCCGCTCGGCGTCGAGATCCGGGTAGGCGTTCGGCACGATCGCTAGCGGCACCAATCCGCCCCAGGCGCGCGAAAAACTTTCGGTCTCTGATGCATCCTTCTTTTTCGAATGGATTAGCACCATTTCGGCGCCGGCCTCTTCGTAAGCTTTTGCTCGGTGCAGAGCTTCCGTTTCGCCGAGACCCGCAATCAGGGCTTCGGTGCGGGCGATCACGAGAAAATGTGGGTCTCGTCTTGTCGAAACAGCGGCCTCGATCTTGCCCTGGAACTCCTCCACGCGAAGCGGTTCCTGGCGTCCGCCAGCCATAAGGCTCGTCACTTTCGGAAATGTTTTGTCTTCGATCACCACAGCGCTGGCGCCAGCTCGCTCGTATTCGTGAACGGCGTGGATCACGTTGATTGCATTGCCATAACCGGTGTCAATGTCAGCGATGATCGGCAGCGTCGTGCGTCCAGCAATCGAGCGCAGCATGTCGAGATGCTGGGTCATCGAGATCAGGCTCATATCGGGCAGACCGTAAAGCGCGGAGAGTTCGAAGCCCGATGCCCAAAAAGCATCGAACCCGGCCTCTTCGGCCAGCAGAGCCGAAAGAGGGCTATGGGCGGCCATGACATGGATGAGACCGGTCTCGTCCAGGCGAGTACGAAGGCGTTTGACGGAGGACATCGGAAAATCCTTCTTTCGCGGACTCGGCTCGCCGTCACTGAGCGGGGTCACCTCGGCACCCCGATCGCGCAATTGGGCCGCGCCCGCGGTCATGATCTTGGCTTTTTGAGGGACGGACGACATCTGAGTCGGTCTAAAACGAGAGACAAGAGTCGGCACCTGAGTGAAAAGCGGAAATCTTGCCGGTTTCTAATTGCTCTTAAACGGGCAACCAATGGTGTGATCGCATTCTTGCAATCTAATGATCGAACATCTCGATGATGGCGTCGTGTCTCGTTGCACCTTAGAGCTGATCAAGGAGCTAGGGGGGACATCGTTTCCGCGCGACACTTGATCACTCGAGACCATGTTGGTTGCGCTAACAGTGAGAGCGCTGATGATGCTTTGTTGGGCAGCGTCCCCAACGGGGAGCGAGCCAGTTCCGAGGAGGCACCTTTCTCTGCCCGGAAGCCTCATGTCATCTCATCTGCGCACGTGAACATCGACTTACTCGATGAATGTCATCGCAGCGTAGCATTTCGCGGCTCTAACGTCGGACACGTTTGGCAAGCACGAGATCCAGCGATCTTGGTTTTCGGCTTCTGCGAGGATCTGCTGATCACCGCAAGGTCAAGGCTATGCGTTCCGTACTGATTGAAGCGAATTCCGGGAGACGGTGATGACCCGCAGCCATCTGACACGGCGAGAGGCTTTGACTGGTGCGGTCGCAGCAGGTTTGTTGCCGACCGCGAGCGCCGTCTGGGCTGAGAGCGACGGCAAGAAACCAGCCCGGCGGCGATTAAGAGTTGGCATGTCCGGCTTTCCCCGCACGTTTGACCCAGTCATCGCAACCGACACCGCCATACGGCGGATCATGCCACAGCTGTTTGATAGCCTCATTGGCTTTGACCACGCCAATGGGATGGCGCTGCGGCCGGCATTGGCCGAACGTTGGGAGCGAGTTGATGCGCAGTCGCTGCGGCTGTTCCTGCGCAAAGGCGTGGCGTTCCACGACGGAAGCCCGCTGACTGCCGAAGATGTCGCCTTTAGCCTCGGGCCCGACCACCTCTTAGGACCGGGCCGCAGCGGAATGTCCGATGCGCTGCAGTCGCTGGACCGGATCGACAAAGTGGATGTCGTCGATCCCTATACGGTCATTGTCCACACCAAAGGGAACGACGCACTGCTTCAGCAGCGTCTGGCTTCCTGGGGAGCGGAGATCGTCTGTAAGCGCGCGTTCACCGCCGCGGGCTCGTGGGAGCGCTGGACGGCAGCTCCTGTAGGGAGCGGCCCGTACAAGCTCGTCAATCACAAGCTCGACATCCATGTCACGTTGACTGCGCACGATGCATATTGGGGCGGGCGGCCACCATTTGAGGGCGTCGAATATCGCATTATTCCCGAGCTTTCCGCGCGCGTGAACGGCCTTCTTGCCAACGAGCTCGACCTCATCACTGACATCCCACCCGATCAATTCGAGCGTATCGAGAAGCGGGCCGATCTCCAGGTCTCGGGCGGGCCAGTACAGAATATCCGCTCGCTCGTGCTCGACCAGAACGATCCAGTGCTGAAAGACGTGCGGATCCGCCGTGCGATGAGCCTTGCGCTCGATCGCAAGCTCTTGATCGAGAGCCTGTGGGCGAACCGTCTGCCGATTCCGAATGGCTATCAGCTCGCAAGTTATGGCCAGGGCTACATCGAGGAGTTCCCCGCGCTGCTTTATGATCCCGATAAGGCCAAGGAGCTGGTCGCTGCGGCGGGCTACAAAGGAGAGCCGATCATTTATCGGCTCCTCAACAACTACTACCCCAATCAGATCTCTGGCGCGCAAACCATGATCGAGATGTGGCGTGCAGTCGGCCTGAACGTCAAAATCGAGATGATGGAAAACTTTGCCCAAGTTCAGCGCCAGCCGGTGCGGGCGATCTTCGACACCTCCAACACGGCGTTGTTTCTGGATCATCTCGGCCATCCCTGGCGTGAATACGGCCCCAGCGGCGCCCTGCCGAAGTCGGTTGGGGTCTGGAAGAACGAGGAGTATTTCGCCTTGGGCGCGCAGCTCCAGGAGACCGCTGAGCCCGAGCAGCGCCGTCCAATCGTCCGCCGCATGCTCGAGATTATCAATGACGTCGATCCACCCTGTGTGATTTTGCATGTGTCCGGCCAGTTCTATGGCAAGCGGCGCGACGTACCCTGGTTGCCGGGGCTGACGCTCGATCTCAATTTCGGCCCGTTCAACAGCGCCTTGATCCGGACCTGAATCAGGATGAATGACGCGTTGCTCCGCTTGCGCGCAGCTCCACCACGTGGGCTGCCCGGCTCCCGCAGTCCCTACGACGCCGCCCGCGAGGAGCAGCCGCGACGACGCTGGCAGGAGGGAGATCAGATGACACCACTTCTTGAGATTGCAGGGCTGCAGGTTGCTTTCGACCAGGTGCCGGTGCTGCGTGAAATAAATCTCAGCCTCCGCCGTGGCGAAGCGCTGGGCATGGTCGGCGAAAGTGGTTGCGGAAAGTCGGTGACTTGGCTTGCGGCGCTTGGTCTCTTGGGGTCGCGCGCCCGGACGGCAGGCAGCGTACGCTTTGCTGGCGAAGAGCTTCTCCGTGCTCCCGCCCGTCATCTGGAACAGGTGCGTGGTGGCCGAATTGCAATGATCTTTCAGGATCCGACCAGCGCGCTCAATCCCGTGCGTACCGTGGGCGATCAGATCGGCGAAGCTCTGCAGCTCCATCGTGGGATGGACAGGCGCAGCGCGCTGAATGAAGCGCGTCGTCTGCTGGATCAGGTCGGCATTCCCGATGCGGCGCGACGGCTTGGCGGCTATCCGCACGAGTTTTCCGGTGGGCAGAATCAGCGGGTCATGATTGCCATGGCGCTTGCGGGACAGCCCGACATCCTCATCGCCGATGAACCCACCACGGCTTTGGACGTCACTATTCAGGCGCAGATCCTTGAGCTTCTGCAAGAGATTCAACGTGAAAGAGGCATGGCGCTGGTCCTGATCTCACATGATCTGGGCGTTGTCGCCGAGATCTGCGAGCGCGTGCTGGTGCTTTACGCCGGGCACATCATTGAAGAAGCACCCGCCGTGCGTCTGTTCGACCATCCCACTCATCCATATACACGCGGGCTTGTTGGGGCCCTCCCGAATCTAGACGGGTCACGGCAACGCCTCGCCGCGATTCCCGGTGTCGTTCCGAGCCCGGCGGACCTTCCGCCAGGATGTCCCTTCGCGCCACGCTGCGACCTGCGCACGGACCGCTGTGGTGAATGCACTGTCGAATTGACTTCTGTGGACGATAATGCCGACCACAGAATTGCCTGCTTGCATGTCGCCGGCCAACGGTGCCACGACGAGACCGTCGCCGCATGACGCTGACGGTCGCACCGCTTCTCCAAGCCGATGGGCTTGTCCGACGATATTCCTTGCGTCAGGGCCTGTTTCGGGGTCACTCGACGGTCCACGCCGTCAATGGACTGTCGCTGTCTCTGGCCAGCGGCGAGACGCTCGGGCTTGTTGGCGAATCGGGCTGCGGAAAATCCACCGCGGGCCGGCTTCTCATTGGCCTGGAACGACCGGATGCGGGCACCGTCAGCTTTGGGGGAGAAGAGTTGCCGGCGATGGGCGATATCCGTTGGCGGCATCTCAGGATGCGAATCCAAATGGTATTTCAGGACCCGCTGGGGGCGCTCGATCGCCGGTTGACGATCACGGCGCAAATCGCAGAACCGCTCGAAATTCATCGGATCGGCAGCAAGTCCGAAAGAGCGGACCTGATCAATAGGCTCCTCGCTGACGTTGGCCTCAGAACCGATCGCGGGGCGCGCTATCCTCATGAACTCTCAGGTGGCCAACGCCAGCGTGCGGTGTTGGCACGAGCACTCGCGACCGATCCGGACCTCATCGTGTGCGACGAGCCGGTGTCCGCGCTCGACGTCTCGATCCAGGCTCAAGTCGTCAATCTTCTGCGTGACCTGCAGGAGCGACGGCACATGGCGATGATCTTCATCAGCCATGACCTGCGCGTCGTTCGGCAGATCAGTGATCGCATCGCCGTGATGTATCTCGGCTCGATCGTCGAAGAAGGCTCGCCCGATGCAGTTCTGCGCGCCCCCTTGCATCCGTATTCAAAAGCGCTGGTTTCTGCCGTACCCAGGCCTGGACGGCGTAGCGAGCGGACGATCCTGCAAGGTGATCCGCCCAATCCATCGGCGCGGCCCGCCGGCTGCGCCTTCCATCCACGTTGTCCGGCGGCTCTTCCAGCCTGCGCACGGATTGTGCCCGAGCTCACATCCGTAGGCGCAGGACGCAGGGTCGCTTGCCATTTGATCAACAGGGATGGTCTCCAAGTTGGGAGCGTCGCCTGATGACCCGCTTCATCATGACTCGGGTGGCTCGCGCCGTGCTCACCATAGCGATGGTAGTCACATTCGCCTTCGTGGCTCTGCGAGCCTCTGGCGATCCCGCTCGCGCGATGCTGTCGCCTGAAACGTCGGCCGATGCGGTCGAGGCGTTTCGCAAGGCTTGGGGGCTCGATGCACCACTCTGGGTCCAATACGTAAAATATCTTCTTGCGGTCGTCCACGGAGATCTCGGCCAATCCATGCGGGACGGGCGTACTGCCGCCACGGTTGTTGCCGAACGCATCCCGGTCACGCTGATGCTCACTGCTCCGGCACTCGCCCTCAATCTTCTCCTAGGCATTCCGGCCGGCATCTATGCAGCCCTCAAGCGCGACAGTTTCACGGACCGTCTGGTGATGATGGTGACGGTAGCGGGCTTCACCGTGCCATCATTCGTGCTCGGGCTCGTACTCGTGCTCGCCTTTGCGGTCGAGCTTCCCTGGTTTCCTTCAGGGGGCGCCGGCAGCGTGCGCCATATGGTCCTGCCGGTGGTCACGCTTGGCCTTGGCGGCGCGGCCGTTCTGGCTCGTTTCACCCGCAGCGCCATGCTCGAGGTGCTCGGGCAAGCCTATATCCGCACGGCGAGTGCCAAGGGTGTGCCATGGCGCAGAGTCGTGACGGGTCATGCCCTGCCCAATGCCGCCATACCAGTGTTGACCATCGTGGGTTTGATGGTAGGCAACCTAATCGCGGGGACGGTGCTCGTCGAAAGCGTCTTTTCCTGGCCGGGAATCGGCAGTCTGCTCGTCGTCTCCGTCGTAAGTCGCGATCTGGCTGTGGTCCAATGCATCTTGCTGCTGGTGGCAGCCGCCATGATCGCGACGAACCTCGCAGTCGATCTCCTTTACGGTATGTTCGATCCGCGTCTGCGCGATACGCGCTCTGCTGGAGCGTAGATGGCGGAAATGTCTGCCGGACAGATGTCGTTTGCTCACGTTAAGAAGAAGAGAGTACTTCGTTGGCGCAATGTTGCTGTGCAAGGCGCCATCGCTTGGCTCGCGCTCATGCTCGTCATCGCGATCCTGGCAGATCGTCTCGCTCCCTATGATTATGCCGCACTTGATCTTCGGCATCGTCTCGCCGCGCCTATTGGCTTCGGGGGGCACGTATCGCATCTGTTCGGCACCGACGAGCTTGGCAGGGATTTGCTGGCGCGCTTACTTATATCGATCCGGATGAGCCTTTTCATTGCTTTTGGAGCCACGTTGATAGGCGCATGCCTGGGTACCACGCTCGGCTTTCTCGCCGCCCATTTCCGCGGCTGGGTCGAACAGGTCATCCTCGCATGTGTCGATTTCCAGGCCAGCATGCCGTTTCTCGTTCTAGCGCTCGCGGTACTTGCATTCGTGGGTAACTCTCTGCTGCTCTTCGTGGCCCTCCTTGGCCTTCATGGCTGGGAGCGCTACGCGCGCGTCACGCGCGCGCTCGCGATGAGCGCGAACACGCAAGGCTATGTGGTCGCCGTACGCCAGTTGGGCGCAGGACCTTGCCGCCTTTACCTGCGCCACATCCTACCGAACATCGCCTCAACCTTGATCGTCACCATGACTCTTGCCTTTCCGGATATTATTCTGCTCGAGAGTGGTCTGAGCTTCCTTGGTCTGGGCGTGCAGCCCCCGCTCACCTCCCTCGGCAATATGGTAGGCTATGGTCGTGACTATCTGACCCGCGCGCCCTGGATACTCGTCCCCTCTTCCCTGATCATCTCGCTCACCACACTGTCCATCTCGCTGGTGGGGGACTGGCTGCGCGACCGCATGGACAAGACATTATCGTGAAGGCCTCTGTAACTTCCCCTGCTACCCGCCGCGTCATCCTTGTCAGTTTCGATGGGCTCCGTCCCGATCTTATAAATGCTACAGCGACTCCTCATCTTCACAGGCTGCAGCGCCAGGGCGTGACCCTCGGCCGGAATGTCACCGTCTATCCGAGCGAAACGCGGGCGGCGATGCCTAGTCTTGTTACCAGCGCATCACCCGGGCGCCATGGCATGGTCGGGAACCAATACCTCGACCGCGCAGCGGTGCCGTCCCGCTACGTCGACACGGCCGATGACCAACTGGTCGAAACCCTGGATACGTTGAGCGGCGGGCGTCTCATGGGCGTGCCATCGCTCGGCGAGGTTCTTGCCGCCCAGGGCAAGACGCTCGCGGTGCTCGCGTCCAATTCTGCCGGGACGACCCGCCTGTTCAACCACAAGGCGCGCACGCTCGGTCATCCCACAATCTCGGGGCACTTCGCGCGGCTTGCGACTTCCCGATCTCTTCTCGAGGCGCTGAATGCTCGAATCGGTCCTCCCCCGGCGCCCCCGCCTGCAGGAACGCCCGACCTCGCAGCCCAGAGCTATCTGACGGCGGCTTTGCTCGATATCGTCTGGCCACAGCTTCGGCCTGACGTCACCATTCTCTCCTTTGGCGAACCGGACAGCTCGTCTCATTACTGCGGCACGGCAGAGGTACGGACGTTGGAAGCGCTCGCCTGGGCCGATCAGCAATTCGGTCGCGTTCTGGACTGGTGGGAGGCTGAAGGCCGGCGGCAGGACGTCCACATCATTGCCGTCTCAGATCATGGACACGTGAGCGTCCATGCGCAGGCTGACGTTCACCAAGTACTCAGAGATGCCGGATTTCGTTGCGGCTCGGCGCCTGGGCAAGACGTAGATGCGATCGTCGTTCCCGGGCAGGTGGGGGCCATTTATCTGGCAGACCCCTCGGAGCTGAAGATCCGGCGAGCCGTCGCAGCAATGACCAAGGCGCCGTGGTGCGGACCGATCTTCACCGCTGGACGAAATGACGTCGACGGCATCGCGCCGGGCAGTTTTGCGCGACAGCTTGTGATGGCAGATCATGCCCGTTCCAGCGACATCCTGTTCTCCTATCGCGCCGATAGTGAATTCGATCCATTCGGCCTCATCGGCCGAACCTGGAGCAACGACGCGCCGATCGGACTGGGAGTACATGGCGGCTTGCATCCTAAAGAGATGGCGGCGGTCGGCATTCTCGCCGGACCTGCCTTCCGCTCGGGCAGCCTTTCAGAAGTTCCGTCGGGAATCTGCGACATCGCGCCGACCATTCTGCATCTCCTGGGAATTGTCGCCCTAAGCCAGATGGATGGGCGCGTCCTCAACGAGACGTTTGCGACATTGCCCCGGGCTGCACCCGCGTCGGTCGTAGAGACCGTCTACGAGGCAGGCTCCTCCACTTACCACCAGGTCTTGCGTCGCATACAGGTAGGAGCGGCAGCCTATATCGAAGGCGGCTTTGCAGAGAACGCCGCGTGAACCTGGGGGCTTTCGCATGCGGGAGCGGAGACCGGCAGCGAGCGCCGGGATGCTGTCCCGCAGCTCGTCCGGAAGCCGCGCCATCTCCAAGCAAGCGCGTCTGGCCAGAGCGCGAGGTAAGCGGGCCGAGGAGTATCATGAACTCCTCCGTAGCCGTTTGCCCGGAGCCGGTATGACAGTGCTCTCCGGGTCGATCGTGCCAACTACGAATGATGGCTGCCGAAGCATCTGCTTTCAAGCGCTACGAAGATGGCCTCCGCCTGGGGCTGGTTGAAAACAAGCAAGTCGACCTGGTGCCTTCGTTGTACGATCGACAGTTGGCAGCTCAATTGGATCGCGATGTTGCTTGCGCGGAAAGGAAACCGATAGCCAGGCGCTGGAGCAGTGGTTCGATGGAGGCGGGTAGCAAGGCGGATGGACGGCCACCGAATGGAGACAAAAGTTCCCAGTTTCAACACTTTGGCTGCATCTGCGGTGGAACTGTTGAAACCGTCCCTCTGATGGGGTGCCCGCATCATGCGCGCTCTCGATGGATTCGGAATGTTAGGTTTCGGCATTCGGATTCTCGGAACAAACGCCATCTACGCTTATGAGGCCTCCTCCGGCGTCAGAGTCGATCCTGGCTTGGCCACGACGGAGGACATCGATCTTCTGTTCGACGCGCGCGGCGGCCTTACGTTTGTGGCGGACGACGACGTTTCCTAGTCTTCGTTGCTGAAGATACTCCAACGTGTCGACACCAGCTTCGAGCGCGCCAAGCAGACGTTCCGCGCCGTAAACCGGGACGGCTATCTCGTCGATCTGGTCAAACCTATGCAGAGCCCTTCTTGGAAGAAGGCCCCGGATAAAATCGGCTCGGACCCCGAAGACCTCACTGCCGTTCAAATCGAAGGACTCGATTGGTTGCAGAATTCGCCGGCTTTCGAGGCAACTGCGATCGACCAGAAGGGCGAACCGGTGCGCATCGTCACTCCAGACCCGCGGGTTTGGGCCGCCCATAAGCTTTGGTTGTTCCGGCGTGCGGACAGGAGCCGCTCAAGCGACAACGAGATGCAGCACAGACGAAAGCCGTCGGGGCTCTGGTCGCGAGCTATCTCACTCACCTACCATTCGACGCAGGGCAGCTGAAGATGCTTCCCAAAGAAGTGGTAGACAGCGCGGAGCCGCTTTTCGCTAAGAAAGACACCGTGGCCCGCGCCTAACATTCAGGTTCGAAAGAGCGAGGCCGGCATATCCGGTCGCCGATCATCGGCGGCACCATGATGTTGATCAGCATGATGCTGCTGCTCATCGGCATGCCGACGACCATCGTGAGCGGCATCATCACCGGCATCATCATCCCCAGCACCAGCAACAGCACCAGCATGGCGCCCCCCCGCGGACTTGTGGGGCCACTTTGAAAACGACTCGGCTAGTCGGTCCGCGCTCGCGCCAAATGCGAGTTTGCTTGCGTCATCTGGCCATTCCCATTCGCACGAAGGATTCGACGTCAAGCGCCTGGACCCGCATTTCTATTGAAGCGCTCGCTTTTTCGCGAGCTTCGCCGTGATCGACGACATCAAGCGCGACATGACGATCCTGGCGACCAGCGCCCGGGACTGGGCCGACCGCACCCGGCGGCTGGCCGCGCGCGTGCCGGAACTCGACGTCTTTCGCAAGGTTTAGTCGATGGCGAAAACGGCGGGTGGAAGATCACCGACAAGGGGCGAATCGTGCTCGAATTCATGGAGGGGCGCACGGTCGTCGATGTGCCGGTCGAGGTGGCTGCGGCTCAGACGGTCGTTGCGCCCGTGCCTCGGCTGCCGCTCGCGAAGGACGCGAGCGAGTCCGAGCGAACGCGTCTTGACCCGCAGCCGTTCAATTATGCAGCGATGGCAGCCGCCGTCCACACCTTAGGCTTCGCCGGGTCCGGAGAAGATGGACCCCGGCGGCGTCGTCCGCGGTACCGGCAGCGGACGCTCGGCCGCTGCCGGGCTGGGTGGCTGACCGCTCTTCGCATCGTATCGCTTGGCGAGATCCAGCAGGCGTCGCCTGGTGAACGGATCGGCCCTCTCGGCGAGGGTCCGGACCCGATGGGCGAGGCCCTGGTAGAATTCCTGCTCCATGACACAACCCCACGATATTAATCGGCGGAGTTGAGTATGCCGATGCCTTGGGAGTCAAGAACGGCGGGGGCTTGATGCCACTCGGCGTGGTCCGGTGACAATTGCTCAGAAGAGGGCGGACCAGAGGTCCGGGAAGACCATGGCTGCTGAGAGGGATAGCAACAGCCCGGCGCCGCAGAAGATCGCGACCGCCTTGAGTTCTTCGATGTCCTTGTCCGTGCCGGTCGCGCCTGCCAGCGCCTTCGCCGCCCATTCCATGGTTCGGTTTCCTCTGAAAACCACCATACCAGCCGTAGCAGCTCTTCCGGCTGCCGCGTGTGAACTGGCTCTCACGCGCCATCGCCTGATTGTTGCAAGCTCGGTCTCGCGCGGGAGGGCTAACGGCGGCTCGCAGCCTCTTTCGGGCGTCGGAGATCGGCGTCGGCTGCATCCGAAAATTTTTCGGGCCGACCTTGAAACCAAAACCGGGTTTTCTAATTTCTCAGGCGCCACCGCAGGGTGGCTTCCGGGTGCCTTTTGGGGCCGGGATTCCCAGACGGGGACCGGTCGTGTCCGGCGATAGAGATACTCGCGCTCGGCCTTCTCGGGCTTGCTTCCCTCGATCGTGACGACGTTGTGCTCGGCCGTGACCGAGATCTCCTCGGGCGAGAAGCCGGCGACCGCGAGCGAGATCTGGTAGCGATCATCGCCGAGCCGTTCAATGTTGTACGGGGATAATTGTCTTCAGCGGCGCGCTGGGCGGATTCCGCGAGATCGAAAAGACGATCGAAGCCGATGGTCGAACGCCAGAGCGGTGAAAGGTCGTAGCTGCGCATAGCCAGATCCTCCAAAGAGCAAAATGGTTACGAGGCAGGGCGCTGCAGGCCCCAGAGGGACTGAAGGCACCCGTCGGCATCGACGCCGTCCTTGACGCTCTCTGCGAAGTGGACGACGGCCCTCGCAATCCGCCCGGCGGCAAGCCGAAGCGCCGCTTCTCGGTGTCGCGATTGGCGGCGCGACAGACGCAGTCATGCGGACCCTTCAATCGGCATGACAGAGCCTCGCCCAGGCCGAAAGCGGCTGGGCGAGGCTCTGCAGCAGGACGCGGACGCTTGGCGCAACGACAGAAGCAGGCCGGTCCAGGCCCGCCACCGGCACGCGGGCGGGGTGCGGGCCATCCCTGTCGTCGTCAAGCGTGCTCGCGTCGGCAGCGCTGGCAGCTGGGATCTGGAGGCGCAGTGACGCCGGTCGCGTCAGGCGGACGCCGCTTTCCGGAGAGTGTCCCGCTCGCGACAGAGATCGTCGACCTTCGCCCGCGTTCTCGAGAGCAGCAGTTCGGCTGACGCTGTCGGCACGCCCGCCCGCTGCAGCATCCCGATCTCCCGCTCCTGGGCGCGGAGTTGCCCGCGCATGCGCGTGATCTCGCCACGGAGCCAGTCGAGCTTCACAGCGCGCTCAGGTCGTCTGGCACGTCGTCGCCGAACTTCCGGATCAGCGTGGCGTCGGTGAAGTCGCCGCTGGACGGATCTCCGGTCCGCGAGAACGCGACGGCGCCGGCATGACCAGGCTTCCGGGATAGCGCCTCGGCCCGCATGACCGCGGCATTGGCGCTGAAGCACTCCGTTGCCGCCCCGGCGGCCACGCCGTCGTCGGAGAAAACGAACGGTAGAGCGACATAATAGGTCATGTCAGCCATCTGCCTCATCCTTGCGTTCGCGCGGCCCTGGAAGTCGCCCCCGCGCGTAGCCGGTCGACACCTTCGAGCGGAGTTCGTCGAGCTGCACCTCCAGAAACTCGTTCGCGACCAATAGGGCCTTCACGGTTTTCCGGGCATCGCCGCCGCAAGCCCGCTGTCGCTTGGTCGGCGGCGGCATCGAAATCGTCGACGGCGGGAATAGTCCGATCCGGAGCAGCTTTCATGCTTTTATGTTCCCGTTTCGTTCATGAGAGTCAAAAGGCTCTTCCTCCGAATTCCCAGGGCGCGGCGGCCGTCGCCGGATGAATCTCGGGGATGAGCCTGCGAAGGAAGTCGCGAAGAAGCCCGCGGCCGGCACGGGACGGAAGTCGGCTTACGTTTTTCGGGTCCGTCCGTCGCGCCGTTGTTGCCGGATCGGATCGTGTAGCCGCTCCCGACCGAGGAGCCATTGGTCTTTTGCGGGGTTAGGTCGGAGTCGATTTCAAAAACATCGAAAGGGAACCGCATGGATCAGCCCCGCGACGTCGCCGTGATCGTCGGTAGCCTCAGGAAGGCTTCGATCAATCGCATGGTGGCCAATGCGCTGGCTGAACTGGCGCCAGCCGGACTGAAGCTGGGCATCGTCGAGATCGGCCAACTGCCGCTCTACAATCAGGACGGCGATGACGATCCGCCAGCGGAATGGACGGCGTTCCGCGAGCGTGTACGGGCGGCGGATTCCGTCCTTTTTGTCACCCCCGAGTACAATCGCTCGGTGCCTGCCGCGTTGAAGAACGCCCTGGATGTGGGATCGCGGCCCTACGGCAAGAGTGCCTGGAGCGGCAAGCCTGGCGCTGTCGTCAGCGCCTCGCCGGGCGGCATCGGCGGCTTCGGCGCCAACCATCATCTGAGACAGTCGTTGGTATTTCTCGACGTGCCCGCGATGCCGCAACCGGAAGCTTATATCGGCGGCGCCGACAGACTGTTCGACGCGGACGGAAAGCTGGTCAACGAGGAAACGCGGAAATTCCTTCAGGGCTTCATGCAGTCCTATGCCGCGTGTGTGTCCGCTAACACCTCCAAACAGGCTTAGGGGCCCTCTGCAAGCCAGCGCTATTCCGGCTCGATCTGCTTGCGCCGGATTGTGAAAAGGGAAAAGCTTCCTTTGCTTCAAGTCCTGCGATGGAGTGGCCCATGTCCGATCCCGCACTAGGCAACCTTGGCGCAATGCTTCCCGACCTGGCCGAACTCTACAAGGATGTGCATTCGCATCCCGAGTTGTCGATGCAGGAGATCCGCACGGCGACCTTGGCGGCCGACCGACTTCGCGCCGCGGGCTTCGAAGTCACGGCGGGCGTCGGCAAAACCGGCGTGGTCGGCTTGCTACGGAACGGCGAGGGACCGACGGTCATGCTGCGCGCGGACATGGACGCACTGCCCGTCGAGGAAGCAACCGGGCTTGCCTACGCCAGCAAGATCACGGCCAAAGATCGCGACGGAAACACCGTCCCCGTCAGTCATATGTGCGGTCACGACATGCATGTAACCTGGCTTGTAGGCGCCACCCAATTGCTCGCCGAGGCCCGAACCACCTGGCGCGGGACGATCATGGCGGTCTTTCAGCCCGCCGAAGAGACGGCGGAAGGCGCGCAGGCCATGATCGACGACGGCCTGTTCAAGCGTTTCGCGAAACCAGATGTAATCCTTGGGCAGCATGTCATGGTTGGGCCGTCGGGCACCGTTGCCGGACGTGTAGGCGCGATCACCTCCGCCGCCGACAGCTTGCAAATTCGCCTGTTCGGTCGCGGCGCGCACGGGTCGATGCCGCAGGCGAGCATCGATCCGGTGGTGATGGCGGCGGCCACCGTGCTGCGGCTGCAGACCATCGTTTCGCGCGAGATCGCCGCTGCGGAAGCAGCAGTCGTGACTATCGGCGTCCTGCAGGCGGGGACGAAAGAAAACGTGATTCCGGACGAGGCCATCATCAAGCTGAACGTACGGACTTTCGATGCCGGAGTAAGGACGCGCGTCCTGGCTGCCATCGAGCGGATCGTCAATGCCGAGGCGGGGGCCTCCGGTGCCCCCCGCAAACCGGAGATCACCTCGCTGGACCACTATCCTCTCAACGTGAACGACCGGGATGCAAGCGGACGCGTGGTGGGCGCATTCCGGCGTCATTTCGGCACCGAGCGGGTAAGGGCAACCGGACCCGCGCCTGCGAGCGAGGACTTCGGGTCGTTCGGGACCGAATGGCACGTGCCATCGGTTTTCTGGTTTGTCGGCGGTACCGATCCAGAGACCTACGCCAAGGCGAAAGCAGCGAACAAGCTCACCGAACTGCCGGTGAACCACAGTCCGAAATTCGCACCTGTTCTTCACCCCACCCTGCAAACCGGCGTGGAGGCGCTGGTGGTCGCGGCTCGCGCCTGGTTGCCGGCATAGTGCCGGAAAACGGCATCATGCAAGCGCTTCCGCTTGTGCTTGATCTGGCCGGCACCTTTGTCTTCGCGCTTAGCGGGGCGCTGGCGGGGGTCAAGCGAAAATTGGACTTGTTCGGCATTCTGGTACTGTCGTTCGCGGCGGCCAATTCGGGCGGCATCACCCGGGATCTCCTGATCGGCGTCGTTCCTCCCGGCGCTATCGCCGACTGGCGCTACCTCGGCGTATCGCTCTTCGCTGGTGTCATCACGTTCTTCTTCTCTTCCTTGATCGTGCGGATGTCGAACGCGGTCCTCATCTTCGACGCCGCAGGTCTTGCGCTTTTCGCCGTCACCGGCGCATCGAAGGCAATGGCCCACGGGCTGAACCCGCTCATGGCCGTAGTGCTCGGCATGGTCACCGGGATCGGCGGCGGGATGGTGCGCGACGTGCTGCTCGCCGAGATTCCTACTGTGCTCCGTGCAGAGCTATATGCGGTCGCGGCGCTTGCGGCCGCGGCCATCGTGGTGGTTGGGCACATGTTGCAGTTGCCAGTCGCGCCGGTGACGGCGGTGGCGCTGATTTCATGCTTCTCGCTGCGCGTCATGGCAATGAAGCGTGGCTGGCGGCTTCCGGTTGCGAAGATCATGGACTAGTGCGACCCGGCTGGCCAAACGCGTTCGCAGGTTCGGAGAGGTGCTAGTCGGCGCTCGCCGGCCCGCTGTCGATCATCTTGCGCTGCGCACGGAACGGAGCGCGTTCCAGTCCGTTGCATCCTTAACTTTCACGATGGAGAACGCTCATGAGATTGATTTTGGCAGCGGCTTGCGCGGCCGCCATTTCGCTGGCTTTCGTACCCGGCGCGGACGCGAAGGGCTGCATCAAGGGGGCCATCGTCGGCGGCGTTGCCGGGCACATGGCGGGACACGGCAAGCTCGGCGCTGCGGCCGGCTGCGCCGTCGGTCATCACGAAGCGAACAAGGCCGACGCCAACAACAAGGCGAATGCACAGGCGCCTGCGGACCGGAAGTGATCCACCAGCGCCACCGCAAGCCAGGCTGGCATGTGTCGTTCGGATGCATCGTCATCGGCCTTGTGCTGGCGGGCGTCACGAGCTCCGCGCTTGCCGCCGAAATGAAGCCTGCCGCGATCGACGCGGCTGAGCCCTCGAAGAAGACCCTGTCCAACGAGAAGCCGACCCCGGCGGGGGTCCGGTTGCAGGTCCTGCTTGACCGGGCGCACTTCTCGCCAGGAGAGATCGACGGAAGGTTCGGGGAGAACGCGAAGAAGGCACTGCGGGCCTTCGAAGAGGCGCAGCAATTGCCGGTCTCCGACGACCTCAACGCCGATGTTTGGGCAAAACTTGCTGCGGATAACCGCCCGGTGACGATGAACTACACCATAGCGGAGGAGGACGTCGCAGGGCCGTTCCTCAAGAAGCTGCCTGCGAAGATGGAGGACATGAAGGACATTCCGAAGCTGTCCTACGGCAGCCCGCGCGAAGGCATGGCCGAGAAGTTTCACATGAGCGAGGATCTGCTGTCCGCCCTGAATCCGGGAAGGCACTTCGACCGCGCCGGCGAGGCCATCGTCGTGATCGACTCCGGAGCCGAGCAGACTTCAGAGAAGGCGGCCAAGGTCGAAGTCAACAAGAGCCGGCAGACAGTCAAGCTGTTCGACAAGTCGAACGCGCTGATAGGATTCTACCCCGCGACGATCGGCAGTGAGGAGAAACCATCCCCCTCCGGCACCTTGAAGGTGACGGAGATCGATCGCAATCCGACCTACCGCTACAATCCGGCTTACCATTTCAAGGGCGTTCACTCCCGCAAGCCGTTCACCATCAGGCCGGGCCCGAACAATCCGGTCGGCTCGATGTGGATCAATCTCTCCGGCGACGGTTACGGGATCCACGGCACGCCGTTCCCGGGAAAAGTTTCCAAGTCGGAATCGCACGGCTGCGTCCGGCTCACGAATTGGGATGCCGAGCGTGTCGCGGAACGCCTCTCCAAGGGCACGCCGGTGGAATTCGTCGACCGCGTGAAATGAGCCCCTCGACGACTCTGTTTACGTAGCGCCAACAGTCCAGAGGCCAGCCGCCCCTTGAACTAGGCCATAAAGCATCCATTTAGCATCCAATGGCCATCCAACTGGATGGTGAAAAGATGTTGCATGGCCGATAATCTGCGCGAGCTGCGACCCAAAACTTCCGACCGAGAAGATCACGATCAACCTTGGCTATGTCGATCTCGGTCACGTCGATCTCATGGTGCAGGAGGGGTTCTATTCCAATCGGACCGATTTCATCCGGACCGCCATCCGGAACCAGCTCGAACGTCATGCAGACGTCGTGAGGCAATCCACGGCCCGGAAGAGCCTGGACCTCGGTCTGCGCAATTACACCCGCGAAGATCTCGAAGCGGCGCGGCGGGCCGGCGAGATGCTGCAGATCAACGTTTTGGGCTTAGCCACCATCGCGCAGGACGTCACTCCCGAGTTGGCCCGCGCCACCATCGTGTCGGTGTCGGTGCTCGGGGCGCTTCACGCCACTCGTCAAGGCCGCTCTCGCCGACAGAACGAGGTGAACGATGCTGAATCAAGACATGGTCCGCGAAGCCACGCGCCTCACCCGTGCCGGCCAACTGGTCGAAGCCACCGCCCTGCTGCAGCGCATGCTTCAGGGCGGCAGCGCCCCCGACGTCTCGCAGCGGCACTCAGGCTCCGCTCGCGCGGCTCGAGCCGCCAACCATCGATGCCAAGGCCGAGGTCGTCGAGGAGAGGGAAAGCCGGCCGACGCCGCCTAGCCCCGTCCAAGGACGCGAACGCAACTCGTCGCTCGATGGCATGAGGAAGTTTTCCGGGTTGGGCCTGGAAGGTCCGATCGGACGCGCTCCGCCGTCAACGTCGGATATCGCGCCCGAGAGCACCCACTTCATCGCCGGTACCTTCAGCAACGCAGCGGGAAGCCGGACTTACAAGCTGTTCATCCCGAGCCGCTCTCAGGGAAAACAGCTCCCCCTGATCGTCATGCTCCATGGTTGCACCCAGTCGCCGGACGATTTCGCCGCCGGCACCCGGATGAACTTCATGGCAGAGGAGCGGAATTGCTTCGTCGTCTATCCCGAGCAGCCGAGCGGAGCCAATCAGTCGAAGTGTTGGAACTGGTTTCGGACGGGCGACCAGCGCCGCGGCGGAGGCGAGCCGTCTATGATCGCCGGTATCACCCGCCAGGTCATGCGGGACCATGCGATCGATCCGAAGCGCGTCTACGTCGCAGGATTGTCGGCCGGCGGGGCCGCCGCCGCCATCATGGGCGCGACGTATCCCGACCTTTACGCTGCCGTCGGTGTTCATTCGGCCCTGGCGTGCGGCGCCGCGAGCGATCTTCCCTGTGCGTTCGCCGCCATGCGGCAGGGAGGCGGGTCTAAGGCAATTACCAATGGCAAAACTTCTGTGCCGACCATCGTTTTCCATGGCGATCGCGACAATACGGTGCATCCCAGGAATGGCGATCAGGTTATCGAGCAGTCGGCCGGAGCGACGAGACCGACGACAAAGGTAATTCGCGGACGCGTACCCGACGGGCGTGCATATACTCGCACCATCCTGAGCGGCGCGGACGGTCGGGCGATCTCCGAACACTGGACCATCGATGGCGCCGGACACGCGTGGTCGGGCGGCAGTCCCGCCGGGTCTTACACCGATTCGCAAGGCCCAGATGCGACGAGGGAGATGCTGCGCTTCTTCATTGAGCATTCTCTTGGTGGGTAACCTGCGGGTCCGATCTTCCCGAGAGTAATGGCGGATGCGGCTGGATCGGCCCGAGCGGTTTCGCGCGAAGGGGAGAGGCGGAACGGAGAGAGCTGAAGATCGCTTCGGTCTGGTTTAGCTGGCGCCGTCCAGTTCGGGTATGCTTCTCTGCATGTCGTTCAGTGCGACTTGGCGAGCGGCGTCCCCATCGTTTGAATTTGGGAGTTTAACTGGTCGATCTCCGCCTTGCGCCGCTTGTTGAGTTCGATCTGCTCGTAGAGTTTTGAAGAGGACCCATCGCTGACCTTCGCGATCGCCTTGAGCGGATACTTCCACCAGGAGGGTTGCGGTTCGGGTATGCGCGGTAAAGGTTTGCGATGTCGCAGGTTATCATATCCTTCTTGGGCCGATCTCTCCCAGTAGAAACTTCTTCGATCTCGGTCTCGATCACACGTTTCCGTTGTTGGCGACCCCGTTCGTTCTCACTTCCTGCGAGCCTCGGCCCATCTCCAGGTGGCGCTGAGCACTTTCTTACCCCGGCGAAGCGACCGTTTCGACGCCAGCTCATTAGCTGAAACAATCACAAATTATAAGATTGTTGCACCCCGGTGACAGACTCCGCTTTTGGCCGGTCGTAAGGTGGTGCATACGAGCTCGCAAAACCGACGGTAGTCGACACATCAATGCGTCGGATGGGAATTGGGAGCGTCGCAAGTTGATTTCAGACTGATTTCAGACGGTTTCAGCCCGGCTTGCCAGTGATCGACCGGCTCGCCGGCGAAAAGGCGATGTTATCATGAGATTACGGCACCTCGTGTTCGGGGCCGCTTGCCTGTCGCTGACCGGCTGATTCACTTCCGTCACAGCGCTGCCAGCGATTATCCGGCTTGCGACCGCGCCGGCGTCTCCCGCCTCCTGGAACCGCCGCCGGTCGATGCCCTCCAGCGACCCGATTGAGGAATGTCCCTGACGAATCATTTCCGGAGGTGGTCGAAGTTCGAGACCCCCAGCATCCTTTGTACGGCTGCTCATTTCGAGTGATCAGGAAGATCGGGCAGCGAGGCCGAGGCAATCCCGCTTCGTATGAAGTTGAGTTTCGCACGGGAAGCAGTCTCCTAATTCAGGCAACCGCAATCGAATATTATGGACAAGAAGCAAATCAGATTAAGCTGAGTATGGAGGCTCTACTCGGGCTTTTATCGACAGCGGATTGTCCCGACGCACATGAGCATGGATCCATCCGATCTTTGGTCGACGCTGACGCCCGCGCTCCGACGCCAGATCGTCAAAGACGTCGCCGCGATTTTGGCGGAGATCCTTCATGAGCCAATCGGGCTGACTCGAGCGGAGTGGTCGTTAAGGTCCCGACATGGCCGTGCAAGGGCGGCTCGGTCTCGTCTTCCAGCTGTTCCTGCAACTGCGCAGCGTTGCCAAGGTCATGCGGGCGTTGAACGAGCGTGACCTCGAACTGCCACGTCGTGATCAGCATGGCGATTTGTGTTGGACGAGCGCGACGCTGGCTGCGGTGGCCCGTCTTGAAGAACCCCGCACACGCGGGTGCCTTCGTCTATGGACGAACCCGCTTCCGGCCACCGAGGCGGGAGGGCGCCCTGCCGCAAAAGGCTCAGCGGGCGATTGAGGAGTGGCGGATCGTCGTCAAAGATCGATATCCTCCCTATATCGACTGGCCAATTTATAAAAAACTCCGAGCCGTCATCAGAGATAATCGAGCCGAATACATGCGCATCAGAACCCGAGGCGCGCCTCGCAATGGCGAGCTTCTGCTCCACGGCATCGCCCGGTGCGCACGATGTGGCCATAAGATGTACGTCCGCTACAAGGGGGGCGGCGAGTATGTATGCAATCACCTGCGGACCCAGGAAGGCCAGCCGACCTGCCAACACATCCGGGCCAACCGTAAGGTGACTACCCAGCGCAACCGCTGGGTACATGCCGACTCCCTCCTCAGCCCGCCCCAACTGGCCCGAACGCTTAAGGTCCCGAGAACTGGCTCTATGTGCAGATCCGAAGTAAGCGTTTGCTGATTGATCACCAGTCAAGCGGCGCTGATGGATTCACGTTTGAAGTGCAACGATTGATTTAAGCTCAGAGAATGCCTCGGCGGGTGTCTTGAAGTCCAGGCATTTACGTGGCGGATCGTTGAGGCGCTTTACGTACCTCCTGAGATCGGCGGCGGTAAGGAGATTGAGGTCGGTCTTGCGAGGCAGCGAGCGTCGCAAGCGTCGGATTGAGTTTTCCACGCCGCCTTTCTGCCAAGGGCTGTGAGGATCGCGAAGAACGTCTGGACGCCGAGCGTCACGTGGAGCTGGTGGTGTTCGGCGAACTCGTTTCCATTGTCGAAGCTGATAGTCGACGCAGACGCTGTGGCAGATTGCCGAGCTGACGAGCGATGGTCTGGGCGGTGGGAACAGCTTTTCGATCGGCCGGACGGCAAACCGTGCTGAAGCGGCTTTGTCGTTCGTGAAGAACTGTCAGCCCCTGACCACATCGGGAGAACATCATGAAGTCGGCCTCCCAATGGCCCGGCGCCTTGCGATCATCGACCTCCGCAGGCCGCTCGGTGATCGAGCGCCGGTGTTTTATCGGGCTCGCGGAGCTGCCGCCCCGTCGTCGGCGCCCTCGTATTTTCTTGTGACGCGGCAGAAGACGGTATTACCAGTTATCCTTCTGGGCCGTCCGATGATAGATCAAATGATAGATTGAATCATGGCTTATGATAACGCGACCAAGCGCCAGTCGGCCAGCGATCTGCTCCGGCGAATGTCCCATCGCAAGGCTTTTGCTCACGCGGTTTCGCAGGCCTGACTGGCGTGCCAGCTTGAAGCGACAATCCCACCGCCTGCGTCGGTCGGCCAATAGCCGGGCTCGGACCGGTTCGTAGCCGCCGGCCCAAACCTTCGTCGGCCTCGAATTACGCTTAAGTTCCCGAGTGATCGTCGATGACGCCCGGCCAAGCACAGACGCAATCTGGTTTCACGTCATAGGTGGTGGTGCGCCAGATCGCGCTTGAGATATACCGCCTGCATGCAGGCGGTATATTTCAACGCGCTCTCCAAGGCTGAGCTGGCCATAACATCGTCCCATCGCAACAACACCTTAGCCGGTGTTGCACTTGCATCGTGAACCGAAGCCATCCGTCTTGTCGCTATCGGAGACCTTCAACCACGTCATTGCGCAACTTGGTCTAAGAATCTGTCAGCCTAACAAGGAAGGGCATCAACATGGGCGATCCAGCCGCGCCGACAATTGCGCCACCGACATGCGCATCACGCCGTTCCTCGATTTTTCGCCAGCGGAAGATCCCGTCTCGAGCCGTTTGGCGAACAGGCACAGACCCGTTCCGTCCCAGAACACATAGAGAGCTCCCGAGAGTGGGTCAACCCGCTTGCTCTCGCGCACCAGGGTCGCAAACCCTTCCATTCCTTTCTGTTATGTGGTGCACCACATAACAGAAATTACGCGGAGCCCACGATTATGCGGAGTGCGCGGCGGGAACTTGCTGCCCGCCGCGGTCTTCTCGCATATCTCACTCCGCATAATTCGGCTTGCGTCCGGCCGCATTCAGCATGGCCAGGAGCTTGTCCCGCGCGCGGAAGCGGCCGGGCGTCAGCATCCGCGGCGACATGGCGGCGCGCGCGCTTCGAGCTTCTCTGTCGAATCGGCGCGAAGGTAGACCTCGGTGCTTTGCAGGCTGGCGTGTTCGAGCCACAGCGAGACTTTCCGGACGTCCCGAGTCGCCTGAAGCGTATGCATGCCGCAGGTATGGCGCAGTACGTGCGGACTGACGCCTTTGCCGGCGATCGACGGCGCCTTGCGAGCGGCGGGCGTGGGATGGTCGAGTTCGCATGATCTATCGTGGCGTCCGCCTGTTGAAGCCGGACGCTGCAAGTCCCAGGGCTGAACCGTACTCCTCGATCTCCGGCATGGACATAACGAGTTCTGGGGCAAAGTAGTAGCTGTGAAAAAGCAGATTGCCGATCACACCGGTCGTGATTCGATGGTCGGGCCTTGCGTTGAGTTGTGAATGCTTCACGTCGTAGAGGGTTCCTGCAAGGTGCGTGATGCGACCTCTCCATCGGTTGGGGTTTATCTTGGCAATCCAGATTTCCCAGCCGTCGATGGGATCTCTGGTTCTTCGGAAGGTATCACGCTGCTTGGGAGGGATCGCCGCTGTACGGGGGTCGCGGAATTCGTAGACCATTGTGAACATGGTGATCCATGCCGCCAGAGACCTTGAAGCCCAGCGATCTAGAGTGGGCCAAGTAGCCTGCAGAAAAGGAACGATGTGCGGCCTTGCTCTTGTCTGCAACCTGCCCATCCAGCCGCTGTGACCTTGCCCCACAGGCTTAATCCAGTTTGAAGTTCGCTCTGGCCCAAGACGAGGACCAGAGCATGAAGCGCAAGCGATTTACGGAAGAACAGATCATCGGGATTTTGAAGGAGCACGAAGCCGGGGTTCCGGTCGCCGATCTCTGCCGCAAGCATGGTGTCAGCGATGCCAGCATCTACAAATGGAAGGCCAGGTTCGGCGGAATGGACGTCTCGGAGGCCAAGCGACTGCGGTCGCTGGAAGACGAGAACACGAAGCTGAAGCGGCTTCTGGCAGACGCCATGTTGGACAATGCGGCGCTGAAAGATCTCCTGGGAAAGAAGTGGTGACGCCCGCCGGGAAGCGGAAAGCTGTCGCTCATCTGGTGGATGCCCATAGGATGAGCGAACGGCGGGCGTGTAAAGCCATCGGCTGCTGCCGCATGACCATGAGATATCGGACGACCCAGGCTGACGATGCCAGCCTTCGCCAGCGCATGCGGGCGATGGCCCAGGAACGCCGCCGCTTTGGCTACCGGCGACTGCATGTTCTGCTCAAGCGGGAGGGGTATCTGATCAACCACAAAAAGCTCTTCCGGCTCTATCGGGAAGAGAAGCTAACGGTGCGTCGCCGTGGTGGCCGCAAGCGGGCGATCGGGACGCGGGCGCCGATGCTGGTTCCGATGATGCCGAACGACCGGTGGTCGCTCGACTTTGTGTCGGACCAACTGACCTGCGGCCGCCGCTTCCGCATCCTGACCGTCGTCGATGATTGTACCCGCGAGTGCCTGGCGCTGGTGGCCGACACCTCGCTCTCCGGCACCCGCGTGGCGCGGGAACTGGACCGGCTGATGATCCAGCGTGGCAAGCCGAGGATGGTGGTCAGCGACAATGGCACCGAGCTCACCAGCAACGCCATTCTCGCATGGGCCGACCAGAGCCGTGTCGCGTGGCACTACATCGCGCCGGGCAAACCCATGCAGAACGCCTTCATCGAGAGCTTCAACGGTCGGCTGCGGGATGAGTTTTTGAACGAGACGCTGTTCACGTCATTGGCCCAAGCCCGCGTCGCGCTTGGATGCTGGCGGGCCGACTACAACGATACGCGACCCCACTCGCAGCTCGGATGGAGAACCCCGTCCGAGTTCGCCATGACCTGTCACCCGCGCCGGGATCTGGCGCTGCGCTATGCCGAAGGCTCCGCGCCAGCTCCCGTCGCTCCCACCGCCCAAGAGGGCAAGTCCAACTGCCGGAGCGAACTCAAAACTGGATAAAACTTGGGGGCAAGGTCAGCTGTTGCAACGTTCGCATACACAAGGGATCGTGTCGGTTAGCATGTCGCCATTCCAAATCCGTTCGGCGTGCAAAGTCCCACTGAATGAAGCCGTGTGCATTCGCTTCGAAAAGGCTCGTGAGACGTAGGTTTGTATCCATTCGGCCCAAATGTGTTCGTGAGGTAACGGCCCCCCTCCGCAGAAAACGCATGTCTTGGGTGTTTCGCCTATCGACATCGGCCTAAGTATCGTCTGGGGGACCCTCCGAAGTGGCCACTAAAACACACGGGTCGCTTCTCATCCAATCAGGGAGCCGCGCTGCGCGTATTCTCAAACAGCCGTTCACCCCTTTAGCCGCTTAAGCAACGTAACGCGCTGGTCGTTTAATTCGCGAAGATATTGAGCATTGGAAAGCTGCGTCTCCTGCCACTCGATGCGATCTTCCGCGGTCCAAAGGTAACACTCGCGATCGAAGCGTGCTTTTTCGGCATTATCGTATTCTGTGTAAAGTTTGATATCACGTTCCACCTGGTCCAGTTGTTCCTGGATAGTTCTTGGCATCAGCCGTTCCCTCGGCCTTGCCTCCAGCCGCGTTAGTTTTCGGCGCCATCTATGTGGCTAGCAACATGCGGTTCGCTGTCCTCGGTAGTTAGACGCATAGTTTGTTCGTAAAGGTTATTCCGTAAGATTGTCTTCATCTGCGCGACTGTCGATGCGACTTGGTTCGCGCAATGGCAGTCCTTCCACTCCCTCAGGGAGAGTTGGCCAAAATACAACCATACTCGGACTACAGAACAGAGAGCGGCGACACAGAGCGCCGGCCGACTGCTACGGCCTGACTGCGGCGGGGGTTTCTCCTCCTTTACCCCGCCGCGCCCGAAATCAGATCTGCTGCAAACGGCATCCTCTTCTTTTCTCGCGCAATCAAGGAGCAGAATTGACAGTTCAAATCGGCGTCAATGGCCACTCCATGTTCGCCTCCGGGGCCTACCGCCAGATCAATGACGAGGACGTCTTCAAGACGCTCGCCGCACATAAACTCAAGCGATACCGCCTGACCATTCCTCTGGCGGCTGACACTGATCCATGGGTAGCGACGCGCTTCACCTCGATCGTGGGCCTTGCCGCCAACTATGGCGTCACTCTTGAACCTGTTCTGGCGCTTCCGCTAATGTGGGGCGACAAGACCGATGCCGGCAAGTATCCTGCCGGCGAAGCTGCTGCGATCTACTCCCAGGGCTACAATCGGACCCTGGCGTTTGTTCGCCAGTTCGCATCTTCAGTCGGCGACTGGGAACTTGGTAATGAGATCAATCTGACGGTCCGTGATGCCAACGGCTCTCCGTTGTTCGGCAAGGGGTGGACCTCTGCCGAGTTCGCTGCATATCCGTCGATGGCCGACTTCGCCAATCTCTTGCGGGGAATGTCCGACGCGATCGAGCAGGTACGCCGCGACACCGGCAGAAACCTTCGGCGCATCGTCGGCACCACATCGACGATGTTCGGCTACATCGACTTCATGAAGGCGAATGGCGTCAAGGTCGATGTGCTCGGCTATCACTATTACGAGCATGCCGGCGTAGACCCGACGAACTACTGGGGCGGAGTTCGTCCCAATTTCAACCTGTTCACAAAGCTGTCGAGCTACGGCGTTCCAGTCGCCATCAATGAGATGAACGGCGCCGAGATCTACGACTCAACGTTCGTCAACACCTCGACGTCTGCGTCGATGTCGGCCTGCAACTCAAACCTGGATGCGATGCTGGCGAAGTTCTCTCAGTATTCGTTCATCGAGTGGATCGATCTCTACGAGCTGATCGACGAGCCGGACAAGACTGGTCCCGATGGTCGGTTCGGGCTGATGTTCAATCTGTCGACCTCGAAGCCGCTCATGTCGACGGTTGACAAGTATACGGGTGGACCCCAATAACAGCGGCGCTATTCCGGCGCAGAGTTTTCGGCTAGACTCCCTTTAGGGGTGAGCACATAGGGACTGCCTATCAGCCTGTGGTATTTCTGCTAATGTTGTGGTCTAAGCATTAATTGCCGTTCATTTGTTGGGAAACTCGCTCCTACGCCGGGAGGGTCCAGTGCCTGATGAACACGACTCCACTTTGCGCGATGCGCATTGGAAAATGTACTCAGAGAATTCGATCCAAACGCGTCATCACGAGACGCAACGAGCGGCGGTAGCATCTACATTCATAGGCATTTCGGGCGCAGTCATCGCCTTCATGACTTCGGACAAGACGCTAAGTCCTTTGGACCTGCCGCCTGCACTGCTAGTCGTTCTGTTCGGCATGTTCGGAGCAGTGTTTTCCGCGAAGCAATACGAGCGGATACAGCTACACACGCGGCGCGCACGGGGCTATGTGATGCCTATGATGCGCTGCTTCCAGGGTCACCTCTGAGAAGCATCAGACGGATCGCGGATGATGACAACACGCGAGAATTTCCGAAACTGAGTGTTCTACGTCTGAATCAGTTTTGGATTGCGATGAACCTTGCGATCTCTGGACTTGGCGTTTGTCTCGCGATTGTGGCGCTATTCTTCCCGATTCGGGTCGTAGCCCCGTAATGGCGTTCGTAGGTCGCTTCTCGACGGTTGCCTTCACTCCCTTCAAGTCACTGAACCTCCAGAGGGGCGCAAAATTCCATGACCGCCATCCTCATCACGTCGTTGGTCGAGCGAAGTCATCTCAGCACCGGGAGAAGTCTTATTCTGCAATCACAATCTTCGAGCCGTTGCGGGTCGCCCGAGACCCGCCATGCCGAAGGCTTCGATTCGACCGGAACGAGGAAGAGAAGTTTATTCCGACAACATTGAATAGAGATTGAACCCGCCAATCGCAAAAGCACAGAAGGCAATGAACCACGCGCCGGAATCATGCGGCCAAGTCACAATTGCCCATATTCCTAGCCCGACCAACCCAGCATTGATCGCCAGGCCGACAATATTGGTGTGATTAAGGACATAAGCAACAACGGCAAAAAGGAATACCTCCCAGCGATGAGGGCCACCAAAACGAAAAACAGGCCTTCGATTGGGTGCGGGCATTTACTTCCCCGCGCGGCTACCATGATGGATGAACACTACCACCGATAGAGGGTTTGTCACGTCCATTCCCTCAGGGATGTCGGCTCGCTCTCTTCAAGGGAAGGGAGGGGAGTGCTCAATGTACTCCGCTGGCCGTACCTTTCGGGATCGCGCGCGTCAAAGCCTCGAGGCGGGCTGCGATGCCGCTCATCCGGCGGGCCGCGTGTTGAAGCGCTACTATGTCGGTCGGCCCGGCGCCGGTCGCGAGATTGAGTTCGTTCTGCAGGTGCTGAAATTCCGCCTTGCACCGGTCCAGCTCGGCGAGAAGCATCGCGAATTCGTCCATTGGCGAACGGCCCTTCTGTTGCATGGGCTACGGCCACGATAAGAGTAGTCCGACAGGGCTGTCAGGTGTCCGGTGGGTAGTCCACCAGCATCCGATAGATCTCTTGGTCAAGCCAGCGTTTGGAGAGGCTTAGGAGGAAGCCCACCATCCGTCGGGGAATGGCTCCGGCAAAGCCCAATCGACTTGGTTGTCGTTGTCAGGGGGAGCTGATAGCTCCTGCATTCCCCTTAGTGGCGCGTGGCCACGGAGGCGAACAGACAAAGCGACCCGTTCACCACGTCGAACGGGGCGCGATGGAGGATGTGTCAAGCGTAGTGGAGGCACACCTCGGGCGGTTCGCTCAGCTTCTTCGACCAGATCTCGAAGATCTTCCAACTCTGAGAGCTGAGAAATGAGTTCACTAAGTCGTTGGGCACAGAAGATCGGGCGAGAGCTTCGCATAATGTCCTCCCCAGCACAAAAAAAGCACTATCAGGATGGCCTCAGAGCAAATAGCGCGAGTAGTAAAAGTAGAAGACTACCATCGGCAAATATCGGATTTCAATACGTCAGGCTTATTGCCGCAGGGTGGCTGCTTCGGTCAGCGCGGTCCGAGACCATTGAGAGAGCAAAAGGACCCCAGCTTCAGGGCGGTGAAGCTGGGGCTGTCTTGAGGCTGCCCCTTGGGAAAGGCACCCACCCGCTGGCAAAGGGCAACGGGAAAACTTTGCAATCGGGAAGTCGTTCCAAGCCGCGTGTCGGCCGCAGAATTCCCCGATGTTGACGCAAGCCGCTCCCTCTGGGCGCCGAGCGGTTGGGCTTGGCGGTATTTACCTTGTTTGAGATTTTGACCCCGGCTGTGCCGTTCTGAATCGAGGCGAGCCAGCAGTCACACGTCAGCCCACCGCTGCTCGTCGATTAACCACCCAGAGGCCGCATGAGATCGATCGTCACAGTCGCATCGCCCGCGTCAGATACCGCGCTGACCACGCTGGAACGGGTGAAATTGGAACTCGGCATTCGGAGCGGGACCACGACCAGCGACCCTATCCTTCAGGAGAAGATTGAGGAGGCCTCAGACGACATCGAGGCCGCGCTGGGCTTCCGCCTGGTGCGGGAGACCGCGGTCGAGACCTTTTGGCACGAGCAGTATGACGTCGCGCCGGAGAAGCTTGTTCTTGACCGGACGCCGGTGGCGGCAATTGCGAGCGTGGTCGTCGACGGGTTACGATCGACGCCTCGGCCTATCGGCTCGATCCGAACACGGGTGAGCTGTTTGCGCTCGGCAACGGTTGTCCCAGCGTCTGGGTGTTTTGCCGGAGCGTCGTCGTGAGTTCAGGTTCGATGCCCGACACACGAGCCGCCGTGTCTTCCACGTTCGTGACGAGGGCGAGAGTCCTCCGGAACGGTGCAGGACGTGCGAGCAGTGCGGCAGGGCTTAAACGCTGCAGCGCTCCAGCTCGCGGTTCTGTCCGGGGGCGTGCAGAACGCGCGCATGCCGCGAGCGCTTGGCGTTACAGCTAGCGTTAGCATGATGCACCACCGCGCGCCACGCCCACCACGCAAGGCACCACCAGATGGCTTGCTACGACGACAAACTGGGTGACAGAAACGATTGCGGGAGACGACGAGGTATCACTGTGAGTAATCGTCGCCACCGCCGCGCTGATCTGGCTAAAATCAAACGCAATACGCCTGGCGCCTTGCTGACGTATCTGGTCGAGCCCGACGAACCGGCGCTCGATGGCATGCCGCTGCTCAAGGCTGCGGCGGGCCACTCGACCGGCCGGTCTCGAAGATGGTCGTCACTGCCTCATCTGCAGTTCATATTTGTGACCAGTCGGGACATCGGCGATGTTGCTCAGCACGCCTGACATCGCCAGGCCGACCAAGTTGGTACCGCCGGAACATGCCGGGCGTGCTGGGAAGCGTGATCTGCCCGTTGAGGGAGCCGTCCATGGGCGAGGTTAGCACGATTGGTCGGGATTTGGCGAAGTCGCTGTTCCAGGTGCATCAGATCGATGTCACGCCGCGGTCCTGATGAAGCGGGTAAGTTGGGCAAAGTGCTGGAGTATTTTTGCCAGCAGCCACGTTGTTTGGTTGAGATCGAAGCATGACCGTCAGCGCATCATTGGGGCCGCGAACTTCAGGCGCTTGGACGTACCGTCAGACTGACACCTCCGAGCTATGTGAAGGCCTACCTCAACCGCAGTAAGAACGATGCGAATGATGCGGCTGCAATCTGTGAGGCTGTGACGCGGCGGTCGATGCGTTTTGTCCCGGTCAAGAGACGACGGAGCAGCAGCCGTTTTGATGCTGCACAGGACCCGACAATCGCTGGTGCGCCAGCCTACCAATGTTGAGCAATGCACTGCGCGGGCACCTGGCCGAACTCGGCATCGCGTCGGCAAAGGGGCGCAACGGGACAGCGGAGTTACTAAGGATTATCGATTGTCGGGGGCGAGATTACAAGGAACGGAAGCTGTCGCTCGGGGCATGAGGCAGGCGGACTACGAGATGGCAACACCAATAGACGAGCGCATGACGACTTAATGCAGATACCTCGTTCCGAGAATCGGGAGAACCCGCTTTCAGACGGTCAACGCCCGGTGGGCGAGGTAGAACATCGCGAAGGTGGAAATGATGAGGCTTGTCCGGGAGAACGACGCTCGCACTTGGACAGCAGACTCAGTGTACGTGCTTGAGGATGAGCATGTGACCCGATGGGGCAAGTCTCGCGCCTTATTAGTCGAGCGTGGCGGACTTCCGTCCGCCAGCGCGGACGCGCTCTTGTGTCACATACCAGATTAGTTAAGCATGAAGAGTGCTGTACATAGCCGATCCGCGCTGGAAGATTGTGGTCGCCGACGGCGCGAAGAGAACCGCGATGTGGTTGCCGCGTGGCCTTGATCTGCTTTGATTCCGCTCGACCGAGTAATGGAGTGTTCTGTGATTGCAGCTCTGGCCCCCAACTAAAGTTTCTTTCCTTCTGGATCAGCCCTGAGAAGGCTTAGTACCGGCGCCGGTTGCGTCAATCAGAGATGTCTTTCAGTGCTTCCACCAAAAGCCTATTGTCGTCTTCAGTGCGGCTTGCGATGCGCAAGAATCGTTTGCCATTCTGAAGCGTCTTGCCGCCATTGTGCCTGACCAGTATCCGTCTATCTCTTAAAAGTGTTGAGGCGATCACGTCTCCATCCGGCCAATGGGGCGGGAGTTCGCAGAACACGAAATTTGCGTCGGGCTTCAGAACTCTCATTCCCTCGATGCTGCGCAGGTCTGCGTATAGTTTGTCCCTGTCGCTGCCCACCCTCATCCAACTCTGCTTTGCAGCGTGCGCCAGGTGAGGAAGCTTGCTTAGAAAAAACTCAGCAAACGTATTAACATTCCACGTGGGGAGGGCGGCTCTGATTTCATCCATCGTCTGTACATTTGCTGATGCCGCATACCCGATCCGTAACCCGCATGTCCCGTAAATCTTTCCAAGACTTTTGAGAACGATGACATTGGGAAATTCCAGCAAGTGATTTTCCAGGCTTGCACTTCGCCCGAGCGCACTAAACTCGATAAATGACTCATCGATCAGTAGGAGTTGCTGTTGAGCTCGAAGCGCGGAAGCCAGATATAGTAAATCCGGATAGGGAACCATCCGCGAAGTGGGATTATTCGGCGATATCACGACTGCGCCGTCGACACCATTTGCACGCGCAAATGCTGCATAGCGGTGCACATCGAGTTCAAAATCTGGCGGTGACAGGAAAAAGCGTGACAACCGCCCGGGCAAGGCGGTGGTTTCATAGGGATTGAAGGTTGGGACCGGGACAGCAATCCGCATACCCAGTCGGCCAAGGAGGATGGGAATCAGTTCAGCCACGCCATTGCAAATGACAAGATTATTAGCCGGCGTCTTCACCGCATCCGCAAGAAGCTGGACCAGCTGCGCATTAGGAGAGGGATAGCAAGTAATAAGCCGCGGTAGAGCGTTATTAAGTTCGTCAAGGAACGCCTGCGGCGGAAAATATGGATTTACCAGAAGGACGAAGTCCTTGATGTCATATTTCCAATAGCCGCCGGGGAATCGGTTCACCAGGTCAGAAACCTCGTCCGGCCTAAGGGATGCGGCGATTTGTGCTGCGCTGTTCATCAGTGCGACTAGCTCAACGTTTCAGGACAAACGAAAATCGTAGGATCGTCGCGATCTCCCGACAAGCTCCCGGCGAACAAGCATCGATCAGTCCCGATCCGTGCGGAGATGTTCTCGGCAACAAGTCTGGTGCACGCCGCGGTTTGCGAGACTACACGTCATCATGTAACCTGCATGGAGTGAAGCCTGCAAGGCCCAAGAAGGCCAGTCGCTGGATCATACTACCACCCGCAATCAAAAGGAGCGACTGGTTAAAACCACCGATGACGCGACGGCGAAGATGCTTATCGCCGTATACATTGTTGCGCTGAGTGGTGGCACGCGAACAGGCGCGACATGCGCTATAGCGAGCAGCAAGAAGCCAATGTTCACGACGTCCGGAAATGCTTTAGCAGAAATAAGAGGTTTAAAAAGAAATAGAAGCGCCAGGAGCGGCACGTCGTATGATAAGGGGATGCCCAAGAACCGTCCATCACGCGACCTGCCAAAGTTCGCAAAGTAGCTAAGCCTTATTGCTCCCGTCACCAGTAGAGCGGTTGCGGTCGCAAACGCGGCTTGTGAAGCTTGGCTGACTTGTACCACAACTGCCGCAGGCACAACGGCTCCATAGACGATATCTCCAAACCCGTCGAGGCTCGCTCCCATTTTTGCGACATCTGGATCCCGACCTTTGGTGCGGCCTGCCACAAACCCGTCCAGGTGGTCCGATAGAACAGCCCAAAGCGCCGCTGCCACAGATAGCTCCAGGCGGTCAGAGAGAGCTAAAAACAGGCTGGCGGAGGAAAAGAGAAGACCTGTGATCGTTATCGCGTTCGCTGGATCCCAAAGGTATTTCAGCATTGAACTCTCACCTCGCTTGCAAATGACGTCTGGCCGCGTACGCATTCGTTCGGTCCTTGAAAATGCGCTCGGCAATCTCCAAATCGTCAGCATTATCAATTTCGTACCAGCTGACGCCGTCGCATTGCGCCGCGGCGAGCTGTAGGCCTCGCCTCTCTATCAGATAACCCAAAAATTCTTCGGTGTAGGTCTGCCTAGCTCCAGCGGTGATGATATCGTCCAGTGTCGGAACGATCGTTGCCTTGAGTGTCGGCGCTGAAAGCCGTAGGAGGTTCATCGTCTTGAAAAGCTTTGG
Organism: Bradyrhizobium sp. 187; assembly: GCF_023101005.1. NCBI lineage: Bacteria > Pseudomonadati > Pseudomonadota > Alphaproteobacteria > Hyphomicrobiales > Nitrobacteraceae > Bradyrhizobium > Bradyrhizobium sp. 187. The sequence continues at coordinate 62,599 of NZ_CP064694.1, forward strand.
GCCATCCGCAACAAGATTTGCCGCGGTTTGCTTCAATCGAAAACCTGAGATGAAGCCGTTCTGCGACAACAGAACGGCCGAGCCTTCCATTGAATCATCGAAGGGAACGACTGCAGCTACGTCGGTCCCGCGGCAGACCATCAAGTGTCGCAGCGCATCCTCTTCGAAAAAGACGTCGCCCTCGAGAAGAAAGCAGTCTCCGGAGAGAAGAGCGTCGCGCGCCAGCCACAAAGAATAGGCGCTTCCGGTGCGGTCGAAGACGGTCGACTCGACATATTTGATTCTGAGTTCGCCAAATTTGCTACCGCAGGCATATTGAATGGCGTCTTTGCGGTAACCCACCACGATCGTCACCTCTTCCACGCCGACAGATTCCAGATTGTGCAGAGCGTTGTGAAGAATCGAAGTGCCGTTGACCTCGACCAGCGACTTCGGCCGCAGATCTGTCAGAGGACGCAGGCGAGAGCCGCAGCCAGCGGCGAGAATGATGGCGTTCTTGGGGGCATCGGTCACAGTTTAGTTCCTTTTTCGTCGCGCCTCTTGAAACACCGACGGACTTCTTCGGCGCCAGCTTAGGCGCGCTGAAGCAAGTCTGCCGGAGCCATCTGAAAATGGAGCACAAGCGTGAAGACAGACAAATCGTCCTCGTCGGTCCTTTCTCCAGAGAGAAGGGAGGCGCTGGATCCGGTGCCTCGAGCTGCCGAGATGGCAAAGCGCGCATTTCGGTTGAGTGAGGCCGGCTACGGTGTCTAAGGACATCTCAGTGCAATGATTAGGCATTTGAGATTGCAGTCGAACCTGGCCAGCTAGGAGGAAGTCCAGGACAGTAGGTGGACAACGACAATGCGCTTCTGTGTCGGCGAAACCCTATTTGCGCAGTTCAGCGTCGGGCCGCAAGTATCGCGTTTCCGCACGGGCGAGTTCGTCGTACTTGAACAGTTCGAAGACTTCCTCGAGAGTAGCGATGTGCGGCTCAATGCTCGCGGTGCTTTCCTCAGCGATGATGCGACCGCAGACTTGACGCATTGCCGCTATTGCCGCTCGCATAGAGTGGTTGGCCCAGATCACCGTAGAGATGCTGGCTTTGCGGTATACAGAGATCGGTGTTCGATAGTATTTCGTCGGAACGATCACGACCGGCAATCTGCTCTGCCAAGCGCGCGCGAACGAAAGGACTTCGTCGGCGGTGCTCCTTCGCGAATGAATGAGGATCGCATCGGCTCCCGCGTCGGCGTAGGCGTGAGCGCGCGAAAGTGCTTCGTCCATCTCATGCCCAGCGATCAACGCCTCGATCCTTGCCACCAAGATCAAGTCGTCCGCGACTGTATCCTTCACTGCCCGGAGGCGGCCAGAGAATTCGTCGACATCGGCGAGGGGGTGCCGATGCCCAACAAACGAGTTCATCTTCGGAAAGCAACTGTCCTCGAGCGCCACGCCGGCTGCTCCACGCTGACGGAGCCTGCGTGTCACGAGGCGCGCATTGTTGAAATTCCCGAAGCCGCCATCTCCGTCAACGAGCACAGGCAGTCCGCTCGAGTCCACGATCCGCTCGACTACATCTACGAGTTGGCTCCACGACGCTTCATTGGCATCGCGGTAGCCCAGGGAGCAGGCAATTGACAGGCCGGACGCCCAGAGGCCTTTGAACCCCGCGCGCTCAGCGATTGCGGCGGAGAGACCATCATGCGCTTCCATGAGGAACGATAGCTCTCTGCGGCAGCAGATTTCGGCCCGCAGCATTTCTGCACGTGAGGAACCAGCGGGTTGATTAGGGCCGTTGGCGGGAACAGATGCTGATCGGTCTTGCATGCCAATTCCTTGTGATGACGCGGCTAACTTGTAGACCGGCCGATTTCATCAATCGATAGGTGACATGCTTCCGTCATCTAGATCAATTGCTAGGGTTGGTAGTTGACCTGGCCCGCAAACCTGTTCCGTGTCGGAGTGCTCAAGAGTCATCCTCGCGCTCTTCCGCGTGGTCAATCGCTACGTCGGCAACTTGCAGCCCATGCCGGGCGTCTTCCCCAGCTATCCCGCGCCTGTGATCTGTAATCAACCGAAGCCTAGGACTGAGACGCGCGCTGAACTTTCACGCACGTTTCATTTGTCTGTAGGGCGCCGCGGTCTTGCCTGTCCTGCCAGGTGCGAGGCTCGGCTTGTGGCGGCTTCAAACACACCGCAATACGTCCGTCGAGTTGCCATAGCTCGATGTCGTTGGTATCAACTAGCTGCTGAGCACGTTCCCGTGCTTTTTGCTCGTCGGCACACTGCAAATTGGCCACGTTTATAACGTGGCGGGTCGTGATCCAAAAGGTAAGCGATAGTTCGTCCGGATCATGGAGCTTGTCGCTGGTGAATCCGAAAAAGATCTCCGAGACAGATTGCAGACTCGATCGTATAGTGTTTCTGCAATCAATGAATACTTGAACGACGAATTCTCTCTGATCGTTATGATCGCATTTGATGAGATGTGCCGCGCCTATGCTGCGGATAGAGCATTCTATGGCGGACTTGGCAGCAGCTTCCTTAGTTGCCTGAGAGAGGTGGTTGCCGACGAGGCAGTTCACTCGATGAACGCTGTTAATGTTCTCCGTGCCCGTTACTGCGAGCGCATTCCCGAAATCGGCGAGATTCTCGACAGCCTGATCCGCAGCGTGGGTGATGATCCGGACTATACAGGCGCCTTCGTACTGATTACTTCGGCGAGAATTACACGAACCAAGTGTTTGTCAACTGCCGTGCCGCTGTCCTGAGAAACGTCGCTAAGCCGCTAAGAGCCGCAGTGACGGATTGAAGCGTCGGCGCGCAAGTGGACCGACGAGCGTCTGCGCCTCATCTCCTGTCAGTGCCCCAGAAGTGCACGTGTTGGTCGGTCAGAGCGGATTCGGCTCAGAGAGGGGGCAGGCAGCTTGCATGGCTGTCCTTGAACGTTTTCGCTCGTTTTCAGGTTCTTGGCAGTGACACGCGACAATGAGCGATTCAGCGGTGCCTTGCACAAGGGGGCACCGATCACACCTCAAGAGAAAAAGCCAATCAGGCAACCATCACGAACAATTAAGCCAAATGGCGCTGTCGGCTTTCCTCCTGATGTCGCGAATTCTTCAACGCACGCGCCCGCGGCAGCTATCCCATTCTCTCAAGTCATCGTCGTTAAACTCGATTTTTTGGCGCGGCGCAATTGGTACGACACTTGCTGTTCTCATCCCCAGGTTCTCTCTTCCGGAGATGCGTGTGCAAAGTGCCCTCTGCACCAAGCAGAATTTCCGACTGCCGGCATATCGGGGTATCCCCCCGACGAACATCCTCTTGCACCACGAGGGCCGGTCGCGCTCAACCCTCAAGAATTGTTCCCGTCAGAGGCGTGCGACTAAGGCACCCAGACGCCGCGCATTGTTCATGCAAGGAGCCAAACTTGCGCGACGAGCCTGTTGGGCTGCTCGTCGACCGGGCTCTCGTCCGTGCCGGCGCGGTGAAGATCAGTTGGGGCCTGACGATGCAGATCCGTAGATCGTGCACGATCGTGGCCCACTTCTTTTCATGCTCGCCGGCAAGCCGAACACCCGCCGTGACACCGGGCTCATTGAGCTCGGGACCACGGAGCGGCCCGGCGACGCATCGGAACTTGCCTCCGTTTAAAACAAGCTCAATCGAGCGGCGCAATACCGACTCCGGGGTCAGCCCGCTGAGGCGCACAAATGGATCTTTTCAGCTTCAGCGAATGCGCAACGCAAACGCAATCCCTCCGATCGCTTTTCGAGCTTCTTGTGAGCTGTGCCAGCGACGAAGGCTTCAGCGAAGTCTATTACGGAGCGCTCAATTTCGCAGAGCCACTTCGCCTACCGGAGTATCCGCCGCCCGCCGTGGCCGTTAAGTGGCCGCCCGAATGGTGTGAACGATATTTTAAGCGAAAGTACCACAGAATCGATCCGGTGGTCCGGCGGACACCGACCCTTTCGCGGCCGTTTCTGTGGGATCAACTCGCCGAGCAATATCAACTACAGCCCGACGAAAGGCGTGTACTTGTTGAGGCCAGAGAGGCCGGTCTCAAGCACGGCATGAGTGTACCATTGTTTGGACCATTGGGTCGATTATCGGTCGTATCGTTTGCATCTCGGTTCGACGATGCCGATCCTCAACATTCCAAAGGCCATCTGAACGCATTAGCCTGGCACTTTCACACCGCTTGTGCGGAGATCACACGTCCGGCGGAAGATAACTGCGATATGAGAGTTGCGCTATCACAGCGAGAACTAGAATGTTTAGGGTGGGTGGCAGAGGGCAAATCGTCATGGGAAATCGGAGGGATATTACACATCACCGACAATACGGTGAACTTTCATCTTAAGAACGCGATGCGAAAGCTGGGCGCGACCAGCCGGATCCAAGCCGTCATTGTGGCGATCCGCCTCAATCTTATTTTTGATGTCCATGCTGCGCGAGCATCTTGATGGACGATGATTGTATCGAAGCCAGTTTGCGTCTTAAAACTGCTGTGAAGAACAATCGTCCTATGGACAATCATCCGCCAAGGCAATGAGCAAGCTCGACCTGCCATGTGACGAAGCCACTTGCTCCTAGCGCGCACGCTGTATACGGCAACTACGTGCTTAGTCCTCGGGCATGTGTTGGAGCGTTAAGTTACAATCGGTGCGGCTAGGGAGTCCAGCGTTTGCAGGTGTTCGTAGGACGTCAGGTTTTCAGTCGCCGATCGTAGCTGTAGGCACCAATGAAGATTGGGAGTATGACTCGAGCTGATCGGTTTGCTTCAGTTGATTTTTCTCGAGAGTTTAGCACTGCTAGTGGTTCGAATATATGCTATCTTATCAGGTGTAGATCGATGAAAAGACCAGCTTGTAAACCCGGTCGACAAGCTCCTTCTAGAGGGGGCTGTGCATTCGTCGTGGCCGATGCGCCACGGCTACTCTGCCCAGCTTTCAAAGTTCTAGAGTTCAGACTCAATTGATCCAATAAGCGACGAGAGCGGCGAGGTGGACGGCGGCCAAGAAGTGTCTGGCAAGTTTGTCGTAGCGAGTAGCAACACGCCTGAAATCCTTGAGCCGGCAGAAACAGCGCTCGATAACGTTGCGCCCTTTATAGAGGCGCTTGCTGAAGCTGTGGAGGGTTACCCGGTTGGATTTGTTTGAATGACGGGTTTCGCGCCGCGATTGACGATTTCGGCGCGAAAGCCGTCGCCATCGTAGCCTTTGTCCCCAATGAGGGAAGACATGGGCGGCGCGAGCTTCAAAAGGGCCGGCCCTGCGGCAATGTCTGCGGCTTGTCCCGGAGTGAGATGAAATGCGCAAGGTTTGCAATCAGGGTCGCTCAGCGCGTGGATTTTCGCGGTCCGCCCACCGCGCGAGCGGCCGATCGCCTGTTCACACTCCTCCCTTTTCCGCCGCTCGCCGAGCGATGCGCTTTGATCGAGGTGGAGTCGATCGACAAAGCCACTCGGTCCTTGCCGCAGCGGGCGAGCGCTTCAAAGATCGCCTGCCAATGTCCGCGCTTAGCCCAGCGATTGAACCGATTGTAGATCGTCGTGTAAGGGCCATAGTCGGACGGGCAATCGCGCCAGCGTGCGCCGCACTGGAGCATGTGAATGATACCGCTGATAATGCGTCGATCGTCTTCGCGCGCCGGGCCGGTCTGGTTCATTGGCAGATGCGGCTCTATCTGAGCCCACTGCTTGTCGTTGAGCCAGAACAGTCCTTTGCGCATCGAAGTCCCCCGTGCCGAATCAACTTGGCACGAGGGAATCAGAACTCGCTAATTAGGTACAGACCCTAAGCAAGCGTCTCGGCTACCAGCGCCGCCATGCCCATCGTCATGCTATTATTGACAAGTGTGAGCTTATGGCCCTGCCCAGCAATATCACCCACATGGACGATGTTCTCGCAAATGCGGTAAGAACGCGAGCCGCGATAGGAAACGTGTTCTGATCCGATCCAACGATGGCGTTGAGGCGCCCTGCTCTGCTTGTTCAGGGGGGCGTGTTACGGGGGCATCTGTGAAGTGCAATGCATGCTTTTTGGCCTGTTCGGCTAAAGTGAGGGTGGAAGCAGGATAGGACGTGGTGCACGTCAAGTATCAAACTCTGTCGGGGCAAATTGTCAAATAGCCCATCTTGCCCAAGGCAGACTTCCTCGACCTCGCAACTTGCTGGCAGTGATAAAACGACGGCACTTACATGCCGGGCCAGTTCAGAAACTGCGGTGTGCTCATGAGCACCCAAGCCAGTCAAGCGTTCCGCGCCAACATGGGTTGTGTTGACTTTGATATGCAATTCAGTGCCATGACGCAAAAGGACTGAGTCCAATGCCTGTTCATGTGCCTTGCGCCGATCAGGCCGATTCGTTGTCTGACTTTCCCAGCCGTTGCAGTTGACGGAATTTCAGTCATGCTCTGCGTCGTTATGAGTTCCGAAAAAAGGCCACGCTCCTGCAGAATGGGCAGCAGCTTATGATGGTCCTCGATGAGATAATCCGGCTTCGCCGCTCGCAGACGCGTCTCGGAAACAAATCCGCCCGTAATGGCTATGCTGATCAAGCCAAGTTCGCGTGCAATATCCGTTTCGACAGGCATGTCCCCGACGATGAACGTTGAGCTGGGGTTCAGATTGTATGCTCGCATATACAGACGAAGCCGCTCTCCTTTGCTTATGCCTTTATATTGAGTAGCGCGACTTTCAAAAGCCAGAACCTCCGAGACACAATCTTCGATTCTATGTCTTCGTAATTGGGTAATAAGGGGATCGACTATATGGTTACTGACAATAATGCTGGAAACCTCTTGTTGACGTGCCGTTTCCAAAATGCAACGCGCGCCTTCGCGCAGATCGGCTTTGCTCGCCAGCGGTTCGTAAGTGTCGTGAAAAATAGCGCCGTCATGGCTATCGACCGTTTCGATTTCACTCTCAGACATTCCTAGATTGCGGAAAAAAACCGTAAGTGGAACATCGAAATGATCCCGAAAAGTTTGCATGTCGATGGCACCCCGGCCGAAGCGGCCCAAAATGGTGTTCGTCGTTTGTAGCAGGGCGTCGGCGTCGTCGAGGAGAGTGCCGTTCCAATCGAATACAAGAGCAGGTTTCATCATGGCCTCATGCTGCAGACGTTTTCGTTGAGGTGAGATCGGCTATCAATCTGTTCGAAGTCTCGTCTGCGCGGTTTTGCCCCGCCAGGGGTCGGCATCTCGAACGTAAACGCAGAAAGATCGATTCCCTGATGTCCGCGCGGCAGCATGGAAAGCAGATCTTCAAAGGGCACATACGCGCCGGTAGCAGCGTTGATCGATAGAGCAATTTTGCGTTCGGTCACCCGGATCGTTTGCGGCGCGATCCTATGAAAGCGCAGGCTATGTTGCCGCGTTTCGGGTGCCAGGCGTTTCCATATTTTCCAGAACGCTGGCTCATCTATGGTCTCGATACCCCTGCCGTAGTAATTTGGTGCAACGATAGGCGGCGAACCGATTGCCAAATGCACAGCCTTTGCCCGAGCGGCAAGAAGCATCTCCGTCACTGCGCGGCTTGTATCGCCACGAATAAGAGCTTCGTCGCCTACGACGATGATTCTATCCGTGACGTCGTTCGTTGCGACGCGGTGCTTTTGCCAGATGAGCGATTTGCGCTCGCCAAGAGACCCGATAAGTGTGCGCCGAGGACGGTTTACTGCGATCACCTTGTGCCGTTGGACGAGCGCACGTTGCTGCTTGGCCAGCGTTGCAAATAGACCGTCGGCATACGGTGTCCCGGTGCGCGGAATGGAAGAAACGATTATGGTACCGGAGCTTGTTTCGACTGCTAATCGCGGCCAGACAATTCGGCCCGAGGTCATGCCTATATCATGACCAGTTGATAGATGAGATTGCGATTGCACCAACGACCTAGCATTTCCCAGATAAAGCGTCTAGTAGGCACAAAGCTTGGGACTGTGTCGAGCCTGGCCCACAAAGTGCTCAAGGCAGTCTCCCGTTCTGCCGTTCACATGGTTGGTGTGACTTGGCCGAATTTTGCCGACTCGGCCTTGTTGCCCAGAGAAAGCAGAAAAGTAGAAAACCATCTTCGGTTTGCATGAATTCCAAAGGCCGCAAACCCCCGCGATTGGGGAAGGCGGTCAGATTTCCTAGGCCATCCAACAAGAGTGCACTGACGCCTCCGTCAACACCCTTGTCAATGTATTGGAAGACCGTTTCGTAGTTAACCGGCAGACCGTGCTGCCAATAATCTCTTTGACAAATGCTCTCGAAAGCTTGAGCAAGAGCTCCGCATCGGTTCTTCCGCTGATGGAATGACCTTCAGCGTGCAGTTCTTTCCTAAGTTCATCAGCGTTGACCAGAGCCACGTTCAAACAAGCCGTCAAACGACGGCAGGAGGGTTTATGATTGTCAAAGGGCTGGAAGTCGGCGTCACTCTTCTCTCTGTGAGAGGGAGTGCGAACGTGTGCTATAGCTACATGCGGTCTGAAATCCGCGTCCTGCTCAGCAAAATCCAAAACCTGCTAGTGTGCCTGCTGGGTGGCATGACTTTGTATGTTGAAACCGTTCTTCATGCATAAACGCGGCAACGCCGAACCCCTCCTGTCCACGGTTTTCAAGCTTCGGCAGCATGTGCTTGAGCTCATCGTAAACCGTCCTTAGTGAGCGGCTTGAAAGCAACAGAAATGCGCCTGCAACACCGGACATGTGCTATCTCTCCTTGGCCGACGATTATGGAATCGCCCGTTGCCTGTTGTTGTTTTCCACCCTGTCCGGTTGCAGACATCCAATGTCTGGAACCGACACCGAGCGGAGGTAATCCGTGGGCTCGCGCGAAGCACATGGTTTTGCGCCTCAGCAAGCAAGGCTCGTACCAAGTCCTCTTTCGCGGGCAGGAGGCTTCGCCGAGATTGGCAATCGAAGTGTGTGATTCAAAACAGCCGCCCTGATCCGGCTGCCCGACTTCCGCGAGTGCGGCCGCCAAAGCTCAGCTTTGCTGGGCACGGTGCCTGATGGGCGCTATCCCTCAGTGTTCCGCCTAGCAGCCGCAGCAAAGAGCGTTACGCGACTGTTGCCGCGACGGGAAGGTCTTTGTCCAATCCTCAGGCGGCCAGTCCCAACCGTAACGCTGGAGAACGAAGACGTTCAGTGAACTGGACGCCCCACCGAGGGACCATCGGGCCCTGTCTGCTGACTGAATTCGTGCGCGCTCCGATCTCCTTGATGTCACGGAGCGAACAGCGCTGTCCGCCGTTGTTGCGGCTTGAAGGAGTAGCCGCTCCGTGACGGCATCGATGCGCAAACTGAAGACTATTGAAGCGTCACATAAATGGGGGCGTTTGTGAACGAAGCTCGCGCGATCGGGCTAGACTTCACTGAACGTACTTTCAGGCACATGGCGCAGACGCGAGCGAGGTCGGCAAGGGGACCGGATCATGTTTTGACGTCTCTAGCAGTCTGCTGAAGAACCCCCTCGCCACGGAGGCGCTTGATGATTCACTTTATCATCTCGAATCGGCGGGCGCGGCAGGTTTACGGATCAGGGCGGCCTGTTTTCGTACATCGCACCGGATAAGCGTGTGCCAGCGAACCATCCGCTGCGGAAGGTCCGGGAACTTGTCTGGGATGTTTTGAGTGATTTGAACTGCAGCCTTGGAAGGCTCTACGCCAGCGAGGGGCGTCCTTCGATCCCGCCGGAGCAATTGCTGAGCGCCTTGCTGCTGCAGGTATTCTACGGCATTCGGTCGGAACGCCAGTTGATGGAGCAACTGGACTACAATCTCTTGTACCGCTGGTTGGTGGGACTGTCGCCGGACGATCCGGTGTGGGACCCGACCACCTTCACCAAGAACCGGGAGCGGCTGCAGAACGGCGATGTGTTCACGAAGTTCATGACCAGGCTTCTGAACCATCCGCAGGTCAAACCACTATTGTCGGACGAGCAGTTTTCGGTGGACGGAACGCTGATCGAAGCCTGGGCTTCGCAGAAGAGTTTTCGTCCCAAGGACGGCAGCGGCGGCGATGATGATGGCGCCAACTTCCACCGCCAGAAGCGCAAGAACGACACCCATGCGAGTACCAGTGACGTGGACTGGCCATGACGGCACGCCATTCGGCGCATGGATGACCCGCCTGGGATGACGCTGATCTTCGCAAGCGTGCTTGGTTGTGGATGCCGCCACTCGACCAATATGGAAGCGGGTTTTGGGCTTGGATTGCGACAGCCTAGACGACCGATTCCATGAAACCTGCGTTCGTGGGGCAGGCTGAATTGGTGGAACGGACGGGTTGTTGGCGGATTCCTCGTTTGCGGTCGGCGAAACGAGGAGCGGTATCATGGCGGGATGGCGGCGAGCGGTCGAATTGGCCATGAGTGATGAAGAGGTTGCGACCTTGACGACGCTTTCGCGGTCGAGACTCGAACTGGCGAGCCGGGTGTCGCGGGCGCAGATGCTGCTGGCGTATCGTGAAAATCCTTCGTTCTGCGCGGTGGGTCGGAGACTTGGGGTCCATCATCAGACGGTGCAGCGCTGTGTCGAGCGGGCGCTGGCCGATGGCCCGCTGGCAGCCCTCGACGATCGCCCGCGACCGGGCAAGGAACCAACCATCACGCCTGAGGCCAAAGCCTGGTTGGTGTCTCTGGCGTGCGACAAGGCCAAGGACCACGGCTATCCTCATGAGTTGTGGACGACGCGGCTCTTGGCGCGGCATGCGCGCGAACACGGGCCGGCAGGAGGGCATGGATGTTTGGCCAATTTGGTCCAGGGCACGGTGTGCAAGATCCTCGGCCAAGAGACAATCAAGCCGCACAAGGTGCGTTACTATCTTGAAAATCGCGACGCCGAGTTCGAATGGAAGATGGCGGAGGTCCTGTGCGTCTATCGTGAAGTCCAAGTCCTGAAGAAACAAGTCCTGAAGAAAGCCTCTGCCAAGGGAAGGAGGCAGGGAAAGCCGGTGACGGTCGTCTCCTGCGACGAGAAGCCGGGAATCCAGGCCATCGCAACCACGGCGCCGGATTTGCCGCCCAAGCCTGGCGTCCACGCCACCTTTGCGCGCGACCACGAATACAAACGTCATGGCACACTCAGCCTGTTGGCCGGGATCGATCTGCTCACCGGCAAGGTCCACGCCGTTGTCAAAGATCGCCACCGCAGTCGAGAGTTCATCGAACTCCTCAGGAGTATCGATGCCGCCTATCCGCCGAACACTGCGATCAAATTGATCCTCGACAATCATTCCGCGCACATATCGAGAGAAACCAGAGCCTGGCTCGCCACGCGACCGGCTGGACGCTTCGAGCTCACCTTCACCCCCAAGCACGGCTCGTGGCTCAATCTTATCGAAGGCTTCTTCTCCAAGTTCGCCCGTTCAGTCCTGCGCCACATCCGCGTCACCTCAAAACACGAACTCAAGGAGCGCATCATGGCTGGTATCGACGACGTCAATCGCCATTCGGTCATCCACACCTGGTCCTACAAGCTCACCGAGGCCGCCTGATATGATTCGAAATCTAGTCGCCTGGGTTAACGGTATTGCTTGATGCAGCAAGACGAGCTCCTCCTGCGTGAATGGTCGAAGGCCAACGGCATCAACCCGCCGCTGAAGTCACGTGACGACCTGCCGCACGGCACCAACCCGCCCTTGCAAAAACAAGCCCCGGCCAGGGCCGGGGCTTTCGATCCGCCGTTCGTACTGCTGATCAATATTTCAGAAGAAAGGGGCCGCCGAACTTATAGTTGATCCGTGCAGTCACAAGATCGAAATCCTGGCGGATGCGATCGATTCCGCCTGCGGGCGCGGGGAAGTGCACCGTTGCGGGCTGCATGAATAGGTGGTCGTACTCGAGGCTGACCGACCAGCTCGGTGCGAAGCCGTATTCGATGCCGGCTCCCAAAGCGCCCCCCCGAAGAACGTGCTGACTGCTCCCAAGCTGCGCGCCGGTGAGGGTCGAGCTAATCTGATACGTGTTGCTCGTCACTGCGGCGCCGCCTTTGGCGTAAAGCAGTACGTTGTCGAAGGCATAACCTATCTGCCCCGTTACCAGGCCGAACGCATCAATCTTGGTCTGGTTGTTATCCGCAAACGCGACGCTGTCATTCGACCCACTCAAATCAGACCAGTTCCCCTGGCCTTCAACACCAAGCACGATCTGGCCGATCTGCCCTCGATAGCCGATCTGGCCACCCACGGTACCGCCGGTCGCATCGTGGCAGCCCTCAGGGGTGCCGCCATTGAAGTCCCAGCAATTCGCGCTTGAGCCCAAGCCGCCGTTCAAGCCGACGTAGTAGCCGCTCCAGTCGTAGATCGTAGCCGCAACAGGCTGCGGAGCTTTGGCATAGAGAGGCTGGAAGGGCTGCGCAGCCAGATCCGCGCCGAATGCGGGCGCCACCGCGCCGAGTGCCACAATGCTTGCAGTCGCAAGCAACAAGTTCTTCATTTCTACTCTCATGTCTTCAGTGCCCCGAGCTCGCGCGTCTTAACAACATCCGCACGAATAGCTGTAGCTGTACCGCAACATTTGGGCCGAAAGGAATGCTTGAACCGAACCCTGCGTCAGGTTGCGGCGTTGCGGATCACGCCTAGCAATGCTCTTTCGCGTTCGAATTAGATTGCGTAGGCGTCGGCGAAAAGCGTGCTGCTGATCTCACCGGATGAAGCGCACCGCAAGCCACATGACGCTCAGCCACACCGCAACCGAAAAGAGCAAAGCGTCTTGCAACGTCCTTGCTCTTATCCTGTGACGCCATCGAAGGAGCTGCGATGAGCAACCGGTGAAGCGCCGACCCCGTACAACAGCTATCACTTCATCGTAATCTGCGAACCGGAAGTGAGAGCGATGCTTCCGAATATACACCAGCCGCTCAGCGGGTGAGAGGCACTGCGCCCACACCTCCCATGCCTCATCATCAAAACACGCGCTATTCTCAAGGACCTCGGCGAGGCGCTCGTCAGGTTTCATGATGCATCCGCTGTACTGACTATCGGCGATCGAGTTCTAGGAGGGGAGCATAACCTTCGAAACCTCTCAGTTTAGGTAGGCGAGTTCAGGGCTCTGAATTCGGCCAGGAAACATTTGTCACCGTCAATGCGGCGCTGATCCTGCGCGAGATGAAATTCGAAGTGGTGCGGTGGCTCTGGATCACCCTTCTGGCCCAGTGCAGATCGCCACGGACATCGAAGCGGCGTAGATGCCGCAGGAGAGTGAAAGGTGCTCGTCGATGCTGTCGCAATCGTGCTCGCCGTCGCATTCAGTTCAAGCGCTGGCTCGCGTGCCAGACATATCTTCTCCGCAGTGTGCACCAGCGCTGATTAGATTTCGGTCCGGCAATGGCTTCCGCGCATGCTAAGATCACACAAAGATACGTTGAGAGGTACAGGGCCGGTTGCGAATACATGGCCGCCGATCCGATCATCCGTGAACGGCCGGCTCGCAGTCTTCACCGTCAGTGTCTCGGGTCAAATCGGCCAGCAGTCACACGTTGCACCGCGCTGTTGGGACTGGCTGCACGCGAGCACGCGTGTGCCCTCCACGCCGCCTCCTGATTCTGTGCTCGACGAACTGACGGCGCTCGGCGTTCGCCCTCTTGTGGCAGATCGGCAATTGCCTTGCTTGAGCAAGGCCGAATGCCGCATTAGGAACCACGGTGTGCGGGAACTCGGAGCGGCGGCGGAGCAGAACTGCCGGAAACCTTGGCTTGCGAGAGACCTCAGGCACGCCGCCAGCGCGCGCGGGTCCCTCGTTGAAGCAGGGCACGATGACATCCACGCAGGGCAAAGCACCGTCGTCGGCCGGGTCGTACGGCGGCAGTGAGGCGCCGATCCCTGGAGCGGGCATGCATCAAGGCATCTTGGGATGAGCGCTGTAGATACCGACCTCGTTAAAAGGATCCTGAGGGCGCCGCGGTTCGTTGGTCATGAACATTTTCATTGCAAAGTCGAGCGACCTGTATGCTCGATCGCGGACCGCCTGCGGCAAATCAGGAGTTGCGTCGATCGCAGCGCGCGCGTCGCTCATAATCTTATCTTTTGCGGAAAGAAGCTTTGCATCTAACATTACATGAAGCGTCTCTCGAATTTCAGGTGCGATCGCGCTATCGCCATCGATCAATTCACGAAATTTCCAAAACATACGCTCGACTGCTACCGTCGACCCGAGGACTGACATCAGTCTTGGTGACATCATTGGCTATCTCCTTCTCCGGCCAAAATCTGGGACTATCCCAGCGAAATTAGACCTGTCCGCGTTTGGCACCGGCGCGCGAGGCGACCCTGAACAGCCGAATGACTGGGATGCATGTCCGTTGCTACGCCCTAGCGGGCGTGAGACGGACGTTCAAGATGTGCTCGGCGGAACTCGCAAGTGTGCGATTTGCGAGCACGGCATTTATTTTTCTGTGAGCCGTAACCCGGTCGCGCGCGGTGGCTCACGTGCAAAACTGACATGGAGGGTGTGCGCCGCTTTCCCTTTGCCACAATACATGCAGCGGCATCGGAGTTGGACGTCTGCCACGCGTCCGTTCTCTTCCGCTTTCTCACCCGGTTCGCTCTGTTGACGAGGCCGAATCGGCTGAGTGATCCCGGTTACGAAGGTGGGTCATCCGATATCCAGGTGCTCGGGGCGCCCACGCATTTTGTGATTGCCTGGGTGCATCGACATCGAGCCTCCCGATCCGGCGATGGTGTGTTGGTCGTCCGGTCGAGCTCAGAAAGAGCAGCATCTGAAACGCGCAGATCATTTCCATGTGCTGGATTCCGTATCTCGGATTGGTTCATTTCGGCTATCATAACTGTCCTCGCCACTGCACGGCTATGCTGTGCAACCGTGCATTTCACCCACCAGCGGCCACCGCGCTTCTCCGCGCGCAGCTTGCCGCGACGGATCCGAGAGAGCACGCCTTCGGGGCTTATGTGGTTCATCGCTGCGAATCGCTGAACAGTGAGGTAGTCCTCATGCAGAGGTGGAGGGGTGCTAATTCCGTGCGCAGCCAGCAGAATGCGCAGCGAAGCCAGCTCCGCCAGCACGATCTCGAGCTTACGCGCGATCTCCTCCATCTGGTCGGAGCGCTGCCGGGACCGCGTCACGACAGGCGCGCCCGTGCGATAAGCCACATCTTCGATTCGTGTGGAGTGCGATGGACGAACTGGCGCGCCAAAGCGGGATGAGCGTGAGCCAACTCACCTGGCCAAGCGAACCACTGCGCGGCCAATGTCAACGCACGCAAAATGGGAGACAGGGCATTTATTGCCGTTGAGACTACGGTTTGGTGATGTAGTCGAAAGGGTCTCATGCGCGGAAGAGCCACTTGAGCCACAAGAGCGGCCTGACAAATGCATCCGGCTGCGGGTGCTCATGGGCCTCGGTGTTGCCATTTATTGCCTGGTCAAAGGGGAATTTATTGGGTCGCAGGCTCACCGTCAGTGCTCTGCCGCTATGAGCTCGGAGTGAATCGCAGTTGCTGTGTTGAGGCAGGCATCCAGTGACAGAGATCCAAAGGCGAGCTGACAAAGGAGATAGTTGGCGCCTGCCTCTTCCACGTGATCGAGAAGAGCTTGGCGCACCGAAGCGCGCGTTCCGACAACGCACAGTTCACTCTCAATTGCGGCATCCAAGGTTAGGGGCAGGTTGGATGGAGGCGGGATGTCATTGAGGTCGTACAGGAACTTAAAGCTCTTGAGCCAGGTTTCGTAGGCTGGCGCGGCGAGGGACCGGGCGGCTGCTTCAGAGCTGGCAATTACAACCATGCGCAGCAATGCGAGAAATGGTGCTGAACCGTTGGCGTCACGCTTGCCGTTTCGATGAGCGCGATATTGATCTGTTACCTTGCGAACGGCAGAAGAGGGCCCCATGCACGCCAGATTAGCGCCATTCACCGCCGCCCAATGCGCGGACTCTGGCCGATTTGTAGCAATCCATGTCGGGGGACAAGGGTGCTGATGAGGCGAAAGCGTCAAAGGAACGTCGCTCAGCGCAAAATGTTGCCCCTGGTATGAGAGTGGGCCGCCATTCATCGCGTTAGCGAAGATTTGGGAAGCTTCCTCGTAACGGCTTGAGGCAACATCGGCTCCAACCCCAAAATAACTCAGTTCGATCGGTAGGGAGCCGCGACCAAGACCGACCTCGACCCTGCCGCTGCTCAGGTGATCCAACATGCAGATCTCCTCGAATGCCCGCAACGGGTGGTAGAGGTTGAGGAGCATGACCAATGGACAAACGCGAAGTCGCCGTGTGCGTTGTATGACGCTTGACAGAAACAAGTTCGGCGATGGGCCGCGTCCATGCGGGGTGCAATGATGCTCCGCCAAATGATAGGCATAGAAACCGAGCCGGTCGTAGGCCTCCGCCAGCGCGAGGCGGTCCCCGTATTGCCGGGCGATATCGGGGCCGTCCTCGTCAAGATGATCAAAGATGCCGCAGGTCAGGTTTGAGGGAAGAACGTTTCTCACTCAGTTATCTCCTATACAGAGGACCGGAGTCCGCCCGGCTTTGGGGTGCAAGAGGCGCTCGCTGGCACTTCGGTGCATATGCTGCGAAGCCGTTCTCAACAGCTCGTAATGCGCCGACCGAACAAAAGTTGAATCTGGCTGCGTCCCGAAGCTGCATCATCTGTGGGTCCGGATCGATTGTGAACGGGGATCTGTGACCTGAGTGGAAGGGGGTCACTACCCAAGGCGTCCCACTTTCTTAAGAATGCTGCCGACAGCCGCAAGGAACGAATCCATTTGACGCTTTGTACCGATGCTAACGCGAATGCACTCTTGCAGGCCGGCATCCGGAAAGAAGGCAACGAGGACGCTCTGGTCTTGCAACGCCGCCTGCCACCATCTGCCACCCTGGCCTACCGGCACACGGGCGAGGAGGAAGTTCGCGTGGGAAGGCGTTACGGAGAACCCAAATTCTGAGAGGGCGGCCGCTACGCGCTGACGCTCAAACCTGACGTGGCGATGGTTCTCCTCGTAGGCGTCGCGATGCGCAAGGACGCTCATGCCTACGGCATGAGCGACCACATTCATGTTGAAAACATTCTGGATGTTGCGGAGCCGCCCAATCAGCTCGGGATGGCCGAAACCGAAGCCGACGCGAATGCCTGCGGCGGAATGACTCTTGGAAAGCGTGCGCAGGACCAGAACATTCGAATGGCGCTCAATGAGGCGCAGGCCGTCCTCAGGTGCGAAATCGACATAAGCTTCGTCCAATACGATCAATCGGTCAGACCGTATAACAAGGCGCTCGATCTCAGCGACCGGAACAAAGGTTCCGGTCGGATTGTTCGGATTCGCCAGCAGAATGAACTTGGCATGTTTAGCCGGTCCGAAAAGCAGCTCGTCCATCGGCAAGCAGTTGGGTTCAGACCAGGGAATTTCGATGAACCGGGCCCCTTGCAACATGGCAAGCTTGCGATTGAATGAGAAGCCGGGCGACATCATTGCGATGCCGTCGCCCGGGGCAAGAAAGGCTCTGTAAATGAGACTGAGGAGTTCAGACGATCCATTGCCAGCCATCACGCGATCAGTGGCAATCCCGTAGGCCGCTGCGGCCGCTTGCCTCAAGCTGATATTGTCGTCTTCTGGATAGCGGTATTGCACCTCAAGAGCTGCAATTGCGCTTCGCATCACGATTGCTGGCAAAGGAAATGGGTTCTCATTCGTATTCAGTTTCACGCAACTATTGTCGGGGGTGGGCCGCCCGGACGGCAGAGCATCCAATTCGCGAGCCACCGGCGAGAGCGAGGAAAGCATATTTTGCAGTTTTGCATCCAATTTGATGTTCTCCCTTTTGTCGACGAGAGCAGTTGACGGCCTTCATCGAGCCTACGTGATGCGCGCGCTGTGTTCGGAGCCGGGAAGCGCGAGGCGTGCATGAATGTGAGGGTCGGGTGCCATAGGCGGGCTCAGATCTAAGCGCCGCACCGGATCAGAGTCCGGCTCAAAGTCCGGCACCGATCAGTGCGGATCAGGAGGGCGCACGGCGTTATCCCAGCGAATACCTGTTTCACGAGGGGAGGGAACGCCACGTCCACTCGGCCGAACAGCGCTGCTAACGTGGCTTGAACTCGCGTAATCCGCAGACAGACTGCGCACCCCTGACATGTTGCCACAAGCTACGTTCCTTCTAAAGAGGTCCTGGCAGCTCACTCCCGAGAGCGAGGTGCGCATCAGTGTCACTAGGTGGAAGAAGCCACCGATGTTCGTCGGCCTTACGATTGTGGAAGTGATGCTCACTCCAGCGGTACCAGACGAATGGGAACGTACTCTTCGGGCGGCCGCTCGGGCGCGCACGACAGCCGTGATAGCATTGGCGCGAGGGCGAGAAATGCGGCGACTGCGGCGACTGCGACGCACGTGACCAGCGCGTAATCGCCAGGCCGACGATGGTTCATCATTCAACGCTCCGTGCGGTGTTGGTGCGGGCGCTCAGGTCTGCGCGACCCTTCGACCGTATTGTCGCGCCAGCGGTTAACGACGAAACCAGGAGCGGCATTGTCTCCCTTGAAGTCGAATCGAACCGTTGCAATGGCGCTTTCGACTGAGCCCGAGGTTCGGCCGCAGCGACCCGCCTGGCATCGAAGGTGCCCGCCCGTCTGACCGAGCCTGGCCATGCTTGACCTGCGGCATAAGGGTAGCGTGCAACCTGCGGCAGATTCGCTTGAACCCTTGAGCTTGGCGACAGCGGCTGCCCCTGCAGCATTCTTCGTCGAGTCCGGCATGAACGTAGAGAGCGTGCCGTTTGCGGAGTCGCCGGCAATGGCCAAAGACGATCATTCACCGACTTGTTCTCGCCCAGCGCTTTCACCGGGAAACTTCCGAAAGTGATGCAGATCATTGGAGTCTCCATCGGCCTAGCCGGCGCTCTGTCGGTCGCCCCGCCGCTGTGTCGATGCTTTTAGAGGTACAATTTGACGCTACGTACGAATCAAGTACTTCGTAGCGTGCTCCTCGAGGGTGGCAGGGCGAAAGTCCAAGAGTGCCGACAACGCACATTCGCAGGCGAATTGCTACGGGCCAACGACCCTCAGTCAGACAAGGATCAGCATCAGCTCATTTAGTTAGAGACATTCGAGCAACCGCGTCCGAGCAGCCGGGTGCGTCAACTCTTTCCGAGCTGGTTCTCCAGCGCGGCGAGGGCGAGATCCAGGTATCGCATGAGGCTCGCATCCCAGCCAGCGAGATTGTGTGGTTCGGTCAATCGCGTCAGCACCTTCAGTATCATCGAGACGGTCGAGTCAACTCCTGCGATCTCAGTCAGCAGCGAACGGGCCTGACGCGCGACCGCATTTGGTCGCTCACTGCATGGCGGCTCCCCCCGATCCATGCAGCTTCGTAGCTCGTCCCGAATCTTCCGCCACCGATCTTCGCGGCTAGCGTTAGAAGCGCACGTGCAGATGGCCGAGGGGGTACGCTCCTCAATTCGCGACATTGCATCTAACGTGGCCGGCAGCTCGTCTACACTAACGTCTGTCTCACCTTGCGTGGTCATACTGCGCAATCGATCCCGTAATATTGTAGCCCGCGCGACTTGAAGTTCAATTCGCTCCAGATGGTTGCGCAATAGGTCCGTGAGAGACGTCCGTCCCTCGATGGCTTTGCGGATCTCAGGAAGCGAGAAGCCGAGCTCACGTAGCGTCCGTATCCGAGAGACGCGTTGTAGGCTTTCACGATCGTACATGCGGTGACCGCCACCGGTACGTTCCGCGACCGTCAACAACCCGGTATGTTCGTAATGATGCAGAGTGCGCACCGTTACGCCGGTCGCCTCTGCAAGTTCTCCAATGCGCCATCGGCGCCGTCGTGGTGTGGCGTTTGTCATGGTCCTCAATTTGCAAGCCTACAACCTGACGTCACGTGAGAATCAAGTGATTTCAATGATCTAGATGATGGTCTCTTGCTGCGAACCCCAGAAGCACTGAGCGCATGCTGTTGATCAACCAGCCGAGACAAGTGCAAGCATCAAGTTCGCCAGCGACGCCAATTCATCCCTCGCTGCGCGTTGCATCACAAGTCTGGCGATCGCCGCGCGATTCTCGCTGGTTCGCATGCATGTCGGTAAAGACGCGATTGCTCGATCGAAAAGGTTTCCCAAGCTCGCGAGATCCTCGGGATCGTAGACTCCGCTCGGCTTCTCCAAGAGTAGGCTCCTTTGATTGCCACACCTTCGCTGCACGTGACGAAGCCGTTTGGCCGTGGTGGGGCAAAAAGGAGACGGAGCGGCGACGTGCGCGAAAGAATGTGACAGGTGCGTTCGTGTGGTGCCGTTGTGCAACACGGCCTTGCTTCCCGTTTGTCCAACACTGCTCTACCCGAAACTGTGCAATTTCCGCTGGACGCTGCCCCAGCAGTGGCCATCTGCTATCTGATCGCCACGCGAAGAGAAAGCAGGTACATGCAGCCCGCTTGCTCTTGCGACACAGCTTCACGAACCGCGGACCGGACACAGTACTGATCTGATCAGATGGGCCTCCTTTTGGTCGCAATCTTTGCGTGATCTATCGTCGAGCCGAGCGTTGATTGGTCAATCATCGCAGATTAGTCCTACCACCACATCGTGGCGTGGCCTCCCGCTCGGCGCCTAACAGCGTCTTCGACACGCTGCTAGTCCTGTTGAGATAGCTTTGTGGGCGCGAAGGCGTTGTTCGCGCGTGGCAACATCGGTTGGAATGCCACAAGATGATGGCTGCTCTTCAACGGCGCAAGTCTGCGACGCAAAGCGCCGGATAAGGCGCGCCGCAAAACCATTCCCGGCATGTATCTCAACGCAGGCGCCTCCTCGCGCGGCTGGCGAAACGCTACTCGCGATTGAGGACCAAGCCCCGAAGGATCGCTCCAGTATCCGTTGAACGTGGAGGCGCTCAAAACGGCTCAACGGGCCCCGGCGCCGCGCGGCCACGCCTGGGAAAACAAGGACGTGCCATAGTTCCTACAGCAATAGCTCGCATATCACACGTGAGCCGGATCAGTGTTGCGCAGCGCCGTGCAGCTGTCGCGGGTAATGGCTTGCTCGTTCGGAAGCTCACTCAGTTTCATTCTCGAACAGTATCGCTTTGGTGTGCGAGCGCTGGACATAGATGCTTTGGATAAGATAGGCAAATCATGTTACCGCACCGAAGTAGCTGTTCGGGGTCACCGGTAACAGGCCGTAACTCGGGACAAACGGCGCGGCATCCCGCGCGCCACCTGCCACGACACTTTCGAAAATAACACGATTGTCGCGAGATCCGAAAGGATGTCCCACGGTCCGATGTGGCTGGATTGACCATGTCGCCCGAAATGATCAAGAGCTGCAGTTGGAGCAGGGCTTGGCGAATGGGAGCGGCGAGCGCTTCCGTGCGCCGTACATTGGTACAGTTGCCGTCCTTTCATCATAAACACTCATCCTCCACGTACGCGCGCAGCGGAACAATTTCGCTAGCTCATGGCGAGTGGATCCAGGTTGATCCTGGCGCGATGGTCACGGCAACGCGGGATCCATAGCGCCGCCGGCGCGATCAAACTACGCTCAAGCGTGCCAATGTCGACAGGCCGAACACCAGCGAGGACCGGAGCTTCGAGCCTGGCGTAGATCTGGTTAACGAAGAGTAGGTCGCAAGCGGCCGAACAATCCTAGAAGTGACATTGGTTGGTCTCGGACGGAGAGATCATCATGGATGCCTGTTGCAAGAACATGTTGCGCATCCAAATGCTTGCAGGATCAGTATTATGAATGGCCGGCCATTGGACGGCCTCGGTGAATGTGAGAAGTCGCAGCGGAGGTTCGATGACCCGCAGGGGCATCGTGTTTGCGAAATGGCTGACCAGTCTTGAGGGCATGCTCGCTATACGGTTGGTGCCCAATAACATAGGCGGAATCATACCAAAACCTTGCACAGCCACTTCGGTGCGTATCTTGAAACCATGCTCGAGCAAGAGCCATTCGTGGAAGGAGGGCCTCAGGGAGCGCCCGAACTGGGCTTCCACGTGTCCGATCGACGTGTACATCTCGCACGTAAGTCGCGGAGCCAGCTGCTTGTTCATGGGGCAGCCCACGCAAACGAAAGTGTCCTCGAACAGCGCCGCCTTGGGATGCGCGCTCGACATGAACATCTCCGGATACATCAGAAAATCGACTTCACCGCGCCGGAGAAGTTCATCGGGTTCGTCTACGGGCGGCAGCAACTCGAAATTGATTGTCGGAGCTTCCCGCGCGACGCGGTCCACGATAGGTCGAAGAAACACGACAGTCATGAAGTCGGACAGGATAATCCTGAATCGCCGATTCGATTGAGACGGAGTGAAGCCGTCCGGAGAAATGATGGAGAGCTGAATGTGAGCGAGAGCCTCGCGAATGGGGAGTGCGAGCGCTTGAGCCCGCGGCGTTGGGTCAAGCTTCCGGCCCCGCATCGTGAATAGCTCATCGCGAAAGTAAGTGCGAAGCCGCGCGACGGCAGCACTCATGGCAGGTTGACTGAGGTTGATGCTTCTTGCCGCCGCAGTGAGATTGCCTTGCGTCACCAGGGCGTCGAACGCGACGAGGAGATTCAGATCGAGGCCCTTGAAACGCATAATGTTGAGTGATCCACGGCATGAATGTGTTCTATCGATACAATCGATTTTACCATTTGTACCGAATGAGGATAGCAAAGGATAGTTTAGCGAGATGTCAGATCTATCAGAATGGTTACAAATCGTAGCGCGTCTCAGCCCAGCGCCAGGGATCGATCAAGACATCTGGACCGTGCGGTCGCAGTTTCGCGCGTGTTGCGCAAGTCATATCTCGGCAAGCTAGCACGGTGGGGATACGCAAATGAGCGTGGGCGTATAGGACGAGCAAACCTTCGTATGGCTTCGCCAACTCATTCTATACCGGCCGTGTACCGCCGTAGAATTGAGCGAACCCTCAAACTGGCCGTATATTTCGCTCCAGTTGGACCCCTTCAGTTGCGGGTACCAAACGTGTTTTGGTCGCATCCGATTGCGCCCTTGCTGCGGAGAAATCGTGCGGAACATGCAAGCGAAGGCGCCCTTGGCGAATCTGATGCGAGTTGCGCACACGCTCGACGTCGTATCCATTGTGAATGCACATCGGTCAGTGCGTGAAGCTCTGACAGATGTGGTGTTTTCCGCGGGCTACGTACCCGAATCCTTCGAGAGCGCAGACGAGTTCTTGAAATCGGGCCGCCGTTTGATCACGTCGTGCTTGATCGCGGACATGCAGTCGAGCGTGATGAGTGGCTTTGAGCTCTTCCATCATCTGGCTGCATCCGGAGGCGTGGTTCCTACCGTTCTGCTCACAGACAGCTCCGAAGACGATATGAATCGGGTCCTGCAAGCTGGACTCCAGTTCTTGAGCAAGCCTTTCGAGCGCAGCGAGCTGTTGGCCTGCGTCAGGAGCCAGATAATGAATAGGAATTGCTCTCTATGGAAATGATCGCGCCCGGATCCACACGAGGTGTTTCGGCGCGCCCTCCAGTTCGTTGGAAGCTGTGCTGGGAAAATGAGCTTCAGCTTGCTGACCATATTGAATTGTCCGACTTCTTCCGGAAAACCTATGGTCCGACCGGGGCATTCAATGCAAAGCCCTTTGAAGGTCATCGAAGCTGGGCCGGCGCAAGGCCTGAGATTCGGGCAATCGGCTACGATGATCGTGGCGTTGCGATTCACATCGGCGTACTGCGCCGCTTCATAAAAGTTGGTGAGGTCGATCTGCTTGTGGCTGAACTCGGATTGTACGGGGTGCGCCCGGACCTCGAGGGGCTCGGCATCAGCCACTCCATCCGCGCGATTTATCCCGTATTGCGAGATCTTGGCGTGCCGTTCGGCTTTGGCACGGTCCGATCCGCCCTGCAGAACCATATTACCAGGCTGCTCGGGCGACAGGGACTGGCGACTGTTCTGCCAGGGCTCCGTGTCCGGTCCGCTCGTCCGGATGTCTATCTCACTGTGCCTCCGACGCGCGTGGAGGACGTGGTCGGCCTCGTTCTGCCGATTGCGAGGCCAATGAGCGAATGGCCGGCCGGTGAGATGATTGAACGGAACGGGCCAGAACTGTGACCGCCGCAGACAACGAGACTGAAGCGCGGAGCGACTGCGCCGACTCCGGCGGGGAGCGCTGTGTCTATCTGACGTTTGATGATGGCCCCAACCCGCATTGCACGCCGGCTATCCTGGATGTGCTGGCGCAGCATCGGGCCCCCGCCACTTTCTGCGTGATTGGTGCATATGCAGCGGGCCAGCCGGAGCTGATCCGGCGCATCATTGCAGAAGGGCACGAACTCGCAAACCACACAATGACGCACCCGGATTTATCCAAATGCATGCCGGATGAGATGGAATACGAGATCCTAACGACGAACAAGGTCATCGGAATGGCCTGCCCCCGAGCTTCTGTGCGGCACATGCGTGCGCCGTATGGGAGTTGGACTAAGGAGGCCCTCGCCGCGTCGGCGAAGGCCGAACTGGCAGCCCTGCACTGGTCAGTGGACCCGCAAGACTGGTCTCGTCCTGGCGGCGAGGCGATTGTTGCCGCGGTGCTGGCCTCGGTCCGGCCGGGGGCAATCGTGCTCCTGCACGACGGGTGCCCTCCCGACGAACTGAAACGCTGCCCTCACTCTGGTCGGCGCGACCAGACTGTGACGGCGCTCGCCCAGCTCATTCCAGCACTGCATGACCTTGGATTTGCAATCCGGTCGCTTCCTCAAACTCACTGAATCGATCAATTCCCATGAGCCTGCTTGCCACCATCAGCACCGCTGCTGTTGCCTCCTACGCGTTGCTCTCCAGCGTCCATAAGAGCGCGCAGGCGCTTTATGCACTGCAAGCCGACGCCTCACTGCCGCCGTACGACCTCATCCACACCGCAGCTCTGCCCAGCGTGGATGTGATCGTGCCCTGCTTCAACGAGGATCCGCGGACGCTGGGGGCCTGCCTGAAATCTCTCGCAAGCCAGGACTACCCAGGGCGATTGCACGTCTATGTGGTCGATGACGGCTCTGCAAATGTCGCTGCAGTGGCCCCGGTCCATGGGAGTTACGCGTATGACCCGAGGTTCACCGTCATTCTGCTGCCAAGCAACGTTGGAAAGCGCAAGGCGCAGATCGCAGCGATACGCCGGTCGTTCGGCGATCTCGTGCTCAACGTCGATTCCGACACGGAAATCGCCAGCGACGTGGTCAGCAAGCTCGTACGTAAGATGCAAGATCCTGCCGTCGGAGCGGCCATGGGGCAATTGGTGGCCAGCAACCGCAACGAAAACTGGCTAACCCGATTGATCGACATGGAGTACTGGTTGGCTTGCAACGAAGAACGTGCGGCGCAGACGCGCTTTGGCGCCGTCATGTGCTGCTGCGGGCCGTGTGCCATGTACCGTCGCTCCGCGCTGCTCTTGGTGCTCGACCAGTACGAGACGCAGTTCTTCCGGGGAAAGCCGAGCGACTTCGGTGAGGACCGCCATCTGACGATCCTCATGCTCAAGGCAGGGTTTCGAACCGAGTACGTTCCGGACGCCATCGCCGCCACGGTGGTCCCGGACAGGCTCTTGCCTTATCTGCGGCAACAGCTCCGCTGGGCGCGGAGCACCTACCGCGACACGCTGCTCGGTTTGCACCTGTTGCCTGGCCTGGACCGGTACCTTACGCTCGACGTCCTCGGACAGAACCTGGGGCCGCTGCTGCTTGCCATCTCATCGATTGCCGCGCTCGCTCAGCTCGCGCTCACCGGGACCGTGCCCTGGTGGACCGGTCTGACCATCGTCGCGATGACCATGATTCGGTGCAGCGTAGCGGCCCTTCGTGCCGGCGAGCTTCGATTTATCGGCTTCTCGCTGCACACCCCGATCAACATCTTCCTCCTGCTCCCGATGAAAGTCTATGCGCTCTGTACCTTGAGCAACAGCGACTGGCTATCGCGCAAAGTAGCGGAGTCCTCAGACGTGGATGAATCGAATGCCTCGATCGAAGACGCGACAACTGGACCAAGTCTTAACCCGGCATCGGAAACGCCCGGCTCAATTCGCGGGGCAGGTCTTTCACGCGCTCCCTCACTGCTGATCGCGTCTGATGGCATTGCGGCCGAGACTGACTGACAGCTTTGTAGGGATTTAGTGATCAGCATGGACAAGACATATCAATCGTTGCAACGGGAGCTGGCTAACGATGACCCGTGGCGACTTGACGGCAATCCGTTCGAACGTGAGCGTCACACCCAATTGCTACGGCTATCACTGTCGAACGGCGCCGTCTCAACCGGCCTTGAGATCGGGTGCGCGGCCGGTGCATTCACAGACAAGCTTGCTCCTCACTGCAAACGGCTCACGGTCATCGATGTTATGCCGCGAGCGATCGGTCGAGCGGTCCAGCGGACCAAGAGGTGGTCGCATATCAGCTGGGCGGCGACCGATATTCTGCAGTTCTCAACCGAAGAGCTGTTCGATCTGATCGTGGTCGCCGAAGTTCTCTATTATCTCGAAGACATGACACGGATGCGTACCGCAATGGACAAGATGGTGAAGATGCTTGCTCCAGGTGGGCATCTGGTCTTCGGATCTGCACGTGATGCTACCTGCAGGCGATGGGGGCATGTCGCTGGCGCCGAGACAGTCATCGCGATGTTGACTGAAGCGCTCATTGAGCTCGAGCGCGTGCAGTGCCAGGGGCAGTCGACTGACGAAGACTGCTTGTTGGTCCGCTTTCGCAATCCGGAGCGATCTTCGATCCCTCCCAACGGCCGAGCTTGAAAGGAACCACTATGCGTATCTGCGGTATCAAATTGACGCATGACGGGGCAGTCGCTCTGATCGAGGATGGCCGGGTGGTGTTTTGTGTCGAACAGGAGAAGCTGAACAACAATCCGCGTTATCAAACCATCGACAACCTGGATGCCGTTGTTAGCACCCTGGCGGAGCACGGGCTGGATCCGAGCGATGTTGATCAGTTCGTCATTGATGGCTGGGATGGAGAGTTGGAGTCGCAGTTTGAAGTTCTTAGTGGGACGACGACCGTCAAGCTCAAGGGCGCGCCGTATGTCGAACGGCAAGGCGATAGCCCCCTGGCGTCCCGCGATCGGATCGGCCTCATGCTTGATGGGAAGCTATATCCCTATCAAAGCTATCCCCATGTCACCGGGCACGTAGCATCCGCATACTGCGCCAGCTCGTTTGCCAAATCCGCACAATCTGCTTTTTGCTTGGTGTGGGACGGCTGCATGTTTCCACGCCTCTACTATGTCGGGCCCCACGGCATTCGGTTCATCGAGTGCCTGTTTCCGATGATAGGTCACGCCTATGCGACGGCAGGACATCACTTTGGACCTTACAGGCGGACAGACCGGACCAGCTGGGATCTCGGTATTGCCGGCAAGCTGATGGCCTATATCGCGCTGGGATCGCCCGACGAGGACTGTATTAAGACGTTTCATGAACTTTATGAGGCGCACTTTGCCACGGATGCTGAGGGCGCTTGTCCTGAGCTTGAAGAGATCAACAGCTCACAATCGCCACTTGACGCTCTGCACGACTTCTTCGATGCGTGCACAATGCGACTGAAGGAAAACCAAGCCGAAGACGTCCTTGCATCATTTCACGTCTTTCTAGAGCGTCTGCTGGTTCGCACCATTGCTGATGTGGTGGAGCGGCATTCGGATCTTGCGGGGGCGCGTAACCTCTGCATAGCCGGCGGCTGTGGCCTGAATATTAAGTGGAATAGTGCATTTCGTGCGACCGGCCTGTTCGATGTCGTGTGGGTGCCGCCCTTTCCGAACGACAGCGGCTCAGCCATTGGTGCTGCTTGCTCTGCACTGGCGGCACAGCAAGGCTTTAGAGCTCTGGAATGGTCGGTCTACAGTGGACCGGCCGTTCGTCCCGGCGAAGTCCCACCCGAATGGGAGGGCGCGCCCTGCACTATGGGCGAACTTGCGGCAATCCTCGCTTGCGACAAGCCCGTGGTCTTCCTTGCGGGGCGTGCCGAGCTTGGACCACGAGCCTTGGGTGGCAGAAGCATTCTCGCGGCTGCTAGCTGGGAAGGAATGAAGGATCATCTCAACGACATCAAACTTCGTGAGTATTTCAGGCCGGTAGCGCCGATATGCCTGGAGGATCGTGCGGCGGAGATTTTTAGCCCTGGAGTACCCGATCCGTACATGCTGTTCGATCACCAGACGCGACCGGAATGGCGGGACAAAATTCCCGCCGTCGTGCATCTCGATGGATCTGCTCGTTTACAGACCATTTCCAGAACCTCTCAGCATAAAGTGGCCGAGCTTCTCGTTGAGTACGAGAAGCTCACAGCCATTCCGCTGCTTTGCAATACCAGCGCCAATCTGCATGGACGCGGCTTTTTCCCGGATGCTGCCGCTGCGTGCCAGTGGGGACGCGTCGATCACGTATGGTGTGACGGCCTGCTTTGGACAAGAAAGCGCGCGAGCGAGGAAGCGGCGCGAACAACTTCCGTTGCGATGGCGTAAGCAAATGTCAGCCGCGGCAGTCGACCTTTTCCAGGTGAGCAAGTTCTACGACGACAGGGTCGTCGTGGACGCTCTTTCGTTTACGGTCTCGCCGGGAGAGTGCTTCGGTCTGCTGGGACCAAACGGCGCGGGTAAAAGCACGCTTGCGCGTTTGATTCTGGGTGTTGCATCGCCCGACGCAGGTAAGATATGCGTGCTCGGCGAGCCGGTGCCGGCAAGGGCGCGCTTGGCGCGCCGGGGGATCGGGGTTGTCCCACAGTTCGATAACCTTGATCTTCAGCTCACGGTGCGCGAAAACTTGCTCGTTTTCGGGCGCTACTTCGCCATGAGCGCGGCTGAGGTGGAAGCGGTCACGCCGTCACTGCTCGAATTCGCGCGCCTGGAGAACAAGGCGGATGCCCGCGTTGCCGAACTGTCCGGCGGCATGAAGCGGCGCCTGACGTTGGCACGGGCCCTCATTAACGATCCGCAGCTCTTGGTGCTTGATGAGCCGACGACCGGCCTCGATCCGCACGGCCGTCACCTGATTTGGGAACGCTTGCGCTCGTTGTTGGGGCGCGGCAAAACGATCCTTCTCACTACCCACTTCATGGAAGAGGCGGAGCGATTGTGCGACCGCCTGTGCGTGCTCGAGCACGGCCGTAAGATCGCCGAAGGTCAGCCTCGCGCGCTGATCGAGCAGCAGATCGGCTGCCAAGTGATCGAAATTTACGGCGGTAACCCGCACGAACTGCTGCCGCTGGTCAGACCCCAAGTGCAGCGCGCCGAGGTGAGCGGGGAGACGCTGTTCTGCTATGTCACGGATCCAGAGCAGGTGCGCCTCCGGCTTGTCAACCGCACGGATCTGCGCTTTCTGCAGCGTCCTCCAAATCTGGAGGATGTGTTCTTGCGGCTAACCGGGCGAGAGATAAAGGACTGAACGATGTGGCAACGTTTTGCGCCGGCGCTCCCTGCTAATCCATGGAACTGGATGGCGGTATGGCGCCGCAATTTTCTGGTCTGGCGGAAAGTTGCTCTGGCGTCGGTCCTTGGGAATCTGGCCGAGCCAATGAGCTCTCTGTTCGGCCTCGGTTTTGGCCTTGGAATGATCATAGGTGGTGTTGAGGGCACCTCATACGTCTCGTTTCTGGCAGCTGGCATGGTTGCCACAAGCGCGATGGTCTCCGCAACCTTCGAAACGATCTATGCCGCTTACGCTCGCATGCAGACAAATTGCACTTGGGAGGCAGTGCTCTGTACGCCCCTTACGCTCGGCGACATTGTGCTCGGTGAAGTGGCATGGGCAGCGAGCAAGGCCTTGCTCGCCGGGACCGCAATCACGATTGTGGCCGTCGCGCTGGGTTACGCAGAGTGGTCATCCATCCCCTATGCGTTGCCAGCCATCGCCCTCACTGGCGTTACTTTCGCGAGCCTCGCAATGGTCGTTTCAGCACTTGCACCGAGCCACGACTATTTCATCTTCTACCAGTCGCTCGTTCTTACGCCCATGATGTATTTGAGCGGGACGATCTTCCCAATGAGCCAGTTGCCCGGTCCATTGCAACGCATCGCGGCCTTATTGCCGCTGAGTCATTCGGTCGATCTCATTCGTCCAGCAATGCTTGGTCATCCGGTTGACAGCGTCGGATTGCATGTGGGCGCACTTTGCATCTACGCAGCATTTCCCTTCCTCGTCTCGGCCGTGCTGCTTCGGCAGCGCCTGATGCGGTGAGAGGAAATAAGATCTAAAGCGAAGCATCGCGTGTGCGAAATGAGATATCGGGCTTAGCGAACTTCCAATCGCGTGCGAACCTTAGATGCGTCTCGTCAGCAAGCGATGCCTGATCGGCCCCGCGGGGACGTGCGGCCTACTCCAAAATCACGCGACACGAAATAGGCCAACAGGCCTCTCAGGATTAACGGAGAACAAGATGCTGTGTCTAGGATTGAGTGGCGGCCTCGACAAGGTCTACGAAAACCCCCTTGGACTACCGGACACGTTTCTGCACGACGGCGCCGCGGTACTTGTCAAGGACGGGCGCGTGATCGCTGCCGTGGAGGAGGAGCGCCTCAACCGGATCAAACACTCAAACAAGCTCCCGAGCAGTGCGATCGAATACTGTCTTGCAGCCGCGGGTGTGGAGCTTCGCGACGTCGATCGTATTGCGTTCTACGCTACTGAAGCCTATTGCAATGCAATGCTGGAACGGTTGTTCATCTCACAACCGGAAATCTCAATTCCTCTGGATGCGAATCTGCTGCTACGGCACCTTCTAGCCACGGAGTTCGGTACCCAAGTGGATTCTTCCCGGGTGTCATTCGTAGGCCACCATCAGGCCCACGCCGTGAGCGCTCTGGCCATGTCGGGTTTTGAAGAAAGCCTGGTCCTCGCGATCGACGGTTGTGGCGACTTCCTGTCGGGTCTCTTGGCTGTCGGGTCAGGCAGCGAAATGACCGAGCTTATGACGTTTCCAGAGAATAACTCTCTCGGACTGTTTTATCTGGAGACGATCCGATATCTCGGCTACGGCCTGTTCGACGAGTATAAGGTTATGGGACTGGCTCCTTACGGAGATCCCGCACGCTATCGCGAGCTCTTTTCGCAATTTTATGAGCTCTCCGCAAACGGTGGCTACCGCGTTCACCTCGAACGTATCGGCCCGGCATTGCTGCGCAGTATCGAGGTTCGGCGAAAGGGAATGCCGTTCACCCAACAGCATCGAGACGTGAGCGCATCGTTGCAGGAGGCGCTGGAGCGGATCGTGTTTCATATTCTTCGGCATTACCGTGAGTCGACCGGAATGAAACGGTTGTGCCTCGCTGGGGGGGTGGCCCACAACTGCACGCTGAACGGAAAACTCCTGTATTCAGGCCTGTTCGACGACATCTTCGTGCAGCCGGCCGCGCATGACGCCGGATGCGCATTGGGCGCGGCACTGATGGTGTCGAACGAGGCCGGGCAACCGGCGCCCCGCGAGCGATTACAGTCGGTCTATTGGGGGCCAGATGTCGGCAGCGACGACAGCATCGAACAGGAACTGAAGGGATGGGCCGGACACCTCGAGATTGAGCGGACCGCTGACGTCGCAACCAGGGCAGCCGAGTGGATGGCTGATGGCGCCGTGATCGGGTGGGTACAGGGCCGGTCGGAGTTCGGCCCTCGTGCGCTCGGCAACCGCAGTATTCTTGCGGACCCGAGGCCCGCGGCGAACAAGGACCGGATCAATGCGATGGTCAAGAAGCGTGAGAGTTATCGACCATTTGCGCCATCGGTTCTGGAGGAGGATGCGGGCGCGTTCTTTGAGCTGCCGGATGGTCGCGCAGAATACCCCTTCATGAATTTCGTCGTTCGCGTGCGTGAATCCAAGCGTGCTTTGCTGGGCGCGATCACGCATATCGATGGTACGGCTCGGCTGCAAACGGTTTCCCGCACGAACAATGCCTCCTATTGGGAACTCATCAACGCGTTCAAGAGCCGGACCGGCGTCCCGATTTTGCTTAATACGTCGTTCAACAACAATGCCGAACCGATCGTAGATTCCGTTGCCGATGCGATTACGGCGTTTTTGTCGACCGAGCTTGATGGCCTTGTGGTCGGTTCATTCCTCGTCAAAAAGCGGGCGACAACGCTCGAAAGCTGGACTGCACTCGCAGTATCACTGCCGCCCCATGTATCTCTTTACCGGGTTCGGGCTCATGCGGGCCGAGAACGCCAGGAGACGGTCTCCGAGATCCGCATGGGTCACTCCAGCCAGGACAGCGTGCGCATCTCGCATGACCTGTTCGACATGCTGATGCAAATTGAGAAGGAAGCTGTTCTTGCCGATCTTCTCGCCAGGGTCACCTCTGACAGGACTAGGCGAGAAGCTCTCGTGAACGAACTGCGCGGGCTCTGGGATCTGCGCCGTATTCGGCTGCATCCGTCACAGACTCCGTGACCGAAAAAAGGTGAGCAATGCGCAAGAGGCTCTTTGGAGGCCTCTTGCATAACTGCCAATCGCGGTGCCGTGGAGGAGGGGTTGCAGGTTGTTTGCCTTGCGTCTAGGTGACCAGCCGTCCATTGGTGTCGATCGGGATCGCAGATGCTAGGTGCGCCACACAAAACTGATCTTGCGCAACGAGAAGGGCTTGATAACTTGACCAAGGAACGCTTTGTTATTTCTCGGAGGCGTACCGGCTTTGGTGACTGCCTCTGGTCGCTGGCGTCAGCCTGGTCGTACGCGCAGCGGACCGGGCGGACGCTCGTCGTTGACTGGCGCGGTTCCTGCTACATCGACCGACCGTTCAGCAACGGCTTTCCGGTGTTCTTCGAGCCGGTTGAGGACATCGCTGGGGTACCGGTGATTTGCGACGACCGGATCAACCAGCTCTCGTTTCCCGGACCGTTCTTCCCGCGGTGGTGGAATAGGCCATCGATCGACTGCATCGATCGTCCGGATGAGCAGATCTTCCGAGAACGTGACGAACTGACCGAGTTGTTCCAGGCAAGAGAAGATAACGCCGCCAACACCATTGTCTGTGACGCCTGCCTGATGTGGCGTTGTGGCGAGGCAGCCGAACGACTGATCTTTCGGAGCATCAAGCTCAGGTCTGAGATTCAAGCGCGGATCGACGCCTTGTATGAGGAACACTTTAGCGGCCATAGCATCATTGGCGTTCATGTTCGGCACGGCAATGGCGAAGATATCATGGAGCATGCGCCGTACTGGGCCAATTCGGAGCTCGCCCTTCGTCAGGTTTGCATGGCAATCCGTAAAGCCGAGGCTTTGTCATATCCAAAGCCTGTAAAGGTCTTCCTTTGCACGGACAGTGCACAGGTGCTCGAGCGCCTATCGGGTCTGTTTCCCGATGTCTTCGCCGTACCAAAGCGTTTCCAGGCCGATCGGGCAGGGCCGTTGCATAGTGCGGAAATGGGAATTGAAGGTGGAGCTTCCGCTCTGATCGATATGTATCTTCTTGCGCGATGCGCTACCGTGATCCGCTTTCCCCCCACCAGCGCCTTCACGCGCTATGCCCGTCTGCTCGTGCCACGGATTATTGAATTCGACCAGAGCAATCCGGAGCGCTTGACCATGATCGATAATCCATACGAGCATTTCGCGGCTTCCTGAAGCGCCAGGATCTGCGCCTGAACAATGGCGGGCTAGATCATCGGTCTGATACCGTTGGCTTCGACACGATCGAGTTTCGCAACGTGTCGCGGGAACGTTGGATGGCGACTTCCGTCCCGCAAGCGACGGCTGACCGGCGTACTACCACCGATGCGGTGCGTGGGAGGGCGAAGGCCTGAGAAGCGTAAGGCCAATGCCAGCGGGCGCCGGCGGCCTTGCCCCCCAATGCTTCGGGCCCTCCGGTGTAACTCGAGTCGCGAGGAAAGTTTATGGTTCTGTCATCCTCCCGCCGAGTCTGCCATCGCTAGCCAGACGGTGAAACGCACGCAATAGTGGTCCGGGTTGCCGAGGAAATCTGACGTAACAGACAGTCACGTCAGAATGTCCTAGCAGCAAGGAGGCGCGTCCGGTAGATGGATCGCCTTTGCTGGGCAACCCTTTTGCGGTCAGCTCCTTTTCTGGACGACGGCCTTGTTCATGCTGGCTCGCAGAGTCCTTTCGAACGGAGGTGTGATGAACGGCGCGGCCGGCGGCCAATCGATATTGCTCAAGAGCCGTATGTGCGGCCGCGCGTAACCAGGCCGAGAGCGACTTGGACGAACCGGCCATTGAATCCTGATCTCCGCCAAAGGCAGCTAATCTATCTTGTCCAGCGCGGATGACCCACAGACCACTCGTGGACTGGTGACGCAGTCAGCTCGCCATGGAAATCCCAGCCTCTCGGCTCGAAGACGTAGCGCACGCAGTGGGCAGCACCCGGGAGCTCGACGACAGTCATTACTACGGCGCTGCCGGTGTCGAAAAGCAAACAGGCCAGATGTTCGGAACCTGCCATTTGCGTCGTAAAAGCGCGTCACCTGTGCCCTGCATTGCTCTGGCCCAGATTTTGCTCTAAGTGCACAGGCGTGGGGAGCGGAATGGAGTCGCGTGTGAATCTAGGTCTACCAGATGACAATGCGGTCGCAGCTCAATCGTCGGAAACGGGCCCTCGTGGTCCAATTCACGCCCATGGAGCGGGTCGTCCGCTGCGTGAGCGGAAGACGCTGGTATTGACCGGGGCATCGCGCGGTATCGGTCGCGCCACCGGAAAATTGTTTTCGGAAGCCGGTTGGCGCATCATTGCTTGCGCGCGCCAACCATTCGACGCGGTGCGCTGCCCATGGGACTCAGAGGGGGATAGCTATATCGAAGTCGACCTGAGCGATCATCGAATGCTACCGCGCGTGATTGCCCAGATAAAGGAGCGCCTGGCCGGCGCACCGCTGCAGGGACTGATAAACAATGCCGGAAACTCACCAAAAACGCCAAACGGTGCCCGGCTTACGTCGCTGGCGACCTCAGTCGATACCTGGATGAGCGTGTTCCACCTCAATCTCGTCGCACCGATCCTGCTCGCTCAAGGTCTGTTCGATGAGCTAAAAGCGGCTTCAGGCTCGATCGTCAATGTGACTTCGATCGCCGGAGCGCGGGTGCATCCATTTGCAGGCACGGCATATGCCACGTCGAAAGCTGCGCTCGCTTGTCTCACGCGCGAAATGGCGCACGATTACGCCTCACATGGCATTCGCGTCAATGCGATCGCGCCCGGCGAAATCAAGACGGACATTTTGTCGCCTGAGACGGAAGCGTATCTTGTGCCAAAGATCCCACTACGCCGGGTGGGTACACCCGAAGAGGTCGCCAAGGTCATTTTCTTCCTATGTTCAGATGCGGCAAGTTATGTCACTGGCGCCGAAGTGCCGATCAATGGCGGGCAACACTTGTGAGTGAATCCGTCCTGGCGAACCCGGCTAACTGAGCTTCACCGATGGAAGCCATGTTGGCCGGGGCGAATCCGCGAAGCGAGTTGGAAAGAATAAAGCGGAAAACCTAGTCACTGTAAGTGCTGCCGGCGTGCCATGACGAGGCGTCATCTCTCGCCCGCGCCCTGAGAACTGGATGTCAGATCGAGGCAGGCATGCAACACGAGTCTAACAAGTCCGATCGAGGTGATGGGGAGGATCAAGAAAAGAACGGAGAAGTCATTATGCTGGACAGCGTTTCCCTGCCCGAAAGACCAAACTCAACGTCCGACGCGGGCCCTTCCACTTCTGCGGGCCCCTCGCCTTCTATTCTGCCGTCGCAAGAGAAATCGCTAACCACGATCTTTGAAATAGCGCACACGCTCACTGGCCTATGCCGGCTCGAAGCCAAGCTGGCGAGCGTCATCGAGCGTCTGCCATCGCTTGTGCAGATGCGGCGCGGCATCGTATGTCTGTTCGAACATGACGGGATGCCCGAGATCATCGTAGACGACGGCCGGAGCGAAGGGCGCGACGCGCGTTGCGGGGGGCGCTTGCCGCAAGGAGCAATTGATCAAATCGTGGCGACGGGGCAGCCGCTCATCGTCCAGAACGTAGCGCTGCATTCGATCTTCAGTTCTTCGGAAGTGGAGATGATGCTAGACGCCGCCGGTAATACGTGTGTTGCCTTCATCGGCCTTCCCATAGAGATCGACGAGAAAGTTGTGGGTACGCTGAGCATCGACCGCATCGCAGACAACGGGACGCACGCGCAGCTCGAGGACGACGTCCGCCTGCTGACGATGGTCGCAAGCCTTCTGGGCCAGACGGCGAAGCTGCATTGCGTGCGCGATCGCGGGCGGCTTATGGACGAGGAGTTCCGGCTGCAGAAGCAGCCGTCGTCCGAGCTCAAGCCTCATGGGCGGGAGCGTAAGAAGGTCCAAGTCGAGGGAATTATCGGCGATAGTCCGGCGTTGCGCGCGATGCTTGAGAAGATCGAGCTGATCGCACAATCGAATAGCACGGTTCTGTTGCGTGGCGAATCGGGTACCGGCAAAGAGCTGGTCGCGAAGGCGATTCACGAGCGTTCAGCGCGCGCCAAACGCCCCTTTATCAAGCTGAATTGCGCAGCCCTCACCGAGACGGTGCTGGAATCCGAATTGTTCGGTCACGAGAAGGGGGCGTTTACGGGCGCATTCAACGCGCGCAAGGGTCGCTTCGAACTCGCGGACAAGGGAACGTTGTTTCTGGATGAGATTGGCGAGATCTCGGCGTCGTTCCAGGCGAAACTCCTGCGCGTGCTTCAGGAGCAGGAGTTCGAGCGGGTGGGGGGCAATCAGACGATCAAAGTCGATGTCCGCATGATTGCTGCCACGAACAAGAATCTTGAAGAGGCGGTGGCAAGCAAGGAGTTTCGTGCCGATCTCTATTATCGCATTAGCGTGGTTCCTCTGCTACTGCCGCCGCTGCGCGAAAGACGCACTGATATTCCGCTTCTGGCCGCTCGATTCTTGAAGAACTTCAGCAATGAGAACGGCCGTGCTCTGGTCTTCGATTCGAGTGCGATTGACGTTCTTATGAATTGCGGATTTCCCGGTAATGTCCGTGAGCTGGAGAACTGTGTGCAGCGGACCGCGACCCTGGCGCACGGATCGTCGATCGCAAGAGACGATTTTGCCTGCTGGCACGGGCAATGCCTGTCGGCCACGCTATGGAAGTGCGGGCCGGAGCAAGTGGCGCGACAGGCGAGCCCGATAATCTCACTTCCCGCGAGGCTGAGCATGCCGCCGACACAAGCTGTGGCACACGTTCAGCCGGTCGGGAGCGAACCGACCCCGCTAGAGCCGACCGGCCGACCTAACATAGGTGCCGCCAAGGTCACAGATCGCGAGCGCGTAGTCGCGGCGATGGAAAGGTCCGGGTGGGTACAGGCCAAGGCGGCGCGCTTGCTTGGACTGACGCCGCGCCAGATTGGCTATGCCTTGAGAAGGCACGGTATCGAGATCAAGCGCTTCTGAATAAACAGTCGGCTCGCCTCTCTCTCGATCGCGGCGCGGTACGAGAGCGTGCCTCTGGTCCATGAAGCGGATACGAAACCGGTGTGCGCTGCTTGGGGGTGGCCATGCCGGGAGCGTAAGCCATCTTCGCGTCAGCCGCGTGCTGGTTATCGTCTGCTTGCAATGTATTCGCCCTATGAGCAGCTCGTCGCAGTCACAACGGTCTCACCGTCAGTCGCCAGCCGTTGCATTCGTCTCTCATCGGCGAAATGACCTGGGGTGGTATGACAGTTGCTATTCGTGGGGAGCCTACTCAACATCTTAGGAGAAGCATATGCACACCGTCGTCTGCATCAAACAGGTCCCCGACTCCGCACAAATCCGCGTGCATCCCGTCACGAATACGATCATGCGTCAGGGGGTACCGACAATCATCAACCCATATGATCTGTTCGCACTGGAAGCTGCGCTCGAGCTACGAGACAAGTTCGGCGGCGAAATCACTGTTCTGACAATGGGGCCGCCGTCGGCCGAAGAATCTCTTCGAAAGGCGCTGACATTTGGTGCCAATCGTGCTGTCCTGCTCACTGACCGTAGTTTCGCGGGCTCCGATACGCTGGCGACGAGTTACGCGCTGGCGTGCGCGATTCGCAATATCGGGAAGGAATATGGCCCACCAGACGTCGTATTTACTGGCAAGCAGACTATCGACGGCGATACAGCGCAGGTGGGACCTGGCATTGCAAAGAGGCTCGGGGTCCAGCAGCTTACTTATGTTTCCACAATCAAAGCGTTGGACTTCAAAGAACGTACGATCGATGCGGAACGGCGCTGCGAAGGAGGAGTCCAGGTGCTGCGTTCCAAGCTTCCTTGTCTCATCAGCATGTTAGAGGCAAGCAATCAAATTCGTCGCGGTGCGATGATCGACGCTTTGCGTGCGGCCCGTGCCTCAATTGTAAAATGGAGCGCTCAAACTGCCGGCGTGGATGACATGGGCAAATGCGGTCTGAGGGGGTCGCCGACCGTGGTCAAGCGTGTCTTCGCGCCCTCCGCACGAGCGGAGAAGGCCACGTGGGTGGAAGCGGCCGAGCAGCCGGCGCAAGCGTTGATCGACGCCATGTTCAAGCGCAACCCTACGCTCGAGACGGAGCTCGCACAGCTTGCGCGCGGTACCTCATCCGCGCAAACTAGTGGAGCGACTCTAACGCTTGTTTCCCGCGTTTGACAGCGGCGAGGACGCGCTTTGGATCGGCGGTCCATACGAAGAGTTTGGGATCGGCGTTTGTCTCGGCGACGAAGCGGTTGATGGCGACTTGCAGGTCAACGACGGATCGGAACACGCCTCGCTTGAGGCGACGGCGCGTGAGGCGAAGAAGCCTTCGACCGCATTGAGCCAGGATGCAGAGGTCGGGGTGAAGTGGAACGTCGAGCGGGGATGCCGAACCAGCCATTGGCGTACCTTCGGATGCTTGTGGGTCGCATAGTTTGTCGACGATGGCGTGGATTACTTTCCCTGCCGGGACCTGCTCCTCGATCGTGTTGAGGAAGCGAATGAACTCCTGGTGGCGATGGCGCTGCATGTTGCGGCCGATGACGGTGCCGTCGAGGATGTTGAGGGCAGCGAACAGCGTGGTGGTGCCGTGACGTTTGTAGTCGTGGGTCATCGTGCCGGCACGGCCCGGCTTCATCGGCAACCCTGGCTGGGTGCGGTCGAGCGCCTGAATCTGGCTCGTTTCGTCGACTGAGAGGACGACCGCATGGGCGGGAGGATCGACATAGAGGCCGACGACGTCCTTGAGTTTTTCGGCGAACTTCGGGTCGTTCGACAGCTTGAACGTACGGATGCGATGCGGCGCGAGTTGGTGGGCTTCGAGGATACGCTGCACCGAACGCAGGCTCACCCCTGCGGCTTTCGCCAGCATCCGGCCGGTCCAGTGGGTTGTTTCTCCCGGCGGCGGCCCGAGCGCCAGGTCGACCACTCTCTGCACGGTGCCCGTCGGCAGCGGTGGTTTGCCGGGCTTTCGCGTCTTGTCGCGCGTTAGCCCTTCGACACCCTCCGCCATGAACCGGGCCTGCCATCTCCACACCACGGGCTTGGATTTGCCCGAGCGGCGCATGATCTCGGCGGTGCCACAGCCGTCGGCAGTGGCAAGAATGATGTTGGCCCGCCACACATGCTTCTGAGGTGCGCTGCGATCCGAGACGATCGCCTCAAGCCGATGGCGGTCCGCCCGGGTGACCTTTACGATAGTTCCTGCTCTCATGCCCAGAGCTTGAACTGCTTCGGTCGATTTGGGAATCTCCGAATGAATCAGACCACTAGAGGTGCGTGAAGTCGCCGCTGATCGAGCCGAGCCGGCGATGGCCTGGGCCGTGGTCATGCATTGGCCCCTCGCTCGGTGCACCAGGCACGATCAAGCTTTTCGATCGCTCGCCAAGGTTTTACGAGCTGCGATACACCTGTCCACTGGGGAATTCATGCGGCCTCAAGACGTGCCCCGCTAAGTTTGCTTGACAGCGCACGTGGAGCTCGCGCGAGGGATGTATCTCCCTCGCGCGAGCTCTGCCGTATTTCAATTAACCGCAAAGTGCGAGCGTTATCATCGCGCCGCTCGACCACAGAACGAATCGAGCGTGGCGGTAGTGCTCAGCCATTCCCGGTCAACATCAGCGGCGGGTCGTCCCGATACTGCTCGATGTTGCATAGGAAGAACCGTGACTCGCAGAGTGACACGCGGACCACCGTGAGATCACCGCAAGCACCGCCTCGCACCCCGTTCAGTTCAGTCTTCGACGTGAAGAACCCGGTGGCTGCTAATGCGGGGTAAATTGCGGGCTTAGGGCCCGGTTAGACCGCTCGGGTCGCGACAGCTTCGCAACTCTCTTGGTGTTTCCTGGATAAATCAGGAGTGCGGCGATAATGCCGAGAAAAGCTGCAAACATCAACCAAAAACCCGGTGAAGCCTTGTCGCCAGTCCGATCGATGAGCCAAGTCGATGCGAGCGGCGTAAAGGTGCCAAAGAGAGCTGCGGCGAGTGCGAAAGCCAAAGAAAAGCAGGTTGTGCGAACGTGCTTCGGCACGATTTCGACCAGAGCGCCCAACATGGCGCCGCTATAGGTGCCAAAGTAGAACGAGAACATCATCTCCACTACCAGCATCTTGCCAAAGCTTGGGTCGGTCACAAGCCAAGACAACGCCGGATACACAGTCACGAATGCAAGGCCGGCAATGGTCAGCAAGACTGGCTTCCGACCGATTCTGTCAGAGATCGCGCCGCCAATTGGGTTCCAGATGAAGTTCGTCACGGCGACCAAAAGCGTCACCAAGAGCGTGCTCTGCGAGGACAGCTGCAATACGTGCTTGCCAAACGTAGGCGTGTACACTGTGACGAAATAGAAGGTCGTGGTCGTCAGCATCGCGATCATCATGCCGAGAATGACAATGCGCCAGTTCGCAAATGTGGAGGCAAAGACTTCGCGGGCGGTTGGGTGGGTCTTCATGACCAGAAACTCTGGAGTTTCCTCCAGCGTGCGGCGCAGGAAGAAGATAAGCGGAACGATCAAGCAGCCAAGGAAGAATGGGATCCGCCAGCCCCAGGCAGCAACCATTTCGGCCGGAAGTGCTTCGCTCAAAAAATATCCGATAAGAGCCGCGACAAAGATCGCAACCTGCTGGCTCGAGGACTGAAA
Organism: Bradyrhizobium sp. 187; assembly: GCF_023101005.1. Lineage (NCBI taxonomy): Bacteria > Pseudomonadati > Pseudomonadota > Alphaproteobacteria > Hyphomicrobiales > Nitrobacteraceae > Bradyrhizobium > Bradyrhizobium sp. 187. The sequence goes on from NZ_CP064694.1 coordinate 103,552, forward strand.
GGATGTGTAAAAGCCGCGGTTGCCCGGAGTGGCAATCTCGGAGAGGTAGACGGAAACGCCGCCAACCTCAACGCCGGCAGAAAAGCCTTGCAATAGCCGTCCGAACAGCACGATCGCAGGTGCGGCAATGCCGATTGTTGCATAGCCGGGACAAAAGGCGATGATGACGGTGCCAATAGCCATGATCGAAAGCGTGATGATCAGGCCTTGCCTACGGCCAATCTGGTCAATATAGGCTCCAAGCACAATCGCGCCAACAGGTCGCATCAAGGCCCCCAGCCAGAACACACCGAAGGTGTTAAGCAGTGAAGCGGTTTCGCTTCCTGATGGAAAGAATGCGTTTCCGATGGCACTGGCGTAGAACCCGAACAAGAAGAAGTCGAACTGCTCGAGGAAGTTGCCGCTCGTCGCACGTAAGATGGCGCCAATGCGCGATTTGGCATTTGACGCTTGCGCGATGGACGCTGGTGACATGGCGAGTTTCCTCTCGGTTTGAAATGGCCGGGTCCGGAGAAAGTCTCACGCCAGCCGAGTGCAGTTTTATGGCCGCGAATCTGCCATCAGGGCACTATCGACTAACCCGTAAGCGCCTGACGTTTCCGGCATATTTTCGGCAATGCCGCAAACTCGCACAGTCGCTCGCGTCGCAGGAGTGACTCTCAAGCTACTGAAACCTCGGGTAATTCTCGGTGACAAGATTGTTGTCGGTGGCGTGGCCGAATTTCTCATTGAGCGCACCAACATGCAATGAAAGGAAGGACGAGATGCATGGCATACAAGCGGCAGGGAAGAGCTCCGTGAGATGTCGTGCTAGAACAGCTCGCGAGCCTGCGATTGGGGGCGAGGCGCGTTAGCATCTCACCCGATGTCCAGCGATTTGGCCTCGAGTTGCTCAAGTTAACCTGAGGCTTGACGGAAAGATTTGGTGAGCGTGCTCGCGATCGAGCCCGTCCGATAGCGCCGATCGCAATGCCCGGCAAGTGCCACGTTATCCTTCGAAGCGAGGCGCGCTTCGTTCGAGGGGCGCTGCGGTCCTAACCCGGTCCAAACCCGTACTGAGGGGGAGGAACATAGCGGGCCCTCCCCAGCGATAACGGGCATTCGTTTGGATCGATCGAACAGGATCATCTGGCTTCCACGCCGTATGAAAAACCTGGATGTTCGTCACGAATTATGATCCAGGTCCAAGCAATCGGACTGCCATGATAAGTCATATGCGACTCCTTGCTTGCCGGAGGCAACGCCACGCCAGCCTCGCAACCTGATTGGCCAGGGATTTTGCACATGAGTCTCAGCCTCCGTGAGCAAGGGCTATGAACCGGCACAAACCATGCGGTGGCATCGGGCCAGGAGCCGGGCGGCACATCGCAAATCGATTTGACAGAGGTTTGTGCGCATTCGGTATCTGACCTCGACAAATGCAGGTCGCGTCACCTTGCCTCATTCGACGGTTACCGATTTCGCGAGATTTCGGGGTTGGTCGACGTCCGTGCCCATCAGGGTGGCCGTGTGGTAGGCCAAAAGCTGCACCGGAATGGCATAGACAATCGACGCAAATGTCGTACCCATCTCCGGCAGCACAATCGTCGCAAGTGAATCCATGGATACCTCTGCGGCTCCCCGCGCGTCCGTTATCAGGATAATCTTGCCGCCGCGTGCGGCGACCTCCTGCATATTAGAGATGGTCTTTTCGAACACCCGGTCGCAGGGAGCAATGACGACTACGGGAACGCTCTCGTCGATCAAGGCGATCGGGCCGTGCTTGAGCTCTCCGGCCGCATAGCCCTCGGCGTGAATGTAGGAGATCTCCTTCAGCTTCAGCGCCCCCTCCAAGGCCAGTGGAAACGACGTGCCGCGACCAAGATATAGCACGTGACGCGATTTGGCGATGTCGCGTGCGAGCTTCTCGATCTGCGGCTCGCTGGCAAGCGCCACTGTAACTAGTCGCGGAATTTCGATCAGCGCTCGCACGAGATCGACCTCGTCGCTCCCCTGCAATTCACCGCGCGCCTTGCCCGCAGCGACCGCCAGCGCGCCCAAGACCACGAGCTGGCATGTGAACGCCTTGGTCGAGGCAACGCCGATTTCAGGTCCGGCGAATGTCTGCAACACCGTCCCGCTTTCGCGCGCAATGGTCGAACTCAGTACGTTCACGATCGAGAGGGTATGCAGGCCTTGCGATTTGGCATACCGGAGCGCGGCCAGCGTATCGGCCGTCTCGCCCGACTGCGAGATGAAGATGGCAAGATTTCCCTTGCGCATCGGCGCCTCACGATACCGAAATTCGGAGGCGACATCGAGCTCGACCGGAATACGAGCCAGCCGCTCGAACCAGTATTTGGCGATATGGCCGGCGTAGCCTGCCGTACCACAAGCAGCGATCGAGATATGTCCGATCTCGTTGAAGTCGAACGGAAGCTCCTGCGGCAGTGCCACGCTCTCGGTGGCGATATTGACGTAATGCGCCAGCGTCTGCCCGATCACCTCTGGCTGTTCGTGGATTTCCTTCGCCATGAAGTGGCGGTAGTTTGCTTTGTCCACGAGAACCGACGACGCGCCAGATTTCACCACCTCCCGGCGGACAACCGTGCCTTGTGCGTCGTAGACCACGCTGAAGTTGCGGTTGAGCACAGCCCAATCGCCGTCCTCAAGGTAGGTGATCAAGCCAGTCAGGGGCGCGAGCGCGATGGCATCCGATCCGAGATACATTTCGCCTTCGCCATGCCCGATCGCGAGTGGTGAGCCCTTGCGCGCACCGATCATGAGGTCGTGTTGACCCTTGAACAGGATTGCAAGCGCAAATGCGCCGACTAGTCGCGGCAGCGACGCTTTCACTGCCTCCTGCGGCGAGCAGCCATCTTTCAGATAAAAGTCGATGAGATGTGTCACCACCTCGGTGTCTGTTTCAGAGGCGAAACAGGCACCATGCTGTTTTAGCTCTGCTCGCAGCTCGCGAAAATTCTCGATTATGCCGTTATGGACGACTGCAACATTGTCCGTTGCATGCGGATGAGCATTGTGCTCCGTCGGCTTGCCATGAGTAGCCCAGCGCGTGTGCCCAATCCCGACATGGCCTGAGAGCGGATCGCAGCGAACGCGTGTCTCAAGGTTCCTCAGCTTGCCCTCGGCGCGTCGAAGCTCGATATGATTTCCTTTGAGCGTCCCGATGCCCGCTGAGTCATAGCCGCGATATTCCAGTCGCTTCAGTGAATCGATGAGACGATCTGCGACCGGACCGCGCCCCAAGATGCCGACAATTCCGCACATTTGATCAGTTTACCTCAAGTTCAAAACAAACCGTCGCGCAAAGGCGCGCGTGACCAATTCGCGGCTATAGTTATCGGCCAGTCTAGCCGTGCCTGCCCTTCATCGCGCACGCGGCACCCCGAGGTGCGCGAGCTCCAAGCAACACGTGGAGCCCTGTCGAATTCACCGGAAGATCGTAAAGCAACTTTCTGGCAATCGCACAATGAGCGCCGTCAGCAGTTAGCAGCTGCATGAGTGTCTCGTTTTGTCCGATGTACCCGATACCGCCAAGAAGGCGTGGTAGGTCTGCCGCATTCCATCTACAAGCGATGTCCTGGCGCGCCAGCCGAGGCTGGCGAGACGACTGACGTCGAGCAGCTTGCGCGGCGTGCCGTCGGGGCGCGAGGTGTCGAAGGCGATCTCGCCGCCGTAACCGACGACCTCAGCCACGACCCGCGCGAACTCGGCGATAGTGATGTCCTCGCCGGTGCCGATATTGACAAGGTCCGCGCTCGAATAGCTCTTCATCAGGTGCACGCAGGCATCCGCCATGTCGTCGACATAGAGGAGCTCGCGCCGCGGCGTGCCGGTGCCCCACACGGCAACGCTCTTTGCGCCCGCGACCTTGGCCTCGTGGAAGCGGCGGATCAGCGCGGCAACGACATGGCTCAATTCGGGATGATAATTGTCGCCGGGACCATAGAGATTGGTCGGCATCACACTGATAAAGTCGCTGCCATACTGGCTGCGATAGGCTGCCGCCATCTTGATGCCGGCAATCTTGGCGATCGCATAGGGCTCATTGGTCGGCTCGAGCGGGCCTGATAGCACCAAATCCTCGCGCAGCGGCTGTGCGGCGTGCTTAGGGTAGATGCAGGACGATCCCAGAAACATCAGCTTCTCGGCACCGTTTTGATGCGCGGCCTGGATCACGTTGGCCGCGATCGCGATGTTGTCGTAGATGAATTCGGCGCGCAGCGTGTTGTTGGCGACGATGCCGCCCACCTTTGCCGCGGCGAGGAAGATCACCTGCGGCCTCGTCTTCGCGAACCAGTCGAACACCGCGCCCTGGCTGCACAGATCGACCTCGCCCCTAGCCACGGTGACGAGCCTGACGTCCTCCCGCGCCAGCCGACGCGCAATCGCGCTGCCGACCATGCCGCGATGGCCGGCGACGTAGACGCTTTTGCCTGTCAGCTCAAACGGTGCGTTTGCCACTGCCCGCATCCCGCTTTGCATCCGCCAGATCGCTCGTCATCATCTCCGCGACGAGCTCTGCAAAGCTCCGCTTCGGCTTCCAGCCAAGCACCTCGCGCGCCTTGCTGGCGTCGCCGACGAGGAGATCGACCTCGGTGGGGCGGAAATAGGTCGGATCGATCTTCACCACCGTCTTGCCGGTCTTGGTATCGACGCCGGTCTCGTCGACGCCCTCGCCGCGCCACGCGATGCGGCGGCCGACATGCGCGAACGACAGCTCCACCATCTCACGCACCGAACGCGCCTCGCCGGTGGCGAGCACGAAATCGTCCGGCTTGTCGGCCTGCAGGATCTTGTGCATGCCCTCGACATAGTCGCGTGCGTGGCCCCAGTCGCGCTTGGCCGAGAGATTGCCGAGATAAAGCGTCTGCTCCAGCCCGAGCTCGATGCGGGCGACGCCGCGCGTGATCTTGCGGGTGACGAAGGTTTCGCCGCGGATCGGGCTCTCATGGTTGAACAGGATGCCGTTGCTCGCGAACATGCCATAGGCTTCGCGGTAGTTCACCGTGATCCAGTAGCCGTAGAGCTTTGCCACGCCGTAAGGCGAGCGCGGATAGAACGGCGTGGTCTCCTTCTGTGGGATCTCCTGGACCAGGCCATAGAGCTCGGAGGTCGAGGCCTGGTAGAACCGGGTCTCCTTCTCCATGCCGAGAATGCGGATCGCCTCGAGCAGCCGCAGTACGCCGATCCCATCGGCATTGGCGGTGTATTCGGGGCTCTCGAAACTCACGGCGACATGGCTCTGGGCGGCGAGATTGTAGATCTCGGTCGGCCGGATCTGCTGCACCAGGCGGATCACATTGGTCGAGTCCGTCATGTCGCCGTAGTGCATCAGGAACGGCACGTCCCCGAGATGCGGGTCCTGGTAGAGATGGTCGACCCGCGCAGTGTTGAATGAGGACGAGCGCCGCTTGATGCCGTGCACGACATAGCCGAGCGACAGCAGATGTTCGGCGAGATAGGCGCCGTCCTGTCCAGTCACGCCGGTGATTAGAGCGACCCGCCGTTTGCTCTCTTGGTTTGACAAATCGTTGCTCTGCGCAGGCTAATGTCGGTTCCCGATCGACGACGTCAATCGCGTCTGGCCTCTTCGAATGCGGAAGCGTCACGCTCTCGAACTGCCGAGTTCTGGACTCTGTATAGGCATTGCATCAATGGCTCAACTGTACGGAGGTAACCTTCCACATCGAAAGGGTTTTGAAGGACTATACGAAAGTTTGTTGTCTGGAAGATTTCGCTCGGGCTTCGTGAAGCGTTTCTCTGTTGCGTGGGTGCGACTAATGAAATTGCGGCGCGGATGGGAGGTAAGCAGACCCGTTTGGCCAAGAAGCGTTCCACAGTGCCTGCGTGGTCAACTCGCGCGTTGAGCCAGCGAGTTTCCCTCATTTCGTGTCCTTGCGTAAGAGTTTTCCAGTCTTGCTGTTCATCCAGTGCAATCGCGAGCAAAGCCGGGCAAACAAAGCGTTGAAATTCGTTCTCTGTCGCGCAGTACTTGTCATCACCGATCCATTTCTGGACAATCAACTTGCTGGCAGGCAAAAGTGAAGGCGCGCATACTGTCTCTGTGCTGTTTGAGTTCACAGAAAAACGCTTCATGAACGAGGCCAGTGCTATATGGGACCTCAAGGGGTTTATCGCAACGATCAGCGTGCCCTGTGCCCCCGAAGGACGAATTCAGTGCGAAAAGCATCTGCGGTTCATTACTCGCGAGTGGCCGAACAACAATGGTGCGTCTAGCGCGCGGACGATATGGCTCTGAAGGTCAGTGCTCGGTTCGGCGACCATTCCGCCGGGGTCTTTTCCGCGCTCGCAAGCATGTCTTTGGACCGGCGGTACTATGACCAGGCAAAGCCCGCATGTGCGTCAACAAGCCGCCTTGAACACGTGCCGCTGTCATTGAAACTGGCGGTTTGCTGGTCCCGAGCGCCCCTTCTCTTATCGATGCCCGCGGCAAAGTCCCGGTTCTTGAGCAAGCTTTGGGGACACCAGCCTGAGCTGACGGATCAACTGCGTTCTACTTCGATTATCACATTTGAGTTGCAGCCTCTCGGCGGAAAAAAGTCGGATGAGCTGCTCGTGGAGAGGTCGATCCGGGCCTTTAAACCACGTGCTCCCCGCTCGAATGCGCCGAAAGCAGCGTAAGTTTTAGAGGCGCGCCCTCGAAATGCATCGCCGGCTTATCGGGTTCGAACGCGGGTGTTGCCCTCAATCGAGGTGCCGAGATCAATCTTCAGTCGCTCGCGGGCTAAACTTTCACATCATTTCTTTTCCAAGGCGCTCACATGAGCTTCTCAATACTCGTTCGTCAGGTCTTGATGGGCTCATTGCCTGGATCGGCGTTCGGCCCTGGGGCAATCGTCAGGCCTGCACCTCGAGCAGATCCAGCTCGCGGATCTATCGGCAGCTCTCTTGCTCCCGCGTTGACCACTGCCGATGCCTAGCAATTGCGCGCGCTCGTCTCGAATTACTGCTGGTCATCTAGTCTGCTTTCCTTCGACGACGCTGCGTCCGTCCGACCATGGCCTGACGTGCATTCGGGAATGGTGCTAAGCGCACCATGATGACAGCTTTTGGCGAGGTCTCGTCACAACGGGTTCGCCGCACATATATGCGGTTGCAGGATCGCCATTCTCGAAGCCAACAATGGCCCGGCATTGGCCCTCACAGTGATCGACGAGCAAGACCCTGTTGGATCCAGCGGGTCCTCTCACATGACCGCTCCCGAGATAGCGCATCCATCTCGCGGCGGCTGGTTGGGCACTCAGTGCCCGCAAACGTATTGCGAAGCCTCCAAGGCTGGATTGGTGCTTCTTACATGTGGGCGATCTTGTCTTCATACGGGCCGGTGATCTGCGTGGACAGAACAGAAACAGCGTTCTTCGGACTGAGCGCGATCCTCAGCCGCTTTGGCAGAAAACCTCTCATCGCAAGCGACCGGCCTGCTCCGCTTTTAGCACAGGAATTCTGAAGCGACCGAACATTGGTGCTTCCTAGCTGGGCACTCTACAATCTGACGCTACGTACGATTCAATCCCCCTGCGGGCTTATCGCGTGAATATGTCGAACTCGTATTCGTTCGCCAGGAGCCAGCCGCAAGGCGAGGAGGGCGGGCGGCGCTTCACCAAGGCAGTTGGCTTTCGGTATTCGTCGTCTGCGGAACGCGCAGCTCGGGTCCGCTCGAGTGTGCACGCATAGCTACGCCCAGCTGTGAGGCTGCTCGTCGTTGGCCATGAGTGATCAAGCGAATCAATCGAGCTTACTTGAATGTGTGGATAGGAGCTGCCTCGGCGCCGGAATCCATCGTCCATGGCTAGAATGCTCTGTCGAGTCTGTGCGAATTGGCTTTGTCTATCCAGCCGAGCTCTCCCGCTGTCGCCATCACGATGGGGCTGCTTCCCGGGAGTTGTCGGTGCCGCGGCGGCTGAACAGAATAGGAAACGAGATCAATCGGCCGCGCGTCTGGTCAATGAGCCAAACTCCCGTCAAGGCACTCAGCAGTGACTTCGCCGTTCTAGATAACTTTGAACTATGGACCTCGAAAGGCGCCGTCAGGTGCAGGCCACGCCGGGTTGATCATCGCGGGTTCGATACTTGTGGGAAGATCTGCCGGGCGTCACGTTGGAAGCCCGCGCCTAAGCCGTACCCACCCCTGGTCCGTTGAGAGCATGGCGGCTCGGGTCCAGATTGGCGCGTTTGCTACAATCGTTGTTGGTATCAAAGTGTTGCTATGGCGACTACTCCAGGTCGGCCGGGGGAAAGACGGCGGTTTTGCACGCAATCAAATGGCTGTTGGAACAAGCGGCGCAGTTGGCCGTGCTCTCTGATGGGCGGGCGGGGCCTTGTAGCGGCGCCGATCGGCGTTCCTCCCATTCATCTCGAGGCGCGAGCGATTGCTAGGCCGGCATTCTCCAGCACATCCAAAATCCTGTCAGCCACCGCCCGCGGATCGCGCTGGTCCTCTATGCTCACGTTACAGGCCAAGGTAGCTGCGATGATCGCGTGCGCTGTTTTGCGCTGGAGGCAATCGTACTCGGCATACTCACCGCAAGTATTGCACTTGATCACTGGTCGGCCGCTCCAGGGATCGTGCATTGCGATCTCGCACCAGTTATCTGTGTGACATTTCGGACAGAGCATAGATCGAGATTTCCTTGTGGTCTGACCTCGCGCTGGTCATCAGTTGAACGACTGCTTGGTAGCCAAAGCTGCAGAAGTTATTGCTACTCCGGAGGCGGTGTTGCCCGGTCTTTGGACGAAAAACATGATGGAGGCGGCGACGGAGGCAATCCAGGCACCCGAAGGGGGCTCCGGCATGAGCGACCAGTTGACGCATCTCTGGCGAGAATGCTGGCAGCCGTGTATGCCTACAGCTACCTGTTTCGGCGTGAGCAAGCTATTGCAGGGTCGCCGCGGCCGTATCACGGCTACGGGATATGAGTATGGCCTCCGTCCATTCTACTCTGAGCTGCGAGGCCCCGATCTCCGGACTGCGACCTCTGCGTGAGTAATCTGTCAAATCGGGCAATAGCCACGCGACGATGCTGCTGCGATCTTAGAATCCGGTTCTCCTGCAGCTGGCTCATCGCGACACGTTGCAATGATTCGCCGAGGCGGCCTCACTGCGGCGTCCCGGACAACGCGGGCGTTCTGCAATCTGAGCGCCAAATGACACACTTGAAATTGTGTCGCCCGGAAGCTGTTGTACGCCAAGCACGCTCGCCAGCTGTAAGAAGACCCTACAATCTGACGCTACGTACGATTCAAGCCCTTACGTCGAGAGTCGCGCATTTCGCGCCCCTCGCCGCGCTTGCTGCGAGCGGCGTGTCGCATCTCAGACATCAACAGAGCGGTCGGCAGATAACGGCAAATGAGGTGCTTTTGCGAAAGCCAACCTACGGTATCTTACGTAGGGCATGTGTCGCATTTTCTTGATCTAAAAATTGCATTGTCTTCCGTATGAAGCAAAAAAAGCTGTACTCAGACGCCAAACATTGGCGAAGCCGTGCTGAAGCGACGCGAAGAAAAGCGGAGTCGCTCGAGGACGACACATCCAGATGCAGGCTCATCAAGGTCGCTGAGGAATATGATAAGCTGGCTCGCCTCGCGGAGGAGCGGCAAAGAAATGAGGTTGACGGGCAGTTCTGATTGCCACCGGACGGACGGTTGCACCGATCGTCAACGCGTTGGACCGCGGCGCGGGTGTCTCTGCGTTGGAGCTCATAGCCCGCTAGGGCTGAACTGCGAAACTGCGTCATGCGGTAAAAAGGCCAATGAGCGAGGCTGCTGAACGAGTGCGGTCCGCGCGTGCGAGCCTCTGAGCATGAAGCCATTCTGAGTCACGGTTGCCGGCCACATAGATGACGCATTGACGGTGTCTCAGGCGGCAAGCCGGCTAACCGCTAGACATGAGAAGGAATGAGATGAAAGCCTACCGTCAGATCGTCTAATTAAAAGCCTCTCGCTCGATGAACTGGCGTGGCGGTGGCGTCGCTATGCATCATGTGCTGAAGCCAGCGACGTGTATTTGGGTGACAAAGTAGCCGGTTCGCCGGATCATGCCACGCGAATTGGCTTCCGCCGCCATTTTGGCTGTGAGGTGTTTCAGTCGAATTCTGGTATCTTGCACCAACCACGGTTAGCTCAACGCTATACGTTGCGGACTTGTTTAGGCGAAGATGCGAGCAGAAGCTCCTGCTGGCACGGCTTGCCAAGACATGCCATCGTAGATGTCTGCGCAGATTGTCTGCATGAGCCTCAGTTGCAACGAAGGCGCGAATGACGAGAAAATTGAAGATAGATCAGATGTCGAAGGACAAACCCAAGAGAACTCCCCGGTGAACGATGCGGACAGACCGATGTTCTTCATCCAACTAAGTTCGCTGCAGATGATCAGCGGTAGTTGGGCCTGCCCATGCCAGGGTACCAGTCTTTCGATATACGAATCGGACAAGACCAGTGCTGCCGGATGCAAATCTATGGGCCAAAGCCGGGCGCGTCCGCGATGGCCGATTCGCCTCCGCTCCAGGGTCTGGTCCTTCCGGTCTCTTCTTCGTGCAGGGGCCTTGTGGCTGCCAACTCAAGATCGTCGGCTTCGTCCGTCCGGGATGGGAGCATGTCTCTGTGTCGACGCCACGGCGATCTCCGAACTGGGAGGAGATGTGCCTCGCCAAAGAGTATGTTTTGGGATGAAGAGGAATGCGTGATGCAGCTGCATCCTCCTCATTCGCAGTATGTGAACAATAGTCGCTACTGCCTGCATCTCTGGAGGCCGACCCGTCAGGTCATTCCGATGCCTCCGGCAGCGTTCGTGGGCATCGTCGGGCTCGGGCCGTCTGAAGCGGCAACTCTGTTTGCGCAGATGAGCGCGACGTCTTAGCGGATCTCGCCGCGTCGATGCCAAGTCGGGCGGCGGCGACGTGATCGAGACTCCAGCAGAGTTGCTCATCATAGTCAGGGGTCACGAGCGCAGCGGCGAGCGAGCCTAGGTGGCCACAGGCCCGAAGGGCGCACCGGCCGCTACTCTGGCCCAGAGCCCAACCCGCTGCGCTTCTGAAGGCGGCGGGAGGCAACGCTCGCAGAGTCGGCTCGTCCGGACCACCGTTTATTGTGCGGAATGTGACGCGCATAACGAACCATCGAGGAATCGGCCAGGTGAGCAGATTCGTCGATCCGTTATCCACGACGGGCGGCCAAATACATTTGGATCAGGAGAGGCTCCCTACGGGGCGCAACTACTGTACGCACCGGCGAGTTACCTGAGTGAGGCGCGTCGAGGAGTGTTGTTGCGCTTGCCTCGACCTGCGGGGAAATCCTGCATGAGGGGGCGGCGATTAGTCTGAAATGAGCGCCATGCCCGCGCAACTCGGCGATATTTCTCGTTCAATACCGGGCAAGAGTGTTGCTTTGCGAAGCCCGCACGACGGTATCGTCTGTATGATCGAGCGAAAATCTTGGGGGCTGTTGAAGTCGAAGGCAATAGCGGCCGCAGCGGCGCGCCGATCCCGCCGCGACTGGGAACGTGCCGAGGCGGAAGGGGGTTACGCGCAGCCGTTTGCCGAGCCCTTATTTCAGGCTCAAACTGTTCATCGCGGCAATTGTGACCCAAACTACGTCGAAACCGCAAGCCTGCTCAGCATCAAGACCGGCGGCTGTCCTGAAGACTGCGCCTACTGCGCACAGAGCGTGCATTACGACACTGGCCTCAAGGCGACTCGCTTGATGGATCGCGCTGATGAGGTCGCCGCCGCGCAGCGCGCCAAGGCGGCCGGGGCGAGTCGCTTCTGGATGGCCGCGGCTTGGCGCAGTCCAAAGGACCGCGACCTCGATCAGGTCTGCGACATCATTGCCGCCGTTAAACGTGTTGGCATGGAGACGTGCGTAACGCTCGGCATGCTCACGCCAAAGCAAGCCGCACGGCTCGCCGACGTCGGCGACTTCTACAATCATCACTTGGACACTTCGCCGGAGTTCTACCGCAGCATCATCTACCCGGACCTTGCAAGATCGGCTCGACACTCTTACGCGCGTGCGCGAGGTGGCGGTCAAAGTCTGCTGCGGCGGCATTATTGGCATGGGTGAGCACGTCGATGACCGTCTCGGCATGCTGGTTCTGCTCGCCAATCTTCCCAACCATTCGGAAAGCGTACCGATCAACCTGTGGAACGAGGTGAATGGCGTGCCGGTGAAGGTCTCGGCGGAGCGTCCCGATCCGATTGCACTGGTGCGCCTGGTGGCGACCGCGCGGGTCATGATGCCCAAGAGTGTCGTACGGTTGGCCGCCGGGCGCCAGTACATGACTGATGTACTCCAAGCCCTATGCTTCTGGGCGGGTGCGAATTCCATCTTTGTCGGCGATGTGTTGCTGACCACCAAAAACCCGCAACTTGACCGTGATGCAAGTTTGCTAGCGCGGCTCGGCATTACGTCTGGGGTCGCTCAAGCCATCAGAACACAGGCGTGCTGCGCGCAAGCCATCAGCGGAGGTAAGAAATGCAGATTGTCTTGATGAAGGGACAGGTTCATTGCGCCACGGTAACTGAATCCGACCTGCACTTTGAAGGCTCGATCTCGATTGATCGCGCGCTGCTGGACGCGGCCGGTATCCTGATTAACGAACGCGTCGAACTCTACAACCTGGAGACGGGGGCACGCTTTGCAACGTTTGTGACGGAAGCGCCACAAGGGTCCGGCACGGTAGACGTGAACGGTGCGGCGGCGCGACTGGCGATGCCCGGAGATAAGATAAGCATCGTTGCATACGCCTCGATTGACGAGGCCGATGCAAGACTCTTCAAACCGCGCATTGTGCTGGTTGATCGAGAAAATCGCATCGTACCGGTTTGAATCCAACAAGCTAACGTACGAGCCTGTCCTTGGCGGCCAGTTGGGAGTTTTGCCGCGCCCATCCTTGCTCAGCGAGTGAAGAATGAACTTCATGATTGCGGGTAAAGTCGCCAGCTATGCAGGAGGCTTAGATGCGCTTAAAGACGACGACCGCCTGCGGCATCTCGGGCCGCGCACCGGGATTGACTTTTCATCCAACGATTATTTGGCGCTGGCGAGCGCGCCGCACATGAAAAAAGCCATCGTCACCGCGCTCGAAGCCGGTACTCCGATCGGAGCCGGCCGATCATGGCTTCTGCGCGGCAACTGCGAGGAGCGCGGCTGCCTCGAAGCAGCAGCGGCGTGGTTCTTCGGCGTGCAGACCGTGCCCTTCTTCGGCCGTGGTTATATCGCAAATTTTGCGGTGCTGACAACGTTGCCGCACGCGACGACCTGCTCGTCCTCGATTCTCTGGTTCACGCCAGCATTCAAGAAGGAGCACGAGCTGGCCGAGCCGCGTTTCGAATCAGCGCCCGTAACGACCCGCAGGTTATCGAAAGCGCAATTTGCGACTGGCGTGCCGCGGGCGGAGCGAGGCGGGTCTGGATCGTAGTAGTCGAGAGCCTCTATAGCATGGATGGCGATTTCACGCTGCTTGAAGACCTGCTCGCGATCCCCGACCGGCACGATGCCTTCTTGGTTGTGGACGAAGCTCATGCCACCGGCGTTTACGGCGAGCAGGGTGAGGGCTCACAGCGCCCTATGAAGGACGCGCAAATCTCCTGGTTATTCATACCTGCGGCAAGGCGTTGGGAGCTGCCGGCGCGCTTGTTACCGCTTCTGGCGTGCTGCGCGACCTCATAATCAATCGCTGTCGCCCGTTTATCTTCGCGACCGGCCCTTAGCCGTTAATGGGGTGGCCGTACGGGAGGCACCGTTGATCCTGCAGGAGCAGCCGGAGCGCCAACAGCCGCTGGCGAAGCTTGTCGCGTTCACGCATCGGGAGATGGTCGCGCGAGACGAGAGAAGTCCTTCGAACTCGCAGATCCTACCCTATGTCGTTCGCGAGAATGCCCGGGCCATGAGGCTAGCGTCCGCGCTCCAGGCTCGCGGATTTGACATCCGAGGAATGAGACCGCCAACGGGCCCGGCCGGCACGAGCGCCGTCAGTTGCTGCAGGAGAGCCTCTCGCGCTGGGCAGCTGATGTCCGTAGCGCAGCATTTCCTGCGCCGCAGGAATGTATCGACTTGCGGAACACGGCTTGCGCGACTCGATCGTAAACTGGACGCCTTCGAAGTCAACGTAGTGCATGGGCAACAGCGGGCCGAGACGGAGGTTCGAACGACTGGGACGTCCCGGATTCAGTACGGCACTTGAAGAAACGTTTCGCCGAGTGTGATCGGATTCCGTTCGATCGCCAGCTCTTGGTCGAAACCCGGCGGCTAGACGACTGGTACAGCGAAGCTCATCTCACGACAGTCGATTGGATTGACGCAACGGGCTGAGTTCGCCGGTGCCATACAACCTTGAGCAATAGACGCTTCGATGGGGGTTGGAGTTATGCCGATCACCGGCTCGACCGGCCGACGACGTCCAGCCGGATCTGGGTTCGAAGGCTATTCCGGCCGCGTCACAAGTCAACGCTATCGCAATACCCTGCCGTACTCAAACAATCAAATGCATACAGCTAGTTCATTGTAGGTTTGGCTTGCGGAAGACGTGAGCGTGGCGGCATTCCAAGGACGAGCTGAGACAGATATGGAACGCCGCGAACAATCGAGCGCACCGTTAGCGCGATCGCAACAATCGTGGCACCGAGCATACCCGAGATGACCAACCGGGTCGTGAGATCCCAAAGTTCTCCGAACTGTACGAAATCCATGAGACGGAACACGGTACCCTGGACCAGGTAGAGCAGCAGCGTGGTCTGGCCCAACTTCACAGCGATAAAGCGGGCCATCCGATTTGAATGGCCAACGCTCCAGCATTGCAGCAGGAGTTCGATAGCGATTGCTGAGGCAGCTGCAGAGCCAACAAACATCAGAAGCACGTCTTTAGCCGACCGAAAATCGTGAATTACACCAAGATTATTGTAGACATAGGTGTCCTTGCCCCAAGCTAGAAAGCATACGCAAGTCACTATCGAGAGAAATAGAATCAGGAGCGGCTTGTGGTGTCGAGACGTACTCGTCCATCGTTCTCTTGATCGAGCAAGCAAGAAGCCGAAGCAGAAGAATGGGTAAGTGAATCTGATTAGGGGCGATATGGAGAATGTCAGAGGCGCGAGTGCGACCAGTATGGCTAAGCCAGATATGACCCAAGATCGCTGGTTGAGCCGGCAAGAAATCTTGATGACAAGGTAGGAAACAAACGTGGCCCAGATGAACCAGTATGTGCCAGCGAAATCGTCTACAAGTTCCAAAAGTCCGCTCGTTAGGCTGGTCGCGCGCCACAATGCCGCCAGCTTAACTGTCTCCATGAACGTCCACCAAAACAGCATCGGCAGCAAGAGCTGCTTCGCACGGTTGCTGGCGCCTCGAGTGAACGATTTTTGCAGCAGCGATCGAGAAGAAAGATATCCGCTTATCGCCATAAAGAGTGGCATGTGAAACATATAGATCGATTTGTAGTACGGCGAATACCAAAACCCGTCACCTCGGTAGATGACATACTGGATCAGGTGCCCAACGATCACCAAAACAATGAGCGCACCTTTCGCGAAGTCTAAGCTTAGATCTCGATCGTTTGCCTCTGTCGTGCGCGAGCTCGGGGCGATCGTTCCAGTCACGCCTAGCAATGTATCAAACACCTAGATATCTGTTGTTGATGAGCCGGCGGCCCGTTGTCCGCTTCTTCTGCCTCATTTTTGATCCAGATGAAAGGTGATGGCGGGACTTTTTGGAAGGGGAATAAGCTCAGCTTTTTAGGCCTTGAAGAACGAGCTTTGGGCCGAGCGTCTCTGAATGTCTCGCGGAACTTCGCGGCAGAGCACATATCTAATTTGAGGTATTGATGTAGCAGTACGGCGGCATACTATTTGCAGACGCGGTTCTGGGAGGAAGACTGTCGCGATCGGTCTCCCACTCAGCCCGACGCATCTCAGACCCGGCAGATGCGTCGGGCGTCTTCCGTCCGCCCAGCATAGTTGACATTTGGTCCATCACCTTCGCTTGCCGCCGAGGCGCTCACGCCTAATAGGGGCTTCTGATAGTGATCGGGCACGTCAACAATGGGGTTGCGGCAGTGTGCTAGTGGTCTGATTCATTCGGAGATTCCCAAATCGACCGAAGCAGTTCAAGCTCTGGGCATGAGAGCAGGAACTATCGTAAAGGTCACCCGGGTGGACCGCCATCGGCTTGAGGCGATCGTCTCGGATCGCAGCGCACCTCAGAAGCATGTGTGGCGGGCCAACATCATTCTTGCCACTGCCGACGGCTGTGGCACCGCCGAGATCATGCGCCGCTCGGGCAAATCCAAGCCCGTGGTGTGGAGATGGCAGGCCCGGTTCATGGCGGAGGGTGTCGAAGGGCTAACGCGCGACAAGACGCGAAAGCCCGGCAAACCACCGCTGCCGACGGGCACCGTGCAGAGAGTGGTCGACCTGGCGCTCGGGCCGCCGCCGGGAGAAACAACCCACTGGACCGGCCGGATGCTGGCGAAAGCCGCAGGGGTGAGCCTGCGTTCGGTGCAGCGTATCCTCGAAGCCCACCAACTCGCGCCGCATCGCATCCGTACGTTCAAGCTGTCGAACGACCCGAAGTTCGGTAAGCGCGAAGCCGATACCCTTGCTTCAGAATTCGAATGAACGTGCGAAAGAAGCCTCCGGCTTGGACGGAGGTTTCGGATGGGATTGGACAGCAAAAAGGACGTCCATTTGGACGGCTCAACGAGGCGATCGGTGAGCCGGCTGGAGGTTCTTGAAGGACCATCGGGGCGCCGCGTACGTTCGGAAGCTGAGAGAGCTCGGATCGTCGCCGAGAGTCTGTTACCCGGTGCCCAGGTGTCCGAGGTGGCGCGCAAGCACGGAGCGACGCGCTGGCAAATCTACGATTGGCGGCGGCGGTTTCGACAGCGAGGCATGTTGTCGCCGCGCGAGGTATCGCAGCCGACATTCGCGCCGCTAGTCGTGGAAGGTGCGTTGGAGGAGCGTCAGGTTCCGGCGATCAAGCTTGAGATCGCGATCGGCGATGTCGTGCTGCGGACGGACACAGCCATAGATGGCGAGCAGCTGTCCCGTGTGATCCGCGCGATGCGAGCGTCACGATGATCGCGGCCGGTGCCGATCTGAAGATTTACATCGCGACGCGGCCGATCGACTTCCGCTGTGGCCACGATGGGCTTGCGGCGAAGGTGCAGGAGATGCTTCGTCTCGACCCGTTCAGCGGCGCAGCCTTCGTGTTCCGATCGAAACGAGCGGACCGGATCAAGATTTTGGTCTGGGATCGAACGGGTCTGGTGTTGGTGCACAAGCGTCTTGAAGGTTGCAAGTTCGTTTGGCCAACGATCGCAGACGGCGTGATACGGATATCGCCGGCGATGTTCGCAGCCCTGTTCGAGGGGCTGGATTGGAGGTTGGTCCGCCCGGAAGAAGCGCGGCGTCCCCAGGCGGCTGGATAACTGCGGCAGAATGACTCGGAAGCTATTTTGAATGTGGCACGCGCGGCGGCGATGTGCTCGAAATAGCGCATGAGCATCGCGGCGCTGCGCGACGAAAATGAACAATTGAAAGCGCTTTTGGCGCAAACGCAGGCGACCTTGAGCGAACATCAGGCGGCGCTGGCGACGTCGGAAGAGGCGCGGCGTCGGTTGGAGGTCATTCTCGGCGAATTGCGACGCGAGAAGTTCGGCGCGACGTCCGAGAAGCTGCGGCCAGATCAGTATCACTTGCCGCTGGAAGACGTGGAGATCGCGCAAGGCATCCTGGACGCGGCGCAGGAGAGAGCCGAGGCTGTGATCAAGGGCCGATCGCGGAGCGCGCCGGATCAAGGTTCTCATCGCAACCGCGGCTGCCTGCCTGCCCATTTGCCGCGGGTGGAACGGATCATCGAGCCTGCGAGTACGCTTTGCCCGTGCGGTTGCGGCGCCATGACGAAGATCGGCGAGGACGTCAGCCAGCGCCTCGACGTGATCCCGGCGCAATGGCGCGTGCTGATCACACGCCGCCCAAAATACATCTGTCGCCGCTGCTCCGGCCCCGTCGTGCAGGCGCACGCACCGGAGCACGTCGTGCCCGGCGGGCTGCCGACCGAAGCGGCCATCGCGCATGTGATCGTCTCCAAATTTGGCGACCATACGCCATTTTACCGTCAGGCCGAGATCTATGCGCGCCAGGGCATCCGGCTTGATCGGGCGACACTGGGCAACTGGTCCGGCCGCGCCTGCTTCCATCTTCAGCCCATCGCGGAACACATGCGCCACCACCTGGCCATGGCGGATCGGCTGTTCATGGACGAGACCAAGGCGCCGGTACTCGATCCGGGGCGCGGCCAAACGAAGAAAGGCTACTTCTGGGCGATTGCCTCAGACGACCGCGGCCACAGCGGCCCAAGTCCGCCGATCGTGCTGTTCCGATATGCCCCCAGTCGCAGCGGTGCCTTCGCTGAGCAGTTCCTGGATGGCTTTGGCGGACGCTTCCTGCAATGCGATGCCTATGACGGTTATGATCGACTGACCGAAGTCGCTCGACTGCAAGGGCCTTGGACGCTCGTGCATTGCTGGAGCCACTTGCGCCGACGCTTCGTCAAATTGGCCCGCAATAGCAAATCGCCGATCGCCGAGGCCGCCATTCGGCACATCGCACAGCTTTACGCCATCGAAGCCATGGTGCGCGGTGCATCGCCGGACATCCGGCTCGCCGCACGAAAGGAGCATTCGTTGGCTCTCGTCGCCGCTTTGAAAATGTGGTTCGAGAAGCAGCTGTCGATGATCTCCAGCGGTTCGACGCTCGCCGAGGACATCCGCTACGCGCTCAATCACTGGCAAGGTCTGACCCGCTTCCTCGAAGACGGGCGCCTCGAGCTCGACACCAACCCTGTCGAGAACGCCATCCGGCCAGTCTGCCTGACCAGAAAAAATGCGCTCTTCGCCGGTCATGAGGTCGGAGCCGAAAACTGGGCCTTGCTCGCCTCGATCGTCGCCACCTGCAAGCTCAACGACGTCAACCCGGCCGCCTACATCGCCGAAACACTCGAGACGATCATCGACGGCCATCCCCATAGCCGCATCGAAGACCTCATGCCGTGGCGATTCCGCAAAACGTCAAGCCAGCCTCAATAGGGTTGCGGCTAAGCGCTTACGAAGTTCGCCGAAAAACTCAAGGACGTCGTCGGCCTCTATGTCGATCCTCCCGCCCATGCGGTCGTCCTCTCAGTCGACGAAAAGAGCCAGATTCAGGCGCTCGACCGCACCCAGCCAGGGTTGCCGATGAAGCCGGGCCGTGCCGGCACGATGACCCACGACTACAAACGTCACGGCACCACCACGCTGTTCGCTGCCCTCAACATCCTCGACGGCACCGTCATCGGCCGCAACATGCAGCGCCATCGCCACCAGGAGTTCATTCGCTTCCTCAACACGATCGAGGAGCAGGTCCCGGCAGGGAAAGTAATCCACGCCATCGTCGACAACTATGCGACCCACAAGCATCCGAAGGTACGCCAATGGCTGGTTCGGCATCCCCGCTCGACGTTCCACTTCACCCCGACCTCTGCATCCTGGCTCAATGCGGTCGAAGGCTTCTTCGCCTCACGCGCCGTCGCCTCAAGCGAGGCGTGTTCCGATCCGTCGTTGACCTGCAAGTCGCCATCAACCGCTTCGTCGCCGAGACAAACGCCGATCCCAAACTCTTCGTATGGACCGCCGATCCAAAGCGCGTCCTCGCCGCTGTCAAACGCGGGAAACAAGCGTTAGAGTCGCTCCACTAGGCGCGTATACGGATAACGGTGCTCTGCAGTTCTGGGGCAAAAGCCGAGGACCGACCGCTTCTGATTGAGATGCTCGTTCGGTTTGGTGTAACTGACGCCGTGAACCGCGCCGGGCATGTCCCGATCGCTGTAACCTCCGCGCGCCGCCCATTCCGAAAGCCCGCATCCGGCCGATGCCTGCACGTCACCCTCGGGCAGCCGGATAGCGCGGCCGAACCGGCGCGTCGATACGTTGATCAGCACCGAGTCCATCGCCCAGCGACCGAGCCAGTGCTCCTGCGCCGCCATTTTCCCAGCTCGGAATCGTGACCTCGCGGCCGTCCACGCCCCGAACCCGTTCGCAGGCCGCCGTCACTTCCGCCTCGGTCATCGTGCCAAGCGCCTCGATCCCTGCCGCAAGGCAGAACCGATCAAAGCTCGCTCGCACTTTCGTAAACGCTTCGTCCACAGCCCGGTCGCCGGCAATCAGCCGGTGTGATATCTCTCGTCATGGCGTTGCTCTCCTTTGTGGAATCAGCACGCCGAGCCTACCGGTTCAAGGGCAAAGCCGACCTCTTCAGAAATTCAACAGAACCAAGAACATCCCCACTGCGCGTTCCTTGACGGCTTTCGTCGCAAAACCGGCCGCCGCAGTGATTGCTGCTGCACCGATAGCTACAAACGGCTCAGGCTAGATCGCTGCAGCACAATTACGGTCCTAACAAAGTCCGCGCCCGTGCGGCTGGGCACGTGACCACCAAGAAGCCATACTACACCATTCGACTCCATTCCGCGGCAAGGAGCTCACCTTCGGCAGACCTCAGACTGAGAACTTGGATAAGCCAGCTCGACCAGAGTCGCTCGCGAGTGCGAGGTTCTATGGTCAAAGGTGCTGCCCGCACTCACGTATGGTGGACCGAGGAGGGCAGCAGGCGTTCTCCGCTCATAAGCCGACTAGACGGATCTCAGATAGCGTTGGTCTTCAGACGTCACCTTCATGATCATGTTCGAAACTCCTGACCATTCGGCGGCAAGCAAGGACTCACGCCAGTGACTTGTGCGGCGATGCTGTCGCTAGCAACAGTTTCTCTCGTGTGCCTACAAGTTTAGCTTGCTCGGGCTGAATTCAACGTTTCGGTCAATGACTCCTCGAATATGTCTAGGCCTTGTCCCAACGTTTCTTGCTCGATCGTAAGTGCAGGCAAGAACTTTAGAACCTGATCGGTCGGTCCGCATCGCTCGACAATCAAGCCCTTCTCAAACGCTCTACGTGACGTCGCCTCTGCGATTTCGGTCGTTTTGCAATCGAATCCGCATACCATGCCCCGTCCACGAACAGCAAACTTGTTTCCGTGCTGGTGCGCGATAGCATCGAGTCGACGCCGCATAAATGCGCCCAAGCGTCCGGCCTGTTGCGAGAATGTCTGGTTGCGCCAATACAGATTCAAAGCCGCTTTGCCAGAAACGAGTGCAAGGTTGTTTCCTCGAAACGTCCCCGTGTGCTCCCCTGGCTCCCATGCGTCAATTGCTTCTTTGATCAGGAGCATCGATAGTGGCAAACCGTACCCACTCAGCGATTTCGACATTACAACAATGTCTGGCGACAACGCAGCGAACTCAAAACTGAAGAATTCGCCTGTGCGGCCACAGCCCATTTGGATATCGTCAACTATGAAAATAGCTCCGACCTCTTTTGCCAAAGCCTGAATTGACTGCAACCATTCCTTACCGGCGACGTTAATGCCTCCCTCTCCTTGCACGGTCTCGACGAGAATTGCGGCTGGAAGATCTGTGCCACTGCTCTCGTCCATTAGTACCTTTCTCACGTAATCCGCCGGACTGTGAGTGGAGCCAAGATACCCATCATAGGGCATGAACGTTGTGCAGGATAAGGGAATGCTGCTGGCTTTGCGGTAAAAGCGGTTACCGCTCGCGGCTATGGCTCCCAAGCTTTGGCCATGATATCCATTCGTGAAAGAAATGACTTTGTGACGCCCTGTGATCTTACGCGACAGCTTTAGAGCTGCTTCAATAGCGTTAGCTCCCGTAGGCCCGGTAAATTGAAAGCGGTAGGAAAGATTCCGTTCACGAAGGATGACAGAGCTAAAGGTCTCCATGAATTCGATCTTTGCTGGAGTGGCCATGTCCAAGCCGTGGACGACCCCATCCGACTCCAGATACTCGCTGATTGCCGCTTTGATCTCCTGATTGTTGTGGCCATAGTTTAGCGCTCCAGCGCCGGACAGAAAGTCAATGACCTTCCGGCCACCCTCGGCGAACATAATCGAGCCGCGCGCCCTGCTGAACACAGCAGGAAAGGAACGTGAGTACGAGCGCACGTTGGACTCTAGCATTTCGACTGTCTTCATTCTGCGCGCCCCGTGTCCTCCAACCATGTGGTCGTCTCCTCGACAAGAAAATCTGCCCGACGAACAAGCGCGCGGGCAACATCGTACAGGATTGGCAGACCATGAGCCCGCGGTTCCGGCGCCTCTCGGCGTCCTTTGGGTTATGCGTAGCGCGTCTAAAAATCAGCTCCAACGGCTTACCTGAGAACCAGTCAGAACAAAGCTACTATGTCTAGTAGTTTCGTCCCATCCAGCGACGGGCGCCGGCTAAGTCGTTTTTCGCGGGCAGGTTTGCTTAGCCGCGCGCGATCGAAGAATTCGCACATACTGCGCGGTTAGCTTGGAAGCGCTATGTGGGCCGATAGTTCATCGCGACCAGAGGGGCCGATCCGCTCCCCGGCGACGGGGGAGCCCGCCAGCCGGACTTGGATGCTCACGCTCACGGAGACCACGACGTCGCAGCGGCGAGTAGTAGGGAGACGGCCGCCGCGGATCTGGCCCGGCGCAAGGGCTTATCGCGCGTCCAGAGCCAACGCTTTGGGCCTGGCCTTGGCGGGGACCCGCGCGGGAGAGTGGTCGGCGTGGATGCGTTCGGCAGCAAAGGAGTGGCTTGAGATCGCTTCTACCAGTGGCATTTGTGTTGCCCTGCAACGGATGCGTAGGCTCGGGCGCTTCGGCCCGCCGAAGGGTTGCTGGTCGCGAACGCAAGTTGGCGAGTTTGGCGTGCAGCACTCGATCCTTCGAATGCGCAAGGTCGCCAAAATGCGGCCTTTGCGTTTTCTGTGAACTACCAAGCGATTCGATCGTCTCGACGGACTAAGTGATTTTGGCCGCAATCGTGCGTCCTTCTCCGACAAGGTCCGGTCGTGCAAGTTTCAGGTGAGTTCTTTGTTCTAACGAGGTCCTGCCAACAAGCTGCTGCCGTGGCACTTTGGCGCTTGGCTCAGCAACGATCGTGGCACTGATGGTCGGGCGCTACTCCGTTCAAGCGAGGAGGGCCTCGCACTCGTCTGAATACGCACCATACCACAGGCGCCTTGTCAGGAGCAAGATGTTGCAATTGCTTCAACCAGATGCCGAAGTGCAACGACAAGAATGCGGGTGGAAAGGCAACGGTCGGCACTGGCACGCGGTAAGCACGCAGACGCGTATCGATCCACATCGTAAGCGCCGCACGGACGGGTGTGGCTTGGCGCGGGCTGCTTCCGCACCTTTCATGCGATCCTTCCGCCATGACCCTCGCGAAGCGCTTCATCGAGGCAGGCGATCAACTCCAGACCGTCAAAGGGTTTGGCGAAAAAGCCGGTTGCGCCGGCGCTCAACGCGCGGGCTCGCGTACGATCATCTGCGAAGGCCGTCATCAAGATGAATGGCACAGCGTGGCCCAGGGCGCGCATCTGTTCCAAAAGTTCAAAGCCGCTCATCATGGGCATCTGCACGTCTGCAATGACACAGGACGTGGCGTTCAATTGAGAGGACCGCAAGAATCCCTCAGCCGATGCAAACGTATGAACGATGTGGCCCTGCGATTTCAAAAGGTTGTTCAGTGCGGCACGTATCGAAGGATCGTCGTCAACAACCGAAACAGTTGAATACTTAGACAAGGCGACCCGTTCTTAGTTGGGCGAAGGCTTTGGCAACATGATGGCCAGCGCAAGAGTGCGCGTGTACGAGGAAATTGTAAAATCATACTTAGGTTTGTACCGTGAAACGGTCGGTCCCAATTCCCAGCCTCTCAGCCATCCTGATCAAATCGGCTAGCGATCGAGCTCCCATCTTCTTCATCACGTGGCCGCGATAGATTTTAACTGTAATCTCGGCGAGACCGAGTTCCGCGGCTACCTGTTTGTTCAATAAGCCGGCGGCGACCAGTTTAAATACATCCTGCTCTCGTGGACTTAGGGCCTCAAACAAGGACTGCAGCCTGCCGATCACCTGGTCTACACCTCGTCTCTTCCGATCCTGTTCGATCGCTGCGACCACGCCATCGAGTAGTTCCTGATCGCGAAACGGCTTGCTGAGAAAATCGATTGCGCCCTTCTTCATGGCTTTGACGGTCATCGGAATATCGCCATGAGCGGTGATGAAAATGATGGGAATGTGAATCTTCAGTTTGGCTAGCTCATTCTGGAGCTCAAGGCCGCTCAATCCGGGCAGCCTGATGTCGAGCACAAGGCAGCTAGGAACATCAGGGAGTTCGCTCTGGAGCATTTCCCGAGCCGATCCGTAAGCAACGACATCTAGTCCGATCGAACGAAATAGGTTAACCAACGATTCACGCATTGAGAGGTCATCGTCGACGACGAAGACACTCGGCCTCACCTCCGGGCCGACGACTTTTGCGGCTTCCTTCCGCGGTTCAGAGCGCTTGATCACGATAAGAGCCTCACTTGTACGATCTACAGTAGAATTGTCGCCTGGACACGGCCCTTGATCGCACGGGTAGCCTTTCGAGCCGTGCAAATCTCTGAGATTTCCAGGTATGTAATTGGTCAGCCATTCGCGCAAGCGAGGCGCATTACACGAAAGTCTAGCAAAAACCGCCCGACTGGTCGAGAACTGTCTTTCGGCTTGGTTTAGCATGGCGGCGCGTGTCGCCCGGCCTTCGGAGTGAGGCTGCAGCGGACGGCTCGCTATGCGGCTGAAGGATCAGAATGCCCGTCGCCTTGGTAGTTGAACGCGGGGGCGCGAGCTGAGCGAATTGACCCGATTGTGCCTGTGCATGCACCGATCCCGCCGGCGCTGAGATCGGCAAGCGGCGTAGACTACCGCACTGTACTAAGGAAAATAGACATCACAAAAAGCAGCAGCAACATAAGCGCATGAACCCTTCGTTTTCCGTCGTCAGATCGCCTGTCGCCAGTACATCCGTGGTGATGCTGGCTCCAATGAAGCAACCAGCGTGGCAAAACTGAGGCTCGCTCAGCAAGGAGAGTAGGTCGTGACTCTCTGCTACTGCGTACCGGCGAGGAAGGGCTTGAATCGTTCGTAGCGTCAGGTTGTGCGATGCCGGTGTAGATCTATCAAAATGCCAAAGGCGTTCCGCCGTTCTTGATTTTTGATTGCATTTCTCTTCACCGGTCTTCGGTTAGCTTACGCCTTGCTTGAACAGCGGTCCAAGCAGCGAGAACTCTCTCGCATCTGTTGGGTTCGCACGGCCGGCAATCCCCCTCCTGCGAGCCGCAGTGAGCGGCATCCCGGTCTGCGAGCGCCTAGGGGGCTTTGTCCCGGGTCTGTTGCTCGATGAATGGGAGCAGGCCTAAGAGAATAGTTATGGGTCGGTGGCAAACAGTGGCTCGCAGATCTGCCATTCATGCTGTGGTTCGGAGTCTGACTGCATGGCGCCAACGATCGAGCCAGGAGTGAACATCGATCTCGAAAGCAGCACCGCGTGTGTCGGCGGGATTTCTAGCCTGAGCGCCCTTGCGGCGTTTATCTTCAACCACTCGACCGAGCATCTTCCTTCCCCGGGCCTTAGAAGCTTGCCTTCATGGCCGATTGTGGAGCAATCGTCTTTGGCGGCAGTGCTGTTGACCAATCAGGCTGTGATGTATTGGGCGTGTAAGTCGCGTTTTGGCGTGCCGCGGTCCACTCTTTGGCGGCCGCGATCGGTACTCGCGTCATTTTGCGAATTCCCTTCACAAGCTCGGCCGATATGTGTCAGGTTTTGGCCAGTCCTTATGACCGGGCGGGCAAATGCCGCGGGACCCCCTCAGCCGAACTCCGTTCGGCTCAAATCTTGACAGTGACATCCTACCCCTGTGGGAGGATGGTGATCGCGCGTTTTGCCGTGCGTGGCGCAGGCAAATCCAGGGTAGCAGGGCTAACGTGCTTGTCGTGCGGCCCATCGCGGAAGACCCAGCGACGCTCGACCGCCTCGCCCATGAGTGTGAGCTAAGAGAGGAGCTGGACGAGGCATGGGCGGTTCGGCCGTTGGAACTCATCCGGGAAGCTGGTCGGACTATGCTGGTCCTGGAGGATCCATGCGGCGAGCCACTGCTGCACTTACTCGGGATCAGTATGGAGCCCAAGGGCTTCCTGGGCCTCGCTATTAGTATCGCGAGGGCCGTGAGCAAACTTCACCGGCACGGCTTGGTCCACAAGGACCTGAAACCCGCTCACATTCTGGTCAATTGTCCTGACGAACAGGTGCGACTCACTGGGTTTGGTCTGGCTTCCCGTCTTGCCCGCGAGCGCGTGCCGCCTGAGCCTGCCGAGTTCATCGCCGGCTCGCTGCCCTACATGGCGCCAGAACAGACCGGACGAATGAATCGCTCGGTCGATTGTCGCAGTGATCTCTATTCACTTGGCGTGACATTCTACCAGATGCTGACCGGCACGCTGCCGTTCACCGCCTCAGATCCCTTGGAGTGGATCCATTGTCATGTTGCAAGAAAAGCAATACCGCCCGTCGAGAAATCGCAAAACCTCCCCGGGCCGATATCTCAGATTGTGATGAAACTCCTCGCGAAAACCGCCGAGGAACGCTACCAGACTGCCGCTGGCCTTGAGCACGATCTGCAACACTGTCTCGCAGCATGGGCCAACCACGGTCGCATCGACCCGTTTGAGCTCGGCACAGACGACACACCTGATCGGTTGCTCATCCCCGAGAAGCTCTATGGCAGAGCCCTTCAGATCGAGGCTTTGCTTGCCTCTTTCGATCGCGCGGTGAAGAGCGGCGCGCCGAGGTTGGTGCTCGTCGCTGGTTACTCCGGTGTCGGTAAATCTTCGCTCGTCCAGGAGCTACACAAAGCGCTGGTGCCCTCGCGCGGGCAGTTGGTGTCAGGCAAATTCGACCAGCTGAAGCGCGACGTTCCTTATGTGACGCTAGTGCACACGTTTCAGAGTCTTGTCCGTGCTCTTCTCAGCAAAAGTGAGGGCGAACTCGCCACCTGGCGGCAAGCGCTCCGGGAGGCGCTCGGCGCGAATGGACGACTAATGGTGGAATTGATCCCCGATCTGAGCCTGATCATTGGCGAGCAGCCCGCGGTTGCTGAGCTTCCAGCCCGGCAAGCGCAGATTCGTTTCCAGCTGGTGCTTCGCCGCTTTATTGGCGTGTTCGCCCGGCGAACCCATCCTTTGGTGCTCTTTCTCGACGATTTGCAGTGGCATGATGCCGCAACGCTCGACTTGATCGAGGATCTCCTGACCCAGTCGGATCTGCACCTGCTGCTCATTGGAGCTTACCGCAGCAACGAACTTGATGCAGGCCATCCACTCAAACGCAAGCTGGACTCCATCAGGAGAGCCGACGTAAATTTCGAGGAGATCACGCTCTCGCCGCTCACTGCAGACGATGTCGCGCAGTTAGTCGCGGATACCCTTCGCTGCGGACCCAAACGCGCTGCCCCGCTTGCAAAGTTGGTGCATCAGAAGACGATGGGTAATCCGTTCTTCGCCATTCAATTCCTTTCTGAGCTGGCCGAAGAGCAGCTGTTGACGTTCGATCACGAGTCGGCGCGCTGGCGATGGGATCTCGAGCGTATTCACGCAAAAGCGTACACCGAGAACGTCGTAGATCTGATGCTCGGTAAGCTCATCCGCCTGCCCGAGGAAACGCAGGACGCGCTGCAACAGCTGGCCTGTTTCGGCAACATCGCCGGGACGGCGGAGCTTGCGATCGTGCTCGAAACTTCGCAGGAGCAGGTGCATGCGGCCCTGTGGCCGGCGATCCGGCAGGAACTGATCGCGCGCCACGGAACAGCCTACCGCTTCCTCCACGATCGCGTTCAAGAGGCGGCCTACTTGCTGGTGCCGGAATCCTCGCGCGCTCCTGCCCATCTGCGGATCGGTCGGATGCTGGCGGCACACGCCCCTGCGCACAAACGCGAAGAGGCAATCTTCGACATCGTCAGCCAACTCAATCGAGGTGTCGCGCTAATTGCCTCCGGTCAGGAGTGTGAGCAGCTCGCAGAGCTGAATTTGATCGCAGGGCAGCGTGCCAGGGCGTCGGCGGCCTACGCCTCGGCACTCACATATTTCACCGTCGGTGCTGCGCTGCTCGCCGAGCACTCTTGGCGAAAGCGCCACGAACTCGCGTTTGCACTGGAGACAAGCCGGGCGGAATGCGAATTCTTGGTAGGCCAGCTGGACGTTGCAGAGAGCCTCCTGTCCGCTCTGTCGAAGCGCGCCTTGAACGGGCCCCAGCGAGCAACGGTCGCCTGTTTGCGGGTCGATCTTTACTTGACGCTCGGTCAGCACGGGCGGGCAGTGCTCACAGGGCTCGAATATCTTCACGATGTCGGGATCGAGTGGTCGCAGTATCCGACGGACCAGGAAACACTAGCCGAATATCAGCGGATGTGGTCACAGCTGCCCGACGCAATCGAGGAACTTGCTAGTTTGCCTGGAATGACAGATCAGACCGCGCTTGGCACGCTTGCCGTCTTGACGCGGATTCTTCCGCCCGCAGGTTTCACGGACGCCAATTTATCCGCGTTGGTCATCTGCAGAGCTGTCACCATCAGCCTCGAATACGGCAATACTGATGCTTCTTGCGCCCACTACGCGTGGTTAGGTCGAATATTAGCCGGGCGCTTCGGTGACTACCAAACAGCAGAGAAGTTAGGTCTTCTTGCTTGCGGCCTGGTAACTCGCGGTGAGTACTCCCGTTTTCGGGCGCCTGTCTATTTGGCCCTCGGAGGCAACGTGATCCCCTGGAGGAAGCCGCTAAGAGATGGCCGAGCTTTGATTCGGCTAGCGCTTGCAGCTGCCGTCAGCAGCGGCGACGTCATCTATGAGGCGTACAGCTTGGTTCATCTAACCTCAAATATGATAATGGCCGGAGATCCCCTGAAAGAGGTGCAGAACGAGATAGAGAAAAGCGTTGCTACGGTACGGAATAGAAAGGTCCGCTTTGCGGCTGATGCGATGGCCGCTCAGCTCGCAATCGTTAGAAGCATGCGAGGCCTGACGCGCTCATTCGGTTGCTTAGATGACCAAGAATTTGACGAGCTAGACGTCGAGCAATCGTTGGCAGGCAGTCCGGAGCTGTCACCTAGCGAACCCGTCTACTGGATCCGCAAACTTCAGGCGCGATTTCTAGCCGGCGATTATGCCGCGGCTGTTGATGCTCGCTCCAAGGCGGAGCCCAAATTATGGACTATGCCGACGGAGCCCTTGATCGCGGAGCTTCACTTCTATGGTGCGCTGTCTCACTCATGTTACTGCGACAAGCTAGGCGAAAGCGAACAACAGCAGCATTGGGATATCATTGATGCCCATTACAGACAGCTGCAGATATGGGCGACGAATTGCCCTGAAAATTTTGAGAATCGGGCTGCCTTGGTCGGCGCTGAAATTGCAAGGCTCGAATACCGGGATGCAGAGGCAATGCGACTATATGAACACTCAATCCAGACCGCAGCACGTAACGGTTTCGCCCACCACGAGGGAATCGCTTGCGAACTTGCAGCGCGCTTTTATGCTGCGCGCGGGTTTGACAGAATCTCCCGGGTTTACCTGCAGGACGCGCGGCGCGGCTACCTTCGTTGGGGAGCAGATGGCAAGGTGCGTCAGCTCGACGAGCTGAATCCCCATCTCAGCCATGAGGAGACCACTCCTGCGATGAATGGAATGAGGATCGGAGCTCCGGTTGAGCATCTTGATCTCGCGACGGTGACAAAAGTGTCGCAGGCGATTTCCGGCGAGATTGTTCTCCAAAAACTAATCGACACGCTCATGCGGACTGCCATTGAGCAGGCCGGCGCCGAACGAGGTTTGTTAATTCTGCTGCATGGAGGCGAGCCACGGATCGAGGCGGAAGCCACAACGGTAGCGGATGCGCTGCTTGTAAAGGTGAATGAACAGCCCGTAACTCCGATTGCGCTTCCCGAGTCCGTGCTGCATTTCGTCCTACGCGTCCGCGAAAACGTCATTCTCGAAGACGCTGCCGCCGAGCCTTCATTTGCGGAAGATCCGTATATCCGCGAGCGCAAAGCGCGTTCTATTCTTTGCCTGCCACTGATCACGCAGGGCAAGCTGATCGGTGTACTTTATCTGGAGAATAATCTCGCCGCGCGCATATTCTCGGCTGCCCGCAACTCGGTGCTGAAAATGCTTGCCTCGCAAGCTGCAACAGCGCTGGAAAACAGCCGGTTGTACAGCGAAGTTCAGCAACGGGAGTCGAAAATCCGGCGCTTACTTGACGCTAACGTCATCGGAATATTTATCATTCGCGAAGGAGGCGAGATCATCGAGGCAAATCAAACCTTCCTCAGGATGGTCGGATACGACCGAGAGGATCTCGTCGCGGGGCGAGTGAACGGTCTCGACCTGACACCGCCAGAATGGCACGAGCGCACACTGAATGCTGGAAGAAAAGCAAAAAGGACCGGAGCTGTTCAGCAGTTCGAGAAAGAGTATCTCCGCAAGGATGGCAGCCGCGTGCCGGTGCTAATTGGCCTCGCCGTATTCGATGCGCGAGACGACCAAGGTGTTGGCTTCGTCCTCGACCTGACAGAGCGAAAGAGAGCGGAAGCGGAAGCCCGTGAAAGCGAACGACGGTATCGCGAGACTCTGATGGGGCTGGCACACGCCAATCGGATCACGACAATGGGACAGCTAGCCGCCTCAATCGCCCATGAGGTCAACCAGCCGATTGCCGCGATCAGAAGTAATGCGGGGGCGGGGCTAAATTGGCTCGGCGCTCAACCGCCCAATCTGGAAGAAGTTCGGCAGACCTTCGGTTTGATTGTCCGTGACAGTATGCGTGCAGGGAACGTGATCCGTCGGATCCGCGCTCTTATGAATAAGGCTCCTATGCAAACGGAGCTTCTCGCAATTGACGAATTGATCTTAGAGGTGCTGGCCCTAGTTCGCGCGGAACTTGCGAAAAATGATGTATGGGTGCAAACGCGACGGACTGAGGCGTTGCCGCTCGTCCGCGCAGATCGCGTCCAAGTCCGGCAGGTGATTCTCAATTTGATCACGAACGCCATCGAGGCCATGAGCGAGATCAACGAAGGTGACCGCGAGTTACTGATCAGTGCGCGGACAGATGACTCGAATAACGTAGTGGTCACTTTTCGGGATACGGGTCTAGGACTCGATCCGAACAGCGTTGACCGCGTGTTCGAGGCGTTTTACACCACCAAATCCGAAGGCATGGGCATGGGGCTGGCCATTTGCCATTCTATTATTGAGGCGCACGGAGGCCGGATGTGGGCGGGTGCCAATGATCCTCGCGGGGCCGTCTTTCAGTTCAGCATGCCGGTTGCGCCGGATGGCGTGGATCGGTCGGAACAGGTGTCTTCAACGTCTTAGGCTCGAGTTCGATATCGAGCAGGGCGCGCCGGGAGCCCCGATCATCGTGACAGAAGCGAGCGCCGAGACCTCGGGGATTGAGACATTCGCTTTTCTTACTGCCCATCGGGGAGTGTTGGAGCAAGCGCAGATTGTCGCGAATTGTCAGAAGATCTTCAGTCTGACCGTAACGTCCAGATTCAAGACGGCTTTAGCGCTTCCTGCAAGTCTCTTGAGACTTGCAGGGCGTCAAGCGGAATCGGACGAAAGCTGCACACGCAGTGTTCGAGGGAATGACGGCAATCGTCCTCGCATCTTTGTTTGAGTCGGAAGGGCGACATCAATGCGGAGATCTACTTTAATTGCATGCAACCTTCGCCTGTGGCTGTGCAGAGTTTCAGTGTGGCTGATCAGTTAGCGCCAATCGCAAGATTCCGTGCTAAACTGGTTTAGCAACGGGAGCCGGCGCAGCCTCCTTGAATCGGAACTCAATGCAGAGCATTCCTGTCAGGCGCCCCGAAGCAGGCCCCGGATTGCGACCGGTGTACCGCTCTTCCTCTCCGGAGTTGGCGTTGGGCCTCGCGCCGCTGCTGCCGCTCGCAATAGTTGACACGCAAGTAATGGCCTCGTGTATGGTTTTCTGTGCTCTGTAAAAGCACCTCTCGCGAGCAGGAAACGACCGCGGCCGGAGCATCGCTGTGCAGAAGGAGAGCAGTCGAGGATCTGGAGAAATGCAAGTGGTACCGCGTTTTGCACAATACGTCGTCGGGTTCGTCATCGCGATGAGGTGAGCCACACGACGGTCTTCGTCACGGTCGCTCTTCGATAACCCCTCGATGACGCCGGCGCGATCCGCCGCGTTGCGGTTCTGGCTCATCTTCCGCGTGCCATCGAACCGTGTAGTTTGCAATCGCAGACGGACAATCCCCTTAAGCTCCGTTTTGATGAAATCGGCAGGGGCGTCAGACACCGCCCAACGGTCTTTGCCCGAGCGCTCATGCACATCGGTCAGTCGCGTGACCACCTTTCGCAGTCGATCGGCATCATCGAAGAATTCGATGGCCGATAGGCATGCACAGCGACATAGTTCCACGTCGGTACCGTCTCGCCTCTCTCGTGCTTGGTCACGTACCAGGAGGGGCTGACATAGGCCTCTGCCCCAGCGAAAATCGCCATCGCTTCGCCAGTGGGTGTCAGCTTCCATTGCGGATTCGCACGCGTCACGTGGGCGAAAATCGTGCCCATGGAGCCTTCGCTCCCCTCGAGTACTACGGGCAGCATCGTTCCAACAAGCCCTTCGTGAGTAGTGATCAGTGTCGCCGAGCGGCCTCGCGCATCGTCTGATGAACGTCGGTGATATCGACAACTTGGAAGGAGGGCGGCGTGTACATCGGCGAAGCTCCCCGGCAGTCCGACGGAAAGCCGGGCGAGATTCGCACTAAGGTACGCCTCATGCTGGTCACAAAAAGAAGCAGTTTGGTGCGCAGTTTCAATCCTTCGCGCGCGCTAGGCCTGGGGCGGTAAACCTATGATGCGTCGGTGCAGATCGGAGGGTGCGTTTGCACGCTGGCCAACCGTTGCCTTCCACGCGCCGCCTGCAGACGAATTCGGCTCTTCGCGGCGATGACTGCAGCACATGAGCAGCTTCACCTTAGGGCTATAAGTGGGACGACCAGAATTGCGGCTGAGCCGTTGCCGCATCAGCTCGCCGCGCCGTGAGTCGCAGGTTGGCGGTGACTGGCTGTGCTAGATCCGCCCGTGGCACAGGACGGACATATCAAAACAAGGAAATCGCAGCCATTCCGATGGCGTGACATTGCCGGTCATGAAGTGTAGGACGCGTCCGTCCGTGTGATGTGTCGGGCAATCTAGATCGCAGAAGAGGGGGGCCTAACATCCGACCTGCAATCCAGGAAAACGAGGATCCCAGCCGCGCCGCCTATCTGTTTCCCGCGGGATGCGAATTATCATGCACCACGCGTTCTGGTGCTGGTCGAAAATGCCGAAGAGCTCAAGAGCCTCCCGCCGGTACAGCAAAACGTCAGGCGCAACGGCCCATCCTCCGAGGCCAGATGTGTTGCACCCTACAGTATTCCGCTGACGGGGCTCTCGAAGCATCGACCGCTGCTTTCATTGGCCGTGATTGGCTCAATGGCTAACCAGGTGCATCACAGCGGAGCCTGCGGCTGCACATTTCGGCTGTGGCATAGCATGGTTCCGGTCTTCCGATCCTGCCTTATTGAGGACGATCTGATGGCGTTAACGCCGTATGCTGATGGCCTATTCCAGTTCAGCATTTGAGTTCGAGAGTTCAAGTTCTCGTGTGGATTTTCCGGGTAAGAGAGAGCACATGCCTATGAAGGACATGATGAAGCACATCAAGCGGTCGTTGTGCGTGCTCGGTGGACTTGCTGTCGTCGTCGGCGTCTCTTCCGTGCTCGGATCGAACAATGTGCGATCGGAACCCCTCAAGGGCTTTGGCTCTGCAGCGACGGGAGGCGTTGGAGGCGAGGTAGTTCAGGTCAGATCAACCAAAGCTCTGAAGTATGAGTTATGTCGTTCGTACAGCTTCGGGCACTGCAATGACAATAGTCCGCGCGAGATCCAGGTAGCCGGAACCATAGACTTTACCGGTACGGAAGGGCAAGGCGAGGGGCAGGGTTGCCAATACGGCCGTGCTTGTTCGACACCTTACAAGCGTGAGTCCCTTCTCCTTATGGATGGCAACGATGCGCATTGCGATGGCAAGGAGAAGACATTGGTCGGCTTCGATAGGGCCGGCAAGCGCCCGCTGGAGATTGGCTCAAACAAGACGTTGATCGGCGTTGGCCCGAGTTCTACAATCAAAGGGAAGGGGCTACGCCTAAATGGGGTCAGCAACGTCGTTATTCGCAACCTGACCATCAGTGATATCAATCAAGGCGTGATATTTGCCGGCGATGCTATTGCAATTGCACGAGCCGACCTGGTTTGGATCGATCACAACCGATTTCATAATATCGGGCGGCAGATGATTGCCGGCGGCTTTGGCCCTACGACGAATATTACGATTTCCTGGAACGACTTCGATGGCAGCAATACCTATTCCTCCTATTGCAACGGGGAGCACTATTGGAATCTCCTGTTTCTTGGCATCCCGCAGACGATCACCATCGCAAATAACTATTTCCATGAGATCTCAGGGCGGGCGCCGCACATTGACGGTGCGCAGGCTATTATTCATCTGCTTAATAATTACTTCCACAACACGAATGCGCAACAGAGCGGCGGATTCTTCCATGCAGTGGATGCTGGACCGTCTGTGCAAGTACTGATCGAGGGCAACTACTTTGACAACATTGAAACACCTATAAAGACTGGTAGTGGACATATCTTTGCCTTGTTGGGCAAACCCAGCCGGACCGCGCAGAACATCTGCCTCACCGTGCTCGGACGTCGGTGCATCGAGAACATCGCGATCCCAGTGCCGCGGATCAATGGCTTTCGCCTGGATGAAGCCGTAGTTCAATCGTTTGGAGCTCTTCCAAGGTCATCTATTCCTCTTCCATTTCCAGCCGATGATGTTTCGGCAGTGATCAGGGCCAGGGCAGGTCCCGGACACCTTGAGAGCCGGTGATGGGCCGTTCGCACAGGCGGCTCGAGACTGGCCGACGCCCGCAAATTGTTAAGCGGAGGGCGCATACTGGACGAGAACAGTACGCACAGCTGGCTGCCCGCGTTGCACGAGGACCGTATGGCCTTTCTCTTGGGGTGCCGAGCGGTACAATTCCTGTCAATTATGCGCCCTATGCCTTTCGCCGCCGACCCGGGTGGCGTTGGAAAGAGGGTGGGAGGTGGCATCGAGTTCCTGGCAAACTGTTCGACTCAAATCCCATCCTGTACCTGACGGACGTTCATAGCTCCGTTTTCCGACTGGCATGGTGCTTGATCGAGAGTACCCGTACGCGAGGCTCGCCTTCGAAACCGAGTCACACGCGCCCTGTTCGCTTGAAGAATCCGCAAAGCTTTGGAGAAATTCGCAATGAACAAACGGCTTCGACCGGCTCGAACACAAGGTGATCTTCTTCCGCGATCAGGGGCATCTTGATGACGCGGAGCAGGAGCGATTTGCTGCTTGTTTGGGAAGGCTGGTGCCGCATCCGACACTCGGTACGATCAATGGAACGGCCTCGATCATCGAGCTTGATTCCGCGCGCGGAGGAGTGAAGCGGCAAGGACGAGGAGATCTTCGGCGAGGGCCCACCGCATCGCGGCCGAAGCGATCCTCGACACCACGGTGCTACTCGAACTACCGCGAGTACGCGGAGAGATACATTCCGTTCGGACTGCGGCCCAATTTCCACGAGCGGATACTCGGCGGCGAGCGCAGCCTGCTCGTCGGCAACTTCGTCGACCGGTCGGAATCCTTGTGGAGTCTGGCGCGTCGGAATTTGGCTGGCCGCGCGGTGACCTCCCTGATCGAAGAGACGCTCGGTGGTTGGCGCGATCAGGCGTACGTACAGGACCCGGTGGATGGCTCCGTGGCGGAGGCAATGATCAAGGCCGAGATTCTCCGACCGAACAAGCTCAAGTCGCGCTACGCGGAGGATGCCTGCCGTCTCGGTATCACGGCCGGGCCGGCAGCCATCCTCGGCCAATTGCGCGGCTCGAACCAGCGCTATCGCACCGCACCGGCGCATGGCGATCTTCACGGCGAAAACGTGCGCGTGCGCAACGACCATGCAATCGTCATCGATTTCGCGTCCGTCGTCACGTCGTCGCCGCTGGTAGACCTCGCCGCTCTCGAGACGTGGCTCGCATTCCAGCTCCCGCCGGAGTGCGACCCATCGAAATACGAGATGCCGTGTGGGCTGCCGAGATCGACCGTCTGTACGCTCCCGTGGCGCTCCTTCATCCGCCAGGACCGTGCGATTCCACGAGCAGGTTCTGCTGGATGTCCACCGTGGTTCCGCAGCTCAGACGCATGGGAATCGCGATACAGTCCTGCTCCACGGAGTACCAAGCCGCCGTGGCCGCACAACTCTTGAGGCGGTGTCAGTGGGATGATGGCCCTGCAGCCGACCGCTTCAGGCGCACCAAAGGCTACGCCGTCGCGGCCCGTTTGGCGCACGCGCTGGCAGGCGCGAAGGCTTATCACCATGATAGCGAGGAAAGTGAACTTGCTCGGAGCGGCGGAATATCGGGACGAAGGCGAGGAAGATGCTGAAGGCTGCCGGTGACGCCGTCGTCGTCCATCGAGGCACGCTTCGCTCGGTGCTGATGCGCTGTCCCGACGGCTGCGGCGAAACGCTTGTCGTCAATCTGGATGCGCGGGCAGGAAAGGCGTGCAAGCTCGACATGCGCGCGGGAAAGGCGATCTTATATCCCTCGGGTTGGCACGACGGAGGCTGCCGAAGTCATTCATAGTCGGGCGCGGGCACGTTCTCTGGTGCGATCGCTTCGTAGAAGGCAATGTCGAGCCGAGCTATGACGCCGCGGCGCTCGAACGGCGGGTTCTCGGAGCGCTCCGAAAGGATAATTGCGTAGCGCGGAGGAGGTAGCTGTCGAGCTCGAAGAAATTCCTTGGGAAGTGGCAAGAGCGGGACATGCGCTTGCGAGCCGCAGGCTGGCGGTCTGCGGCTCGGGCAGGCAGCGCGATTGGTTCGCCTTGTCCTAATACCGGGCCGCCCGACCAGATGCGGTATCCATCAACCGGGATAGCAAAATCACCAGACATCTTCTCCCTCGACGGATAGGGAGACTATTGTTGCGGCGGCGTCGCGCGAAAAGATGGAGGTTGACAAGCCAGCCAGCCGCCGCAATGGATGCACCAATTCTTCAGGCGCTCGTCGGAAAACTCTTCGATGATCTGTACGACTCGCTCCTGTCAGGCAGAATCCCACTTATCGTCCTGTGCAGATTTCCGGGACCGGCTCTCTTTGAAGATCGAACTGTCCCCTGGTACAGTTCGGCCGAACCTCGGCGCCGAGCCGGGCCACAGACGCCGCAAACGAACCGCGGTTCGATGTCCGACAGCCGCATGTCGTCGGGCCAGCGATCGACCGGAAGCGCCACGCTATAGCTGAACCAGGCCTCTACGGCCGCCTTAAGAAAGCTCTGCAAGCCGTAGGAAGTTTGCGAACAGTACGTCCCCTTGCGGGGTGAGTATCGACTCCGGATGGAACTGCACGCCATATGTTAGTTGATCGCGATGGGCGAGGGCCATGAGCTCCCCATCATCTGAGAGCGCTGTCACCGGACGGGCAGATGACGGATCCAATTCGACGATAAGCGAATGGTAGCGCCCCACACAAAGTGGAGGCGGTAGTTCTTTGAACAGCCCGCCGCCTTCATGTGTGACATACGAGGGCCGACCGTGCATAGGATGACGTGCGCGCGTTACGGGTGCGCCGAACACGGTCTCCCAATGCACTGGTGTCCGAGACAAATGCCGAGAGTTGGCACCTGACCCGAAAGTTCACGAACGACGGCTGTCGACATTCCAGCCTCAATTGGAGTGCACGGACCGAGGGAGATGACAACCGCGCGGGGCCTGAGGTCAGCAAGTTCGCTCACATCCATTGCGTCGTTCCGGACAACACGTGTTGCCGCACAAAGCTTGCGGAAATATCGCGCAATGTTGAAGACGAAAGAGTCGTAGTCGTCGACAATGACAATCAAGATGCACCGGAGTCTAGCAATAAATGCGCGAAAAATGCGCTCTGCTTTTGCAAGGCTCTCCTCATATTCGGCGGCCGGATCGGACATTGCCGTTATCCCGGCACCTGCATGGAAGACGGCCTGGCCGTCGTCGATCGTTACGGTACGAATGGCAATATTTACATCCATATGTCCATTGAATCCTATGTAGCCTATGGCCCCGCAATAACCCTCTCGCGCCACACGCTCGATATCCAAGATAATTTCCATCGAGCGTACCTTGGGAGCTCCGGTAACTGAGCCGCCGGGAAAGCAGGCCCTAAGTAGGCCCACGGCATCCTCTCCGTGTACTAGCCTAGGCTAGGGTTCAGACTCAATTGATCCAATAAGCGACGAGAGCGGCGAGGTGGACGGCGGCCAAGAAGTTTCTGGCAAGTTTGTCGTAGCGAGTAGCAACACGCCTGAAATCCTTGAGCCGGCAGAAACAGCGCTCGATAACATTGCGCCCTTTATAGAGGCGCTTGCTGAAGCTGTGGAGGGTTACCCGGTTGGATTTGTTTGGAATGACGGGTTTCGCGCCGCGATTGACGATTTCGGCGCGAAAGCCGTCGCCATCGTAGCCTTTGTCCCCAATGAGGGAAGACATGGGCGGCGCGAGCTTCAAAAGGGCCGGCCCTGCGGCAATGTCTGCGGCTTGTCCCGGAGTGAGATGAAATGCGCAAGGTTTGCAATCAGGGTCGCTCAGCGCGTGGATTTTCGTGGTCCGCCCACCGCGCGAGCGGCCGATCGCCTGTTCACACTCCCCCCTTTTCCGCCGCTCGCCGAGCGATGCGCTTTGATCGAGGTGGAGCCGATCGACAAAGCCACTCGGTCCTTGCCGCAGCGGGCGAGCGCTTCAAAGATCGCCTGCCAATGTCCGCGCTTAGCCCAGCGATTGAACCGATTGTAGATCGTCGTGTAAGGGCCATAGTCGGACGGGCAATCGCGCCAGCGTGCGCCGCACTGGAGCATGTGAATGATACCGCTGATAATGCGTCGATCGTCTTCGCGCGCCGGGCCGGTCTGGTTTGTTGGCAGATGCGGCTCTATCTGAGCCCACTGCTTGTCGTTGAGCCAGAACAGTCCTTTGCGCATCGAAGTCCCCCGTGCCGAATCAACTTGGCACCAGGGAATCAGAACTCGCTAATTAGGTACAGACCCTAGCTCACCCGTAACGACGGACACGAGATGGTGCACCGAGGCATAGGACTCGAGATTGCATAAGGACGGGACGTGGACTGATTCAGGCGTGCAAACGCGCGAGAGATCATTGCGCAGGAGGTCGACGCTCATGGTGTTCTCGGCGCGGTCTTTCTCGCAATCAGCAGAACGCGCCACCGTCCCCTTGATAGGTCGCGTTTCGACCTGTCGCCCGTCAAGCTTTAGGAAACGCTCGGGCGAGCTCGATGCAATGGTGAGCTTGCCATACCGAAGAAGGGCGGCAAAGGGAGCCGGATTCATTTTCCGCAGCTGACAATAGAAGGCTATCGGGTCGAACGAGTTCGCCAGGCGTGCGCTGAAGCGCTGCGCAATGTTGACCTGGAAGGCGTCACCGACAGAATGAGATCAATCACGCGCTGTACCGCCGCGATGTATCCCTGGCGACTGAAGTTTGAATGCCATGAGCCGGCCTCGCCTAGTGTAAAATCAGGAGGAGGGGCTGAGACTGTAAGCAGCCAACAAATTCTTCGGCTCTTTGGCGAGCTCTCTCACGCCGGCGAACTGGATCCTGCTCCGGCCACCCGGTGGAAAGGATCCAGCATCTATCATGGCGGTGATCGAAGCTTATCACGACGTCGTAAAGATGTAGGAGTGCCTGAGGCAAGCGATGCCCCCCGACGGTCGGCACCGGCAATCGCTCCAGCGTCCTGTTCAGCTCGTATCCAAGAAAGCCGGCGGCGCCGCCCTGGAATGCTGGGAGATCGGCGCGATGTATTTGCGGATAGTTGGCTAGCACAGCGCGAAGTGCCGCCCACGGATCGCCCACAATGGACTCTCCGTTGCAAATACCTCTCCCGTCCGCGATTATGTAAGTGCTGAAGGGATCGCACGTCACATACGAGTACTGCCCGAGCACCGCGTGTCTCGATGCGCTATCCAGGAACGTGAGGTGCCTCCGATGCGCGAGGCGTCGCATGGCTATGACGAGCTCAATCCACTGCAGTTCCAGTACATGCATTAGTCTGTCGCTCAGCGATATATGGCCGATTGTAATCCCGTCCGGCGAAGGCGTGCCTCATGGGCACCAAAAACCCCTTGTGCCTACCAGGTTAATTACGCCCGCGGGTAGGGCCTGCCAAATGGCTCCGCATCTGTTGACATGCTGTAATTCGGCCGCGAGACGTAGCTCTCGGAGCGGTCTTACCTGCCGGATCGACTCCTGGTAAAGCTCGTGCGCTTTATAGGCTTCGAGTTCGACTTCGTCGTCGAATTCACCGTAGACGATCACGTCAATTTCGTTGCCAAGCCGGTCACTGTTGCGGTTGCGAGCGACCTCAAGCCGGCGTGCGTGCGGGATTTTGGCGAGAACGGAAAGGCCGTCGACTATTTTGTCGACATGCGCCTTATCCTTTGCGGTGAAGAATACGATGTGTCGAATCATAGATGACCGTCGGTAATCGCTAGCATTGCGGTTTGACTTCGCCCAAAGCGACAGAAGCCTCATCGCAAAGTCTGCAAGGCTCGGGTAGCCGCTCAGATGCCACTGCACGGCGGGCTCCCTGCACGATCGCGCTGGCGGGTGTTTAGCTCGATTCTTCCTCCGCTATTACGCAAGGTAGACATGTCTGAGACGAATTTCTGCATCGAAGGAAGGAACCGCCTGATCATCGTTCGCTAGGACAACTTAGATGCTTCCGTCGACGGTCATTAGCTTCGCGCGGATCTCGTGCACGAAACGGTCTCACTTGCTGGATCGGCGCATAAGAACTGCAGCAAAATGCGCTCTTTCGTTGAATACAGGCTGGGTCATAAAACAGAAGGGGGAAGGCCGCCGCCAGCCCCTGAACCGTTGACATCGACACGTGACTTCAAGGTTGAATCCGCTCTTCGGCTGATCACCGCAGAGAGATCGATCGTGAAACTCTTTCATCGCGGAATGAGCTGCTGCCGGTTTGATGGACACCGGGTTAAGCTAATCCCACCTTGCGCTCGAACTCAACAGGGCTGAGGTAACCGATCGTCGAGTGACGTCGGGTCGTGTTGTAGAACCGCTCGATGTAATCGAACACATCTGCTCTGGCCTCGTTCCTGGTGCGATAGGTTTTGCGCTCGGTGCGTTCGGTTTTCAGCGACGAGAAGAAGCTCTCCATCGCCGCGTTGTCCCAGACGTTGCCGGACCGACTCATGCTGCAGACGATGCCGCTATCAGCCATCAAGCGCTGGAACTGCTCGCTGACGTACTGGCTGCCGCGATCGGAATGATGCATCAGGGCATCCGGCTTGCCGCGCCGCCAGACCGCCATCAACAGGGCGTCCGCAACCAACTGGGCGGTCATGCTGGCGCTCATCGACCAGCCGACCACCCGGCGCGAGAACAGGTCGATCACCGCCGACACATAGAGCCAGCCCTCAGCCGTCCAGATGTAGGTGAAGTCGGCGACCCACTTCTGGTTCGGGCGCTCGGCCTCGAACTGCCGATCCAGAAGGTTCGACGCCACGTTCGCAATCTGGCGATGGCCTGCGTCCTTCGGCAGACGCCGGTGTCGTGGCCGCGCCCGCAGGGCCTGCAGGCGCATCAGCCGTTCGACCCGGTGCAGGCCGCATTCGACGCCGTCCGCCAGAAGGTCTCGCCAGACGCGCCGCGCGCCGTAAGTCCGGTCACTGGCAAGGAAGCTGACCTTGACCTGCTGGCCTACGGTCTCGTCGCTTCGGGATCTGGCGCTGGGCGATCGGTTCAGCCAGGCATGAAAGCCCGACCGCGACACGCCCATCGCTTCGCATAGCCATGCCACCGGCCAGATGCCCCGGTGCTTCGCGATGAAGCCGAACTTCATGTCGCTTCCTTCGCGAAGTAGGCAGCGGCCTTCCTAAGAAACAGCCGGATTGGCGTCCGTCGGAATGGCCTGCAACACGAAGCCCAGAGATTTGGCCCGGCGCTGAAGGTTGGCGAGAACGCGGCTGCGATATTGTTGCTCATATTGGTCGGCACCTGGATCCCTGTAGCTCATGCCGTGCCGGAGGGTGTTGTAAAATAGAACCGCAATCTTGCGGGCGGTCGCTGTCACCGCCTTTGACTTACCCGCACGTAAGGACAGGCGGCGATAGAATGCTCCGAGCGCCGTATCGCTTCGCCCCACCGTGGTGGCCGCCAGCCGCAACAGTGCGGCAGCCCGGCTGGAAGATCTCCGGGTGCGCGAAGAAAGCACTTTGCCGCCGGAGATTTTGTTGCCCGGTGCAAGGCAGAGCCAGGACGTGAAGTGCTTGGCGCTCGGCCATGCCCTCAAATCCGTGCCGCACTCGCCGATAAGCTTCAATGCGAGCGACGGACCCAGTCCATGGATCTCAGTCAGATCGACGCCGAGCACGCCGTACAGCGCGGTCCTGACGTCAAAGGTGGGCGTGTTGATCTGTTTGGTCTTGATGCGCGGCTTGGATAGCTTCCCGACCGGCTTTGCCCCTTTATTTCCTAGCGCGGCGATCAGGACTTCGAGCTTGCGGTCACAGTCCAGCATCTTCGCCTGGTAGACGTCGTAGAGTTCCAGCGATTGACTCAGGGCGAAGACATGTTCGTGCCGGTCGTTGCCTACCAGTGCCGCGCGAATGGTCTCGGTGGATGAATGGCATCGCACGTCCCGATAGGTTGCCAAAACATCAGGATTGCGCTCGCCTGCAACAATGGCCCGGATAATCCGCATGCCAGTGGCGCCCGTGATGTCCGAGACGACATGATGGAGCTGCAGGTTCATCTCCATCAAGGCCTTTTGCATATGCTGGATATGGGCGGCGGCATATTCCACAAGCCGCTCGCGCTGCCGCAAATAGGCCCGCAGTGTTGCGATCTCGGCATCGGGTCGGAAGCTGCCTCGTAGCAGTCCATAGGAATGAAGCTGGCGTAACCACGCGGCATCGCTGACGTCGGTCTTGCGTCCGGGCACGTTCTTAGCGTACCGGGCGTTGACCAGAATAACCTCAAATCCACGCTGCTCCAGGATTTCATAGGCTGGGATCCAATAGACCCCGGTGGATTCCATCGCGACACTGGTCACGCCGCATGCGCTAAACCAATCCGCCAGATCATGGAGATCTTGTGTAAATGTGCCGAACGCGCGCACGGGAATGTCAGTGCAGTCCGGGTTCACCGCAGACATGTGCATCTTTGATCCGATGTCGATGGCGGCCGCGCTGACGTTGACTGGCTTCAATTCCGGCCGGTCACCGGTCGTCCTCTGGGGCATCGCAAATCCTCCATTCACTCATGAGCGGAAGGGTCTGGGTTATGCCAATCGTCATCTTCCTATTCGGGATCGCAGCCGAAGCGGCGTCACCACTCTCAAGTCCGCATGCACCCATGGACCACGTTTTTTAACGGGGACAGTGCCTCCAATAAGCTGACGGCCGCTACCCTCCCAGCCGCAGAGGATAACACAGTGCTGTTTCTACCCCGCACAGGCGCGCAACGGCCCTGGACAGTTTTTTAGGATATCCCGCTCCGCCTTCAGCTTGTTGACCTCGCGCCGCAGCCGCTCGATCTCCAATTGCTCAGGCTTCAGTTGCCCGTGGCCGGGGAACGACTGCGCAGCGTCGAAGCCGAACTCCTTCACCCATTTGCGCAGCACGTTCTCATGAACGCCCAGGTCTCGGCCAGCTTGCGCCACAGATACCCCGCGCTCCCTGACGAGCTTGACCGCCTCGATCTTGAACTCTCGACTGAACTTCCGTCTCTGCATGATCCACCTCTGGCTCGATAAAACACCCAATCTTGGTGTCCATCAAACCGGCAGCAGCTCATATCCAACCCGCGCATCAGAGCCTGTTCACCGACGTCTTTGGGTTCCGCCTTCTCCTCTGCACGATCTATCGGTGCAAGAACTTCACGATAAGCCTCTGGAGATGGGAAACCGTGCGTTGTGTGCTTGACTGGGGACATCAGAGTGGGATGGTTGTGCACCATAACCGCGCCGAGCCGGCCGACGCCGCGCGCCAGAACTTTGAGGTTGCTGTCCTTCGAAATCGAAGCCGATACCCAGATCGGCTTCGCCACTGGCAACGGCGAGCTAGATCTCCGCTCCGGTATTGAACAGCGTCAGGTTGAGCTTGACCCTAGGATTGGCGGCGCCAAACTCCTTCACGTTGCTGGGAACGAGATTCGAGGCGAGGCCGCTTATCATCGCGACCGTGATCTCGCCCCGCCGCCGGCGCAACAGGATATGGATGCGACGATATCCGTAGCGCACGCGGATCTCGCAGATGCTTTTTGATCCTATGCTTGAGGTCGGCCTGGTCGCCGCGTTTCGACTTGTAGACGTACAGTGCACGATCGGTACCTTCCAGTCGCTGCGCAACTTGTCGACAAGTTCGCGCTTGCGGCCAGGCCTCAGAGCTTTTTTGAGAGCACGTCCTGCAGCATGGCCTTGTCCAAAGACAGGTCGGCGACGATCCGCTTCAGCTTGGCGTTCTCTTCCTCGAGCTGACGCAGCCGCCTCATCTCGGACGGCATGAGTCCCGCATATTTCTTGCGCCAATCATAGAAGGTGGCGTCGCTGATCCCGGCCTTGCGGCAGACTTCGGCCACCGGCGCACCGTCTTCCGCCTGCTTCAAAACAAATGCGATTTGGGCCTCGCTGAACTTCGATGCTT
The DNA here is from genome assembly GCF_023101005.1 of Bradyrhizobium sp. 187. Taxonomy (NCBI): domain Bacteria; kingdom Pseudomonadati; phylum Pseudomonadota; class Alphaproteobacteria; order Hyphomicrobiales; family Nitrobacteraceae; genus Bradyrhizobium; species Bradyrhizobium sp. 187. The sequence continues at coordinate 148,350 of NZ_CP064694.1, forward strand.
CATGGAGCTCTCCTCGTCCCGACACGGGATCATAATTGGAAATTCCAGTTCAGACTGGCCTCATTTGGCGGGAGCAGGTCAACTGCACTTAGCAGGTGAGGTAAAGCTGAGCGCAATGCCGCGTGAGCAAGAGCGAATCAGGGCGAGCACGAGAGTCATCTGGCACAAGCCAGATGGATGGCTGACAAGCGCTATCGACCACGTGCTGCATGGTGATGTCCATAGTCTAGACTGACGAAGGGCGTATGCGGCTTGCTCCGCGCTTGACCAAGCAGACCCGACAAGCATCCTGGTGGTCGATCGTGCTCGATTTCATCCCGTTCATGCCGCATTCGCAGCTTCCGCAGGCGCTGCATCACGCATGAAGGCAACAGCCAGCCCGACGCCGATGAGACCAATCAGGATGGACGCCACGGCCAGCGATGTGACTCCGCTGATCTCGACGAGGATGCCGCCGAGAAAAGCGCCGATGGCGATCCCTGCGAAGGTAGTCGAGCTGTTCATTGCCAGGACCAGCTTCGACCTATCCCCGGCTAGGCCGAGGAGCCGGTGCTGGATCGGCACCAGATACATGTAGCTGACGTTGCCCCAAAGGAAGGCGATGAGCACGGTGAGGGCACCATGGTGTCCAAATGCAACCAAACCTACGAGCAGGATTAGCTGTGCGCCTATGGCTGCGATGAGGACTTTATAGGGGCCGAAACGGTCAGTCAGAACGCCACACGCTGCGTTTCCCGTCACGGCTCCGAAACCGTAGGCAAAGAGCGCGGCCGAGAGCAGCGGAACCCCGGCAAGCAGAAAACCGGTGATGAAGACGCTCACATAGGAATAAACGATGAACTCGGAAACAACGACGAATAGTGTCACGGAAAGGATACCGTAGATGATTTTGGAGAATTCTTTGGAGGTCGGTCCGTTTCCGCGCTCCGGCATCTTGGCAGGGATTCCAGACATCATCGGGGCGAAGATCATCAATGCGAGAAGCCCGGCAATGACGACGAAACCGAATGCGAAGCGCCAGCCGATAGCACCTGCGATCCAGCTGGTGGCCGGGACGCCAGCAACCTGTGAAACGGTCATGCCGCCGAAGATGAGGGACAACGCGAAACCTTTGCGGGTAGGCGGCAGGAGCTCGGCGGTTAGTGCGGTAGCCGCCGGGGTGAACATCGCCGCGCCGTAGGCCGAAATGACGCGACCAGCAGCAAGAATTAGGAAGTTCGGCGCGACCGCGCAGATCAGGTTACCGATGATGAAGATCGAAACGGACAGGATTTGGACATTGCGACGGCTCATGGCGTTGAACATCCAGGCATTCAGCGGCGCGAAGACAGCGTAGCAGAGTGCGTAGATCGAAATGATCCAGCCCGCCGCGCCGGTTGAAATCCCGAGGTCACGAGAGATCACATCGAGCGCCCCAATGATGACAAATGTGTCCAGGCCGATAGCGAAGGCGGCGATGGTCAGAGCGGCAATGACGAGTTTCGTTCGCGCGTCAGGAGGGGAGGAGGTCATGACGGTGCTCGTTCAGGTTCGTGTGTTCAAGGCAGCACGTCATGCAACTCAGGATAGGGGCTGGCGATGATCGTGTCGGAGTAGCGAGGGCGGGGACCGTACAATAGCCAGGTCGTCACCACCTCGCCAATCTCCTGCATGATCTCGAGCTTTTCGGGATGTTCGAGCGCCGATCTGCTGTAAGCAACGCCCGCATCATACACGCCTTCGAGGAGTTTTTTCTCTACAACCGGCTTTGTCGTTTCGAAAATCAGCTCATTCCAAGCATTCTTGTCGATATACCCCATCGTTGGCTCGGGGAGACCCAGCGACCGAGGCTCCTTTACGTCCTTGCGTTTGACGACCGCGATGCTCTGGGTGGGCAATATGAACGTGTCGACGACCTGCAGACGGTCGCGGAATTTCTCGGTCACGAGATGGACATTCAGGTGCGCGCTGCATTGGAGGACATAGCTGTCGCCGCGATCTGCGGCCTCGGCCGCGGCAGCCACGAGATCGTCGACGAGTATGATGTCTTGCGGCTCGATCCCTTGGAACTCGAGATATTTCAAGGTCGCATGATGGTGACAGCTTCTCGCTGGGCCGAGCGTGTAGATGCGTGCCATCAGGAGACGTCCATCTGCTCGTCTATGATCATGGCTTCGAGCTCGCAGGCTTCTCCTATGATCAGCGAATAAAGATCTTCAGTGAATTCCCTGCGCAGGCCGCGTTCCGCCCCAATCTCGGCGCAACGCGCCTTTACCTCTGTAACGCGATCGGGTTGCATCATCGCGATCCCGCGTTCCTTCTTGTAGCGTGCAACCTCAGCGCAGACGGAAAGCCTCCGGCTGAGGATGTCCACCAGTTGTTTGTCCAGCTTGTTGATGATCTCCCGAAATGGAAGAAGGCCCGCGTCCGGGGTGAAGGTATCAGTCATGCATGGCTCCTGCCCATTTCCTGCATTCCAAGTCGCAGGCCGGCGGCTAGATGCTTGGCGCAGGCCGACAACGTGTCCAGCCGGTAGCCGCCCTCCTGTACGAAGCAGATCGGCTTGCCGATCGAGGCCAATGCCAGGCCGATCTCTCGGTAGATTTCTGGCGGAAGTGTCCAACCACCATGCGGATCTCCGACGACGATATCGAACCCCAAGCTGACAACCAGAACGTCCAGCGTGGCGGCCCAGTCGGATTCCAAGAGCCCGCGAAGCACCGATGTGTATGCTGCCGGGCTCGGATCGGTCGGAAATTCAAGATACCTGTGGCTGCCGAGTGCTGGTTGAAGTTGCGGGATCCAGGGGAAATTGACGTCAGTCCGGGCGTGCAGGCTGGCGAAACCGATATCGGGGTGTGTGCTCAGCACATCGCTTGTTCCATTGCCAGGGTGGAAATCGTGGTCGAGGATCGCCAGCTTGCGGAAGCCCGATGCGCGCAGGCTCAGCGCCGCGACTCCGACGTTGTTCAGCAAACAATACCCACCCATGAAGCTGCGCCCAGCATGGTGCCCTGGCGGCCGACATAGTGCGTAACTTACTAGACTTCGCTTCGAGGCGATTGTGGTCGCGGCTGCGAAGCCGGTAGCGGCGGACAAAAGGGCGCGCTGATATATCCCCGCGTCGACGGATGTGTTTTGCGGCACACCGGGCGCGGTATATCTTCTAGCAAGCTCGGTGATCTCTGGCTCTTGTGGATGTGGCCCGAAGCGGAGTGCCTCAAGGTAGCCCGGATCATGAAGGCTGCCCAGGATCGATACGACCTCGTCCGTGACGGTCTCAGGGGTCGAGATAAATTGGACACCAGGCGAGCTTTCCAATCCGCTTCGGATCTCGTTGATTCGATCCCCCACTTCCCTTGAAGGCTTACTCGTCCCCGTCGCATCGGCGATAAGGCCCCCAGGGCTAGGTGAGACCGGCGTCGTGTGTACGGTTAGCCAGTTCACAGAAGCCTCCTTCGTCGCCGTTCTCCCGCCGATACGAAGCCCATGCTTTCATAGAATGCGACGAGCCTCTCGGCGCCGGAACGGTCGGTCGAGGGAAGAGACACTTCGACCATGGGCCAGCCCCGCACCCGCGCCTCGCCATCCAGGGCGGCCAGAAGCCGTCTCCCATTTTGAGCCGAGCGATAGCGGGGATCGACCCAGAGCTCCTGCAGGATGCCATAGTGGCCTGAAGCCCTTACTGCGGTGACCTGGGAGACGACAGCAATGCCGATCACTTCGGCTGCCGGCACATCCTCCATTATCAGGGCGAAGCCGAGCCGCGAATCCATCGCGATTTGCCCAGCAGCGCTGACCGCCGTCTGCCGGTCGAATTGCGGCCCCGGTCCTCCGAGCTCCGTGAGAAGCCTTCCCACGCATTGTGCAATCGTGTCCCTGTCCTGGAATGTCGCCAGACGGACACGATGTGCAGAATCGGGTACTGTTTCCGCGCCTGCATCATCGTCTGCGCCATCGATCGCCACGTCATGATCTGGGTTGCCTGTCATGGCCTCGGCAATCGCACGGATCGGCTGGCGCGCCTTGAGGAGAATCTCTTCGAACTCCGCCTTGGGGTCAGACAACGCGACGATGGCCCCGCCGCAACCGATACTCAGTTGGCGTCCCCGGCAGACGATCGTTCGGATGACGATATTCAGATCAAGCTGGCCGCACAGAGACAGATAACCGATCGCCCCCGAATAGATACCTCTCGGCGCTTGTTCCAGTTCATCGAGGAGTTTTAGGGTTCGAATCTTAGGTGCGCCCGTCATCGACCCGCCTGGAAAACACGCAGAAATGCAGGGGATGATATCGTCAGGCGACACCAGTTCACCACGAATGGTGCTGACCAGCTGGTGTACGGTCTTGTAGCTTTCGATGTGCATGAGGCTTGGCACATGAACGCTTCCGGTGCGGCAGATGCGGCCGAGATCATTCCGCATCAGGTCCACGATCATGAGATTTTCGGCCCGGCTCTTTTCGTCCAGACGCAATTCTTCTGCGATCCGCTCATCTTCGGCTGGGACCTCATGTCGAGCCGCAGTGCCCTTAATGGGCTTGGTCTCGACAATGAGGTTGCGATCGATCTTGAGGAATCGCTCCGGGGACGAGCAGGCAACACAGAGATCTCCAAGTCTGAGGAAAGCCGAGTAAGGGGCCGGGTTTCTCCGCCTTAGGACCCGATACAGATCAAGCGGGTCGATCTCTGCCGCAACAGTAATCTCGTTTGTCAGGCAGACCTCGTAAGTCTCGCCGGCGCGGATCTCGGAAAGGCATCTTTCGATTTGTTCTAGGTACCGGGCTCGCCCCTGACGAAGCTTGAACTGGAGCGGAGCGCTTTTTGCGTTTGGTGACGATGGGGTAGTGCTGGGGGCTGCTTCGATGCGCCGAATGTCACGTTCGTTCTTGCTGATCCAAAGGGCGACCTCGTCAGCCAATGCGGCCTCGGCTTTGGGGTAGAGTGCGACGATATGGATGCTGCCATTCTCATGATCGAAGGCGAGGAATCTTGTGCAGAAGATGAAGGTTGCATCTGGACATTTAGAGGGTGGGGAGCTGACGCCGCAGGTGAGAGATTTCAGTTCGTAACCGAAATAGCCCACGTGGCCCCCTTTAAAGGGAATATCTGGCACGTCGCCCTCATCCTGCAGCTTGCAGGTGGCATGGTTATCGGCGAGGAACTTGAAAATCGATCCGGAGATGGTCAGCTGGGGCGCCTCGCCGTCGCGAGTAATCTCGATTTCCTGTCGAGACGCATCGTAGGATGCAAGATAGCTGCCCGGTCCGCCAAGCCCTCCTATGAACGACCAACGCGACAGCCCGGGCACCAGCATACTGCTGTCCAGCCAGAAAGCAGGCTGTGTACCCCGGAAGAGGTGCACGAATACATCCTCAGCGCTGGCTCTGCATGAGATCGTCGAACTTCTCGCGTCATACTTGGTCGTTTCGAAGGGAAAGTCGCTAAGGCGGGGCATGCCCAGCATGATCAGGCCACCTCCAGGCGCACAAGTGGGGACCCTACCGATGGGGCGCATACATCGGAGAGGAAGTTAGCAAACATCTCTCGTCCGTATTGTGAGCAGATGGATTCCGGGTGAAACTGTATGCCGTAGTGCGGCAGGTGCCGATGCCGGAGTCCCATAATGACGCCATCCTCGCTCATGGCAGTGCATTTAAGACATTCCGGAAGCTCACCGGTCACTGCCAGCGAATGGTATCTTGTCACATCGAAGGAGCGGGGCAGCCCCAGGAACAGGTCCGTCCCGGAGGTTGTGATGGTGCGGATCCGGCCGTGGAGGGGCTCCGGCGCGCGGGAGACGGATGCGCCATGAAAATGGGCGATGGATTGATGCCCCAAGCATACTCCCAAGACCGGAACGGCGCTGCCGGCCAAAACATCCATCGTAGCGCCGACATCTTTTGGAGTATGAGGATTTCCCGGCCCCGGCGAGAGGATAATGCGATCATGGGGGATCTTGCGGATTTCTCTCCATGGCACGGTGTTATCGAGGACGATGGGGTCTCTACCATTCACCTCACCGATCATCTGGGCAATGTTGAATGTAAATGAGTCGAAGTTGTCGATTAGGATCACCGATCTCTCGGAGCCTGCCCCGTTTGCTGCCATATTTCTTTCCCGCCGCGAGTGGCCTAATCCCTTGCACAGTCATCATGGCTGGAGCGGTCTTAGTGCGCAGAATTCCTACCGGCGATGAGCGAGTGGAATCGATCAGGTCCGCTAGCGCCAACTTTTGGCACGCGACGCTCAGCCTAACGTTCATTAACCAGCCTAACGTTCATTAACCAAGAATTGCCATGTATCGTTCATCTCGATCAATCACCAGCGTTGGTAGTTGACCGGCGCGCAAAGCTTGGCATGTCGCTATAGAACGAGTGCAGGGTTGGGGCTCTTGGACGCTGATCGGGTTGGCTGCGTGGCTGTCGCATGCATTGTGCGGTTTGATTGCTGGGCCAGGTAGGCGAGCTCGCTGAGCATCATTAACTGCAACGCAGCGGGCCCGGATGACGAGACCTGCCAGGATGCGTTTCTGGTGCATCTAAGGGAGGGGTTTCTCGTCACTGACGCGCCGCCTCGTCGCCTCTGTCGACGGTGAAGATCACCTGCCCACCGCAATGAGCGATCTCCTGAAATTCCCGCCCTTCGCTCATGATCGCAGATCCCGCAGAATTACGAACGAAGCGCCCGTGCGAGCGTGTGGCGCTTCAATTCAACCTCGCACTATCAGTTCTCACTGCCGACTCGATGGAGTCGGAAGAGCTTGTCGAAGAAATCCGCAATTCTCGCCTCGGAGCCGTCGCCGACAACTTCGTTCGCACCGAGGCGGTATACCTCATATCCGGCAAGCCGCAATTCCCGGTCGGCCGACACCATGTCGGCGTAGACCTTCAGCGAGGGTTTGCCGTCCTCTGAGAAACGATGCTTGCTGTCGACCTCGATGACGATCCGCTGGCGGTCCGGGAGCAGCAACAGAAAGTCCATGCGTTGTCGTGGTAGAGGTAGGCGGTGGCGTAGCAATTTGACGATGGCGGGGTCGTAGTGGAGATAGACCTGCAGCAGCAACGCCGACAGATGATCTCCGAGGCTGGGCCTGTACTTCTTGAAATAGGTCGCGAACACGTTGTTTTCACCGTCAGACGACAACGATTGTCGAAGGCGCGCTCCTAAAGGCGACGCAAAACGGTTACATCGTGAGTGCCAAGCTCGAGATGAATTCAGTCGACGCCGCAGAGCTGCCGCCAGAAATCATCGCTCAGCGTCACGCGCTGACCGACAGCGTCAAGGCGGCATCACGCGCCGCTGCGGCGTGCCCATCGGTCGACTCGGATATGAAAGTTCTGTTCGGAGGCGCGGAGTTCGGGAAGAACAACGAGATCGTGAAGGCCTTTACGAATGCGCTCCACGATCTCGAGCATGGGCTCGGGCCGAACAATGACATTGTAAGAAACCTTGATAACGCAAAACACGATCTCGAGCACGGGCCAGGCCCGAACAATGAAATAAGGAAGCTCGGCAGACGTCTGGGTTTGTAGCAAGAAGGGCGCGAATACATGGCCGATAAAAAAAGCCCAGACGACATGCTCCGCGAACAGTGGGGCAAGGCGTCGCGGCTTACGCTTTCAGGCACCGTTGCGCTATTTCTTCTGACGCGCGGCACGAAGTCCGGAGCGGGCAAGATTCTCGAAATCCTCGGACTAGACTGGTCTTCGCTCAACGCTCATGCTGTTGCCCTTCTCGGTGTTCCCGTTGTCGCCACGCTTTGTGTCTGGTCGCTGTGGTGGGCGAAGGCTTTTGCGAGGCGACATACGGACGGGGCCTGGTTCGATAGGTGGCCACCAAATCCGATCTTCGACTGATATCGGATAAGGCCCGCACTGTCGCGATCTGGTCGTTGATCCTGTTCGTCGCGCTGCCCCTTCTCGGTTTGGCTATCCTCGAGGGAACATTTTTGCGCAGAAGTTTGTACTTTGCGATCGACGGCAACTTTAGCTGTCCTCAAAACTGCAAGGAGGAGGTCGGTGTATTGGCACATTTCTGGCCGGCGAATGGCCTCCCCGACGTTTCCAAGACGGCCTATCGTTACGACGGAAATCTCACCTACGTGCCGGTTTGGCAGCCCATATTGTGGTTGCTTTTCGGCATTGGAGCTTTCATCTATGCCGTGTCCTATTTGCGGCTAATCTTTGGAAACTCCGCTTCTCGCCAGCCGTCGGTCCAGATCCAGGAAGCGACGTCGTAGATCATTCCGCTTCAAGTCTCCGGACCGGGATCTTCCTTCTCGCTGGTCGCGACGATCTTATGGGACGCTACGCCTCGTGCCATGGTTCCCGCATCCAAATGTCGCGTTCCTCTTCCGTCATCAGAATGACGGGCATTGCCTCGGGATGAACGCGCTTGACCTCGGCGTTCGGATCGCACGTCAAGAAGCCGAACACATCGATGGTAACTTTGCCTTCCCTTGCCTTTCGGACGCCCGTCCAATTTGTCCAGAGGCCGGCGAAGGCCAGAAGCGGGCGACCCTCTTCGCGTGGGATAGCGCACAGCACGGTGCTGATGATCTCTTTCGCAGAGCGTGATACGCACGCGACTTGGGTACGGCGGCACAGTGTCGCACCGCGGCAGCGACGCCAAGAGCGCTGGGTCCACTGGCAGGTACACTGGAACGCCTTCGATCAAAAATTGATGTAGTTTCAGCTGGATAGGCGAGGGTTCGATGCCGCCCCTGTGCTCCGCATCGGTACTCTGCTCCTTGCGGCGACGAGCCGCTTGGAGTCCTCCCTTCACATCGGAGCGACAGGTTCCTGTGTTCCTTGTCAAAGCCTGATCCGAGGTCACGCCGCCTTCATGCCGGACGACGGTTGGGCAGTCAGCAGGCTCCCCCCCAACCCTTGCTCGCGGGATAGACATCCTGATCCCGGTTTCGACGTCGATAGAACATGTTACGACACGTCATCAGCGGTTTACTTACGTTCGTCTCCTCGGACCTCACCTGACGGAGTTTCCTCCGCCTTTTCTTCCAACGCTCACCACCAGGGCTCTTTACCCTCGCAGCTCGGACTGGTTTGAAGTCTTCCCCTGCAGGCCGACCTCGGAGGGCCCTCCTCCATCTCTGACAAAGCTTCGTCAGGCTTCATGCCGAAGCCTGACTTCCACAGCACACGATGTCCTCATTGCTTGAGCGACCGCCACAGCCGCTCGATGAAGACGTTGTCCATCCAACGACCGCGGCCATCCATGGAGATCTTGATCCCTGCGCCCGCCAACGCGCCGGGTGAAGGCGCACTGGTGAACTGACTGCCCTGGTCGGAGATCGAGAAGCTGCACGCCAAGATCGGACAACTGACAGTCGAGCGCGATTTTTTAGCACGGAGGTCCGGAAGATGAGCACGCCGGACCGTCGAGGAATGCTCGATCGCGCCGACCCAGGCGCTGTCGATCCGCCGGCAATGCATGTTGCTTGGCATCGCGCGCTCTGGGGTCTACCGGCCGCCACGGCCGGCCAACGACAACGGCCTTGCCCTGATGCAGCGGATCGACGAGCTGTTCACCGCCTGGCCGTTCCTGGGCTCGCGGCGAATGACCACTATGCTGAAGGCTGAGGGGCTTCAGGTCAATCGCAAACGCGTGCAGCGCCTGATGCGCCAAGATGGGCATCGCGGCGCTGGGACCGAAGCCGAACACGACGAAGCCGGCGCCGGGACCGGCCAAACCAGGTGTGGGCGGCCGACATCACGTATTTGCCCATCGGCCGTGGCTTTCTCTATCTCGTCGCCGTCATCGACTGGGCGAGCCGTGCGGTTCTGGCGTGGCGGTTGTCGAACACGATGGACGTCTCGTTCTGCGTGGCGGCTCTGGAAGAGGCGCTGGCGACGTACGGCACGCCGGAGATTTTCAACACGATCGTCATGTTGCGCAGCAGATAGGGATAGATCTTGTGGCCTCGCGTTCGCGCACGTCCTCGCTCTCCCGCCGGACACCCGCGTCAAAAGCTCGGGCCGCCTGGTCCAGCAGTTGCTTCTTCCAGGCATAGATCTGGTTCGCGTGAACCTCATGGCGCTGGCCAGATCGGCCACCGTCGCCTGCTCCCGCACGGCTTGCAGCGCGATCTTTGCCTTCAACGCCGCGTCGATCTTCCGTCGTGTCTTTTCGTCATCATGCCCTCCGTCTATCAAACGGAGCGGCCCTTTTCCAACTAAGCCTCTGGTCCTAAAATCGGGGTCCATTTCAATCATGGTTGCGGGAACACGTTCCAACGGCACCAGAGGTGATCTCTTCACTGACGGTCCGTGTCGTTGTGATGAGCCGTGTCCGGTTGAAGACGTGCATGTAGGACGTCCGACAGTAAGGCTGGCGCGTAGCCCGCCGCCTCAGTGCGAAGCACGAGGTTTTTGCCATTCTTTAAGCAACACTCGCACCACCCGTTTTGCGGCACACTGATTGCTAGGGACGCGGGGCAGAGCCGTTGGTTGCTGCGGATTTTGGAGGGCGGCAGCGACGCCAAGTCCGGATGTAATGTAGGTTTTGCGATGAGCCGGATGAGGCGGTCCGACAGTCGACCTTCTGCCCCGCGCGGTCTCGAAAGACCGCGCTGGTCGGCTGCCTTCATTTCACTGGTTAGTACATGTGCTCTTTACTTATGCTGGAGTCGCCGGAATTCCGAGAAGCCCTAAGGCTACGAGAAGAGCTCAAAGCGAAGCTCCTTCGCGCTCAATTGGATGTGGCCAGGTATAAGGCTGAGTTGTCGGAACTCGACCAAAGGATGGTGAGGGATCTTGATCTTAGAACGGAACTGATCTGTTGGTAGCAGCGTCGTTCGCGATGGGTCGCTTCGCTGTTCAAATTCTGCGAGTGAGAGCGAGGATGTTATGCCCAAGACCACCGATGGTAAGGCCAAACAGGGTGCCGTTATAGATGGCAACCGAACAAGCGCGAGTTCGCTGTCACAATTTCGCGGGATCGATCATATTGCGATTGCTGTGCTCGACCTTGAAGCCTCTATTGAGTTCTTTCGGGACGTGCTGGGCTTTGAATTGAAATGCCGGTTTCACATCAAGGGTCGAGCGACCGGCATGCTATCTGCCGAGCTTGAGACCCGAGGAATCAGGTTTGTTCTGTGCCAGGGCACTGAACCGACGTCTCAGGTCTCAGAGCTCGTGCGCCATCACGGCGTTGGAGTTGCTCATATCGCTCTTGAGGTCGATGACGTCGATGCTGCTGTAGAGGCTCTAAAATCTCGTGGCTTGGGATTCGATACGAGTGTGATTCGAGGTCCTGGATTGACGCAGGCCTTCTCAAGTCGGTCCATTGAAACGGGGCTTAGCTTCGAAATCATTCATCGAGGCGGAGAGACTGGCTTTCTCGAATCGAATGTCCAGCAGCTTTTCGACCAACTTGAGCAGTCTGGAAAATATTGAGCAATAGGACGTGTACACCTCGATGAGTCATGTCGGACACCGGTGTGATTTTATCCTTCCACGCTTTTCCAAGGCTCCAGGATGAATGTCAGGTCGCAAAAATCAGTAATGAACTTCCTGAACGAAGTCTCCAGTCTGTTTCCGTCAGCTGTCTCGCTAGCGTCAGGCAGACCGAGTGACCGGTTCTTCGATAGGCTCAATCCCCAGGTTTTGTTGAACGCGGTGAACGTGTATCAAAACGATTCAGTTGGTGGTCACGGGGGCGCCCACGGATGGGCTCACTTGCTGCAGTATGGACGAACGGCCGGCATCATCAACGAGCTCGTTGCGCAACAGGTGCAATGCGATGAGGGGGTTCCGGCGAGCGCGGACCGCGTACTGATCACCTCAGGATGCCAGGAAGCAGTCGCCCTCTGCCTGCCGGCGCTCTGTCCGGAGCCGTCGGATGTGCTGCTGGTCTGCAATCCCACCTATATCGGTGCGATCGGTGCAGCCAAGGCTACAGGAGTCGCTGCCGCGGCGTTGTCCAATTCAGAACCCTGCCTTGCTGACGCGATCGAGCTCGCCGTGCTGCAATTGCGCCAGAAAAGTCAACAGGCCGGGCAATATATCTTATCCCCGATTTTGACAATCCGACCGGACGTGTTCTCGATGCAGACGAGCGACGCAACATCCTCCAAGTGTGCGCCAGACACCGGCTCGTCGTTTTAGAGGACAACGCATATGGGCTGTTTCGGTATGACGGCGATCCGGTACCCCCGATGGCCGCTTTGGATGAGGTCGGAAGTGTTATTTACCTTTCCACATTCTCGAAGACAATAAGCCCAGCTCTTCGCGTCGGAGCTGCAAGCCTGCCCGACACGATGTTTGGAGACGCTGCTGCTCGTCGGTCGCTTTGGGAAGATCTGGTCCAGCGCAAGAGCTTCGTTACCGTCAATACGAGCCAAATTGCCCAAGCGATCGTCGCGGGGCTCTTGATTCAAAACGGAGGACGTTTAGGCGATTGGATACGACCGGCTCTGGATTGGTACCGTGAAAATCGCGACATTATGTTGTGTGAGCTGGACAGTGTATTTTCGCCTTTCTCTGATCAAATTCGATGGAGCCGTCCCTCCGGTGGCTTCTTTCTAACTCTTGATCTTCCTTTCAGATTTGGCGCGGACTGCGCAGACGAGTGTGCAAGGCGTGACCATGTCATCGTTACGCCGTTGAGCTTCTTCGCGTTGGATAACTCTCAAGACTGCAGGATACGATTAGCTTTTAGCGCGGTTACTCCCGAGCAAATCCGAACCAGTGTGACAGGTTTGGGTCACTATGTAGCGCGGCGCCTGGAGCAGAAATTGCTGAGGCTGCGCGACGGAGGGGCCCGGGGGTGAAGATAGTCGATCGCTTTCCTTTGGTGGACGCCGCCGCGCACCTATGGCGGTATTCAGACGCAGCACCAGACGCTCGATCGGGTTACGCGCCACAGTACGTAAATAGTCAATTGGCGCGAGATCCTGAGTCCCGGGGGGATTGTTCTGAAGTGATCGACCGCGTGACCGTTGAAGACAAGTTTGCCTCGTTCGCGGCTCGCGGATTGCTTGTTATGGGCACGGCGCACGTTAGGAGGGATTTGTGCCAGTCTCATCGAGTTGCGAAATAGGCGATTGTGATAGACAGCAATCTGCAGCCCCATCAACCTCGTCTAGCGTCTTTGTTGGCAGTGGGACGCTAGCTATCAGGTGCGCTCAGCTAGCAATGGAGATGGGCCATGTCATCCGAGGGGTGCTGTGTGCCGATGTCATATTCGGCGATTGGGCTGCACGCGCCAATATCTTGCGCGCAGCGAGTGTTGAAGAGCTCTCCGCCTTACTGAATGCCGAATCGGTCGAGTTGATTTTTCTTGTCGGCAATCCATTCAAATTGCCAGCGGATGTGTTTCGTCGTGTCCACAAAGGCGCCTTCAACTACCACGACGGCCCGCTGCCACGATATGCAGGAACTCATGCCACGTCCTGGGCGCTGCTGGCGCAAGAGGTCGAATACGCAATTAGCTGGCATCGGATCGATCATGGTGTGAATACCGATGACCTGGTGATTGAACGTCAGGTATCGATCGCGCCCAACGATACTGCGCTAACTCTCAACCGTAAATGTGATCAAGCCGCCATCGTGGGCTTCCGCGAGCTCTTAACTGGCTTGGCGAACGGAGAGCTCAGTGTTCGTCCTCAGGCGGTAGTGGAGAGAAGCGATTTTCCGAGGTCTCGACCACCAGATGCGGCAGGCTGCATGCGGTGGAATCGTGCTGCGGAAAATTTGTCAGCGATGATGCGAGCCTTAGACTTTGGGCCGTATCATTCAAATCCGCTATGTCTGTCCAAGGCTCTGGTAGGCGACGACGTTGTCGTAGTTAGGAGCTTGGAGGTGTCGGCTCGACGCACGGGTTGTCCGGCAGGTACGTTAGTCGAAATCCACCCCAGCCACTGGCGTGTGGCAACAGATACGGAGGATGTTGATGTCTCGTTTGGCAGCGCGGATGGTAACGCGTTGGACGCGCGTGTGCTTGCGAGGGATTTCGATCTGGATGTGGGGGATTGTCTGCCAGTTTTAAGCGATGATCAGGCGCGGAGCATAACTGTCGCCCACGAAATGTTGGCGCCTCAAGAGCGTTTTTGGCGACAGCGGTTTGAGCGGTTCAAGACATTGCAGTTTCCTTTTTTGTCGTCTCGAGAAGCTGGAGCTCGCTACAAATGGCAGTCGAGCTCGTGGTTCGTTCCAAGTGGTTTGGCCGAGCTGTCGCCGACCGATCGTGCGGAATACCTGATAAGCGCGTGGCTCATCTATCTCGCCCGCGTCACCGGCCAATCAGAGCTTCAGTTGGGATGGACTCCCGCACCGAAAAGTTCGCGAGCCGGGTTGAAGATCATAGACGCGCTTGTCGCTTCTGTCGTGCCAATGGAAATTACCATTGACCTCGGTCATGGTTTTGCTGCGGTGCGCAAAGTGGTGGCGGCCGAGTGCGCTCAGCTGAGGGAGTACGATAGCTTTGCGCGGGATCTTATCGCACGTTGTCCGTCGTTGGGGGGTATTGAGCTGCTACGATCGCGCAGACCATGGCCGATTGGCATCACGGTTGTGGCAAATAGCTGTTCTGCTACCGGTGTTAGCCTGAGTTCAGAGGCAATCCTATCCGGTGATTTATTGACGTTTGAGGTTTGTGCTCTAGACGGGCGCTTTCGATTGCACTTTGATGCAAGTCGCTTGGTGGCCGACCAGATCGACCGCATCACGCAGCATCTGCAAAGCCTTTTGTTTGAGGTGGCTGCCGATGCGCATCGGCCGGTGCAACGGATTGGACTGTTGCCGTTCGACGAACGGGTGTACTTGCTAGAGGAGCTGAACCGGACGGCGACGGCCTATCCGTCGGATCGGTGCATCCACGAGCTGTTCGAGGCACAGGTAGCCAAGGCGCCGGACGCGGTGGCGGTGGTCCATGAGGACGAGCGCTTGAGCTATGGCGAGCTCAATGCGCGGGCGAACCGGCTGGCGCATCATCTGATCGGGCTCGGGGTGAAGCCGGACCAGCCTGTGGCGATCTGCCTTGAGCGCGGCGTGGCGATGGTGGTGGGGCTGCTTGCAATCCTCAAGGCGGGTGGCGCCTATCTGCCGTTGGATCCGGCCTATCCGTGCGCACGGCTCAAGCAGGTTCTTGAGGATGCGCAGCCGCAACTGTTGCTGGCCGATGCTGCGGGACGATCCGCGCTGGGCGCCGATGCGCTGGCCGATCTGACGGTGGTCGATCTCGAGACGGCGACATCGGCCTGGGCGAAGCTGCCGGCCTCGGATCCCGACCCGCGTGCGCTTGGCCTGACCTCGCGCCATCTCGCCTATGTGATCTACACCTCGGGATCTACCGGCACTCCAAAGGGCGTCATGGTCGAGCATCGAAGCTTGGTCAACCACACGATTTGGCAGGCGGATAAATTCCATTTCACTACCCACGACGTTTTCTTGCAGCGAACCTCCCCCGCGTTTGATGCCGCCGTATGGGAGCTATGGACAGCCTTGTCGATTGGGGCGCGTTCAATTCTTCTTCCTCGCGACCTGCAATTAGATGTTCGAAAACTTTTAGAGCTACTGGATAAGTATGGTGTCACTGTTCTGCAATTGGTCCCGTCGCTTCTTGCAGCATTGCTTGCGCTTACCGACGTTGAGCAAAAGTATATCGGTTCTTTGCGTTTCACATTCTGTGGTGGAGAGCTTCTTAGAAAAGAATTAGCGAGCAGATGGTTGCAATTGACATCTCAGCCGCTTGTCAATCTCTATGGACCAACTGAGGCGACGATTGACGCGGCTGCTTGGCATTATTCCGCTGGATTTAATAGGTCAGTTGTCCCGATCGGCCGACCGATTGCGAACACGCGTGTGTATCTGCTCGATGGCCATGGCGCGCCCGTTCCGTTGGGAGCGGTGGGAGAGCTCTACATTGGCGGGGCGGGGGTCGCGCGTGGCTATCTGAACCGGCCCGAACTGACGGCGGAGAGGTTCTTGGCCGATCCGTTCAGTGGTGAGGTCGGCGCACGGATGTACCGGACCGGGGATCTCGCGCGGTACCTGCCGGACGGCAATCTGGAGTTTCTGGGCCGCATCGACGACCAGATGAAGATCCGCGGCTTCCGGATCGAGCCTGGCGAGATCGCGGCGCGGCTGGTTGAGCACGCGTCGGTGCGCGACGCGGCGGTGGTTGCGTGCGAGGATCGCAGCGGCGAGAAGCGTCTGGTCGCCTATGTGGTTACGGCTGCGGAGCATGCCGGCGAAGCCGAGGGGACTGAACTTGCCGGCACGTTGCGCACCCATCTTGGTGCGCGGCTGCCCGAGTACATGGTGCCGAGCGCGTTTGTGCGGCTTGCGGCGCTGCCGTTGACGCCGAACGGCAAGCTGGACCGCAAGGCGCTGCCCCCGCCAGAGGATGATGCGTATGCGCGGGCAGCCTATGAGGCGCCGCGGGGCGAGATCGAGATCGCGCTGGCGCAGATCTGGGCCGAGCTTCTGGGCCTGGAACGTGTCGGCCGGCACGACAACTTCTTCGAGCTGGGCGGGCACTCACTGCTGGCGGTTCAACTGATGGAGCGTTTGCGGCGGCTGTCGCTTGGGGTCGAGGTGCGCACCCTGTTTGCCAAGCCGGTGCTGGCCGATCTTGCCGCAAGCCTGGGCAGCCATCATGAGGTGGCGATCCCCGCCAACCTGATCACGGAGCAGAGTGCAGCGATTACACCAGAGCTGCTGCCGCTCATCGAGCTGGCGCAGCCGGAGATCGACCGGATTGTCGCCACGGTGCCTGGCGGTCTCGGCAACATCCAGGACATTTATGCCCTGTCGCCGCTGCAGGACGGCATCCTGTTCCATCATCTGTTGGCGAGGCGAGGCGATCCATACCTGCTGGTCTCGCAGATGGCATTTGCCGACCGGGCTCTGTTGGAGCGCTACCTTGCCGCGGTCCAGCGGGTGGTGGACCGGCACGATATCTTAAGAACGTCGTTTGTCTGGGAGGGCCTGTCGAGCCCGGCCCAGGTGGTTTGGCGGCGAACACCACTCGAGGTCACCGAGGTCGCGCTGGATGGATCTGATGGTGCTGAGCAGCTCAGGCAACAGTTTGATCCGCGTCAGCACCGGATCGATCTTGGCCGGGCGCCCTTGTTGCGGTTTGTGATTGCGCGCGAGCCCGGCAGTGCGCGCTGGCTGCTCCTGGAGCTGCTGCACCATCTGATCGGGGATCATTCCACGCTGGAAGTGATGCATGCCGAGGTTCGGGCCGTGCTCGGCGGTCGCGATCACGCGCTGGCAGCACCACAGCCGTTCCGCAATCTGGTGGCGCAGGCACGACTGGGAGTTGGAGCGCAAGAGCATGAGCAGTTCTTCCGGAGACTGCTGGCAGACATCGATGAGCCGACGCTGCCGTTTGGGCTGAGCGAGGTGCGCGGCGACGGCAGTGGAGCCGGCGCGGCGCGGCGGATGCTGCCGCGCGAGCTCAACGAGCGGCTGCGAGTGCAGGCGCGGCGGCTCGGGGTGAGCCTGGCGAGCCTGTGCCATCTGGCCTGGGGGCAGGTGGTGGCGCGCAGCAGCGGGCGTGAGCAGGTGGTGTTCGGCACGGTGCTGTTCGGCCGCATGCATGGAGGCGCCGGCGCCGACCGCGGCATGGGCCTGTTCATCAATACCCTGCCGCTGCGGCTTGATCTGGATGGCACCGGGGTCGAGGCGAGTGTCCAGATCACGCATCGCCGGCTGGCCGAGCTGCTGGCGCACGAGCATGCCTCGCTGGCCTTGGCGCAACGCTGCAGCAGCGTTGCGGCGCCGGCGCCGCTGTTCAGCGCACTGTTGAACTACCGTCATAACACGCCAGCGCCAAGCTCCGGACCGGACGATGTGCTATCCGGCGTGGAATGGTTGGGTGCGGAAGAACGCACCAACTATCCGCTGACCTTGTCGGTGGAGGATTTTGGCGAGGCGCTCGGCCTGACGGCGCAGGTGGCGGCGCCCATATCTGCGGACCGGGTCTGCGGCTACATGCAGCGGGCGCTTGAGCAACTGGCTGAGGCGCTGGAGCATGCCCCCAACAAGCCGGTCCGAGAGCTGGACATCCTCCGGGCTGACGAGCGGGCGTACCTGCTGGAGGAACTGAACCGCACGGCGGCGTCGTATCCGTCAGAGCGGTGCATCCATGAGCTGTTCGAGGCGCAGGTCGCCAAGACGCCGGATGCGGTGGCGGTGGTCTGTGCGGACGAACGCTTGAGCTATGGCGAACTCAATGCGCGGGCCAACCGCCTGGCGCATCATCTGATCGCACTCGGGGTCACGCCCGGGGATCGCCTTGCGACAATGCTGGATCGCTCCGTCGTCCTGGTGGTGGCACAGCTGGCGATCCTGAAGGCGGGCGGAGTTTATGTGC
Source organism: Bradyrhizobium sp. 187 (assembly GCF_023101005.1). Classification (NCBI taxonomy): domain Bacteria; kingdom Pseudomonadati; phylum Pseudomonadota; class Alphaproteobacteria; order Hyphomicrobiales; family Nitrobacteraceae; genus Bradyrhizobium; species Bradyrhizobium sp. 187. The sequence continues at coordinate 166,675 of NZ_CP064694.1, forward strand.
CGATCGATCGCAGTCTTCCACCAGCGCGACAGAGCTGGATGATGGCCGACTGTGCTGCGCGCCTGGTGCTCACCAACAGTGATGATGATCTGGTCGAGGTGACGATTCCTGTTCTGCCTATTGAGCCGCTCATGACTGGAGCAGGCCTTAGCACCGATCCTGGCTTGGCATTGACCGCCGAGGCTGCCGCCTACGTCATGTACACCTCCGGCTCGACCGGCCTTCCGAAGGGGGTTGTTGTTCCTCATCGTGCCGTAAACCGACTGGTCATCAACAACGGATATGCGCAGTTCAATGCGAGTGATCGTGTGGCGTGGGTGGGCAACCCCGCGTTTGATATCAGTACACTGGAAGTCTGGGCACCGCTGCTACACGGCTCTAGCCTGATCGTGATTCCATACACTGATGCGCTGCAACCAGGGGTGCTGCGCGGCCTGGTTCAGCAGCACCGCATTAGCGTCCTGCATTTGACGGCCGGGTTGTTCAACCAGAGCGCTGCTGATTTGGGCCCGGTGCCGGTGAGTTTGCGGTTGCTATTGGTTGGCGGTGATGCGGTTGATGTGGCGGCAGTCGCACGGATTTTGAGCCAGAGCCGACCGCAACATCTCCTGCATTGCTACGGTCCGACCGAGACGACGACTTTTGCGACAGTCTGCGAGATTACCGCGATTGATGAGACATTGCAGCGGCTCCCCATCGGCCGTCCGATTGCGAACACGCGTGTGTATCTGCTCGATGGCCATGGCGCGCCCGTTCCGTTGGGAGCGGTGGGAGAGCTCTACATTGGCGGGGCGGGGGTCGCGCGTGGCTATCTGAACCGGCCCGAACTGACGGCGGAGAGGTTCTTGGCCGATCCGTTCAGTGGTGAGGTCGGCGCACGGATGTACCGGACCGGGGATCTCGCGCGGTACCTGCCGGACGGCAATCTGGAGTTTCTGGGCCGCATCGACGACCAGATGAAGATCCGCGGCTTCCGGATCGAGCCTGGCGAGATCGCGGCGCGGCTGGTTGAGCACGCGTCGGTGCGCGACGCGGCGGTGGTTGCGTGCGAGGATCGCAGCGGCGAGAAGCGTCTGGTCGCCTATGTGGTTACGGCTGCGGAGCATGCCGGCGAAGCCGAGGGGACTGAACTTGCCGGCACGTTGCGCACCCATCTTGGTGCGCGGCTGCCCGAGTACATGGTGCCGAGCGCGTTTGTGCGGCTTGCGGCGCTGCCGTTGACGCCGAACGGCAAGCTGGACCGCAAGGCGCTGCCCCCGCCAGAGGATGATGCGTATGCGCGGGCAGCCTATGAGGCGCCGCGGGGCGAGATCGAGATCGCGCTGGCGCAGATCTGGGCCGAGCTTCTGGGCCTGGAACGTGTCGGCCGGCACGACAACTTCTTCGAACTGGGCGGGCACTCACTGCTGGCACTGCAAGTGCTTGAGCAACTCCGGCGGCGGGGTCTTACCCTCGAACTTTCCGCGCATATCGCGAGTCCCCGCCTCGACCAGTGCGCCGAGAAAGTGCGCTCGCGATCAAAGGACGGTCGAAAATCTGCGGGCCAACTCATTTCTCTTCGAGTCGCCAAGAGTCGGCCGCTTATCCTCTGTCACGCGCGTGGCGGAGGCCTGAGCATCTATGATGACCTCGTGCGGGCGTTGCCACCTACGCAAAACATCTATGGTATTCATGCCCTAAACTTCGGTCACGAACTCGCGAGGGTGCGTTCGATTGACGAGATAGCTGAAGTCTATGCTCGGGCCATTCTTCCAGTGCTACCGGACATGGCTTGTACGCTCGCCGGATGGTCTTTTGGTGGTGTGCTCGCCCACGCCGTCGCTGGGGTACTTATTTCCGCACACGTGAGGGTCGATTTTGTGGCTATGATCGATAGTGCCTATCCGTCGGTCCTAGAAGCGCCTCTCAGTCTCTCCATGGACCAGGAATGGTCTGAATTCCTTATATTCCTTGCGGAGGAGGGTGGATTGTCGCCTCAACACGGTGCAACGACCGAAATTCGGCCAGCTGACTTCGCAGCGCTTGCTCTCGCCCTCTCGGGTGCATGGAAAATTGGTGCACCCGCGCTTGAGGAAATCTTCCAAGTGTTCGTTCGCCATATTCGCGCGGGCAGACTCTACGTACCCAAGAAGGTTTCGGCGCTCGGCGTCTCTTACAATCAGAACTCCGCCAACACAGCAACTTCATGGCGCGCTGTCTTCGATAGCGTCATTGAAGCGCCGCCTCTTCCTGGCGACCATCGGTCGCTTCTGAAGTATCCAAACGTAGTTGTCCTCGCGGACGACCTCTCAAATCGCCTGTTCGCCGACGCTGTTCTCCATTCGTCCGCCATTGAATAAAAGCCGTGGCGGACTCAGTCACGAGCCGGATCGGGTCCTGGGCCCCTGTGCCGGAGGAGATCAGGCTTTCGAGGTCGCGGGCAAGATCACTCTTCGCACGAATTTCGCCTGTAACCGACCTGAGCTGCTGATTCCGCTCGATGTTGCACGCGCCGCCGCCGACCGGGCATGCTCCCGGCGCCGTTTTCCACGTCTAACTCGATTTGCGCCCGTACTTTGACGGGGGGAGCGGCCGGGTAGGGCCGGCCGGGACAGGTCTGAGCGTCCGATGGAGGAAACCTGCGCAAGCTAGCGGCGGACGGCCAAAGATGACGCGCGACGGGATTTAAGTGGACTTAGGCGGCCGTCCGAATGATCTCGAATCGCACCGCCTTTTCCGGGGGGATCATCAAAACGGCCCCCTGACTATGTGGCGGCGGGCGGGGTAAAGCCGTTTAAGTCGCCCGAGAGGCCGCAACGGCTCCATGGCCTTGATGGCTGGCTGCGCGAGAGGTTCATTCGCCATCGTGGCAATGCGGACGTGGTGCGCCAGGATCTATTGAATGAGAAAGGCGTGACAGTCAGCCGGCGAACGCTGCAGCGCGCGGTGCAGCCTTATCGGCAGGCGCTGAAGGCGGAGGCGCTTGCGACGACGCGGTTCGAGACACCTCCGGGTCGCCAGCTGCAAATCGACTTCGGGGAGCGTCTGGTCGAGATCGGCGGAACGAAGGTCAAGGCATTCGTGTTCGTGGCGACGCTCGGACATTCGCGACGGCTCCACGTGCGAGCGTTCCGGGCTGAAAAGCAAGAACACTGGTTTGCCGGGCTCGAGAGCACATTCACCACCTTCAGCGGTGTACCCGAGGAAGTGCTGATGGATAACCCACGCGCACTTGTGGTGCGCCACGACGCGGTGAGCCGGTCGGTTCAGTTCAACGACAGGCTGATTGCCTTCTCGAAGCACTGGGGCTTCCGTCCTCGCGCGTGCGCACCATATCGGGCACGCACAAAGGGCAAGACGGAGAATGGCGTCGGCTATGTGAAGAAGAACGCGATCGCAGGTCACTCCTTTGCAAGTTGGGAAGCGTTTGAGGCCCATCTCGCCAGGTGGGAGCGAGAGGTTGCGAACGTCCGTATCCACGGCACGACCGGTGAAGCACCGATCATCCGCTTCGCACGAGACGAGGCCCACCGGTTAAAACCGCTCGGCAGGCGGTCCTCGTTCGGATCATTGCGCGAGTTAACCCGGCTCGTCGGCAATGATTGTGCCATCGAGATCGATACCAACAGTTACTCGGTACCGTGGCGCCTTATTGGTGAGCGGGTCGCGGTGACCGTCGCGGCGGGCGAGGTGCGGATCCGCCATGGCGTGCACCAGGTCGCGGTTCACGAGCAATCGAAGGGGCGCCGGCTGCGGATCGTCGATCCGATCCATCTCGATGGTGTTGCCGGGCGCAATGGCGCGGTCCGCCGCCCGGAGATTGCAGCGGCGGTGCAGGACTCGTCTCCCCCGCATTCATTGTTGCGTCCGCTTGCCGAATACGAAGCCGTGATCGGGGGAAGCTTCTGATGACGCGCGCAAAGAAGGCAACCGAAGCACCGACTGATCCGCTAGATGCCATGCTGGCGCGATTGCAGCTCTCCGGGATCCGCGATCAGCTCGACAGCCTGCTCGACGAGGCGGCGCGCGCGAACCTGTCGGCGCGTGAGACGCTGATCTTGCTGTGCGAACGTGAGATCGCGCGCAAGGATCATCGTCGCATCGAGATGGCGCTGAAGCTTGCACACTTCCCGGCCGTAAAGGAGCTCGCAGGCTTCGACTTCGAGGCGCAGCCCTCGATTGATCCAAAGCAGATCCGCGATCTTGCCGCGTCACGTTGGATCGCCAACGGCGAGAATGTGCTGCTGCTCGGGCCGCCCGGCGTCGGCAAGACGCACTTGTCGATCGCGCTGGGGCGAGAGGCTATCCTGGCCGGGTACACGGTGCAGTTCACCACGGCGACGACGCTGGTCGCAGGTCTTGCCAAGGCCCACGGCGAGCGACGCCTGGACGAGAAACTGCTCGCGCTGTCGAAGCCAAAGCTGCTCATCGTCGACGAGCTCGGCTACTTGCCACTTGAACCTGACGCGGCGCATCTGTTCTTCCAACTGGTCAGCCGGCGCTACGAAACCGGCGCCATGCTGATCACGTCCAACCGCAGCGTTGCCGAATGGGGCACAGTGTTCGCCGATCCCGTGGTCGCCACCGCGATCCTCGACCGGCTCCTGCACCACAGCCATGTGCTGACGATCCGCGGCGACAGCTACCGGCTCCGCGCCAAGCGCAGGAGCGGCCTCATCAAAACGCCGACCGCCGGTGACGGCCCTCCGGTCGGCTCCGCCTCCCTCCGTCCCGTCACCGGCGGAAACAACCATCAAACGACATCATGAAACCGAGGGTGGGGGCAGTTCTTCATGACGCAAAGGAGGCAGTTCCGGATGGCGTTTGACAATTGGACGCGCCCGTGCATCCACCACCCAGCACCGCGCCAAGAGCGGACTTTTGGATTCCATACGCAACAGAATGTTGCGGTTGAATCGAGGTGGATTTGTATGCCGGCTGGCAAGGCTCACGTCGCGAGCCCACGACACCCCAGAGCGTCTTCGCCTATCCGCCGCTGGCGCACCGTATCAGCTTTCGTTTTGAATGCAACGCTGGCTCGGCCAGACGTGAGTTTGTGCGTGCGTTCGAGGCCTATCGGTCGCGAAACCTTCACGTCCTTGTCAGCTACAGTGACACGATTCGATTCCGATGGCAGATCTCGCGAGACTCAATGAGAAAGTCCTCGCGGATGATACGGTTTTATCTGAGCGCATTCGACGTCATTCCCAAGGAGCGAGATTGGGCATTTGGGCTAGTCAGGGGGCAAGTGATTGAAGTTGTGCTCGTTGCGCGTCCGTAGAGCTTCACTGGATTATCCGGTCTCACAACCTCATTTGCTCAGCGGGGGTCATCCTGGCCAAATGAGCCGCTTCTCGTAGAAGATCACTGCATATCCGTGCAGCATCCCTTCCCTGCGGCGAACATAGCCAGCGCTCTCATAAAGTCTTTGGGCCCCTACTTGGATCGTTGTTGTATCGAGCATTATCCACTTGAAACCGAGAGCAACAGCTCGCGACTCCAATTCACGAAGAACCCTCCTTCCAAACCCTCGTCGCTGAAAGACGGGGTCGACCCGCATACGTTTTAGTTCTGCGACATCATCATCAAAAGGTTTCAGCCCACCCATGGCAGCGAAACGGGGACCAATATGCGCAACTACGAAGTCACCGCCCGAGGCGATGTATACTTCCCCGATATTGCGTAAATCATCCTCCCAAGCCCCTTCCGGGCCACACACACCAATATCCTGCGATGCGCTTCTGTGCAGATGCCATGCATCATCTCTATCCCCGGACTCGAACCGACGAAGGATCAGTTCGTCTTGAGACATCGACTATTACCTCTCGACCGGTGGCGGACGCCTGCGCCTCTGTTTTTCAGCCACGCAGAGACCACCGTCGGCTTACGGGCGCGCCTCTGTCAACAGCCGCTGAGAAAGGACAGCCTCAACACTCTCCGATACCTCAACTCCGACAACCGGACGACCCGGCTCAACCGTATATTTTAAGGCCGTACTACGGTGCATCCGGGTAAACCGATCCAGTGCACAAACACAGGACGTGCGCAGCGTTCCGATTTCGCGGCCGTGACGCTCCACGACTGGCGAAATGGTCGCAACCCTGGGAAAGTCCGCTTTCCCCTTTAGCCAACCTGGCTTGAGCGGTGCACTCCCTTTGCCTGGCGACAGCCAGCGGAATACCTCGTGAATGCATCTCTGCGGATAATATTCGGACAGCCGATACAGATCCCTATAAAATTGCGGTTTCTGGTGGAAGAGTTCTTCACCGACCAGTAGCACCGAGACCGCCACGATACGGGCCGAGAAGCGGCCGCTTGGACCAAGCGTATTCTTATAAGGATTCTTACCGTAAAACACACGAAATTGGCCAAATAAGTCCGGCGACATATGTTCATAAAAGCGCGTCAGAACATTGTTTGCTGACTCAAGGCGCTCCAGGCATGTCACAAGACATTGCCCCGCATCCACGTCGGCCACATCACGCAACTTGAGCAGAGCGTCCATTGCTGACTGCAATTCGCTCTCGATCATCTGGTGCCCCAAGCAAAAATCTCGCTCCTCGACGCCGGCCGCGCCGAGGCAGTATACGCGTGGATCGTTCTGCAACGGATTCGTAAGGATCATATCGTCATAGGAGAGGACCTCAATGCCAGGCCGCCGTTGACAAGCCGAGCGCGCAAGGCGGATCAGTACCTCTCCCACCGTCAGCTCGGCATCCACGGGATGAAGGCCGGCAAACGCAGACATCTGATAAGCACAATTTACGAGGTATTGGATGTCTGTCTTAGCGATCTCAAAGTCCGACTGCGGCAGACTTAGCAGCTGCGCTTCGTAGTCCGTCTCCGCAATCATCGCGTTGATATTACGCCCAAGAGCCTTAACCGCTTCATTTGGTCGTTCACTGCATTTGATCTCCGCAATGCAGTGCGGCAGTTGATCGGCGACGAAATTGCTGACAAGCCCAAGCGGGCGTTCTCGCTGCCGGCGATCAATGCTATCGGACAGATGCGAAAATATGTCCTCGGCCTGGCAGGGCGACCCTTGCGGGGTGGAAACGGAAAAAGGAGCGACCATAAATGAGCGCGCACGCGACTTCATCGAAACGCAACTTGCATTTCGGCACTTGACCCGTATCGTGCGGCCGGTGAGTAATCGTGCTTTTCGAGCAGATCAGTTCGTTTGTCTATTATCCTACTGTCGTTGTACGCGACCCGCTCGAGTATATTGTTCGAGAAAAATAGCAGCGATACGGCGCCCGAATTGATAGTGCCGGCGGCAGTTAGCGAAAGCAGGCCGTTTGAAATGCAGATGAGTCCTGCCTCATTCAAGAGTTTAAGCTCGCGGCCAAAGCATTTCTCGATGGACACCCCAAACTCCCGCTCGAAGCGGGAGAGCAACACCCCACTGCTTCGCAGGGCAAACATTACCGTTCTGCGCATGAGATCATCTTGCGACAGGAGAACACCCTTCCACACAGGCTTCTCGCCCGCCTCAACCCTATATAGGTAGCGATCTAAATCTGCCTCGTTATAGAACTGGCACTGGCTCATGTAACCAAACCCGGCAACCCCAAACGGGACCAGATTATTGTCGTTCCAGGAATCGTATTTGCGGCTCTGTTGAATTGAGTGCGGCTGCGACTGCTTACTCCAATAGAAAATCGGCCCATGGCGATAGCCGAGTTTCGTGAGGATGTGCTCGGCCATAAAATGCATGATAATGCGCTCCTTAGCCCCGGCAAATTGATATCGTCCGCTAGCCAAATGGCGGGCTACGGGGTCTGTAGATTTAAACATCAATGGGAATACATTGAACTTCTCTATTCCCATATCCAGTAAGCCGATAAGTGAGTCGTACCAGCTCCGGAGCGTTTGCTGCGGCAACCCATACATGAGATCAAGCGACAGATTCTGAACGCCCATCTCATTCAGTAACTTTACGAGTTGTACTACCTCGTCCACGTGGTGCCCGCGGTTCAATATGCGTAAAATGCTCGGATCTAGACTCTGAACGCCCAATACGAAGCGGTTTACGCCGGCTCTAAGCAGTGTGGATATGCGATCTGCAGCGTCCACTTGCTTTGCAAGAGAGGGATGCAATTCGAAACTCACTTCCGACTTAGACAAGTCAAGGCGCCGGCTAATCATGTCAAATAGCGTTTCGAGTTGACGGTTGGTTAAGAACGAGGGAGTGCCGCCTCCAAAAAAAGCAGTCTCAACAGCTCTGCCACCCAGCGCTGCGTCCGACCAGCTCATCTCTTTATCTAAAGCCGCCAGATAGCGCTCCACTCGCCCGGAAGATGGATTGATTTCCTTGGCGAAGTGGCAAAAGGTACAATACTGATCACAGAAGGGGATGTGAAAATAGAGATCAATTGACGACGAAACCTGAAGCAACAACTTTTCGGCATTCAGGTCGCCCATTGCCTTGAGAGGCGGATATGTGCCGACAAGATAATCGTTGTGCATGTCAAGGTGCAAATTCCGTGACCTCAACATGTCAAGGTTAATGTCGTACGAGCGGTCGATCGCGAATTCCAAAGCCTCGGAATAGGACGGCGCACGCATTTTTTTAAACTCCTCTAGCTTTCTTGTGAAGGCAAGGCCCGATGGCAGCTTCGTTGCTCGTGTCACATCGCGCTCTTAAGCTCGGGCTCGTTACTGAAGTCGTGCATTTCGATCAGACGCGGATTTGTCGGCTCCTACTCGAGGCAACCACCGTAGAGCAGGCCGAGTGTCGCCATCCGCTCGGGGACACGCGGGATGATTATGGTTCGGCGAGGAAGACAAATGCCGTGGCCGAGGCCGAATGTCCTTCGGGCGTTGCGAAACGGCACCGAGGAAAGACTTCAGGCGCGGGGAGTGCGAATACTGCTGGAGAAAATGGTGCTCCACCTTCGAGTGTGACCCGCGCCGGGTCGGGCGCCGAGCTCGATCTGCTCCAGCGTGCCATTGAACAACTACTGTCCGCTCCCCTCTTCGACAGGAAGCGGCCATTGCTCGAGACCAAGCTTGATTTGGTTTCCTCCCGGTCCGACGCCAACATTCGCATGCCGCTGCATGCATTCGACACAGAGCTGCCCAACCGTGTCACACTGGTTCGGATTTTCTCGGGAGTAAGCGCGCTCAATGCTAGTCGTGTCTGGTGGTCTTGACAGTTACCCGACGCGAAGAACGACAGCGGCATCCGCGACGGACGCGGCAAAGCCTTAGGCGGGACCGCACTCAATAGCGCAGGTCCAAGGCATTGAGTCGAGCAAGTTTCATTTGAACTCCTGGGCCGGCGAATGCGAGATCGTCATGGTCGTGCGGATCCATTTACGGTGTCCCAGCAATACACGTGCCACTAAAGACATTTGCGAGCCTGGCTTGAAGAGGGCAAAACCATGTGCTTCGTGTCCACTGACGGAATACTCGCGCCTCAGTGTCTGGTCCCGGACATTAACGTCTTCAGCCGGACACGGCTGAACACGACAACGCGGAATGTTGAATGACGTTGGCGGGCTCTCGTGCCGAACTCGAACATCTGCTCCAACGGCCACCTTACGACCGAATCGCTCGGCTCATGAAGGCAGCGTCCCGGCACGTGACGGATATGCAAATGAACTCGTCGCTTTCTTGCGGCGCGGTGGCCACGGAGCGACTTCGATCTATTGGCAGCGCTCGGCGCGGACTTGCCAGGCGCGGTGCGTGTCGTACCGAGCGACGAACTCGGGCGCAGAGCATCGGCGTGGCCGACTCTTCGGTCAAGGTACCGTGGATCATTCTGCCCGGTTTCATCGATCTCCATGACCATCTCACCTGGAATATCCAGCCGCGATGGCTGACCGGCCGGAGTTTAACAACTGCTATGAATGGTAGGATTCGCGGAATAGGACTGCTTGCTGAACAATCCGCACTGCCGGGCAATCCCGACTTTGGCCTGCGAAGCGGAGATGTACGCGGAGATCAAGGCGCTTGCCAGTGGGGCGACCTCGGTCCTCGGGGATTGCTGAGCAGCGATAAGAGCTCTGCAAACCAGCCGTGCGTGCGGGACTTGCCCGAAATCTGGATAGGGGGGTGCCGGCTTCTCGCAAAGCAACCGGTCTCCGACCGTCCTTGCGCCGGGCAGCCTCCACCTGCACGCACCAAGCCCATTGGCACTTGCTGCGGAACGCGCCTCTGTGCAAAGACAATTCGTCCCAGAAGGGGCAGTAAGGGAACCGCACTGTGACAGCTTCTCTTGATGGCGAAATTCGCGACGGCGGCCATCACATGCAGGTCCGCGTCTATTTCGAAGATACTGACTCCGGTCAGATTGTTTATCACGCAAATTTTTTGCGCTTCATGGAACGCGGTAGAACGAACTACTTGCGCCTGCTCGGAACCACTCAGCAAGCGCTACTCCAAGAAGCCAAGAACGATGCGCCCGGCTTTGCCTTCGTTGTCCGCTCCATGACGATCGATTTTCTAAAACCGGCGGTCTTGGATGACCTGCTTGACGTCGTCACAGTCCCGCAAGAGGTGAGGGGAGCGTCGATTGCGTTGCTGCAGGAATGCAGGCGCGGAGACGATCTCCTAGTCACGGCGCGTGTACGCGTGGCGTTTATTTCAGCCGGAAAGGCGCAGCGCATCCCGAAGTCGCTGCGGCTCGCTATGGAAGGGCTTCGATAGATCTGCCGCTTAGTTCAAGCTTTTGGCTTCCAGCGCCCCACTGAAATCAAGTCATTAAGCTTCTGTTGCGACCTAGTCAAACCAGTGTTCGGGGTAATCGGCATCCAATCGGGGCTCTGACGCATATTCGATGATCGTGATTGTTTTTATGGCGCGCCAATCAGCCTAGCCTGAAGAAGATCGAGCTTAGCGCGCCCGTACATCTGCCGTTCGACCAGCTTGAGCTTGGCGATGTGAGCTTTCACTTGGCCATTGGACCATGGTTGCGTAATAGCGGCGTGCACCGCGCCCTTATCGTTGGCGATCCCATTCGCGAACGAGGCAATGAGGCTTGCGGGACATGGGCCTACAAGGGGTCATCCGCGGCAAGCCCGTCAAAACGACGATCAGCGACAAGGCCGCGCCATGCGCGCTGGATCACGTCAACCGCCAGTTCAAGGCGCCGAGGCCGAACGTCCTCTGGCTTTCCGATTTCACCTATGTCGCGGACCTGGAGCGGATTCGTCTACGTCGCCTTCGTGATCGACGCCTATGCCCGCAGGATCGTGGGCTGGCGGGCCTCGCGCACGGCGCACGCCAGCTTCGTGCTCGATGCGCTGGAGCAGGCATTGCATGATCGACGGCCGGTCCATCGTGGCGGGCTCGTGGTCATAGCGACAGGGGTAGCCAATACGTATCCATTAAATACACCGAGCGCCTGGCCGAAGCCGGCGTGGAGCCCTCTGTCGGCAGCGTCGGAGATTCTTACGACAATGCTCTCGCCGAAACGATCAATGGACTTTACAAGGCGGAGGTGATCCATCAGCGTGGACCGTGGCGGAACTTCGAGGCCGTCGAGTTCGCTACCCTCGAATGGGTCGACTGGTTCAACAACCGAAGGCTCCTCGAGCCCATCGGCAACATCCCGCCTGCCGAAGCCGAGCAACGCTACTACGCCATGCTGGAACAACCCGCCATGGCGGCATAACTTAAACCAAATGGCCTCCGGCAAACCCGGAGCGGTTCAGTGTTAGGCTTCCGATCCTTGCCAACTTCTCCAATCTGGATGCTTCCCTTTTGGACGCAGCCCAGAGCCAGTTCGGCGACGACCTAGTTGGAACTATATCGTCCAGTTGGTATTTGCCTGATTTCGAGTTTTCGGCGAATCGGATGTTTGCGACCTCAATGCGGCGCGAATTTAACTCGGCGCCTGGCCTCAATGCTGCTGCGGCGTACACGTTTGGCGCGGTGCTAGAGCAAGCCTTGCAAAAACTCGGAGGTGATATCGAGGACCGACAGAGGTTTACCGAGACGCTGCGTGGATCTGAGGTGTTTGACACGATCCGCGGTCCCGTCAAATTCGACGAACGTGGGAACGTTGTTGGAATCATCTTCATCGCGAAAGCTTCGCGAATATCCCGAAGCAACACGGCGCTACTCGGAAACGAGCCAATCAAGACATATCCGTTCGTAAGCCAGTTTTGGACCTACGATCCAAAGAAATTTTTGTCCGGTCGGGCCTTTTCTCGAGAGTATCCGCCGGCGCATTATCTCGAAAGATAATGATCATACGGTCAAGGCATCCAAGACATGCTTGGCGACGTCCGGGTCGTCCAAGTACCCGATTATTCCGTGCCGGTTATCGGTACCATTCCTGACGCTGCCGTAGTTTTCGATGGCTGGGTTTACCGGGAAATTGGCTGCGTCGAGTGGGTACAGAGCGACCACGTCCCTCGGGTCAAACGCGTTGTACCAAGCTTTCGCTGGCGGTGGAAAGCCGATTGGGCGCAGTTGATCTCGTATAGCTCTAATAGCGAGTGGTGAGCCGACGGTTATGAACGCCCTCACGTTTAAGCTACGGCGGTCCGTGCGTAGTACGTTGTAGGCAACTACAGTTCCTAGCGAATGGGCAATCACGACACAGGGTTTTTCATTTAACGCAGGTCCGACGATACGGTCGACCTCGTCCCTGACGCCGGCACGTGTTGTATAAAGGTATACGTCTCGCATGATCGTCTCGATTGTGGTCTGGCTAGCTCCACCGCCATGTCGATCAATCGCACGAATGAGTGCCTGAACCCACGCCCAATTCTGCGGGCCCCGCTCGGTTGTGTTGTTCCCGAACTCCTGTTGAACCTGAGCATCCGTTACGCCTGCACCACGGCGCATGGACTCGGCGACCGATGCTTGGAATTTCAGGAAATCGTCATCTACAGGATTCCCCTTGGCCTGAACGTCATTAGTCAAGGGTAGCTCGGACTGCCGGGCGAGTTCATCCAACTTGTCCCCATAATAGGGAAACACCACCTCGAGACTATCCGGAAGGCTGCGTTTGATTTTCGCGGCGCCGCGCTGGAGCGTATCCATCCAAATTGACTTTAGTTCACCGGGATCGCGCCCTTGCTGCGATCGGCCATGCACCAACACTAGTCGTACAGGGGCAAGATTAGCGGCCCGCGCGCGTGGGAGCGGAAGAATCGAGGCTGCCAGGCCAACTCCGGCTGCTGAAAGCAAATCACGACGAGTCACCATCGTCTTTCCCCCAAAGTGAATAAAACCACTATCGCGCGGCTTGGATAGCTCTGCCGATAAACTCCACGCCGGGCGGTCCAAACGTCGTCCACAAGCCCGGCCGCAAGCTATCTCGCGCGCGCTGAACATTCTCGGCCAGGGTAACTTCTCTAACGCGGAGCAATTGCCATCCTTGGGTCAACATAGGGCAAAAGGGCACGACTGAGTTTCGCAGTCCCTCGATCCGTTGGCCTGTCAATTTGTCAGCAAGCAGTGCAACGTCAAATAAATCAGCTCCAAGATCTCCCCTCATGTAGGATTGAACCGATCGTACTTGATCAGGAAGATTGGCGTCTGCGTAGGCATACGCCGCGTAAAGTCCCAATGTCGGGTCGACGCTTTTGAGAACACGAATTTGATTTGCCAGGCGTCCACCAGCATCAGTTCTCGCTTGTTTATCTCCCTCGATGCGAAAAACACCGAATTTGCTTGACGCAGCTGCCAAGGCCCGGAGCTCTTCAAGCCGAGCATTTTCGCCTGCGTACTCGCTTCGACGGGAGCCTCGCGGGGACGGTGCATACGCGACGCTTGTCACCTGTCCGTTCCTCACGGTTAGAGAGCCTATAAATCCAGGTAGCGCGGCGACGACAGTGCCCGAACCGTCCTCAAACATCAAAGCTGTGGTGACCGGTTGGGGATATGCGCCGGGAATGCTTATCATGGCGGGGCGCTCTCTCCCGTCCCCTGCGTCGACGATGTCTCCCCCTTGATCGCCTGCGACCCACACCGCGCGCACGCCAGCGCCAACCACGAAAAGACCGGTCTCCGTGTCAAAGGAATCGGCTTTCTTGGTATCGAGAAGTTCGCGTTGTACTCGACGGAGTTCGCTGTCTGCGGAAGCTCGATCGAGAGCCTGGACGTTTAGATCGCGAAGGGAAGCCAAGGGGCCAACGCGCGTGAGGCTAAACTGGTGATTGGCTATGTCCGAGACGGTTATATTGCCTGTCGTCGGCCCGGGAGTCGGCGTCGGAATCGGAGTCGGAGTGGGTCTCGGTTGAGCTGTTGCTCGGCCAATGTATACGCTTTCGGGAGATTCGATCTTCGAATCCGGGTACTGAATGACCTTCGAATTTGCAGCCTTTAAGCGCCTCGGCACTTCTTCCAGCAGAAAGGTCTTAAGGGCGCGATTGGATATCACGTCCACGTCCCTGACTTTAGTCACCATCCCGGCCCGCGGGCTTCTGAATGCGTCCAAGAGGGTCGACGTGTAGACCCCCGCATAGTCATCGGCTGCGATCTTCAATTCGTATGCGGGAGCACCCTGCCGAGTCCCAAAGAAACGATCGACGTCGGGCGATTGGACGCCGGGTACAAAGCTCCCTCTGGGAAAAAGCACCGTTCCATGAAGAAGGGTCGTGTCAAAGTCTGGGATTGACCGGCATGCGTCGCAAATGATGACGACGTTTGGAATGGCACTTCGGTTGGCTTGATCTATACACTCAGTGACGCTGACTGCCTCGGCTAAGTCGTCGGGCGCGCCTGTCAACAGCCAAAATTCACTCGTCCCAAATGCGACGCCATGCCCCGAAAAGTAGATAAGAAGCTGAGTGAGCGTGCCTCGATTGACCAGCTCCGTGACGGCACGTTTAATACTGTCTGCCGTGACGACTCGACCATCATCATCATCGATCAATTTAACTTCGAAGCCTTCGGCGCTCAGCCAGCTAGCAACCGACTTTGCACCGGAGGCAGCCGCGCGCAGGACCGGCAAGTCGCCCGTCTTGTTGACGCCGACGACGACGGCGGCTCGCGTCGATACCCCACTGGTTTGGCCTCTCAGTGGGAGCGGCGCTGCCAATTGCGCCAAAGCCAGGCCCCCCAAAAGCACCTCGCGCCTTCTGATCGCCATCGCAACCTCCACATCGGGAAACGAGACGGGACAGGTTATGGTAGTAAGCTGGTGGGATTTCTGAAAGAGTTTTCTTACGACCGTCGGCCGCACCCTAGCGCAGCAATGCTCACCGGAATGCCCAGGTATCTTCTGCCGGCCCTGGTGGACGCCGCCCACAGCTGCCGGGCGAGGGATCTTCGAGCGGCAGACTTGGCTTGAAGCGAGCCGTCCGGAGTGCCATCCGTCGCAGGACGACTCGCTTGAATTGGCCGGTTTCAGTTCTACGAGGCTTGCGGGAACTGGCGCCCGCAGGCCCCACTCGAGAACATCCGCTTGCCTATGACACTCGTCCTAAAACGATGCGTCGCGCCCTGTTTAGCGACCGCGTCGGCCAGATGCGTTCGGCCTATCGCCGCCTTTCCTGCGCATGCCGGCATCCGATCAAACCAGAGGAGCCGAGCCGCAAATGCCGGTCTGAATCCTCAAAGTTCCGCCTCGAAAATAGGAGCCCCGCCACTATCGAGATAGTGGCGGGCTGCTCCCTGCGCCCCGCGGGAGCCGCGTTGCCAAGAACAGCGCGCTACGACGACGTTCGTTTCCCCCCGGGGCTGGTCGTCCGGTGGACTCGCCAGAGACTCACGCGCGTTCCGATTTTCGGTCCTCGGCGTCTCTCACGAGGTTGCGCAACGCAATTTCGGAAGGCGCACAATCAGCTATTTGAGACGGGCAATCTCTTGCTCGCAGTGCTGCAGCTCGAGCTGTTCGTCCGACACCCGACGTCCCAAATACGCCTGTCGAGCCTGCGAAGATGGCGTCCTGCAGGCCGAGGCTCCGGCCCGGCTGATCGAGGGCGGCCTGCCGACGGAGGCAACCGTCGCCCAGGTTCTGGTGTCCAAATATGCCGATCACCTGCCGCTGTACCGGCAGGCCCAGATCTATGCCCGCCAGGGCATCGCTCTCGATCGATCGACACTGGCGGACTGGGTTGGGCATGCCGCCTTCCATCTGCGCCCCCTGCATGAGCGCCTTCTCACTGTGCTTCGCGCGAGATCCAAGCTGTTCGCCGACGAGACGACGGTGCCGGTGCTCGATCCCGGTCGAGGGCGCACCAAGACCGGCCAGCTCTGGGCTTATGCCGCCGACGACAGGCCCTGGGGCGGCCTCGATCCGCCCGGCATCGCCTACGTCTATGCACCCGACCGCAAAGCCGAGCGGCTGTTCAGCCATCTCGCCGGCTTCAAGGGCGTCCTGCAGGTCGATGGCTACAATGCCTACCCAAAGCTTGCCGAACGTGGCGAGGTGGAGCTCGCCTTCTGCTGGGTGCACATGCGGCGCAACTTCTACGAACTCGCGACAGCCGGCCCCCGCTCCGATCGCGAGCGAGGCGCTCAAGCACATCGCCGCATTCTATGCGATCGAGAAGGAGATCCGCGGCTGCAGCGCCGAGGAACGTCGCCTCGTGCGGCAGCAGAAGAGCCGGCCTCTGGCCGACGCCTTCGAGGCCTGGTTGCGCGCCAAGCTGGCTCTCATCAGCCAGAAGATCAAGCTCGCCGATGCCATCCGCTACGCCCTCTCGCGCTGGCAAGGACTGACGCGCTTCATTGACGACGGCCGGATCGAGCTCGACAACAACACCGTCGAACGATCGATCCGCGGTATCAAACTTTGCCGTAAGAATGCACTATTTGCAGGATCCGACGGCGGCGCCGAGCATTGGGCCGTCGTCGCGTCCCTGGTCGAGACCTGCAAGATCAACGACGTCGATCCGCTCGCCTACCTCACCGACGTCCTGACCAGGATCGTCAACGGACATCCAAACCGAGACATCGACCTGCTACTGCCCTGGGCCTACCGCGATCAAGCCCTCAAAGCCGTGGCCTGAGAACGACGCTTACAGCTGACACGACGCACGTGCGGATGAAGCCTCGAACAGATCGCCAAGGAGTTGCCACTTACCTTGTCGGCTGGCGCGGATATTTCGGCTTCTGCCAAACCCCGTCGGTGTTGAGCGCACTCGATCAGTGGATCAGGCGGCGGTTGCGCGCCATCGCCTGGAAGCAGTGGAAGCGTGGTCGCACCCGCTTTGCCGAACTGCGACGCCGTGGCGTCGGCCGGGATCTGGCGGCCCAAACCGCCGGCAGCCCACATGGCCCTTGGCGGCGAGCCCTGCGCTTAACATTGCCTTGCAAACTGTCTTCTTCAGGTGACTCGGCTTGGCTTCCGTCGCGGCCCCGAGACCCGCATAATCCACCGAACCGCCGTATACGGACCCCTACGTACAGTGGTGTGGGAGGGGCGACGCCGCGAGGCGTCCCCTTTCCCGATTTGGCCTTGCGAACGTGCGCATATTTTTTGGCCACGGCGGCTCGCCGGAATGTCCGCCTTCTCGGATCGGTTCGCATCGTATGCACGAACTGCGTCGGCTAGACTGGACCGCGCCAACTACGATCGGGCGCCCTACAGCTCAACTGGCCCACTACTCAACCGAGTTCGCTGAATTATGCGCACTGCCACCGTAATTAATGGTCCAATGTGTTTCTTATCCAACTTGTTGCAACCGCCACGTTGGCGTAGATGCCGTATCTTAATCGATGCGCGCAGCCTTCCCCCCAGCTCACAACGCCGATGAGTCGGCGCGTGCCGTCGACAGCGGCGCTGAGCGGTCCTCCGCTATCGCCCTGGCAGGAATCGACGCCGCCGTTTTTGTTACCCGCACAGATCATCGCCGCCGTAATTCGTCCGTTATAGCTTTCTTTGGCATTGCATACATCATTCGGAACTATCGGTACGTTTGCACCAAGTAGATCAGTTGTCGTATTTCCACCCTGGAATATTGCACCCCATCCAGTCACATAAGCATCCCCTTGATAGCTCGATCCCTCTGCCGCCAGAGAAATCGGCTCGCCCAGTGTCGTGTCCCGCTCCAGTTGAAGCAGGGCAAAATCATAATCGTTACGCTCGGCGTTCCACTTTGGATGAATGATGACGTTAGTAACCTTCACGCGCTCGCCGCCTGCGGGCAAAAAGCCGGTGCCCTCGACGACGTGCAGCGCGCTTGGGTCTTTGTTTACGATGAAATTATCGACGCAATGTGCTGCCGTGAGAACCCAACGCGAAGATACAAGCGAGCCTCCACAGAATAGGAAGCGTTGCGGCTCCGGGGCGACTGCTCTTACAAGTCCGACCTGCCACTTGTTCTGTTTGAAGTCCACGGGATTGCCGCCAATGATGCGAGGGTCGATTCGAATTGAGTCCAATATCAACTGTTGATCGCTACTTGGGAGCTTTGCTTGCTTTACAATGTCCTGCACTCGGTTCTGCAAGCTTTCAATGTCCTTGTTTAAAACTTGCGCACCCGCAGGCACAATCAAGAACCAGCCAATTACCGCCAAGCCAGTAAATACTCGCATATTCACTTCTCCCAATTGTGCCGACTGCCGAAGTTGAGGCGGCCAGCTAAGATAATCAAACCTTCCGCACAAACTCAACCATTGCGGGCGCGCGTTCGACCGCGTAGGATGAGCGCCATAGGGTATCTGACGGGGCAACTTGCGGCTGTTTTGCCTGCTCGTCGCTTATTGTGTCGCATTAATTGAAGAATACGTTCGCGATTTTCAAATCCGGAGAGGTGCTGTGAGAAGTTTCTCTAGCGATCGATTCGTGCAGGCTGGGGCTGCGTTGCTTTTTCTCACTGTTTGGGCTCACACCGGTCCAGCAAAGGCTGATGGAGCGACTTCGCCAACGAAGACCAACTTGTGCCCTCCGCAGCCAGTGCGCACCAATGCGATGGATAATCCAAGCAAGCATGCATGGGATTTATTTGCGACATTGGTCCAACCGGCGGTCGCGACTGACGGGAAATCTCGTGGCATTCCCGATTGTACGCGCCGTCCTGGGGAGGCCGGAACGACTGCCGTTTGGGAAACGTGGAAGCTGGCGGATAGTGAGGTGTTCAAAGAGGACGGAAGTTTTCCATCGGATTGGACCGACGCGAACGACGCTAGGCATTTTTTTGGTCAGGCGCCTGGGCAGCAGAGCTTCCACGAGCAGGCTGCTATCAGCGCTAGATTCAATGCGACCGGAGAGGGCGTCTTTGTTGGCGGAGTCGGGGGGCTCGGCGAAACCTATATGAACCAAGCAACGTTCGATTTCATTCGAAAGAACTGTCTGTACAGCCAAGACGGTGTAGCGAGATATGCGAATGCCAACTCATCGATAACGTTTCCTCCCGAAAGCATCGAGGTAAAGGCAGCTTGGGTGCAATTCACTGATGCTGAGATTGCATCAGGCGTACCGGGTACTTTTTATTCAATCACTCTCTATGTAAAGGAAGGACAACTAAATCCTAAACAATCACCGGGAGCGACTAAAGTCGTTTTCGGACTGCAAACACTTCATATCATCACAAAAGACATCCCAAACTGGTTTTGGGCGACCTTTCATCACAAGATTTTCGCAGGTACTCCGATTCCAAACCAACCTGGGAGAGAGTTTCCGGACACGGCGGGAATGCCCGCCAGCCTCGCTGGGACCGTTTGGGAAAACTATAAGCTGGGTGGAACGCAAACCAATTTTGTGGATTCGACGGGGACGCCCGTTGTGCTGTCCGACGCCCATATCGAAAACGGCTTCGTAAATTCCTCGTGCATCAGCTGCCATTCATACGGCGGCTGGGACAAGAAAACCGCCAGCGTCAGATTTTTTAATCCTCTAAGCTCCGGACTGTTTCAGATCGGCGTCCCAAATCAAGAACCGGTGCCAGTGGGTTCCGTTCTTGCTAAGTCACTGAACGGAACGCTCGTTCCGTTGAAGGATTTTCCGCCGACGAGTTTGCAGGTGGTGCGCAGTGGCGTGTTCGACAATTTCGTACAGACCGATTTTCTTATGTCCATACCCTTCCGTGCTCGGTCAGAAGCTGCACCGCCTCCCAAGACCTGCCCTTTCTTGAAGTGAGAATTGCGCGATGCTCTCTAGGCACAACGTTAGAATAGCGCTGTCGGTCTGTGGGGCATCACTGCTCGGATTTCCGATGGCTGCTTCTATCGGTAACCAGAGCGGTGCGGCGCGTGCAGCAACATTACTTCCACTCACATTTACCGATGTCCAAGCACAAGACGGTCGAAATAAAGTTCTTTCGGCTTGCGTGCTTTGTCACAAGGCGGATCTTTCGGGCGGCGTCGGTCCACCCCTTAGGGGTTCTGTGTTCACCCAAAAGTGGTTTGGTGGCAGCGTCGCGACCCTATTCACTTTCATCAAGACTAACATGCCGAAGAACGCGCCTGGAACGTTGAGTAACGCTGAGGTGAGTGCATTGATCGCATTCATCTCGAGCAAAAACGGAAAAATAGCTGGCGACGTGGTCCTGCCAAGCGACCCATTGGCTCTTGCCGGAATGGGGTTCGATCAGCTTCAATCGCAGACACCGGCCTTGGCAAACGGTGCGAAGTAAGCAGCTAATGCGCATCGTGGCAGGTCCTCTGGGGTTCTCTAGGCCATACAATCTGTCCCGCCCCGCTTGCAGGTTTGAGTAGCGATGTCCCGTATTCAAATTCAATCATACAGAGATGGGCCCGAGCATCTAAGTTGGTTTCTGTGCCTTCGCGGGTTGGGAACGGCGCAAGCCATTATATTTGCAAAGAAATCACAATCGGTGCGAGTCTGTGGGGGCGTCTGCTGCGGAGAGCTGGTCCCGCTTGTCTGAACAGACTTTCCGCGTCGATAAGTGGAGCCTCTGCCGAGATTAGGCCGCCGCGCGGAGCGGCGGAAGGTTGAAAGTAGGCTTGATCCGGGGTCATGTCGTCAAGGCTCGAAATGGGCCTTCGTGCGTTGTAGAAGCAGAGATACCGGCCGATCGAATGTCGCGCCTCGCCGACGGTTTCGTAGGCTCGCAGATAGACCTCCTCGTATTTTACGCTGCGCCATAGCCGCTCGACGAAGACGTTGTCCCGCCAGGCTATCGCCCTCCAGCGCCCCAATGGAATCAAGCACTTAGTATCCTGTTGCGATATCGCCAAATCAGAGTTTTCCGCGCTTTCATACGACACCGCGCCCGGGGACACGATCATGTACGCTCGCCGACGCGCGAAGCAAAGCCTCCTCGAGGCAACAGCAATGTTGATATTGCCTCGTTCGGGACGGATAATCCGGGTTTGGCACGGCCTCGAAGAGGTGGAGGGTTAGCGACGGTCCTTCGTCCAGATGACCTCGTTCCTCCGCACGAAAAAGTGGCTTCTGCACCCATTGATCCGCCAGATAGATGGATGCAACGTAGCTGCGTGAGCCCCGTCGAAGCTCAACTTCCACCGCGGATCGTCATCTCGAATCAGGCTCAGCTGGATAGCGGCGCCGCAGCCGCATGGACACAATAAGGCGGCCGACCAAGGCTCCGCTGCCGCTCCCACCAGGTACAGTCTATTCGGCTCCAGGTCGTCGGGGAGATCCTCTATGTGAGTGGGAGTGACAAACTCTTTCAGCCCGAGCCATTGTCGGATCCGAGGCCAAAGCCGGTTCATGCCGCCGCTCCGACAGAGCTAAGTTCGGCCCAATCCAAAAGAGGTTCGACGTCTCCGCGGCCAAGATTGCGTGAGAGCATAGAACACGGCGCTCCCTCGCTTTCGTGTTCGTAAATCCCGTGACTTAGGCTGATGCGGTGCACGGCAAAGCTCGCGTTGGGGTCGTCTCGAAAGGGGTGCAGCCTCGCCAGCAGTTCACCGACAGCAAGGCTTGCAATCAAGCCATTCAACTGCACGACTGCTGGACGATCCTCCCGTACGCCTTTGATATATCCTTCCTTCATGAGCGAACGATAGGCTATCGGATCGGTTCTGTAGAGCCCGGCTGCTCGGACTTGCTCCATATTGTAGACGCCTCGACTGAACAAGCTCGATCCGCCGAGGTGCGCTACACGTCAACAGCGCGCAGACCTACGAAGCCGCTGCCCTCGCCGGCCTTGGCCCGCTTCAGGCGCCACTCTTGGGGATTGGCCGATACTTAGAGAGTGGAGCGCTTGTGGAGATCATACCCGATTTTCGTCGCCGGGCGCTCGCCGTGTCCCTCGTCGTAGCATATCGGAGCAATCTGTCGCGTCGAGTCCGCGCATTCATGAAATGGATCGAAGATGTGCTGACGCCGTATCTGGAATAGCGAGACGGACATCTTCGTCCGGCCCTCGAAATCAACATTCTGAAATTATGTCTGCCGGTCGGCGGCCCGGCGGTCCAACAGAAAGCGCAGCGCATCCCGAAGGCGCTGCGGCTTGCGATGGAAGGGCATACATAAATAATCTGCTGCTCATTCACGCCTTAGCGTCCAGCGACCCATTGAAACCGACCCGCTGGGCTTCTGTTGCGACATCGTCAAACCAGTGTTCACGAGGCTTCTCGTACAGATGTGTAGTGGCCGGCGCGGAGCGCCGGCTCGTCCATCAACCGCTGGCGGACGGATTGTCGCGCACAGCCCAGACGCCGTGGTTCGACCCAGGAACCGTCGCTGGTTGGGGCTTTCTTATTCCGTTGGTTCGATGACCCTTGCGTCGAGCCTCCAAGAGCAAGCACTCTCGCGTGGGTGAGCTCCGCAATCGCGCGTCGAAAAAGCACTGTCAGAAAAACGCTTACTTCTGACAGTCCTCCCGTTCCGGCATCCAAGCAGTTCAAAACTGAACTCGCTTCTCAGCTCCCGTCCGGCGTCTGGATCCCCGCGGATTTCCTCCCTGTCGGCTGGCGAGACACCGTCGATGATGCCCCGTGGCGCCTCACCAGCGCTGGCGAGATACGCGACCCGCTGGCCTGTGGTGGGAAGAGCACGCCGAGTCTGCCGTCTCGGCCAAGATCGGGTTGGACAGGATACCTTCGCCCTTTTCCACGAGGAATCAGCCAGCCGGCAACGGGAATCGCGGCTCCGTCGAGGCATTAGGATGGCCGCCCCGGTGCGTCGGAGTGGTGTAATTATGTTTTGTCCTATTTTATTGAACGTTTTCGTGTTTATGCATCCATGTTTTGTGGGAACGGAGACCACGATGCCAAAGCATCAGACCTCGCTTGAAAAGATCGAGCGCAAGAAGGATGACGCTCTCTTCCTAGTGTGTGAGTTCACCAAGCTCGGCCGTGAAGATCAGGCCTTGCGCGCGCTTCGCACCGCTCGGGGCAAGGGCCGTCTCGTACGGCTCGGCCACGCCCCATGGCCGTGCCAGTCCCTCGAAGCTGACGCCGGATGGCTTCACCGGCGCGGCGCGTCAGGCGCTCGACGAGCGTGGCGTGAAAGGGGAACCTACCGAAGCCGAAAGTGCCCTATGATGAGGGCCTTCTCGACTCAGAATCCCGTCAAACCCGGTCGTCCCTCAAGGCCGCTTCTCGTAAAGGTCCTAATCATCATCCATGCAGGCACATACACCAGGTCGTCGCGGGAGGCATAAATCGGCTCAACCCGGGCATTTGGTCCGGCCGGCTTCGGAGGCTTACGGCTGCCGCATTTGCTGATGAAGGCGGCGGCTCATGGCGCTGTCGATGGCTGCCTCGCGCTCCTGAGATCCTAGCCTTGCAGGGCGCCGTCGTCTGAGGTCGGCAGTCGGCCGGCATCAAGCTCGGTCGCGAGCTGATTGGCGAGTTCGGCCTCGCAGCCGCGCTCATGGGCCAGTGCGAGCAGATCGACCATGATCCGGCAGGCTTTCCTGTCCGGTAGCCGTTCGCGCAAGCAATCGAAGGTTCGGCGATAGGCATCGCGCGGGAACAGCCGATCACGGTAGACGAGATTGAGCAGCGCCATTGGCTTGCGTCGCAAGGAATGGATCACGTGCCGATAATCGACGACCTGGTCGTGCTTACCGTTGGGATGCGGCCGCCCACGCGGCAGGGTGACGAGATGGGTGCCGCCGACAAACACGTCGAGACGATCGTCGTAAAGACGCGCCCGCAGTTGGTGCCCGATTAAACGCGACGGCACGGTGTAAAACGCCTTGCGCAAGGTGAAGCCGCCGCTTGACGTCACGCGGACAATCACCTCCTCGTAGTCCGAGGTGCGGCGATCTGGCAACGCCTGCAGGGTGGCGCGCTCGTGGTCGATCCGCTTGGCGTTGCGGGCATTGCGGCGGCTGACGATCTCGTCGATGAAGCCTCGATAGGCGGCAAGATCATCGAAGTCGGCAGTGCCGCGCAACAGCGGCGCATCGGCGATTGTCCGCTTGAGATGGCCATGCGAGCTCTCGATCGCCCCGTTCTCGTGGGCGATGCCGCGATTGTTGCGGGAAGGCCGCATGCCGTAGTGGGCGCAGAGGTCCTCGTACCGCCTGGTCAGATCGTCCCTCACATTGCGATCGAGATTGCAGAAGGCGGCCGACAGGCTGTCGGTCCGATGCTCCCGCGGTGCCCCACCGAGCGACCACAGGGCATTCTGCAGCCCTTCGGCCAATGCGACGAAGCTCTCGCCACCGAGCACGACATGGGCGTGTTCAAACCCGCAATAGGCCAACCGGAAGTGATACAGGCGATGATCGAGCGGCACGCCAGCGATGGCGACCCCAAGCTCGCCCATATCGGTGAAGTCGGACAGGCCGACCTGGCCCACTTCGTGGGTCTGGCGGAAGATGACCTCCTGCTCCTCGCCGTGGATCGCCCGCCAGGCGCGGATCCGGCGCTCGAGCGTGCGGCGGATTCCAGCCCCCAGCTCAGGATGGCGTCGGAGCATCTCCTCGAAGATCGCCACGGGCCGCACGCCGGGAGCCGCCTTCAGCATCGGCACGACCTCCAGGCCGAAGACGTTAGCCAAGGGATCCGGCCGGCGCCTTTGCCGCGGTGACTTCTTTTGCGACGGAAGACGCAGATCCTTCTCGAGCCGATAGGCGGTCGACGAACTGAACGACGCCTTCGCGGCCGCCTCTGGCGGCGAATTGGTTTGACGGAACCTCATGTAGAGCCTCATCTGGTGATCGGTGACATGGCAGCCTGGCAACGGGTGATTCCTCTTTGGCGAGAAGAACCATCCATCACCGGCCAGCCGCGATCACCAGACGGCGCGGTCCGCTCGGATCGCGCCGTCGCCGGGCTCGTAACTCCGGTCGGGCTACGCCCTCCCTGCGTCACGAGCCCGGCGAAGCTCTCTCATCCTGATTGACGCTGCACTTCCATCCTGATTGCCGCGCCGCATTTGCACCCAATCAGAATGTCGGCCGGCGTGGCAAAGGAGGGCGCGCAAGCAAGCCGACAAGCTGGCTTGCGAGGCGTGGAAGGGACCGACCCCGCCGTCACCTACGATCGGCGACGCGATCAATGTCGGTTATTCTTACTTGGAAGTTCGGTGCCTGGGGTGCGACACCAATCAGACAGTGGCGCTCGACATCATCAGGCGTGTGAAGACCACGCCGGTGCATGAGCTAGATGTGGTCTTTCAGGAGGTTGTCAATCTGGTCCGAACCCAGGAAGCTGAAGTTGCGAATCTTCAGTGTTCCACGGAAAGACCAGATGAGCAGCCACAAGAAGGCTGCCCTGACGCCGAAAGGTCGAGAGGCCATGGTGCGGTGTGTGGAAACGGGACTGAGCAATGCACGCCGCCGCGCGCCAGTTCAACACCACGCCGAAGATGGTGGCCAAATGGGTCGAACGGCCGCACAATCTGCGCAACGTTCCGGCCGCGCTTGCATCGATGTCCGCGCGCCGCAGCTTGGCCCTCAGCAGATGCCGCCTCCAGAACACCAGCACATATACAGCAGCGTAATAGCCTTTGAAGAAGCCTCCCTCCTGATGCCCGTGTACAGGTGGGTGGCGTCGAGATCGAGGATGATCTGCGGCGGGATCACTTGGACGACTCCAGGAACAGCTTCAGGGGCGTCCCACCACTGCACTGCGCTCTGTCGTTATCAGGGCATTCCTTGAACCACCAAATTCTTGTTGCAAAAGAACGCCTCGCCGATTCGCGCCCCGATGCTCCTCAACAATGTGAAAAATGCACGCTGCGCTTAGGAGAGGCCCTTGCGGCACCCGCTGAGCTGTGCGTCATGAACGGAACGCTGCCATTGTAGTTCAGCGCTCGCTTGCGGGCAGCAGACCGATCAGCGCTTTAGCCTCGGACTTCAGAACTAGAATCGCAGCCTTCCGAGCATCTGCATCAAACCGACTCCGAATGGCGGAGACCGAGAGAGCGCCGCGCAATTGGCCATGAACGTCGATCACAGGCACAGCTGCAGCCGCGACCTCAGGATCCCGCTCGCCGATCGAGACGTAGAAGCCACGATCTCTGACCTTCTTTCCATCAGTTGATGCAGAATCGCGGTAGGCGGTAAGAACACGGCCGGCAGCGCCGCGGTCAATCGGCAGTCGGTGACCCTCTTCGAGGTGATGCCGGACCGAACGCGGAGAATTGACGCGATAAAGGCAGATGCGCTCGTCGCCCTCCGCGATGTAGAAGGATGCGGTCTCTCCGGTAGCCTCGACCAGACGATGGAGCGAGGGTCTGATCAGGTCACCAAGGTCGAGCCCGCGCTGATAGAGCGCCCCAAGGCGCCATAGCTCCGGTCCGGGTCGAAATAGCCGGTTCGTACCCCGCACCAGGAAGCCATCCGCCTCCAGAGATGCGGCAAGGCGAAGGACTGTGCTCTTGTAGAGGTCAGTCGCATCCGCAATCTCCGTCAGCGTCATCGCGGCGCGCTCCGGGTCGAATGCCTTAAGGATTGCCAGTGCCCGCGCGACCGCATCAACCCCTGTTCTTACCATGGATGCCTCTGGTTCTGATCTGCAGAACCGATAGTCAAAATGACGTCAGGAGTCCACCCAAGCTAGCGCGACAATCCTGCACATCAGAATACGATTGACTCCTCATGAGAACGCGAGCTACTCGGCTCCAGGTTTCAGAACAAGTTCTATGGAGCGAAACAATGGGGCGGCCAGGACTTGCCGTGGACTTGCACGACGTCATGATTCGCTTCGGCGACTTCACGGCAGTCAAAAGCATGAACCTCCAGGTGGCCGAGACGGAATTCGTTGCAGTGGTGGGGCCGACCGGCTGCGGAAAATCGACCATTCTCAACACTGTTACCGGACTGCTGAAGCCCGCCGCCGGCGACGTTCGCATTTTCGGCAAGTCTCTTACGGGCCTGAACGGTCAGTCCGGCTACATGCTTCAACAGGAAGGGCTGCTGCCATGGAAGACCGCCCAGGACAATGTCGGCCTCGGGCTCGTCTTTCAGGGCAGGTCGGTCGCGAAAGCGCGCGAGCAGGCACGGCCCTGGCTCGCCAAGGTCGGATTGAAGGGATTCGAGGAGCGCTATCCACATCAAATGTCCGGCGGCCAACGCAAGCGCGTTGCGATGGCACAAACCCTGATCATGGAGCCCAAAATCGTTCTCATGGATGAGCCGTTCTCCGCGCTGGACGTTCACACACGCCGACTCATGCACCGCATCCTGCTCGACCTCTGGCAGGCGGACCGGCGCTCGCTCATCTTCATCACCCATGATCTCGATGAGGCGATCACGCTGGCGGACCGCGTCGTTGTGATGTCTGCCGGTCCCGCCAGCCGCATGGTTGCCGACGTCAGGATCACGCTCCCTCGTCCGCGCGATGTTTCTGCGCTGCAGACCACCAACGAATTCGTCGCGCTCTATCGTGAAATTTGGTCGCTCCTCGGCGCCGAAGTGGAGAAAAGCTATGTCACGCAGGGGTAGGGTCGCTCTCACGCAGTTCGCCATCCTCCTTGGCATGATCCTGATCTGGGAATTGGGCGTCTGGGCCGGACTGATCGATCCCTTCTTCTTTCCGGCACCGTCCACACTTGTCGTAAGGATCGGGGAGTGGATGTCGAGGGCGGACTTTTGGAGCGATATTGGCATAACATTGCTGGAGACCGTCCTGTCGTTCCTGGCTGGCATCGGGATCGGCACAGCACTTGGGATCTGGCTGGGCTTAAGCCCATTTGCTGCCGAAGTCGTTCAGCCCTTTATCAAGATGTTCAATGCAATCCCGCGGATCTTGCTTGGACCCATTTTCGTCATCTGGTTCGGATTGGGCCTCACCTCCAAGGTTGCGCTCGGCGTCACGCTGGTTCTATTCGTCGCATTCTTCAATACGTTCCAGGGCGTCCGCGAGGTCAATCCGGTCGTGCTGGCGAATGCCCGCCTGCTGCGTGCATCGAAGTCGTCCCTGCTACGGCACGTCTACCTGCCGTCCGCCACGACCTGGATTCTGTCGAGCCTGCGGGTGTCCGTCGGCATGGCTGTGATGGGAGCCGTGGTCGCGGAATATCTCGGCTCGTCCGCAGGATTGGGGCACTTAATTGCGCAGGCCGAAGGCGTCCTCGATGCGACCGGAGTGTTCGCAGGAATTATCGTTCTCTCCGCCTTCGTCGTTGTCCTCGATGCCATTGTTGACTGCGCGGAAAAGCGGCTCCTGGTCTGGCGGCCGGCGCCTGCGCACGAAAGCTGATCGTACGCTCTCCCATCAATTATGGAGGTTCGCATGCACGTTTCCATAAGATTGACGCCGGTGGTGGCGACGCTGGCCGCATTCTCGGTCATTTTGGCGCATGCCACCGAGCCCGAGAAAACAAAATTGAAGATCGCGGTGGGGTCACAAATCCTCAACTATATGCCTGTCGAACTTGGAGTGAAGCTTGGCTCCTTTAAGGAAGAAGGCCTTGACGTTACCGTCGAGAACTTCCAGGCCGGTGGCTCAAAGGCTCTGCAGGCCCTGATCGGCGGCTCCGTCGACGGGACTATCGGCTTTTACGATCATACCATTCAGATGCAGGTGCTGGGTAAGCAAATTTCCTGCGTGTTCCTGCTGAATGACATTCCCGGCGTCCTGCTCGGTGTCCGCAGCGACCTCGCCGACAAGGTCAGAACCGGCGCCGACCTGAAGGGTCTCAGGCTCGGGATCACGGCGCCGGGGTCATCGACGGAGAGTATGGCGCGCTACTACATCAAGAAGTCAGGTTTGGGTTCACGCGATGTCAACATCATTGCCGTCGGCAGCGGCGCACCGGGCATGGTGGCGCTTGAGGCCATGAACGTCGATGCCCTGGTCTATTTCGATCCCATCGCGACGCTTCTCGCGCGCAAGAAGAACACGACAGCGCTGTTCGATGCGCGCACGATCGAAGGCTCAAAGCAGGCCTTCGGCGGGTCCTATCCGACCGCGTGTCTCTACCTTCAGCAGACTTTCATCGACAAAAATCCCGAAACGGTCCAGCGCCTGGTCAACGCCTTGCTCAAAACTCACCGCTGGATCAACGCAACGCCGACGGAGCAGCTCGTCGATACGATTCCTCCTGGTTACAAGACTGACAATCGCGAGGTGAATATCGAAATCATGAACGCATCGAAAGCGCTCTTCTCGCCAACCGGACAGATGGACATGGAGGCGGCCAAGGTCCCGTTGGCTGTCCTAAGCGACTTTGATCCAAAAATTGCTGCCGCAAAGATCGACCTGAACAAAACCTTCACCAATCGTTTCGCGGAACGCGCCGCACAACAACTGAAATAGTTGCCCGCCGGCCAAGGCCTGACCATCGGATCACCTAAAGGAAGGCGTCTTCAGATGTCTCTGCCGCTCACCGGCATCCGCGTCCTGGACCTGTCGAACGTGTTGGCCGGTCCGTTCTGCGGTTATCATCTCGCGCGTCTTGGCGCGGAGGTCATCAAAGTCGAAAATCCGAACGGCGGCGACCTCGCGCGGCGCCTCGGCGCCGATCCGCAAAGGGCAGAGCGCCTGCAGGGCCTCTCTTTTGTCGCGGTGAACGCCGGCAAGCAATCCGTGGCGCTGGACTTGAAGTCGGAATCGGGCCGCGAGGTATTCTTGCGACTCGTCAAGGAAGCCGATGTGGTGCTCGAAAACTTCCGGCCGAAGGTGATGGAACGGCTTAGCCTGGGCTTTGATGTGCTCAGCAGGCAGAACCCGCGTCTCGTCTACTGCGCGATCTCCGGCTTTGGGCAGAGCGGGCCGTGGTCCGCCCGTCCAGCCTATGACCAGATTGTTCAGGGTCTGTCTGGTGCCATGAGCGTCACTGGCGATACGGCCTCGGCTCCCCTGCGCACGGGCTTTCCGATCTCGGACACGATTGCGGGACTGACTGCTGCCTTTGCCATCGCCGCGGCTCTGGTCGAACAGCGGCATAGCGGCCGCGGTCGGTTCATTGACGTGTCCCTGCTCGAAGCCACCGTTGCAGCGATGGGATGGGTCGTCTCCAACCACCTGAACGCTGGTGTCGAGCCGCAGCCCATCGGCAACGAGAACTTCACCGCGGCTCCCTCCGGCACGTTCCGCACCGCAACAGGCCCGCTGAACATTTCCGCCAACGAGCAGAAGCAGTACCAAGCCCTATGCGACCTGATTGGCCGACCGGACCTGAAGACGGATCCACGCTTTGCTGAGCGCGAGATGCGCAAGGTCCATCGCGCAGCGCTGAACACGGAGTTGAACCAGGCGTTGAGTTGCAAGCCCGCTGAAGAATGGGAGGCCCAAATGAATCTGGCTGGAGTCCCCGCAGGCTGCGTGCTGACGGTCTCCCAAATCTTGCAGCAGCCACAGCTCCTCGAGCGCGGGTTCGTCGAGACTTTGGCCCCAGAACAAGATGGTGCGCAGCCGTTACGAATCATGCGGCCGGGCTTCCGGCTGGATGAGGAGTTTTCGGTGCCTTCACCACCTGCGACGCTCGGAGCAGACACCGAGCGATGGCTGCAGCGGCTCGGCTATTCGTATGCGGAGGTCGAGCAGCTGGTCTCAACCCGGGCCGTCGGGACGCCAAAGCAACGGGTGGCTGATTTCCTGCCCGTCCGCGTAGCCGCGGACGGACCAATATCATGATATTCGACGGCTTGCGGCGATCGGCAATGGCAGGGTTGAAGGGGTGGAACCGCATATGAGCGAAGAAGAATTGCGGCAGCAAGCGGCCCGTTGGTGGCGAACCTCCATCTGCGACATCGCGCCCGGTCGCATCGCCTATCGGGGTTATCCAATCGAAGATTTGATCGGCCGGATTTCCTTTCCCGCCATGATCTGGCTGATGTTGCGCGGCGATCTGCCGACGCCAGCGCAGGAGCGGCTGCTGCAAGCTGCGCTGGTCGCGTCCGTTGACCACGGTCCGCACGCGCCCTCCATCGCAATTGCGCAGATGGCGGTGAGCTGCGGGCTGCCCCTGAATGGTGCGATGGCGTCCGCCATCAATACACTCGATGAGGTGCACGGCGGAGCAGGGGAGCAGGCGGTCGAACTCTACGAAGATGTGCTGCGGAGGCGCGATGGCCTAGAGATCGGCGAGGCCGCGGCCGCCGCAATTGACCATTTCACTGCAAGGCGCGGCAAATATCTGCCCGGCTTCGGCCACCGGTTTCATTCGGTCGACCCCCGCGCCGCACCGCTATTGGCGCTGGTGGATGACGCAAGTGCTGAGGGCAGTGTCAGCGGCGACTATGCCAAGGCCGCCCGCGCGATCGAGCGGGTGATGCAGCAGCGCAAGGGCAAACTCATCCCAATGAACATTGATGGCGCGACCGCGGTCATTTACGGCGAGCTCGGATTCGCGCCGCCGCTGGCGCGCGGCGTCTTCTGCCTGTCGCGAGCGGTCGGAATCCTGGCCCACGCCTGGGAACAGACCAGGCGCAAGGATCGTAACAAGGGACCGATGCCCAAGCAGTTTGGCTACAAATATGAGGGACAGCCGCGCCGCACGCTGGGAGGCCCGTCATGATGTATCTCGACAAGCCGCCTCAGCTGGCTGACCCGCGTGTTCTCGTCGATGCCGCGGAATTTCGTCGCCGTGGTGTTTCCTCGAAATGGGCCGGATGCCAACCGCGGAGGCCATCGGTGGATTGTTTCATCGAGGGGCCGTCGTTCGACAAGTCCGGGGATCTCTACGTCGTCGATATCCCCTTCGGCCGCATGTTCCGGATTTCGCGCGACGGGATCTGGCCTCTGATAATCGAATATGACGGCTGGCCGATTGGTCTGAAGATCGCACCTGATGGCCGGGGGCTGGTGGCCGACTACATGAACGGCCTCATCGAGCTCGATCCGCAGCGGGATACTATCAGCCCGCTACTGGGGCACCTCAATTGCGAGTCCTTCAGAGGCTGCAACGACCTGCATATCGCGACCAACGGCGACATCTATTTCACCGATCAGGGGCAAACTGGATTGCACGATCCGACCGGCCGGGTGTTCCGACTGTGTCCTCACGGCCGGCTCGATTGCCTGATTTTGAACGGCCAAGCCGAACGGGCTGGTGCTCAGTCCCGACGAGGCCGTGTTGTTCGTTGCAATGACGCGCGACAACAGCATCTGCCGCGTGCCGCTGATGCGTGACGGCGGGTCGGGAAGGTGGGACGGTTCAGCTTGTTCTTCGGGGCCAGCGGTCCTGACGGGCTGACGATGGATAAAAAAGGGCGGCTCTTTGTAGCGCACGCCTCCCTCGGCCACGTCTTCGTCATGGCGCCGAACGGCGAAACGATTGGGCGCATCAAGTCCTGCGGTGGGGCGACCTGCACGAACCTCGTATTGGAGGCGGCAAACGGCACATTGCTCATTACGGAAATCCTCTACCGGATCAGTGTTGATGGCTGATCTCGATCACCTCCCTTGAACGTTCGCCAGCAGGAGTGCCTCAGTAACTCGCATTGTGTGGGAAGCACGAAGAACGACTCGGCTATCGTTTGTAAGGCTGGGCCGGGCTTCGCCCGCCAACTGCGCTGCCGACCTGGCTCCGCGCTTTTAACCGGGCAGGTTTCGGCTCGCGGTCCACGAGCCTTGAGAACACCATCGTATCGCGTCGCACTATGAAGAACGATTTGATGGCTGATACAAGCCAAAAAGGTCGAAGATGTAACCCGCTCGCAGTGGGAGTAAGCACCGCATCGAGGTTCTCAATTATCCTCGGCCGCGACGCACGCGTTGGAGCGTTCGTTTTGAGAACCAACAAGCAGCAGGATTTGCTGCT
This sequence comes from Bradyrhizobium sp. 187, assembly GCF_023101005.1. Lineage (NCBI taxonomy): Bacteria > Pseudomonadati > Pseudomonadota > Alphaproteobacteria > Hyphomicrobiales > Nitrobacteraceae > Bradyrhizobium > Bradyrhizobium sp. 187. Next base: position 199,601 of record NZ_CP064694.1, read on the forward strand.
TTGAAAGTCTTTACTGACACGCCGAGTAGCGCTTTCACTGTGTGGAGGAGAGGTCGCAGCACTGTCTTAGCCTCTTGCGCGCGCGCAATCCTCCAACCCGATATCCCCTCTCCTTGTAGAAACGGTGTACCCGTTCTAAGGCCGGATAGCCATCAGGGGCAACGCAACCTCAATCATCTGCCAGCCTCGGCGCTTCGCCTCCGAATGTACCGCCTCGAGCAGATGCCGACCGGGCTCAGAGCACACCGTACGCTCCAGCTGCTCTCACGGCCAGTACAGCCGAGATGGCAGCGATCCCTACAATCTGCCCGGTGGCTTGTTCCTCGATGACAAAAATGAAGCCCTCTTCGGGATCCTGAATCAGGCGCAAAGCAGCCTGCTTTGCGCCTTCAAGGCTGAACTCTGGACCGGGGCCACCTAATTCAGAAAGTAGCTTTCCGACGGCTCTTACGATCGCGTTCTCATCTCCTGGCAGCCTTTGCGCAAAGCCGTGCCCCCGTGGGGCAAACCTTGCGCTTCAGCGCCAACACGAACACCCGTCACGTTAGTCCCTCCAGTCCCACTTGAGGATATCCATGTTCAGAAGGATCAGCGAACGCAACTGAGAGCAACTATCAAGCTCGATAGGGAATAGGACGTCCGCACTCGCTATAACCAACAGAGGTGAGGTAAGTGCAAGCTGTTGCCGTTCTCAGAGTCGATTGCGGCTTGACATGCTGCGAACTCATGATGGACCTTTTTCGATTAGAAAGGAAATCCACGAGACGGCACATTCGCGCGTGGGCAGGCCGGCCATGCCGATCAAACATTTCGTAGGAGTGATTGCCGGTCATCACTCACGAGAGTCGATTCAGTACATCTTGCAGCATGATAATCGCCGTGGCATAGGGCGCGTCAGCTCGGCGCGTCTGAAGGTGAGATTCCCCACAGTCGTGTGCGTCACTCGTACAAACTTGCGCGAGCCGGGACAGGTATCATACGGGTGCGCCCGACAAAATCGTCTGAACAACATCGCGAAAGATTTTGCACGCTAATGCACTATCTTAAGCTTACCTCGAAGAATCGAAAGATAATGGCAAGCACTGCTTGTTTGGACCTTCGCTCCTCGTTTAAGGGACCTTCACGGAAGGGGAGTGGTTGCGATGGAGCATGGGCAGGCCGAACTGGTCGGAGGGAAACCTGTAATCTTCGGCCAGCGTAAGGTGCGGCCGCGAGCGTGCGTGGCCGTGGGCAAGCGGCATCTGCGCGCCTTTCTACGCGACGTGCTAGAGGATGTGGGGTTTGTGATCAGCGAATGCGGGACTGCTGACGAGCTGCCGCGCGTACTCTGCACGGACTTCCCCGATCTGATCCTGCTCGGCATTGGCTCGGATCGCATCGAGCCTGGACGATTGCTCGAGATACTCGTACGCGAAGAATTTGCAGGCAGAGTGCTGGCGTTCGGCGCCCGCGAGTCGATCGTCATGACGGCAGTGCAGCAGGTCGGGGGCGAATATGGACTTGATATGCTGCCGCCGCTGAGGACGCCGTTTGCAGCCGAGACGCTGCGCGATCGGGTCGCCATGCTCTTGCCCAGAGAGCCGGCGGCCCGTCCCGCAGTCCATGTCGGAGAAGCCTTACACGCTGGCTGGCTCGAGCTCTGGTATGAGCCGAACTTTGACCCGTGTGCCCTAAGCCGCCGCGGCGCCGAGGCGCTTGTGCGAATGCGGCATCCGACCTGGGGCGGTGTTCCACCAGCCTATTTTATCCCGGAGGCTCACGATCCGCATTTTAGGGAGTTGTCGCAGTTCGTGATCGACCGCGCAATCAAGGATTGGCAGTATCTTCTGGAGCAGCAAACTTCGGTCGATCTCTCCATCAATCTACCGGCAGCATTCCTGATTGACCCGCACGCGGTACGCGATCTCTGTCAGCGCATGCCGGCGCACCCCGCTTTCGGCGGCTTGACGATTGAAATCGAGAGCGAGGAAGCGATCCAGAACCTAGATCTCCTGATCGAGGTCGCGCGTGAGGTTCGCTTTCACAACATTGGCCTTGCGATCGACAATGTCGGCGCCAATTGGCCGGAGCTGATGGGGGTCGAAAAATTCCCGTTCATGAAACTAAAAGTGGACCGGCAGTACGTCGCCGGTTGCGGAAATGGGCCACTGAAGCGAACGGTGTGCCGCCATATCGTCGATCTCGCCAAAGAGTACAGTGTGCGCACCGTCGCCGCAGGCGTGGAGAGCCACGCCGACCTGATCGCTGTGACCGAACTCGGGTTCGACCTTGCGCAGGGCCATCTGTTCGGAAAGGCCATGCCGCTGAAGCAATTTGCACAGTCATCTTTCAGCCCTGTTCCACTTCGTCCAAAATAGTTGCATGAGGAGTGTCTGAGCACAGCCAGGCAAAGCGTACCAGCGCTCGCCCCCGCCGCCAGGCCTACTCGGCACCAGGCATTCGGCTGACTGCGTGCAAAGCCAGTATCGCGTCCCCGGCGGAACTTCATTGCCCTCCGAAGCGACGCCGAAGGTCATTGTAGCACAAAGCCGTTTTGGCAAGCCTCCAGCGAGTCAATCCGCGGAGTTAACGTTGCAGCCGTGAGCGCGGCTTGGACAAAGCCTCCAGTCAGGGCTGGTGACCGGAGGTTTGCCGAGATCGGGCGCAGACGTGCGTCGGCACGGGGCTTTTAGTCGCGCCGCCGGTTTCGGAATCGTCGAGCGTCGCTTGGGCCCGCGCTGCCATGCCAGACAAACCGACGGAAGCTCGCAGCGGCCGAGTCGCGACTGGCTATCGGAGTAGGGCCCGAGGGCTCGTATGGCTTGAAATTGAAGTGGCCCGTTGCTGTCGCAGATGCAACATGGTCTCAGGCCCGGGACAGCACAATTGGGCAAATTGCCCATCATTGAGCGCGCCTGTCCTTGGCACGGCATTTGAAAGGGATCGCCAATGGCATCGCTACTAAGGAGTCGAAGGCATGACTTACAAGATCGTCGCTTCGCAATGCACCGTTTGTGGGGCATGTGAGTTCGAGTGTCCCAACGCGGCGATCAGCCTCAAGCGCGACATTTACGTTATCGATGCAAAAAAGTGTACGGAGTGCGAGGGCCATTCCGACACGCCGCGATGCGCGGTGGTCTGTCCGGTGCCTGACACCTGTGTCCCGTCTAAGACAACATAAGCAGCCCGCGTCCAGAAGGCTTCACCGCTCGATTCGCGAACGAAGTAGTAGATGTCGAGCTTGAGGAGGCCGCCGTCCGCGTGGGGCGCATCGAGGTCGATCAACATCGTCATGAGCTTGAGGCGCTGATGACTCCGAGAAACCCTCGAATGGCTCTAGAGGACACCGTCAAATTGTCTCGAATAAGGACAAGGCCGCCTCGATGCTCCAGGTCGCCGCGTTCAGACTTATTGTCGCTGGCTGACGAGGCGAGGCGAGGTGGACGGGTGTCGAATATCCCAAGATTGGCTCGCAGGATATCTAAAGCCACGTCACTTCGAAGCCGAAGAGACGGTCTGCACGCGCGAGAGATCGGTCCGGAGATCCTGAAGACGTACGAGAAGCTCGGCAGCCGGTTGCCCACGCTCACCATGCACAGGTGCATGGAGCGTAGGGTCATAACAGGATCCCCGCCGCCCGCTCTCCCGCCGCATACTCCAGTTTCGCAAGTCAGCGTGCATCCTGACATCCGGAACTGTTCCTGCGATGTCGCGCAGGCCAAGGTCCAGGCTGCACTACTCGCCAGCGGTGACGGAAACAACGAAGGCGCGCGCCAAAGTTGCTCAGGACGTAAGTGCTTAGCGCACCGAGGAGATCATCTTGAGCAACGCTACGGAGCGATCGAGCTCGCGGCTCGTCCCTGGGTCTGTCGAACACAGGCAGTCCGACCTGATCATCCGTTCGATCCTGGAGCAATCCGGCCTTGGCAATTCCTAAGGAGCCTCATGGCGCTGTGATCAAGCGGATGCCGCCCGAGGACGATCGCAACTTCCTCACGGGCGAGTTCGAGAAGGTGCTGACGGAAAAGACCAGGTTTGTCGCGATCACGCAGATGTCGGACCGCCCAGCGCGTTCGTTCTGCTCGCGTTAGCTCATCCGACTACGCCAAGAGGGTGTTGAGCGGACGCATTCACAAGCGGAGACTCCAAAGATCCACGCGTTTTTACCAGGCCGGGAGTAAGACCGTTGTGCCCTACCTGGTGCAGCTCGCAATCTTTTGGTCAATATCGCGGCAACACTTAGTAGGTTGACGGATCGATCCTGGTGCGCCTAATGCCAGCCGTCGTGGTCTTCGGATTTCGTTTGATCCGGAGCTAAGAGGGAAGCCGGTGCAATGCCGGCGCTGCCCCCGCGTAAGCGGCGAGCCGCTGTCCAACGAAGTCACTGAAGCCATGCGGCTTCGGGAAGGCCGGACAGCAGCGACGACCCGCGAGCCAGGAGACTTGCCTCGACAATATATCGTCCACGGGGGGTGTCCCGGTGTGCGCAAGCAGCTGTCGCTCACGCGATATTCGCTGCATGCGTCCGCCATGACCTTTGCCCCAATCATGGGGTCTGAGCTATGTCTTTTCTTTCGCTTCCCGTTGCCACACTGGGGATGTCACGCATCGGCCCACGACGCGAACTCAAATTCGCGCTCGAGAGCTACTGGGCGGGAAACTCCAGCGAAGCCGAGCTCCTCGAGGCGGGGAGTGGACTTCGTGTCGCTAATTGGGCACAGCAGAAATGCCGCGGCGCGACCGTCATTCCGTCGAATGACTTCTCGTTTTACGACCATGTGCTCGATACCAGCGTAATGGTCGGCGCCATTCCCGACGTCTACGGCTGGACCGAAGGTCCTGTGTCGCTCAAGGCCTACTTCACCATGGCGCGTGGCGCTCAGGACGGTGGTCACGCTCAGCATGGGCCTGGCGTAGCCGCACAGGAAATGACGAAGTGGTTTGATACCAACTACCACTACGCGGTGCCGGAATTTCACCGGGATCAGATCGTTAAGTATTCCTCTCGAAAGCCCATCGAGGAATATGAGGAGGCAAAAAGCCTCGGCTACCAAACGCGCCCCGTCCTAGTTGGCCCAGTCACTTTCCTGAAGCTCGGCAAAAGCGTTAATCCCGAATTCAATCCACTGTCGCTGCCTCGATCGGCTCCTCCCAGTCTATGTCGATGTTCAACGCGAACTAGCCTCGCGCGGTGCTGAATGGGTTCAGCTCGACGAGCCATGCCTGGTGACGGACGTCGACGAAGCATCTCGGGCGGCTGTCCGCCGGGCCTATGCTCATTTCGCAAAGGTTGTGCCGGCCCTTAAAATCATGCTGGCCACATATTTCGGAGCTATCGGCGACAATCTTGAAACAACCTTGGCCTTGCCCGTTGCCGGGCTTCATGTCGATCTGGTTCGGGCACCCGACCAGTTGGACGCAATTGTCGCCAAAGCGGCGCTCACGGTGCCGTTGGACAATAGAAACCCCATGCCAGTTGCACCTGACATGCAAGCTGCTGATTTAGTCAGAAAACGAGTCCGGGCTACCGAACAACGTCGGATGTCTTGGTTTGATGAATACATACACTGTCACAGATGCGACAAGCGGCAGTCCCGGCTAGACATCATCGCACAGAAAGTTTTGTGATGAGATCTAATTGCCAGCTTGCCGGCCACACGTGGGACGGCGGTAAAAAGATCTACGCTGGTCTACGGCGAGACACTGAGCCGAGGCGCCCGGCGGTGCGCATCGCTCACGATTTTGCCTCGCCCTGCCGACTCAAGGCTCTCCGAGCTCATATCCGGGCCGGCTCTTTGCGCCGCCGCCGAAATCCCGCTCGTTTGTAACAGACGAGCGCCGAAGCCTGAACATGGCTTATCTGGGTTCGCTGGCATGGCAATTGCCGATCTCAAATCTGTACGCAGAGTTTGACGGTACGACCGTCCGATTTACTGGGATACTCCATTCGACACCAGCTTAAGTGCCGGCCTGACATATCTGGCCGCGTGTGGGTTGGGATAAGATAACCATTTCGACCCACTCACGGCCGAGTGGCAGCTTTTGAAATCCTGCGCGCTGATCGCAAAAATCGCTGAACTTCTGCAGAGCAATGGTCAGTTCGTGCTCTTGCGTTGAAAGACTTCGGTACAAGAGGACATGTTGGTAGGAGAGCCTTACATCATGTCCGCAGATGGCGAGGTCGTGAGATCTCATCGGCATCTTACCGAGGGAAGGACGTGATTGAACAGTTGTCCATGGCTGGTTCAAGTGAGATATGGTGTCCGTGATGGCTTCGATTGACGATCGATTGAATGAGATCAGATACGTGCGGAATGACATTTGGCGCTGTCGAAGAAGGCTTAAAAGCGAGCTAAGTGATCTCGAGCGTAAGGTTCTCGAAGATCGCCTGCTTGAGCGGCAATCTGCCTTTGAACGGCTCCTAGCGACCACGTTTCCTTTTACATTGACACTGTCAAGCAAAATTGGCGACCTTTGCGGCGGGTCATTGGCGCGCAAAATGGCGTCGGCTCATAGAACGCATGCGCCTGCGTCAGAAACGTAGGCTCCGTCGCCGCAGGCCGCAGCGCTCGTCATGGTCGCCGCCGAGCTGAAATGCAGCCTTGGTTCACCGATGTGCTGGCCCCGCGGCGCACCCTGAGCGCCGATAATGAAACCGTTCGGGCCGCCCATCCAGGTCCACAGGTGGAGGGGGACACCGATTGCGCCGTTTCTGCGAAACCGCGGTCACCATGAGTAGCTTTCATCCGACAGAGCGATCGAAGAAGCTTGAATCGGCCGTAGCGTCAGATTGTACAGAGCAGGGGAACAATACTCCAGACTAGGTGTAGCCGAATGAGAAGAGCCGTTATCGCTTTTGCATTATGTTCCGCTCTCGATCTGCTCGGGCTAAGCGCGAGCGCGGTTGCGGACACAAGGCGGTACGCGTGCACGATCACTGCCGCCGATAGAGAGCCGGTCGGAGTTCGGAACGAGCGGGTCATTCTCACGGTTCAATATGGCTGCCGGATCGCGGATGGTCTCTCGAGTGACGCGGGGATTACAGCAGTGTCGGTCAGCGAGTGGGCTGCTGATAAAGGAACGTACCTAGCGTCCCTGGAATTTCACCGCGCGCTGGAGGGAGTTGCAATTGGGCAACTCTCCGAGGCGACTGGCTTCTCTAGCATGGAAGGCGAGCAAGGCATTGCAGTCGCAACTTCCGGCACGACAGTATTCAAGTTCGCATCTGGCTCATTGGCAGCCCTTTCAGGGAAGACCCTTAGATTCACCACCAAACTTACTGGCCTACGTAGCTTCGAATTGGAGTTCACAGATTGGCCAGAATCTCTTTTTTGGAAGTGACTGGTGTCTTACGCTTTATTTCCGCAAGCGCAGAAATATCCAAAGGAGTGAATAAGGCGACGGACATTCTGCAGCAGATCGCACTGGAGAGGCTCCGCGCGGAGCTCAATAGGATGTTGCCGCTGGTGCAGCGGGTGATGCGTCAAGAGCCCGGGCGCGCATCTTCCACGGCGGCGCTCATGTGGAAGAAAAGGTTCTCAGCGTGTTCGAGCCGTCGACCGAGATCATCCGTAAGGACAAGCCGGCAAGCCCAATGAGTTCGGCAAAATGAGCAAGCTGCAAGATTGTCGACCAAGTCTATTTCCGGCGGCCCAATGGCGATCTGTTGATCCCGGCCACCGCAACCCACCACGGGGCGTGCCGCGGCTGGTGGCGACTGACGCGGGATTCTACTCTGCCAGGAACGAGGCCGCTGCGAGAGAATTGGGGGGTATGCATCCCCAATCGACCGAGCAAAAGGCGCGGAGCGCAAGCGCGAACAGAAGAAGCGCTGGTTCCGCGATGGCCAAAAATGGCGCACGCCATGGACGCATCAGCGTGGTTAAGCGGCGAAACGGCCTCAATCGATGCTGATAGAAGGATGACGCCGGAATGCAGCGCTAGGTCACCCTCGGTGTGATCTCAACCTCGGCAACATCGGCCGGACGATGAGCAGCCGAGCCGCTCCGTAGACGTCGCACCCATCATGCTCGCTTCAGACCCCGCCGTCCACCCGGCGGGGGTTGTTTTCGTTTATGCCGTTGGCCAAACAAGCATCAATTTCGCGCCGGGAAGTAGATAAAAGTGGGCTATCCACGGGCCCTCAGCCCGCGCTGATGCCTTGCGCTCATCATCAGACGGGCCTCGTTGTCCCTGCACTCGGTGCTGCGTGCCGGCGTCGGCTCACCGCGTCACGCTCCCGCAAGCAGCGATAGAAAAAAGTCGACGCGCGCCCGATCGAAGCGCCGAATTGCGTCGCGGCGTGTCTTACCGAGATGCTGAAGCGAGCTGCAACTGGACTGCCGAATGACACGGACGGGGCCATTGTAGAACGCCGACCTCTTTACCCCGAATGAGCAAAGGCCACGAGCTTACGCCTTTAAGGCTATCGCGGCTTGAGAATCGATCAGCCCCAATGCTTTCCACGAGATCGCGTGCCGCCACATTAGAGCGCGTCTCCACGAGATCAAGTGTAATGACGAGCGAAGCGAAAGATCGCGTGTAAGTGAAACAAAGCGTTCTGCTAACAACTGAGTTCTCTTAGTCATCCGGAAGAGGTGCTGCAGCGCTCATCATCACTTGCTCAGTATCGATCGCAAACACCATCGGCGCATCTACGTGCGCTGGACTCTCTCGAACCGATCGTGTTTGCGGTCGCTCGATGGGTGCGCCAAGCAAAGCTGCGCACCGGAGTGACGTCGGCGCGCGTGAAGACTCTAGCTATCTCGCTGGCGGAGAGCGCAAGTGATTGTTTTGTTTCAGACAGGGCGTTAGCGGGTACGGCTGTCGGTGCCACGCAGGGTCAGGTTTATAACAATCCGCATCCTACCAGCTATCTAGCTCTACAGACGTGGGTTTTTGTATTCAGCCAGCGCTGGCACACTCGTTGCAAACCCCTGCGCAACAGGCGGCTGTTAGCCCTTTGCATCGACATGCAGAGGGGCAGGCGGGCCCCTGATGGCACGCGAGCGAGTAAAGAAGCCGATATGACCAATCGCTGGAGGGCAGGCATGACATCACCGAGACGCGTCTTGGTCAGCGTTTCCGTCGACAAACCAACAGCGTCACACATGGCGCTCGCGAGCGCTTAGCCGAGATGAGCTGCAACATCCTGATCGACCGCTGCGGCATGATCCAGAAGCCCGCGAAGTTGCGTTCGGTAGGACTGGCCAGGGAGATTGCACGCTTTACACCTCAACGCCGGATCGGAAATCCGTCGGAAAAGCGCCGCATCTTCATTTGAGACGACAATCGAAAGGAAATTTGTATGAGCCGAGCAACTACCGAAAGCGTCGCAGAGATCAAGGCGCGCAACAAGCAGCTAATCGATGAGGTGTTGAAGGTCTACCCAGAGAAGACCGCCAAAAGGCGCGCCAAGCATCTGAGTGTTCACGAGGCGGGGAAGTCGGATTGTGGCGTCAAGTCGAATATCAAGTCCATTCCGGGCGTAATGACCATCCGCGGCTGCGCCTACGCGGGCTCCAAGGGCGTCGTCTGGGGGCCGATCAAGGACATGATCCACATTAGCCACGGTCCGGTCGGCTGTGGTCAGTACTCATGGGGCTCGCGGCGCAACTACTACGTCGGCACGACTGGCATCGACACGTTCGTGACACTGCAGTTCACTTCCGATTTCCAGGAAAAGGATATCGTGTTCGGCGGCGATAAAAAGGTCACCAAACTCATCGACGAGCTGCAGGAGCTGTTTCCTCTCAACAGCGGCATCACCATTCAGTCCGAATGTCCGATTGGCTTGATCGGTGACGATATCGAGGCAGTCTCCAGAGAAAAGTCAAAGGAATATGGCGGCAAGACCATCGTGCCTGTGCGGTGCGAGGGTTTTCGTGGCGTGTCACAATCGCTCGGCCACCACATCGCGAACGACGCCGTTCGAGATTGGATCTTCGACAAGAGCGCCCCAGAAGCCAGCTCTAAATTTGAGCCGACCCCGTATGACGTTGCCATCATCGGCGACTACAACATCGGCGGCGACGCCTGGTCGTCACGGATCCTGCTCGAAGAAATGGGCCTGCGCGTCATCGCCCAGTGGTCCGGGGATGGATCTCTCGCTGAATTGGAGGCGACGCCGAAAGCGAAGCTCAACATATTGCATTGCTATCGCTCGATGAACTACATCTCACGGCACATGGAGGAAAAATTCGGGATTCCCTGGTGCGAGTACAACTTCTTCGGGCCTTCCAAAATCGCGGAGTCGCTGCGCAAAATTGCAAGCTTCTTCGATGATAAGATCAAGGAGGGCGCCGAGCGCGTCATTGCGAAATATCAGCCGCTGGTCGATGCGGTCACGGCGAAATACCGGCCGCGGCTCGATGGCAAGACCGTAATGCTGTTCGTCGGCGGCCTACGTCCTCGCCACGTCATCGGCGCCTATGAGGACCTCGGGATGGATGTTGTCGGCACAGGCTATGAGTTCGGTCACAACGACGACTATCAGCGCACCGCCCAACACTACGTCAAGGACGGCACGCTGATCTACGACGATGTCACCGGCTACGAATTCGAGCGCTTCGTAGAAAAGATCCGGCCCGACCTCGTTGGCTCCGGTATCAAGGAAAAATACGTCTTCCAAAAAATGGGCGTGCCGTTCCGCCAAATGCATTCCTGGGACTACTCGGGTCCTTACCACGGCTACGACGGCTTCGCGATCTTCGCCCGAGACATGGACATGGCAATCAACTCCCCGATCTGGGGGAAGACCACCGCACCTTGGAAGGACGCTCCGCGGCCGAGCCTCATGGCGGCGGAATAGGAAAGCCGACGCCTGGGCCCTTTCTTCCACAGAGGAGGGGAAGGGCAGGAGAACGAACACAAGAACCTGAAGAGTGCCATGATGACACAGAACGCCGAACACATCCTCGACCACTCTGAGCTTTTCCGGGGAGACGAATACCAGCGGATGCTGGCCAATAAGAAGGCGCTATTTGAGAATCCGCATGATCCCGCCGAAGTCGACCGTATCAGAGAATGGTCCAAGACGCCCGAATATCGCGAGAAGAACTTCGCCCGCGAGGCGCTAACCGTTAATCCGGCGAAGGCTTGCCAGCCGCTAGGTGCGGTGTTCGCCGCGCTTGGGTTCGAGCGCACACTGCCGTTCGTCCACGGCTCCCAGGGTTGCGTCGCGTATTATCGCAGCCATTTGTCGCGGCACTTCAAGGAGCCGACCTCGTGCGTCTCCTCGTCCATGACGGAAGACGCGGCTGTGTTCGGGGGGCTCAACAACCTGACCGACGGGCTTGCCAACAGCTACAACATGTACAAGCCGAAGATGATCGCGGTCGCCACGACCTGCATGGCGGAAGTCATTGGCGACGACCTCAACGCCTTCATCAAAACATCAAAGGAAAAAGGTTCAGTCCCCGCGGACTACGACGTACCATTCGCTCACACTCCTGCATTCGTCGGTAGCCACATTACGGGCTACGACAACACGCTCAAGGGTATCCTCGAGCATTTCTGGGATGGCAAAGCCGGCACGGCGCCTAAACTCCAGCGCAAAGCGAACAACTGGATCAACTTCATCGGTGGCTTCGACGGCTACACTGTCGGAAACATCCGTGAGATAAAGCGCATCTTCGAGCTGATGGGGATCGGCTACACGATCCTCGCGGATAATAGTGATGTGTTCGATACCCCCACCGACGGCGAGTTCCGCATGTATGATGGCGGCACCACACTGGAGGATGCCGCGAACGCAGTCCATGCGAAGGCAACCATTTCCATGCAGCAATATTGTACGGAGAAGACGTTGCCCTTCATCAAGGGGCACGACCAGGAGGTCGTCGCCTTCAATCACCCGCTGGGTGTCAGCGCTACGGACGATTTCCTGATGACGCTGTCGCGTATCACCAACAAAGCAATTCCAAATGCGCTGGAGCGGGAGCGCGGGCGTCTGGTAGACGCAATGGCTGACTCTAGCGCGCACGTTCACGGCAAGAAGTTCGCGATCTACGGCGATCCCGACCTCTGCTATGGCCTGGCCGCATTCTTGCTGGAGCTTGGCGCTGAGCCAAGGCACGTGCTCTCGACCAACGGGAGTAAGGCCTGGGAGCAGAAGATGCAGGCGTTGTTCGCGAGCTCGCCGTTCGGTAAAAACTGCCGCGCCTTCCCGGGCAAGGATCTCTGGCACATGCGTTCGCTCCTGTTCACAGAACCAGTCGATTTCCTGATCGGTAGCACCTACGGCAAGTATCTCGAGCGTGACACTGGAACGCCGCTAATCCGCATCGGGTTTCCCATCTTCGATCGCCATCATCACCATCGTTATCCAGTGTGGGGCTATCAGGGTAGCATGAATGTGCTGGTCAAGATTCTCGACAAGATCTTTGATGAGATCGATAGAAAAACCAGCTCGGTCGGTAAGACAGACTACAGCTTCGACATCATACGCTAAGGCGAGCGCCCCGCCTCATCGTCCGCAGGAACAGCGGCGCTGTGGCGGGGATCACAGGTTATCCGCCGGCCCATCCTCTTGGTCTGTGCGGATGTCTTGACATCCCCGAAAGAGACACCATGACTTCGCTTCCCACGACCATACAGGACGTCTTCGAACCGGGCTGCGCCAGGAACGCGAGCAAGTCGAACGTCGAGCGCAAGAATGGATGCACCAAGCAGCTGAAGCCGGGCGGCGTCGCCGGTGGGTGTGCCTTCGATGGCGCCAAAGTCGCACTGCAGCCCTTCACCGACGTCGCCCATCTTGTGCATGGCCCAATCGCCTGTGAGGGCAATTCTTGGGACAATCGCGGTTCCGCCTCCTCCGGCTCCGATCTGTGGCGCAGAAGCTTCACCACGGACATGAGCGAGACCGACATCGTGTTCGGCGGCGAGAAGCGGCTGTACAGGGCAGTCAAGGAGATCACAGAGAAATACGACCCGCAGGCCATCTTCGTCTACCAGACATGCGTGCCCGCAATGATTGGTGACGACATCGACGCGGTCTGCAAGGCAGCCTCCGCCAAACTTGGCAAACCGGTCATTCCCATCAATGCCCCGGGATTTGTGGGGTCGAAGAACCTTGGCAACAAGCTCGCAGGCGAAGCACTACTGGAGCACGTCATCGGTACCGGAGAGCCCGATTACACCACTGCGTATGACATCAACATCATCGGCGAATACAACCTCTCCGGCGAGCTCTGGCAGGTCAAGCCGCTGCTCGATGAGCTCGGAATCCGGATCCTGTCGTGCATCTCGGGCGACGGCAAGTATCGCGAGGTGGCTTATTCGCACCGAGCCAAAGCCGCGATGATGGTCTGCTCAAAGGCAATGATCAGCGTCGCACGCAAGATGAGGCAGCGTTACGGCATCCCGTTTTTTGAAGGCTCGTTCTATGGTATTGAGGATTCCAGCGATTCACTACGCCAGATCGCGCGCATGCTGATCGAACGCGGCGCGCCGGCTGAGCTGATGGAACGCACAGAAGCCCTGATCGCACGCGAAGAGACCAAAGCCTGGGCTGCGATTGAACGTTTCAAGCCACGCTTTGCCGCCAAGAGGGTTGTTCTCATCACCGGTGGCGTGAAATCCTGGTCGATGGTGGCCGCTTTGCAAGAGGCCGGGCTCGAGATCGTCGGCACGTCCGTGAAGAAATCGACCAAGAAGGACAAGGAACGTATCAAGGAATTAATGGGCCAGCACGCCCACATGATCGACGACATGTCGCCTCGCGAGATCTACAAGATGCTAAAGGACGCAAAAGCCGACATCATGCTCTCCGGCGGCAAGTCGCAATTCGTCGCACTAAAGGCGGCGATGCCGTGGCTCGATATCAACCAGGAGCGCTGCCACGCCTATATGGGCTATATCGGGATTGTCAAGCTCATGGAGGAGATCGAGAAAGCGCTCTACAATCCGATATGGGATCAGCTCCGCCAAGCCGCCCCATGGGATGAGTTCGACCGAAAGCGTCAGGCAAGGCCGGTTGCGCAGATATATGCGCAAGCCGCTGATCCAGTTCGAGACGCGAGCAAGAACGGCGTCGATACGATAAGTCTCTCCAGTGAAAGTGAGGCCAGCGGTGGCGAGAGCGCGATTGCGGCGCATGGCCCGAACCTCGCCAAGCCCGCCAAGCCGTGCACCAATTCCACCGCACGGTGCGTTGCTTGTAAGGACATTCGTTCCGATCAGCAGCCGCCGGCGCTGCAGGCGGCGGAGTAGGGGAACGACATGGCGATCGTTACTACCTCGAAGAAAGCCTGTTCGGTCAATCCGCTCAAAATGAGCCAGCCGATCGGCGGCTCATTTGCCTTCCTGGGCCTGCGCGGCGCGATGCCGCTTTTGCACGGCCCGCAAGGTTGCACCTCCTTCGGGCTAACGCTGTTCGTGCGCCATTTCAATGAAGCCGTGCCGATGCAGACGACCGCCATGAGCGAGGTTGCCACCGTGCTCGGTGGCCACGAGAATCTCGAACAGGCGATCCTCAACATCTACAATCGCGTCGAGCCCGAGATCATTGGTATCAATTCAACTGGCGTCACCGAGACCAACGGCGATGATGTCGAAGCATTCATCCGGTTGATCCGACAGAAGCATCCGAAGCTCGAAAAGCTCCCCCTTGTCTACGTCTCGACCCCGGATTTCAAGGATGCCTTTCAGGATGGCTGGAGCAAGACAGTGGCGCGGATGATCGAGATGCTTGTGGCTCCCGTCGACACAGCGAAACCGCGCGATATCTCCCGCGTCAACGTGCTATCTGGATGCCACCTCACGCCCGGCGATCTCGACGAGCTTCGCACGATTTTTGAGGATTTTGGCCTCAAGCCCTCGTTCCTGCCGGACGTCGCCGGTTCGCTGGACGGTCACATCCCCGACGAATTCACGCCCACCACGAACGGGGGCATTGGAGTGGACGAGATTGCGACCATGGGGCAGGTGGCCTGGACGATCGCGATCGGTGCGCAAATGCGCCGTGCGGCCGAGGCCATGCAGGTGCGGACAGGCACGCCGTTCCGCCTGTTCGAGCGGCTCTGTGGCCTTATCCCAAATGACGAATTCATCGCCTTCCTGAGCCAGATCAGCGGCCGGTCGGTGCCCTGGAAATATCGCCGGCAGCGTGGACAGCTGGCAGACGCCATGCTGGATGCACATTTCCATATCGGCGGCCGCAAGCTCGCGATCGGCGCCGAGCCGGACTTGTTATTCGATCTCTCCAGCTTGCTCCACGAGATGGGCGCACAGGTAAGTGCTGCGGTAACGACGACGAACTCACCGGTGCTCCAGCGGGTCAGGACCGAGGACGTCCTGATCGGCGATCTGGAGGACCTTGAAGAGCTTGCCAGGTCGCGTGACTGCGACCTCTTGATGTCGCATTCACATGGTCGCCAGGCCGCTTCGCGACTCAATGTCCCGTTCTTCCGGGTAGGCTTTCCTATGTTCGATCGCGTTGGGGCTGCGCACCTTACGATCGTTGGCTATCGCGGCACGCGCGATTTGATCTTTGACATCGCCAATCTGATCATCACTGACCGCGAAGCCAACCATGGGCCGACGCCCGACACCTGGCGATCAACCTGCGGCGGCCCGCAGGTCCAGCCCCAGTTGCATTGAGCAGGGAAAGAAAACAACCCGGATGAAAGTTGCATTCGCCACTCAGGATTTGAAGCACGTCGATGCCCACTTCGGCTGGGCCAAGAACATTGCGATCTACGAGGTCGGCCCGGACGGGCATCGGTTTATTGAGGCGATCCAGTTTGACGGTGACCTCACCGAAGACGGCAATGAGGATAAGCTCGCGCCGAAGGTCGAGGCGATCAGGGAGTGCGCAATCCTCTATGTTGCGGCGATTGGCGGCTCGGGTGCTGCGCGAGTCGTCGCCAGGAACATCCATCCGATGAAGGTGCTGCAGCCAGAGCCCATCCACGACCTTTGCGTCAAACTCGAAACCGTGCTGAAGGGGTCGCCGCCGCCCTGGCTGCGGAAGCTGCTCACCAAAAGCCGGGAACGTCCGGTGGATTTCGAAGCCTGAAGGAACAAAGATGGCCGATCCGTCTGAAGTCGCTCCACCCGCGGCCGCGGCGGAAGGGCCATTTCTGAAAGAGCTCATCAAGATCTGGCGCGCCCAGGACACCCACGGCGCCTGGGACGGCAAAAAGGATCTCGAGCTGCTCGAACCCTACGTTCTCGACAAGCGCAAGCGCCGTGCGCTGCCGATCGTCGGCAATCCCGACCCGGACACGACATGGCGGCTGGAGCTGTTCTTCGACGCCGTTGCGCTCTCGATCGAGACGGCCACCGGTGTGATGATCTCGCCAATGCTGAAGATGCATCACGAAGGGTTCGGTCGGATCGTGCTGATCGGCGGCCGGCTCGTTGTCGTGAGCAAGCAGCTGCGCGACGTGCATCGCTTTGGTTTCGACCATCTCTCTGATCTCGCCAATCAAGGCGACAAATTCGTCAACAGTGGCGTTGAGATGATCCGTAAGTTCCCGGAACTGGCGAGTTGTTGAGGCAAGTGTGAGCGATATCGAAACTCTGAAAGCGGAAATAAAGAAGCTGTCGGCCAAGGCGACCCAGGCCAAGATGGACCTCCACGACCTCTCCGAGGAGCTGCCGGTCAACTGGTCGTCGATCATGAGCGTGGCCCAGAAAGCCCACGCTGCCTTCAGCGAGCTCGAAAGCAAGCGCCAATATCTGGAGGCGCTGGACAAAAGAAACATAGCGGACGGTTAGCCATGTCATTCAGGACCCGCGACGGTCGCAATTGGAGGCCGGACTACCTGGTTTCTATCGATCCCAACAAGTGTATCGGCTGCGGCCGCTGCTACAAGATCTGCGGCCGTGAGGTCATGACGCTGAAGGGGCTAAGCGAGGGTGGCGAGATCATCGATCTCGACGAGGACGACGATGAGCTCGAAAAGAAGGTCATGGTGCTGAACGACGAAGGCGCTTGCATCGGCTGCAGCGCCTGCGCCCGGGTGTGCCCAACAAACTGTCAGACCCACACACCACCTGGTTGATTCAGCTTTCTCCGACGAGATCGACGAGTGAGTTGTCAGATACAAGCTGGTAGGGAACTCCCAGATCCGACCTGTTATGGCGTGAAGCCGGCAGTTGCCGAATCGGGCCGCGACCTCGCATGGACCGCCGGCGGCGAAGGCCAGCAGGATCGTGAAAACGACAATGCCGACACCGTCGTTGAAAGAGTGACTCGCCCTGCATCTCGACCTCGAGACTTCAGGTGTCTTTACCTTTTTGAGCGTACCCATGACCGCCAGCGGATCGGTCAGGCTGATGAGGCCGCCAAACACCAGCGCCAAGACAGCGGCAGCGACTAACCAAGGCGACCAGCGGGCTGCCAGAATAGAAAGCCAAGGATAAACGTCGACGTGATCGTGGCGAAGGTGGCAAGCTCGATTGGGGGTACGGCGCGGCTTACCAACGTTGCGAGATCGACGTGGAGCGCTCCCCCGAAGAGCAAGAATGCTAACAGTCCCGTTCATGACGACGGACCTGAAGTCGATCTGGAGCATGTCTTTCGAGCAGATGCGTGGCGACGAAGGCAGAGATCCCGCGTTTGCCTGACGCTTCTGGCTCAATTGCAAGGTTCGCGAATGGTGATGACGAAACAGTGGATCAGCATACCTAAGCCCCGTGCAAAAAAAAGCGGGCCTCGTGCCCCAACCCCTCATTGGGAACGCGTGTGCGCGGATTTCATTATGGCCTGCCTGCAACAGCAGTCCACTTGCGAAAGGCCGCATATATTCCAGCAACTGGAATCGTCATTCAGGAGAACTGATAAAGAAGGTGTCGCCAGTCTGACGTCTGACGACTATCCGACACTGTTTTGTCGCCTTTGTTGGTCCGCGACACTGGCCTAGTTCGCGAGCTTTTGTCTGGCCTCAGGCTAATCCGCTGAAAAGCAATCACGATCTTTCCTTCTGCTGGGTCGGCCAAATTGGCACGAGTTTTGAAGCTCCTTCGTTGCGAGCCGGGAGCCGCCGACCGACCTTCATTTCGTGGATGACACTGCGATCGATGGAACGAAGAAAGAAGAGCAAAATGTCAAATCCGCATCAGGCAGCATTCTATGGGAAGGGGGCCTCGGCGAAATCGCCCCGATGTTCTCAGCAGTTTGCCCGAGCGCCTGGCGCGTGCCGGTCGGATCAGCCAGCCAACAGGTAAGGAAGATGGACGTGCAAGAAACCACGGCAGCATGCCGGGACGCCTTCGCCGAACTGGCGTCGCCAGCGCGCACCCACGACCCGTATCCGTTTATGCGATGGTTGCGCGAGCACGATCCGGTGCATCGCGCGGCGTCGGGCCTCTTTCTATTGAGCCGCCACGCCGATATTTACTGGGCGCTCAAGGCTACGGGCGATGCCTTTCGGGCACCGGCGCCGGGCGAACTGGCGCGCTATTTTCCGCGTGCGGCGACCAGCCGGTCACTCAATCTGCTGGCGTCTACAATAGCGATGAAGGACCCACCGGCGCATACGCGTCTGCGCCGGCTGATCTCGCGCGATTTCACCATGCGCCAGATCGAGAACCTGCGGCCGAGCATCGCGCGCATCGTCGCAGCGCGCCTGGACCGCATGGCGCCCGCGCTGGAGCGCGGGGAGCCGGTGGACCTGCATCGGGAGTTCGCGCTGGCCTTGCCCATGCTGGTCTTGGCCGAACTGTTCGGCATGCCCCAGGAAGACATGTTCGGGCTCGCCGCCGTCATCGACCCCATTCTGAAAGGCCTGGGCCCGCACGCCAGCGACCCCCAGCTCGCCGCCGCGGACGCGGCCAGCGCCAGGGTGCAGGCCTACTTCGGGGGCCTCATACAGCGTAAGCGCACCGATCCCCGCCACGACATCGTGTCGATGCTGGTCGGCGCACACGACGACGATGCCGACACGCTGTCGGATGCGGAGTTGATCAGCATGCTTTGGGGCATGCTGCTGGGCGGCTTCTCAACCACTGCTGCGACCATCGACCATGCGGTGTTGGCGATGCTGGCGTATCCCGAACAGCGGCACTGGCTTCAGGGAGGCGCCGTGGGGGTGCAGGCATTCGTCGAAGAAGTCCTGCGCCGCGATTCGCCCGTCATGTTCAGCACCACTATGCGTATCGCCCAGCGCGACATCGAATTGGGCGGCGTGGTGATCCCGAAGAACGCGGACGTGCGCGTGCTGATCGCGGCCGGCAATCGCGACCCGGACGCCTTCGCTGATCCCGACCGCTTTGATCCCGCGCGGTTCTACGGCACCAGTCCCGGCATGTCGACGGACGGAAAGATCATGCTGAGCTTCGGCCACGGCATCCGCTTCTGCGTCGGTGCGCAACTGGCCAGGGTGCAGTTGGCCGAGAGCCTGCCGCGCATCCAGGCGCGCTTCCCCACGCTGGCATTGGCCGAGCCGCCGACCCGGGAGCCCTCCGAGTTCCTTAGGACGTTCCGCGCGCTGCCGGTGCGGCTGCGTGGGCAACGGGAGCTGAGATGCGCGTTGTGGTCGACCAGGATCTATGCGCAACCTCCGGCCAGTGCGTGCTGACGCTGCCGGGCGCCTTTCGCCAGCGCGAACCGGACGGCGTGGCCGAAGTGTGCGTGGCGACGGTCCCGCAGGCGCTGCACGCCGCCGTGCGGCTCGCGGCCAGCCAATGCCCAGTCGCCGCCATTCGGGTCATCGAAAGCGACGCTGGCGATCACGAGCGCGCCAGCGCCGACCCTGCGCCTTCTCCGGGGGAGGCCGAGCGGCATGCCTCGAAAGAACAACGCAATCCAGGAGGACACGATGGCGCGGTTTAAAGGCAAGGTTGCCGTGGTGACTGGCGCTGGCATCGGCAAGGCAGCGCCCTCGCCATCGCCCGCCTGGGCGGCAGAGTGGTGGCGGCCCAGATTGATGGCTCCGCGGGCATCGCCTGCACTACGCAGATCGCTGCCGAAGCGGGCCACGCGGCTGGCCGTGGCCATGGACATCGCGGACGCGCAGTCGGTGGCAGCGCTGCTCGAGACGGCGGAGCGGCACTTCGCTGGGGTTGACCTGCTGGTGAACAACGCGAGCGACATGCATCTGACCCCGCGCCACTGCGCGATCCTCGACCTGGACCTGGCGGTCTCGGATCAGAGCATGGCGACCAATCTGCGCGACACGCTGCTCTGCTGCCTGCAGGCCATATCGCTCGCGGCGGTGGCGCTATCGTCAACATGTGGTCGTGCCAGGGGCTCAGCGCTGACCCCGCGCAGACGTCCTACGCCGCCTCGAAGGCGGCGATGAAAATGCTCTGGGCCTCGCTCGCCACCCATTACGGTGATGCGCTGATCCGCTGCAACGCGATTACGCCGGGTCTCGTCATGACCGAGCGTCTCCTCGCCAAGCTGGACGAGTGCATGCAACGGCATCTGCGGCGGCACGAGCTCCTGCCGCGCGTCGGCTGCCCCGAGGGACGTGGCCGGGCTGGTGGCATTCCTGCTCTACGACGATGCTGCGTTCATCACCGGCCAGGTCGTGTGCATCGACGGCGGCATGCTGGCGCATGTGCCGACGTAGGCCGAGCGTGGCAACAGCCGCGCCGCGCGGCCTGCCGGCACACCGCCGAAGTGGCCGCGGCGCCGCGCTGCTGACGGACATGCTGCTCAACCCGCTGGACCGTCGGCACCGGCTGCGGCACGACATCCCGGTCGTGCCCGGCGCTTTCCCCCTGGTCGGGCATCTTCCCGCCATCGTCTGCGACCTGCCGCGCCTGCTGCGGCGCGCGGAAGGGCTGCTGGGCAGCCACTTCTGGCTGGATTTCGGCCCTGCCGGACACCTGATGACCTGCGTGGATCCGGATGCGTTCGCAGTGCTCCGGCACAAGGACGTGTCCTCGGCGCTGCTCGAAGAGATCGCGCCCGAATTGCTTGGCGGAACGTTGGTTACCCAGGACGGCGGCGCGCACCGGCAGGCGCGCGATGCGATCAAGGCGGCGTTCCTGCCCAAGGGCATGACCCAGGCCGGCATCGGCGACCTGTTCCTGCCCGTCATCCGAGCGCGGGTGCAGGCGTGGCGCGACCGCGGCGACGTAACCATCCTGCCCGAAACCGGCGACCTGATGCTCAAGCTCATCTTCAGCCTCATGGGAATCCCCGCGCATGACCTGCCGGAATGGCATCGCAAGTATCGGCAACTGGTGCAGTTGATCGTCGCGCCCCCGGTCGACCTACCCGGACTGCCCTTGCGGCGCGGCCGCGCCGCCCGCGACTGGATCGACGCGCAGTTGTGCCAGTTCGTCCGCGACGTGCGCGCGCATGCCGCGCGCACCGGGTTGATCAACGACATGGTGAGCGCCTTCGATCGCAGCGATGATGCGCTCTCCGATGGCGTCCTGGTCGCCAATATCCGGTTGCTGCTGCTTGCCGGTCACGACACCACTGCCTCGACGATGGCCTGGATGGTGATCGAGCTGGCGCGGCAACCTGTGCTGTGGGACGCCCTGGTCGACGAGGCGCAACGCGTGGGCGCGGTGCCGACCCGGCACGCGGACCTGGCGCAGTGTCCGGTCGCCGAGGCGCTGTTCCGCGAGACCCTGCGCGTGCATCCGGCGACCACGCTCCTGCCGCGTCGCGCGCTGCAGGAATTGCAACTGGGCCAACGGCGCATTCCCGCGGGCACCCATCTGTGCATCCCGCTGCTGCATTTCTCGAGCTCGGCGCTGCTGCACGAGGCGCCTGATCAGTTCCGCCTGGCGCGGTGGCTGCAACGCACGGAGCCGATACAGCCGGTGGACATGCTGCAGTTCGGTACCGGCCCACACGTCTGCATCGGCTACCATTTGGTATGGCTGGAACTAGTGCAGTTCTGCATCGCCTTGGCGCTGACCATGCACAAGGCCGGGGTGCGGCCACGGTTGCTGAGCGGCGTCGAAAAAGGCCGGCGCTATTACCCGACCGCACATCCGTCCATGACAATCCGCATCGGATTCTCATGAGCTCGCATCTCATCCTCGTGCGGCGAGGCAGCGGCGCCGGCGACGCGCGGCATTGCTGCACTCGGCGCGTGCGCTCGGTGCGAGGCCGGCAACACCGCGGCGGCTCGGCGCTCGCCGTGGCCGTGTCAGGTACAAGGAAATGAACAACATGCAGACCGGTTCTACGCTACACGACGACCGAACTGGTGGATCCGCGCTCGGCGGATTGGGCGCGCAGGTGCGCGGCGCATCCGGCAGGCTGCTGCCGGAGATCTGGAGCCAGGACGGCGCAAAGCGGGTCGAACAGGCGCTGGCGCGTCTTCTCTGCGCCGAAGAGGACGGTGAGACCGAGTTGATGGCGGCGATGCGCTACGCCACCTTGAATGGCGGGAAGCGCACCCGCGCCTTGCTCTGTCTGGCTGCCGGCGAACTGGCCGACACGCCGGCGCACATGCTCGACGGCGTCGGCGCCGCCATCGAGATGATGCATGCCTGTACCCTGGTCCACGACGACCTGCCCTCGATGGACGACGACGTGCTTCGCCGCGGCCTTCCGACCGTGCACGTCAAGTACGGCGAAGCCACTGCGATCCTGGTCGGCGATGCGCTGCAGGCGCACGCCTTCCTAACCCTGGCGAGCCTGGATGCGCCGGGCGACAACCGTGTCGCGCTCGTGCGCGAACTGGCGCAGGCGGTGTCCGCCGAGGGTGCCGCAGGCGGGCAGGCCATGGATCTGTCGCTGGTCGGAAAGCACGCCCAGCTCGACACGATCGTGGCGATGCACCGGATGAAGAGCGGAGCGCTAGTGCGCGCGTCCGTTCGCATGGGCGCGCTATGCGCCATCGCGGAGGATGCCGCGCACGCTGCGCTGTACTGTGCGCTCGATCGCTACACCGCCTGTTTCGGCCTGGCGTTACAGGTGATCGACGACATTCTGGACGCGACAGCTGATACCGCGACGCTGGGCAAGACCCCCGGCAAGGACGCGGCGGCGCAGAAGCCGACCTGCGCGTCGATCATGGGGCTGCAGGCAGCGCGCCAGTTCGCGCTGGATTTGTTGCGCGACGCCGGGGAGGCCATCGCCCCACTTGGGCCACGTGCGGAACGCTTGGCGCAGATGCTGCAGCGGGCCAACGCGTATCTCTTCGAGCACGCGCCATGCGCATGAGCGCGCCCGTCCGCATGAAGGCGCGCCTGTGCCGCTGCGACCGGCCGGCGGCAGCGATGCATGCTGCACTGTGTCCGAGTCCGCGGTGGCGATCGCAGCGGGTGCCCAGTACGGCGGCGGCGCGCTGCGCGCAAGCCTATGCGGCGGACCGGCGCCAGCATCGGCGCGTCGCGCCGGAGCAGGGCGACCGTCCGGCGCTGCCCATGCGCAGGCCCGCGACGGGCCTGCGGCGACGTGCGCGGCGTCTGCCCGGACCGTCTGCAGAAGGAACATCCCAAGTGAACGCGCTTTCCGAGCGGATCCTTTCCGAATTGCGCCACCTGCTGAGCGAGATGAGCGACGGCGGCAGCGTCGGCCCGTCCGTCTATGACACGGCGCGAGCTCTACAGTTCCGCGGCAACGTCACCGGTCGGCAGGACGCATACGCGTGGCTCATCGGGCAGCAACAAGCCGATGGCGGATGGGGAAGCGCGGACTTCCCGCTGTTCCGCCATGCGCCCACGTGGGCGGCGTTGCTGGCATTGCAGCGTGCCGATCCTCTTCCCGGCGCTGCCGACGCAGTTCAGGCTGCAACCCGGTTCCTCGAGCGCGAGCCCGATCCCTACGCGCATACGGTGCCGGAAGACGCGCCGATCGGCGCGGAGCTGATCCTGCCGCAGTTGTGCGGCGAGGCCGCATCCTCGCTGGGCGGCGTGGCGTTTCCGCGCCACCCGGCGCTGTTGCCGTTGCGGCGTGCCTGGTCAAGCTGGCGGCGGTGGCGACGTTGCCGAGCGGCCATCCGTTGCTGCACTCCTGGGAAGCCTGGGGGACGTCGCTGACCACCGCATGCCCTGATGACGACGGCAGCATCGGCATCAGTCCGGCGGCCACGGCCGCGTGTCGTGCGCACGCCGTGACACAGGGGAGCACGGCGCAGGTCGGGCGCGCCGATGCGTATCTGCAGGCGGCATCGCGGGCGACGCGCAGCGGCATCGAAGGTGTCGTTCCAAACGTCTGGCCGATCAATGTGTTCGAGCCATGCTGGTCGCTGTACACCTTGCATCTGGCCGGGCTGTTCGCGCATCCCGCGCTCGCCGAGGCGGTGCGCATGATCATCGCGCAGCTCGACGCCCGCCTCGGCGTGCACGGTCTGGGCCCGGCCTTGCACTTCGCGGCCGATGCGGACGACACCGCCGTTGCGCTGTGCGTCCTGCGCCTTGCAGGCCGCGACCCGGCGGTCGATGCGTTACGCCATTTCGAGCTCGGCGAGCTGTTCGTCACCTTCCCCGGCGAGCGCAATGCCTCGGTGTCGACCAACATCCATGCTCTGCGTGCGTTGCGACTGTTGGGAAAGCCCGCCGCCGGCACCAGCGCCTACGTCGAGGCCAATCGCAACCCGCACGGTGTATGGGACAACGAAAAATGGCACGTTTCGTGGCTGTATCCCACCGCGCATGCGGTCGCTGCGCTGGCGCAAGGCAATCCCCACTGGCGCGACGAGCGCGCGCTCGCGGCGCTGCTGCAGGGGCAGCGCGACGACGGCGGCTGGGGCGCCGGTCGCGCGTCCACATTCGAGGAAACCGCCTATGCGCTGTTCGCGTTTTACCTGATGGAGGGGAGCGAAGAGCCGACAGGGTGCCGGCGCATCGCGCAGGCGGTGTCGCGTGCGCTGGATTGGATGCTCGCCCGCTATGCGGCGCATGCATTGCCGCAGACGCCGCTGTGGATCGGCAAGGAACTGTATTGCCCCACCCGCGTCGTGCGCGTGGCCGAACTCGCCGGGTTCTGGCTGGCGCTTCGTTGGGGGCGGCGCGTCGCGGCCGAGGGAGCAGGAGCGGCGCCATGATCCAGACCGAACGCGCGCTGCAGCAGGTGCTGGAGTGGGGGCATTCCCTGACCGGGTTCGCCGACGAGCATGCCGTGGAAGCCGTCAGGGGCGGTCAGTACATCCTGCAGCGCATCCACCCGACCCTGCGCGACACCAGCGCCCGCACTGGCCGCGATCCGCAGGACGAAACGCTGATCGTGGCGTTCTATCGCGAACTGGGGCTGCTGTTCTGGCTCGACGATTGCAACGATCTTGGTCTGATCGCGCCGGAGCAGCTCGCTGCGGTGGAGCAGGCGCTGGGGCAGGGCGTGCCGTGCGCGCTCCCCGGATTTGACGGCTGCGCTGTTCTGCGCGCTTCGCTGGCCGGGCTCGCCTACGATCCTCGCGATTATCCTCAGCTTCTTGACGATACCCGGTGCTACTGCGCGGCGCTGCGCGCAGGACACGCGCAGGCGGCAGG
Organism: Bradyrhizobium sp. 187; assembly: GCF_023101005.1. Classification (NCBI taxonomy): domain Bacteria; kingdom Pseudomonadati; phylum Pseudomonadota; class Alphaproteobacteria; order Hyphomicrobiales; family Nitrobacteraceae; genus Bradyrhizobium; species Bradyrhizobium sp. 187. The sequence continues at coordinate 224,933 of NZ_CP064694.1, forward strand.
GACGGAACGCTGGTCCTACGCCGAGTACCTGCACAACGGCATCAATTCGATCGCCTACACGAACGTGTGTTGTTGCCTGTCGTTGCTGTGGGGGCTGGACATGGCCACTCTGCGCGCGCGTCCGGCGTTTCGCCGGGTCCTGCGGCTCATCTGCACGATAGGGCGCCTGCAGAACGATCTGCATGGACGCGACAAGGACAAGTCGGCAGGCGAGGCCGACAACACGGCCATCCTGCTGCTGCAGCGCTATCCGGCTATGCCTGCTGTGGAGTTCCTCAACGACGAGCTGGCCGGCCATACGCGCATGCTGCACCGGGTGATGGCGGAAGAACGCTTTCCAGCGCCGTGGGGACGGTTGATCGATGCCATGGCGGCCATCCGCGCGCAGTACTACCAGACCTCGACCAGCCGCTACCGCAGCGACGCTGCGGGGGAGGCCAGCATGTGCCGGCCTGAACGCGCGGGAGGCGGCGGCGTGCGCGCGCTGGCGTCGGTCCGATCCGACGCAACGCCGTCCCCCGATGCGACGGATGGAGCGAGCATGAGCGACACCGCCCTGAGCCGGCGCAAGGACGACCATCTGGAGATCGTGCTGGACCGACGAACGGCGCCGGCCACGGTCGCCGCCGGCTGGGAGTACGTCCGTTTCGAACACTGCGCATTGCCCGAGGTTGGACCTGACGCAGATCGATCTGCGCGCCTCGCTGCTGGGCAAGACCATGCGCGCGCCGCTGCTGATCAGCTCCATAACCGGCGGCATGTCACGAGCCGAAGCCATCAACCGGCATCTGAGCGAGGCAGCGCAAGCTTTGGGGATTGCCATGTGCGTCGGTTCGCAGCGCGTGAGCCTGCAATCCCGCAACTCCCAGGGGCTGACACGCGCGCTGCGCCGCCTAGCCCCAGACATTCCCTTGCTGGCCAATATCGGCGCCGCGCAACTGCGCGAGGCCGACGGCCTGGACCTGGCGCGCCGGGCGGTGGATGCGCTGGAGGCCGATGGACTCGTCGTCCATCTCAGTCCGCCGCAGGAGGCGGTACAGCCGGGGGCCGACCGCGACTGGCGCGGCGTCCTGGCGCAGATCGCTCGCGCCGCGCGCGGCGTCGGCGTGCCGATCGTGGCCAAGGAAGTGGGGTCGGGCCTGTCCGCCTCGGTGGCCTGTGCGCTCGTCGAGGCGGGCGTGGCGGTGATCGATGTCGCCGGCGCCGGCGGCACCAGTTGGGCCGCGGTGGAGGGCGAGCGCGCCCGCGATGCCGCCGACCGTACAGTGGCAATGGCGTTCGCCGATTGGAGGATTCCGACCCCAGCTAGCGTGCAGGCGCTACGACGGGCGCTGCCAACGGTGAAGTTGATCGCGTCTGGCGGGGTCCGCGACGGCGTCGACGTGGCCAAGGCCATTCGCCTGGGCGCGGACATCGCCGGGCAGGCGGCCGGCGTGCTGCGGGCGGCTACGGTATCCACCGAGGCGGTTGTCGCGCATTTCGAGATCGTCATCCGCCAGTTGGCCGTCGCCTGCTTCTGCACCGGCTCGGCTGATCTGGCGGCGTTGCGTCAGGCGCGCTTGTTGCCCTCGGCGCATCTGCCCGCCGGTTGATGCCGGCGTCGCCCGAACTTGCGGCGGGCGCCTAGTCTTACTCAGTCAGAAAGTCGCGGATGCGGGGGATTCGCGGGGTGGCGGATTTGTTGGGGTGCTGCTTCGTGATCAGGGAAGCGCCCCGCCATGCTGGACAGCCGAGAGTGAAGCGGCATTCGACTCATATGTGTCGATGCTTTGATCCGGGTGATCGGCCACGCCGAACGAGCTGAGCCCCTGAACAGGCCGGAACAAGGTGCGCCGGGAGACCGGCAAGGAGTAGATGGTGCAAGTCCATTGCAATGAAGGAGTAGTGATCCAGATTCACCCCGAGTCATGCGAGTCGGTCGTGAGGAGACCGGTAACTTCTCTGGGGTCAAACACGGCTTGTTAGGCTCGAGCAGTCGATCAGCATCGTTTTGAGAACAAAGTGATGGCGGTGGACCGATCGAGGGCCGGAACGAACTTGGCTACACATGCCGGAAGGAGGTCCGCATAGACAAGAGCTGGGAGACGACGGCGACATCGGCTTGTCGATCGGCGGTAGCAAGAAGATCAGCTGCAGAACGCGGTCGTGAATCATGAGGCGGAGACGTATGCCCTTCTTCGCCGGGTTTGCCCGGATTGCCATACGTTCCGACCGGTCAAGGACTACACGACACGCCGGATCCGGACCGTCTTCGACACCGTGAGGTTCGCAATCCGAGGTGGATGCTGTGCCGGGAATGCCATCCAGGGCCGATCGAGAGATACCGGAGCTGATGGAACTGACGGCGCGGCTAGGAAGCATGCTGCGCTACCGGCAGGCGCCGAGGGTGCTGGCCCGATTTCTTGGCCACTGAACCGACTGAGACGCATGCGATCGTGCGCAAGCGTACCATCAGGATCGGCAAGCGGCTCAACGACCACGTCATGCAGGAAACGTGGCGCGCAACGTCCCAAACGGATGACCGATGCCAGCTTGAGATGCGGCTTCCCGGAGATCGGCGCAAAGGGTTCGTCACCAGTACTGAAACGGCGCACGTTCGTAGCGCTGATCAACATTCGGCGCGAAATTTCGAGCTCATCGTGGCCAGATGCAGCCGCGGGGGACGGGGAAAAAGGGGCGGTCGCTATTTCGTCACCAGCAGCACCGATCAGCAAGCAATCGCGATCGTGCTCTTCACTCTCTCCAGGAAGTCGGATATCGCGGCTTTGGGGATGTGACGGTGATCTCGGACCGGGCCGAAATCCTAAACCGGCCCTGCGCCATGCCTTAACCAACGACCCACATGATCGACTGGTTCATATTGCCATGAAGATCCAACCCATGCAGCAGATCGCCGACCACATCGCACGATCCCGATCACGCGCTTTTGAAGCGCTTCCAACCATCGACAGGGACATCAGAGCCGTGCGGTGGCGTCTGTGGCATGGGCGGGTCGGCCGCTCGATCCGCGACCTGGAGCAACTTCTCGGGTCCAAACTCAATTGAGCCAATATGCGACGAGAGCGGCGAGATGAACAGCGGCCAAGAAATTCCGGGCGAGCTTGTCGTATCTGGTGGCGATGCGGCGGAAGTCTTTGAGCCTGCAAAAGCAGCGCTCGATGACATTTCGACCTTTGTAGGCGCGTTTGTTGAAGCGATGAATGAGGACGCGGTTGGATTTGTTGGAGATGACGGGCTTGGCGCCGCGACGAACAATTTCGCCGCGAAGGTTGTCGCCGTCATACTCTTTGTCAGCGAGGAGCGCACTCATGGGTGGCGCGAGCGCCAGGACATCGCGCGCCGCCGCGACATCGGCATCTTGGCCTGGCGTCAGATGCAGGACGACTGGACCTTTGTCGTGCGGCCTCCGCGCGAGCGGCCGATTGCTTGCGCCCCCTTTTCCGCCGGAGCCACACCGTGAGCTTTAATCGAGGTCGAATCGATCGACAGCACAACCCTGTCTTCGCCAGGCTTGGCCAACGCTGCGAACCTTGCCCATCATCGCCCGCGCTTGACCCCGCGATTGAAGCGATTGCAGATGGTCGTGTAAGGGCCGTATTCACGCCGGCAGTCGCCCCATCGCGCACCCGACTGCAGCATGTGAATGATCCCGCTGATAATGCGCCGGTCGCCGTCCCGATCCGGCCCGTTAGTCCCGTCGCCAGATGAGGCTCGATAGGCCCCGATTGCCGATCATTCAGCCAAAACAAACCCCTGCCCATTCTCTCGTCCCGAATCAAAAACTCGCAGGAGAGGGAATCACGTGGCGCTGTTTGGGTGCAGTCCCTGGGACAGCTTCGGTTGCGGCATTCTGCATAGCTTCGCTTCGTTCTCACAACATTGAGGACGTGCGGCCAAGTCTGCTCAGCTGTCGCTTGGCCTGGCTCGATCGACCGGCACCCCGCCGTCGCATTTTGAGGCTCTGCGGAGGTGCATTTACGAGGCATACCGCTTGACGCTGGCTTGCTGCGTTCTCTCGAACGATGCAAGCTGCGCGTTACTCAATCCCCGGGTCGGTTTCTATCGTCCATGGGCGCAGCTCGTCCACAACTGTCGGCTGACGAGCATCGACGCGCGGCATCTCTGCGCCACGCAGGCTGGCAAAGGCGCTCGAGCACGGCGCCAAAGCCGATCCATACATCGTCGATCCGCCCTCTGAAATGTGACCGCGATCATCAACCGATGAGCATTGGATTGTCCGGATCCCCCCATGGATGCAGTCAGGTGGACGGTCGTGGCCAGCCGCCCCTCAGTGCAATTGACGACAGTGCTCTTGGCCGACACACGACTAGCAGATTGGGCATGTGATCTCCCGAAAGGTAGGGCGGTAGTCCATCACCAGGGTTTGTCAGAGCCAGTCCCGGCGAAGAGGGCGCAATGAGTGTCTCTGCGGCATACTCGTTGAGCTGGCGAGAGAAAGGTCTGAGGCAATGCCTCAGACGGGGCGGTTTTCGCTTCTGCTTTTCACAGGCTCCATTTTGGCCAGGCCGTCGTCGTATGAAATTTCCGTGTATGATCCACCGACGTCCTTGGCCGCGTCAAGCAGGTAGTCGAGCCTACCGGCCGTACCGAGCTTCTTGATGTCATTCTTGTCAACGCCGGCGAGGTCCATCATCTCCTTCCACACAGTTGATTCGTCGCAAGGCAGAATGCGGAAGGTGATGTCGCCTATCTTGGTGCGGTACTTCGCGAGCAGATCAATGTTGTTGCAGAAAATGAAATAGCTGCCTTTGGGGCTCAGCCTGCCATCCAGAACCTTTGCAGCCTGAGGTAGATACGCGAACGAATGCAGATATCCGGCAAGGACTGGGATCGTCGGTTCGCCTTCCTGCGCGATTGCAAGAACTTGTTCAATGGAATAGTCCGGAGGTCGTTTTTCGTCGGCGAGCTGGGCTTGGAACTTCAGCGCGATGTCACCCCGAAATCCAAATCGCCCCGACTTCGTTGTCTCGGTCTTAAGCACCGCATTCAGCAATCGCCCCTCCTTGTCCAACTGGCCAAGAGCGGTGTTGTCGATCGACGTCATGGAAGGCTCCTCATCAATCTGTCGTGTACATGCATGCCCAATGCGGCGTGCCCGCTAACGTTATGCAAGTTGCTTGCCGTGCGCCTATGTCTGTAGCGACGCACAGCGTAAGCGGCTGCTCGCGCCTGCATGAATACGTGCTGGCACCATCACGAGGTCTCGGCCGGATGAGGTCGGGACGCCGGAAAACCGCCTGTCTCAAACCCGACAGGTCGCAAATCGTACGGTTGCCGCCTGCAAAAGCAATTGATTTCAGCTGCATCCGGACTGGCATGGAATTTGCGAATTGTGCCTCGCGACAGAAACTGAGAGCGAGCCAGAAATGATCAACCTAACGGATAGCGCCATCAACGCACTGAAGGCGGCAATCTCCTCGACAGCCCAGCCGGCAGGTGGTTTGCGGGTCATGGTCGAAGGCGGCGGTTGCCAAGGGTTCACATACAAAATGGGTCTTGCTCATGAGCCGGTCTCCGAGGAGCCCGTGTTCGAGCAAGACGGGATCAAAGTCTTCGTCGACACGGCGAGCCGGGCGCATCTCAACGGCACCACGATCGATTTCGTGGTGTCGCTCGAAGGATCAGGGTTCCGCTTCGATAACCCAAATGCCAAATCGAGCTGCTCCTGCGGCAAATCGTTCAGCTGAGCCGCCTTCGGACCGTTCGCAATTGGAGGAGCATCGAACATGGGCCTGAAGGCTGAACGAACGAAGCAGTCTTCGAGTGCAGAGGCTTCCGATCGCGAGCGGATTGTCCGCGCCGTGCTCGATGAGATTCGGCCAAGCCTCAGGCGTGATCGTGGGGATTGTGAGCTCGTCGAAATCGAAGGCAACAAGATCATGGTCAGGCTCACCGGCGCCGGCATGTTATGCAAGCTTGCGGGAAGGACGCTCGCGGCCATTCAGGCGCGCCTGATCGAGCGGCTCGGCGAGTTCGTCCGCCTGATCCCGCTCCCCGGAGCTGCCAAAGTGGGGCCTTAAGTGCAGAGCGGACAGTCCGTGCGGCCGATCTACCTGGATAACAACGCGACGACCCGTGCACATCCTTTGGTGGTCGCGGCAATGCTGCCGTTCTTCTCTGGGCAATTCGGCAATGCGTCGTCCGGGCATGCATTCGGCATTGAGGTTGCGCCCGCATTGAACCAAGCGCGCCGGAAGCTGCAGGCCCTCGTTGGCGCGGCATTCGATCACGAGATCGTCTTCACCTCGGGGGCGACTGAATCCGACAACACCGCGATCCTGTCCGCGCTCGCCGTGCAGGAGGGACGAGACGAGATCGTCACTACGGCCGTTGAGCATCCAGCCGTGCTGTCCCTTGCCGAGGAGCTGGGCGGACGAGGAATCAAGACCCATGTCATTCCGGTCGATGCAAGCGGCCGATTGAACATCGAGGCTTATCGCAACGCATTGTCGAGGCGCACGTCAATCGCCTCGGTCATGTGGGCCAATAATGAGACCGGGACGATCTTTCCGGTGAAATCCCTCGCCAAGATGGCGCGCTCAGTCGGCGCGCTCTTTCACACCGATGCAGTCCAGGCGGTCGGGCGGATTCCGATTGACCTGAAGACTACGGACATCGACATGCTGTCGCTCTCCGGCCATAAGCTTTATGGCCCGAAGGGGATCGGCGCGTTGTATGTGCGCAAGGGCATCAAATTCCGACCGCTGATCTTCGGCGGCGCACAGGAGCGGCATCGCCGCGCTGGCACCCAAAACGTTCCGGGCATTATTGGGCTCGGCAAGGCGGCGGAACTCGCTGCGGCAAGCCTCATAGAAGAGCAGATGCAGATTGGCGTGCTTCGCGACCGGCTGGAGCAGGGCATTCTCGCTCTCGGCTGTTGCATCGTGCTTGGTGATATCAAGAACCGCTTGCCAAATACGTCCAACATCGCATTCGAACATCTCGAAGCAGAGGCCATCGTCGACCACCTGAACCGCAACGGAATTGCCGTCTCGGTCGGTTCAGCCTGCGCGTCCGGCTCGATGGAGCCGTCCCATGTCCTGCGCGCGATGAGAGTACCACCGGCCTTTTTGCGCGGTGCGGTTCGCTTCTCGCTGTCGCGCGAGACGGCGCCGGATGAGATCGATCGTGTCCTGCAAGTCCTGGCGGACATCAATGCCAAACAGAGAGCCTTGTGGCGTGCGTGTCAGGAGCGCGCGGGCGAGAGCTCACAACTTGCGGAGCTCCTATGAAGGTCATGATTCGCCGTTCGCCCGAGACGGGGCTTTCGATTTATGTGCCCAAGAAGGATCTTGAGGAGTCGATTGTCGAATGTGAGCACGAGACGCTGTGGGGTGGTTGGATTAGAATCGCGAACGGGTGGGTGCTCGACCTACCCGCGATGGGGAGTGACACTATCCTTCCAATTACTATCAATGCCAGGAAGCGCGGCGGCGAAGCAACCGAATGATGAATGCTGCGACTCCACAGAACCTCGCCAAACCAGCGGATGCGGAAGCTGTTCTTGGCGCAGCGGTCCGGCCTTTGCGAGGAAGGCCACATCATTCCCTGGCTTTGGCTTGACTTGATCGAAGGTTCAGCTCCGGAAGCGGTCGAAGCGTTCTTGGGAACCAAAATGGCGCCCACGCATGGTGCCAAACGCAATACTCGGCCTAGGCCAGCACTGTTGGGCCAGCGAGATGGCGTTGACGGGGAGGCCTCGCGAGGGCCCATTGTGCTGACATCGCCAGCCCGGTCGTTGCATTCCGCACATCTTCACAGCGTCAGGCGAATTACTGCAACTCCGCAAGAGTCAGTTTCGAGAGGGTTGAATCTCGCGCCGGGCGAAGTCGTAGCTTGCAAATCGTGATGCAACGGTTCGCCATGAAAATCCTTGAAACAGTCAAACTGCGCGAAGACTAAGGTTGTAAATGGCGCATGGTCAGACAAGGAGCGTCGACGACTCGCGAACTGGAAGGCCAACGTCCTCCGCTCCTGACGATGATCCCTATCTGTGGTTGGAACAAATCGAAGGCGCGCGGGCGCTGAACTTCGTCGAGCGGCAGAATAGCAGAACCCTGGAGGTGTTTGGCGGACCCGCAGCCGAACGAGACAGAGATGCGCTGACAGCGATTTACGACCGACCTGACAGTATCCCCTATGTCAGCCGGCGCGGCGAGTATCTCTACAATCTGTGGAGGAACGCCAATAATCCACGCGGCCTCTGGCGGCGGACCACTCTGGAAGAGTATCGCAGGCTGAAGCCGTCGTGGGCCATCCTGCTCGACCTCGATCAACTTGCCGTCAGCGAAGGCAAAGACTGGCTTCTGAACGCCACGGCCGCACCGCCTGGAAATCACTCGCGATGGATCTTGAGTCTATCGCGCGGCGGAAGCGATCCCGTCACTTTGCCTGAATTCGACTCAGACACGAAGCTCTTCATCCACGATGGCTTTGTCTTGCCGGAAGCCAAAGGCAGCGGCGTATGGCTCGATTTCGATACGCTGGTCTTGTTAAGCTCCCATGGCGACGGCATGGCCGCGACCACCGGCTATGCGCGCACGGTGAGGCTGTGGCGGCGTGGTACGCATGTTGACAAAGCGGCAGTGATCTTTGAGACGAAGGCCGCTCATGTGTCAGTCGGTTGCAGTGTTGACGACACTGTCGTGCCGCCCAGGATCTGGTTCCTCGATGCGACAGACGTCTCCAATTGCGTGGTCTGGCTCGGCGATGAAACGGGCGCCAAGACGATACACGATTTGCCAAGTAACATCTGGATACGGTCGCATCGCAACTGGCTTGCCCTGAAGCCGCGCGAATCCTGGTCTGTGGCAGGGCAGACCTATGCCGCGGATACGGTGCTCGTCATCGCGCTGCGGGCATTTCTGGCGGGCAGCCGCCAGTTCGAGATTCTCTTCGAGCCGGGCCCGCGCCGTGCGCTGCAGAGCTTCTTTTGGAGTGCGGGCAAGCTTGTGCTTTGTATTCTCGCCGAACTCCACCCAGTCTTCGAGATCTGCACGCCATCCGATCATCGCTGGAACCGCGAGCAATTGGGCGGGCTTCCTGATCTTGGCGTCGTCGACATCTGGTCCTTCGATCGCGATCCGTCCGAGAGCAATGGCGATTTGCTGGCTCACGTCGAGGATCCGCTCACCCCGCCGTGCCTCATCCTGCGGGAGCGGGGCGTTGGCAGTCCCGCCGTGCTGAAGCAGGCGCCGAAGACGTTTGCCACGGAGCACTGCGGGGTCACGCGGCACGAGGCCATCTCGATGACGGTGAGCGAATTCCCTACCTACAGACCGGCCCGGTCAGACAGACCGGCAACACGCCAGTCCATCTGAGCGGATATGGCGGGTTTGGAATCTCCGTGAAACCGTATTACGATTCCGCGCTGCGTAAGCTTTGGCTTGACTGCGGCGGCACCACGGTTCAGGCAAATTTGCGCGGCGGCGGTGAGTTCGGCACGCGCTGGCACGACGCCGGCCGGCTGGCCGGCAAGAGATTGTCGCATGACGATTTTGCAGCCGTCGCCGCCGATCTCGTTAAGCGCGGCGTGACACAGGCCAAGCGGATCGGGGCCGAGAGTGGATCGAACGGTGGCATCCTCATTACCAACATGCTAGCGCGATATCCTGGGCTCTTTGGCGCATTGTTCTTCACCGTCCCGCTGATCGACATGCGCCGCTACACCAAACTGCTCGCCGGGGCGAACTGGCTCGCCGAATATGGCGATTCCGACAACGCTGAGGATTGGGAGTGGCTGAAGACCTATTCTGCCTATCATCCCGCAAGACCCGGGCAGTCCTATCGACCGATCCTGATGGCGACCAGACGGCGCGACGATCGCGTCCATCCCGGACATGCGCGCAAAATGGCAGCGAAGCTGCAGGCGATGGGCTATGAGGCTTATTTCTACGAGCATGCCGCCGGTGGCAACGGCTATGGCAAGGACAACAGGGAGCACGCCGGCTTGTTGGCGCTGGGCCTGCGTTTCCTGAAGAGCAGGATCGGCTGGCTGGATACCGAGGACGTCAGCGTCGCAGGTAGTTGTTGGACGGCAGTTCGTGCGATGTCGACCGCGACGGCTGCAGCTTTACGAATCTGAGGCGTGCACACCCGTACGACCTATTCGAGATGCCTGCCAACATTTGGACGCACGGTCCAATTCGTCGCCGTCGGGACCCTGGCCACGAGGCGTTTCTCTTCACCTGCCCGACAATGCGTCCAGAGTGTCAGGAAGGGGCCCGCGTGATCTTCACGACATAGGTCGGTAACGGGGGCTGGTTCTTGTCTGCATCTAGCAAGGATCGCCGGTTCAAGTTGTCCTTCAAAGCGTCCGAAACGTCTTTGGCGGATTGTGCTTTGCATACGCGTCACATTTCGGCGACAAGATCAACTTTCAACAAACAGCCGCTATGCTCTTTTCCCAAGGGCATAGATGAACCCGCGTACCCGCCATCATAATAGCGCTGCCGGCGCTCTTGTGATCGCAATTCTGTCAGCTTTCCAACATGAGTTGATAAAACTGACATTCGAGCAGGCGGTACCTAACCGCTTGAAGCGGACTGCAAAAATACGTTTGTTGCAGGTATGGCACGCCAGTTGCTCTTGGCTTTTCAGAAACGACTCTGGGGATGCGTGCTGGAAAGATTCGGCTTGCGAGGAGAATTGGAAGAATGGGTACTTCAGCGCAATACCAGGTATCCTGTGGCGGCGGCGAGATCAGCGAGACCATGCAAGTCATGACTAAGCAGAACAGCTGCGGCACGGTCGGTGGCAGCGGCGAGGGCAGGTGCGGATCTCAGGCCGGCATCGGCAATGTGCGGAAGGAGGTCTGGGAAAAGGTGAAGAACCATCCCTGCTACAGCGAGGAGGCGCACCACCATTATGCCCGGATGCATGTCGCCGTCGCACCGGCCTGCAATATCCAGTGCAATTACTGCAATCGTAAATACGATTGCGCTAACGAATCGCGCCCCGGCGTTGTCAGCGAGAAGTTGACGCCGGAGCAGGCCGCCAAGAAGGTTCTGGCGGTCGCTTCCGCCATCCCTCAGATGAGCGTGGTCGGCGTTGCTGGCCCTGGCGACCCCTTGGCGAATCCGGACAAGACATTCAAGACGTTCGAGCTCGTCAATAAACGTGCGCCAGATATCAAGCTGTGCCTCTCGACGAACGGTTTGGCGCTAGCTGATCATGTCGACACGATTGCAAGACTTAAGGTCGATCACGTGACGATCACGATCAACATGATCGATCCCGATATTGGCGCAAAGATCTATCCCTGGATCTTTTACCGCCACAAGCGCTACACCGGCATTGAAGCTGCAAGCATCCTCAGCAATCGGCAGCTCCAGGGCCTGGAGATGCTCACCGCGCGCGGCGTCCTGTGCAAAGTCAACTCGGTGATGATTCCCGGGATTAACGATCAGCATCTGGTTGAGGTTAACAAAGCCGTGAAGTCCCGCGGCGCCTTCCTGCATAACGTGATGCCGCTGATTTCGTCACCCGAGCACGGCACCGTGTTCGGTCTCAGCGGGCAACGCGCCCCGACGGCACAGGAAGTGACAGCATTACAGGATAGCTGCGAAAGCGAGATGAACATGATGCGTCACTGTCGCCAGTGCCGCGCCGACGCCGTCGGACTGCTCGGGGAGGACCGCGGCGCCGAGTTCACCATTGAAAAGATCATGGCCATGGACATCAAATATGATGAACGGGCCCGAAAGGAGTATCAGGCCAAAGTCGAGAAGGCGCGCATTGCAAAGCTTGCGGCCAAGCAGGAGCAGCTTGTTGGGCTCGCCAGCGCGTCGAGCGAAATCAAGGTGCTGGTGGCGGTTGCAACCAAGGGCTCGGGCTTGATCAACCAGCACTTCGGTCATGCCAAGGAGTTCCAGATCTACGAGCTCTCAACTTCGGGAGCAAAATTCGTCGGCCATCGTCCTATTCATTCCTATTGCCAGGGCGGCCATGGCGAGGACAGCAAGCTCGAACTGGCCATCGATGCCATCAACGACTGCCATGCCGTGTTCGTGTCAAAGATCGGCGGCTGCCCGAAGGCCGAATTGATCAAGGCCGGAATCGAACCGGTCGATCAGTACGCCTGCGAGTTCATTGATGGCTCGGCGATCGCCTGGTTCAAACTCTATCTCGATAAAGTCAACGAGGGGAAGATTAAGCACGTTGAGCGGGTCGATCCGACGGCCCGCCGCAATGCGCTGATTTCTGCCGCCTGAGGATGGGTTCAGACAATGCCGTTCAAGATCATCGCCTCGCAATGCACGGGCTGTTCGGCGTGCGAAACGCAGTGCCCGAGCGTCGCTATTTCCGAGCGAGCCGGCGTTTTCCTGATCGATCCTGAGAAATGCACCGAGTGCGCCGCTTACTTTGATGAGCCGCAATGCGTGGCGATTTGCCCAGTTGACAGTACATGCGTGCTCGATCCGGCGCTGCCGCGTCACCAGGCTGCTTGAGGGCCATGATGGAAGTCACTACGACACTCGTTCAGAAACTCGGGCGGATGATGCTCCGCCTTCACGAGGCGCCGGCCGCGACTTTCCCCTTCTCAGTCGGGGTGGACGGCTCGCCCTGGTCGCAAACCTTTTCGCCAGTTGTCAAGCCATATTCTGGCCACGCGCCCGTCGGCGGGAGCGCGTCCAGCTATTCCTGTCGGCGCGAAGGCCCCTGTCTTGAGCGTCGAGGATCGATTTCGCCGATGGGCCCACGAAGAGCGGACCCGTCTTCCACGATATCAATCCAGTCACCTGCGGCCATCATTGATCAGGCGACATTCTTGCCCGAGGCCTTCTTCAGTTGGCCATCCGAGAGAGGGCGTCCTCACCGAACCGTGTCTTGGTCGCACGGTGTCGAGCCGGCTAAGCATCATCACAGGGCGACAGGGCTATGCGATCACCTCGAACAAGGTGCAGAAATGCACCTGCGCCACGGCGAGGCGTTCGGACCCGATCACGTGATGCGGAAACGAATTTCCTGCCACCGGTGCGGTGGGCGCCACCGAGCCGGAATTCGGCTGCTATGAGAGCACCTCGTGTGGGTCTTCCTGTTCTCGCTCAGCGCTTATTGCCGACTTGCAGGTGCGTCTCGGGCAACCTGGGGAAGGACGGCAGCTGTCGGAGGCTGCTGGGGCTTTGTCCCGCGGACGATGCTGGCGCCAAGGTGTTGTTGGGCACGCTTGAGCGTATGGGCGGGACCGTGAGTGATGACGTCCACAATGCCCTCGGTTGCCGGGGTAATCAGGTCGACTCTGTAAGCTGTGCGCATCCCGCGCTGAAGCACGCGGATTGCGGCCGGCTCAAGCACGCCCGGCTTGATGACAAACGCGCGTGCCGCGTCGATGGCTTCTTCAACATCAACCATAGGCTCACGGATAGTTATCTCGAGCATCTGGATTTTAGGTTTCCGGCATTGATGTTGCCGGACCGAGATCCCGACAGGCTCATGCAGTCGGTAACCGCAAGCGCCGCCGTGCGGGAATGGAGGGGGGCCATCGAGAATCGTGATAGGGCGGTTCGTAAGCCCGGGCGCCCGCGAGGCGCGGTACAGTTGAACCATGGAACGGGGACGGCAGCATGAGCAACATCGCCCGTGATAGTGACATCGTCGAGCTGACGGACGCCCCCTTCTTTGATTATGGTGACAACGTTCGGGCCAACCGCACCATCCGCAACGACGGCACCTATGTGGGCAAGGAGATCGGTGAGGTTCTGGTCAAGAAAGGCGAGCTTGGCTATGTCGTCTCGATCGGCACGTTCCTGCAACAATTTTATATTTATGGAGTCGAGTTCCTCAGCTCCGGAAATCGTGTCGGCATGAAATGCAAGGAGCTCGATCTAGTCACGCCAAGCCACGAAGGCGAGGAGCCGTTCTCGCCAGGAGCGGCACCCCGATGATCGAACCAAGATCGCCAAAATACCGGTCAGGCCAACGTGTCAAGGCGGCAATCGATCTGCTCAACGACGGTTCCTTTCCGGGCGCGTCGGCGGAAGAGTGTCTGGTCAGCGTCGGATATATTGGCCAGATCGTCCAGGTCGGTCGCCATACGGAAGCGAACCTACCGATTTATATGGTCGACTTCGGCAAGCAGTTGGTGGTTGGCTGTCTCGAGGCAGAAATCTCTGCAGTCTAGGATATCGCGCAATGAACCCCGCAATCATCAGACGACATCATTCCGGATTACCTGCGCATCCATATCAATGCGGAGGTCGACGTCGCGCTGCTGCACCAGGATAGGACTGGAGCGCCATGGCAGCTGCTCCGCAAAGATCACCTCAAGGGTGTTTGGAAGTGGCATTCGACCCATCAACGGCTTGGCTTGGGGACAGCGGTTCTGAACAGGGTGCACGGTAGCGCAGCGGCAAATTGAGAGGTGGACACATGTCATTTGCCTATAAGCTGAATGAACACGTTCGCCATCAGCCTCAAGGTCCACAAGGCGTACCGCAAATGATCCACCATCGCGCCCCTTAGGCATTCCGGCTTGCTCCCACAGGTGATATGCGCGGCGCTCGACGTCCTTCTGAGTCAGAGGAGCTACCATTTGCGTGACTCCTAAGGAGACCCAAGGGCGGCTTAGGCTGGCCGCGTCCGAGCGTGTCAGTAGCACAGTTTAAGATGGTTTCTCTGAGTTTACCTTTGACAGGAGATTCACTTGGCTACGGATTCTTCACCTGAGATTTTGGATCAGCTGCTTGGTGGGGGCACTCGCAATGGGAACTTCGCGGGTCGATGCCGATCGCTTTGATTATGATGACGTGGCGCTCGGGGCGGGCTACACTGTCACAGTTCATAAGAAAGCTGCCATCCAACTCATTTTCAAAGGGAGCTTGAATCGTACGTAGCGTCATATTGTACGCTACCGATCGCGCAGAGTTGCGCTTCGGTTGCGGCATTTGGGACGACATTTATCGCGGACGTGTCGAGTTATGAACAGTACCGCCAATGGCATGAGTGATGCTTGTTGGAATGAACGAGACGTTAGACCAATCCCATCGACACATGTGCATTCGGCAGCCGTCCAATCCTGCTGGATTGGGGCGCTAAGGGGAGAGAGCCGTCGCATCTGTCGCGACCGTGCTTGCGACGGTGCCGTGTCGCGTTGATGGACGAAGAATCGAGAATGATGCATGAGCGAAACCGGCATGAGATGCAAATCAACGGTCCCCTCAAGATCTCTTTGTTCCAAACGCGGAGCGCGGAAGTGGACAATATAGAATCGATGACTCTACAGGAGCTGCGCTCCGCAATCGGTGGCGGCAGGGTCTTGGAGATAACTACGACAACGGGCTGTATCGTCCGATGTTCTTATTGCCCGCAGGACAAGTTTGCCGAACGGCAAAGAGCGATATCCGACGTGAAGCATCTTTCTCTCCAAGATTTCAAGCGATGTCTGGCGCGCGTACCAGCAGCTGTCGACATCAGCTTTTCCGGGTATTCGGAGCCTTGGCTCAATCCGGCTTGCACAGAAATGGTTGAGCATGCCTATGCGTGTGGCCATGGAATCCGGATTTCCACAAGCCTCGTAGGAATGAACGGGCGGGATCTAAGACGCTTGCGTGCGCTGCAGTTCCGCGTTTTCCTGGTGCATGTTTTTGATGACGGCACGCACATGGATAGTGGTCTCGTCAGGCGCAACTATGTCGATTTGGTGCGCCAACTTGTCGACGCCGACGTTTCATCGTTGCTCTTCATAGTCATGGGCGAGGTGCATCCCGAACTTATCGGCATAATTCCTGACGAAGCGCTGGTTCGCTCGCGTCCGCCGCGCAGCAGGGCTGGCAACGGCGAGAAGATGGTTGGAGCGCGGCAGCCAATCGTTGGAGCACTGACATGTCCTGACGAACGGCAGTATCGTAATGTTCTTCTCCCAAACGGCGACGTTACTTTCTGCTGCATGGATTTTGAGCGACAACACGTTTTGGGCAACCTCCTCCGCGACAGGTACAAGGATCTCTTCCAAGGGGCAGCCTTTTGCAATATTGCCGATCGCATAAACGGAACGGACGGCTTTCTGCTTTGTCGATCGTGTGAATTCGCCGAACCAATGAAGTCGGAATGTTGATCTTTGAGAGAAGTTGACCCTGCTCGAAGCGAATCGCGAGGCCTGGCAAGGACGGCCTCCCAGCTTATCACCACATCATCCGCGGGCACGACCCTGCCATGAACGGAGGGCCGCCATGGCCTGGAGCATTTTGTTGGTTGCCGGCCTGCTGGAGGTCGCCTGGGCAATCGGTCTCAAATACACCGAGGGTTTTACCAAGCCCGTTCCATCCGTGCTCACGCTCGCGGCCATGGCCGGCAGCGTGATCCTGCTCGGCCTTGCTCTAAAGACGCTGCCCATTGGAACTGCCTATGCGGTCTGGACCGGCATCGGTGCGGTCGGCACCGCAGCGCTTGGCATCATCCTGTTCGGAGAACCGGCCGCCGCGTTTCGCTTTGCGAGCATCGGACTGATCGTCGCCGGCATTGTCGGGCTGAAGCTCGTGTCCTGACGAAAACATCGAAAGCAGTGACCCCCACCAGGTCAGCGCCGTAAGGATCGCCGAGGCCGGCACGTGAGTCTCCAGGCATAGACGATTGAGCTGGCCACGTCCCAGCGCCCCGGCGACGGCGCGGCGCCGATAATGGCGAGGAAGTCGCCAAAAAGCGAAATGCCGATGCAAGCCCTCTGGGCCGAGACCGTCTGGCCGCGACCTCTGTGTCGTGAAGCGAAAGCCCTGGTGCGGACGATACGCCAGCCGCTCATCAGCGTCCCATCGCCATCGCGACTGGCACAATAGCACCACCGAAAACCGCACGAACAATTCGCTGCCGAGATCGCGGTACCAATAGAACAGCAATGAAACCCAGCTATGCGGCTGATGTCCGGGCGACCGCCAAGAAAGGTCCCTTGCCGGAGTTATACGATGCCTGATCTCCGGGGCAGCAGGGGAGACGATGCAGACCGGCAGATCGTGTTCGTTCGCTCCGAACTGCTTCCGGCCATCCGGCGTCGGCACCATCAGGGACTGCCGACCAGTTCAACCCTCAGGTCGCGGCCAGGTGAGCTTGCGAGCTCTGACTGAGCTCAGCTCCGCGCCTCGAATTACCGGCGCGACTTCATTGTGTGGTTGCAAAGAAGCTCGATCACCTAGGGTCTGTACCTGATTAGCGAGTTCTGATTCCCTCGTGCCAAGTTGATTCGGCACGGGGGACTTCGATGCGCAAAGGACTGTTCTGGCTCAACGACAAGCAGTGGGCTCAGATAGAGCCGCATCTGCCAACGAACCAGACCGGCCCGGCGCGCGAAGACGATCGACGCATTATCAGCGGTATCATTCACATGCTCCAGTGCGGCGCACGCTGGCGCGATTGCCCGTCCGACTATGGCCCTTACACGACGATCTACAATCGGTTCAATCGCTGGGCTAAGCGCGGACATTGGCAGGCGATCTTTGAAGCGCTCGCCCGCTGCGGCAAGGACCGAGTGGCTTTGTCGATCGACTCCACCTCGATCAAAGCGCATCGCTCGGCGAGCGGCGGAAAAGGGGGGAGTGTGAACAGGCGATCGGCCGCTCGCGCGGTGGGCGGACCACGAAAATCCACGCGCTGAGCGACCCTGATTGCAAACCTTGCGCATTTCATCTCACTCCGGGACAAGCCGCAGACATTGCCGCAGGGCCGGCCCTTTTGAAGCTCGCGCCGCCCATGTCTTCCCTCATTGGGGACAAAGGCTACGATGGCGACGGCTTTCGCGCCGAAATCGTCAATCGCGGCGCGAAACCCGTCATTCCAAACAAATCCAACCGGGTGACCCTCCACAGCTTCAGCAAGCGCCTCTATAAAGGGCGCAATGTTATCGAGCGCTGTTTCTGCCGGCTCAAGGATTTCAGGCGTGTTGCTACTCGCTACGACAAACTTGCCAGAAACTTCTTGGCCGCCGTCCACCTCGCCGCTCTCGTCGCTTATTGGATCAATTGAGTCTGAACCCTAATCTCTTTCGCAGGAGCGATCACTGAAATCATCGAACTGGCGGTGCCGGCGCGCGGCATTCGTTTCGTGTTCGACCTCAGACCCGCGGCTTGTTTGAACAATGGCCGCTATTGTGAAGGATTTTGGATGCCGGCCCCATGACGGTAGGGCGGCGTGCACGGGGCCGCCGTCCGAAAGCCTCCAGGGGAGATGCTATGGGGCGGCGACGAGGATATTGCATCCATTGTTGCTGATGAACCGATGGAGCGCCCCATGCAGAAGTTGAACGATCTGAGCCGATCCTCGAGCCCCCTCGACCCGAATGGCACGCTGATCGCAGTTATCGAACTGAGCCTGTTGAGCTGGCTCGTCGCCGGCATCGTGCCTGGCGTCGAGCGCCAGCCATTGAAGAAGCTCGCGGTCGACGAGAGCGCATTGCTGAAGTTGCTGCATCGATGGCGAGAGGAAGCAACGAAGGCCGGGCATCGGATCAAACGCATCGCCGTCGTTTTCGAGGCCGGCCGTGACGGCTTCTGGCTGGCGCGCTGGCTCAGGGCACGCGACATTGAGGCTCACGTCATTCACGCATCGAGTGTGGCGGTGTCGCGCGAGCACCGGCGCGCCAAGACCGATCGGCTCGACACCGAGCTGCTCAAACGCTGTTTTCTCGGCTGGCTGCGCGGCGAGCGTGATCACTGCAAGATGGTGGCGATCCCGACAATCCAGGACGAAGATGCCAAGCGGCCCAACCGCGAACACGAGAGCCTCGTCGGAGAACAAAGTCGGATCGTCAACCGAATGAAAGCAGCGTTGATCCGGCTCGGCATCCGCGGCTTCAATCCCAAGCTGAAGAAAGCTGCCGAACGCCTTGACGGCTTGCGCTCCCCCGAGGGCGAGCCGATCCCGCCCAACACCCTGGCTGAGCTGCGTCGCGACATGGCGCGCCGGCGGCTCGTCAGCGATCAGATACGGCAGATCGAGGACGCTCGCCTGGAGCGTCTCAAGCAAGCGCCCAATGATGGACCACATGCAATGGTGCACCTGCTGGCGCGCGTGATCGGGGTTGGTGTTGAGACGGCCGACATGCTGGTGCAGGAGGTACTGTCGCGAAGCATGCGCGACCGACGGGCCGTAGCGCGTTATGCCGGCCTCACGGGCTCGCCCGACGAGAGCGGCAGAAAACGCCGGGAGAAAGGGCTGACCCGTTCCGGCAACGCTCGGGTTCGACGAGGCATGATCCAATTGGCGTGGCGATTTCTCATGTTCCAGAAGGACGTTGCGCAGCCGATCGCATGTTGCGGTGAGAGAGGCGGCGTAGGCCGCCGGGGTGAGATAGCCCAGCGCCGAACGTGGGCGCTGGCGGTTATAATCGTCGGCCCATTCGGCAATGCGGCTGCGGGCGTGATCAAGGCTGAGAAACAGGGTTTCATTGAGAAGCTCGTCGCGCATTCGGCCATTAAAGCTTTCGCAGAACCCGTTCCGCATCGGCTTGCCCGGCGCAATGAAGTGCCAATCGATGATGTGCTGCTCGGCCCACGCCAACATGGCGTTCGAGGTAAACTCGGTGCCATTGTCGGAAACGATCATGCCGGGCTTGCCGCGCTGTTCGATCAGCGCGGTCAGTTCGCGCGCCACTCGGCGTCCCGAGATCGAGCTATCGGGGATCGCCGCCAGGCATTCCCGGGTGACGTCGTCGACGACGTTCAGGATCCGGAAACGCCGACCGCACGCGAACTGGTCATGGACAAAGTCCAGCGACCAGCGGGCATTCGGCCTGGCCTCGACCAGGATTGGAGCCCGTACGCCCACAGCGCGGCGGCGGGCGCGCCGCTTGCGTACGGTCAGGCCCTCCTCGCGATACAGCCGGTAGATCCGGTTGATCCCGGACGGCTCGCCGCGCTGCCGCAGCAGCACGAACAGCCGCCGCTAGCCGAACCGCCTGCGCGCATGGGCGAGCTCACGCAACTCGATGCGCAGTTCGGTATCCGGCCGCCGACACGAGCGGTATCGGATCATCTTGCGGTCGGCGCTGACGATCGAGCAGGCCCGCCGTTCCGACAGGCCGAGTTCGGCCTGCAGATGCGCGACAGCCTCGCGCTTGGCGACGGGCCCTACCATTAATGGGATGACCCGCCCCGTCCTCTCAGTCAGACTGAGTTGGCTTTTGAAAGGAGGAAGCAATGAGGACACGGAACAAGCCCAGGCCGGCAACGGTGTTTGGGATCGACATTGGCAAGAACCTTTTCCACGTGGTTGGGCTCGACGTCACCGGAATGCCGATCCAGAAGGCGACCTTTCGGCGCGATACGCTCTTGCAGTTCTTCGAACGTGCAGGGCCGGCTTTGGTGGGGATGGAGGCCTGCTCCGGCTCGCAATGGTTGGCCCGCAAGATCGCCGCCATGGGGCACACCGTTCGCATCATCCCAGCTCAATTCGTGAAGCCATATGTGAAGTCCAACAAAAATGACATCATCGATGCCGCGGCGATCGCCGAAGCCGTGACGAGACCAACGATGCGCTTCGTCGAGCTAAGGTCGCCTGAGCACATTGACCTGCAAGCGCTGCATCGTGTTCGCGATCGGATGATGTCGCAACGGACGTGCCTCATCAATCAGATGCGCGCTTTTTGCCTGGAATATGGGATCGCTATTCACCAGGGCGCCGGCAAGTTCAAGGCTGATCTGCCGAGGGTTTTGGCCGATCAGTCGAATGATCTAACCTCGGCGATGCGTCGCATTCTTGCATCTACATTTGACGAGCTGCGGCAGCTGGAGCTGCGGATTGCCGAGGTCAACCGCGAGATTGAGGCAATTGCCTCTCAAAGCGATACCGCACGTCGATTGATGACCATCCCGGGCATTGGTCCGCTGGCCGCGACGGCGCTTTTGGCAGCAGCTGGATCTGCCCGCCAGTTCAAAAAGGCCCGCGATATGGCAGCTTGGCTAGGTCTTGTCCCGAGAGAATATTCTACGGGAGGCAAAACGAAGCTGCTGGGGATAAGCAAGCGCGGCAATCGATATCTGCGCCGGATGATCATCCATGGCGCCCGTTCCTGCGTGACTCATCTTGATCGCTCGCGATACCGCCTTGGCGCGTGGCTTGATGGACTTCAGGCACGCATGCACACTAACAAGGTCACCGTCGCCTTGGCGGCCAAGATTGCGCGGATCGCATGGGTGGTGATGACCAAGCCCGGCGCAAGCTATGAACGGCGGGATCCGGCCTTTAGCTGATCCCGTTTGTTCCAGACTGCGAGGTTCGTGAAGGTGATGACGAAACAGTCGATCGGCGCGCCGTAAACCCTGTGCAAAAAAGCGGGCTTCGAGCCCGAACCATTTATCTGGGAACGGCACGCGCGGATCTCATCATGGCCTGGCCGCAACAGCGGCCCACTTGCAAGAGGCCGGATACATTTGTGCAGACTGC
The DNA here is from genome assembly GCF_023101005.1 of Bradyrhizobium sp. 187. Classification (NCBI taxonomy): domain Bacteria; kingdom Pseudomonadati; phylum Pseudomonadota; class Alphaproteobacteria; order Hyphomicrobiales; family Nitrobacteraceae; genus Bradyrhizobium; species Bradyrhizobium sp. 187. The sequence goes on from NZ_CP064694.1 coordinate 246,323, forward strand.
ATCGTCCTCATCAAACGACCTTGCACGGGCGGGGCGGGTCATACATTTTTTGAAAGCAACTCGCGAAGTGCTGCAGCATCCAGCATCTGTTCGGCCAGGAGCTTCTTCAGCTTGGCATTCTCCTCCTCAAGCTGCTTCAGCCGCTTGGCCTCGGAAACGTCCATGCCGCCATACTTGGCCTTCCAATTATACAGCGTGGCTTCCGAGACGCCGTGCTTGCGCGCGAGATCGGCGGTCTTCGCACCAACCTCATGTTCCCGCAGCACGCCGATAATCTGTTCCTCAGTAAACCTGGCTCGCTTCATCTGTCCGTCCGAAGGCCGGACTCTAACTCCGCGTGGAGGAAATTTGCAGGGGCAGGTCAGCGACGATAGCAGAACATTTGGATGCACTCCGCCGTGGACGTTCGATGAGCGGCGGGCAAGATGATCGGTTTTGCAGAACCGCCGTTGTGTGGTCATGAGGTGTCAATCCTGATGGCGCGGGTTGGAGCGCCTGGCGACTGGCGCGGTGTCTCGCCGCGCACGAAGACCTCGATGAGGATCATACGGCCGCCGCAGCATGGACACCGCGGCTTGTCGGCGTCGGCGATGGCCTCGGGCGCATCCTCACGTTTTTTGATGGCGAGCAGCTCGCGGGCGCGTGCGATGTTGCCGGCGCAAGCGCCCGCGCCAGCAGGCCGTAATGGCCGATGCGGTTGAAGCCCTTTGGCAGCACGTGGAGGAGGAAGCGGCGGATGAACTCGTCGGTCGCCAGGATCATGATCTTCTGTCGTTCGCGGCCCTCGACGCGGTAATCCTTCCATCTGAAGGTGACACCGTGCTGGTCGAGGGCGATCAGGCGGCTGTTGGCGATGGCGACGCGGTGTGTATAGCGCGACAGATAGGCCAACACGGCCTCGGGACCGCCGAACGGACGCTTGGCATAGACCACCCATTCGGCGTTGCGCAGCGGTGCGAGGTGAGCCGCGAAGGCTTGCGCATCGGCAAGTGGCGTTTGATTGCCGAAGAAGTACAGGCGGCCGGCCTTGTGGGTCGCGATGAGCTTCTCCAGGAGCAGCCTGCGGTACAGGCGCGAGAGCACGCACCGGCAGGAAGAAGCCGGGACGGCACGATACCCAGCGCGCGCCGTCGGGCGAGATGCCACCGCCCGGCACGATCATGTGCACGTGCGGGTGATGGGTGAGCGCCGAACCCCAGGTGTGCAGCACGGAGGTGATGCCGATGCGTGCGGCCGAGGCTTTGAACAAGAGGTTGTAGATCACGGTCTTGTTCTGGTCGGCGATGGCTACAGGCAGCGAGAACACCACGTGATAGTACGGCACCGGCAACAGCTCGGCCTCGCGGTCGGCAAGCCAATCCTTTGCAGCGGCGCCCTGGCACTTCGGGAAGTGCCGGTTGCGGCAGGAGTTGTAGGCAATCGTGGTATAGGCGCAGCCCTCGCAGCCCGCAACATGGCCGCCGACGGCTGCCGTGCGGCAGTTCTCGATCGCCGACATCACCTTTAACTGGTCGAGGCTGACATGACCGGCATGGGCCTGTCGCCATGCCGGTCCACGGTCGCGGAAGATATCCACGACCTCCAAAGCCGAGCGCGACACAAGCGCCTCAGCGTCAGCCGGGCGGCCGGATCACCTTGAGCTTGATCGCGATGTGTTCCAGCGGGCTCATGACCTGGCTGATCGTCGTGGTGGCGACACGGGTGTAAAGCGCCGTCGTGTCGAGCTTGGCGTGACCGAGCAGCACCTGGATGACGCGCACGTCGATCTTTTGCTCGAGCAGGTGGGTGGCAAAGCTGTGCCGCAAGGTGTGCAGGGAAAGCGCTTGTTGATCTCCGCCATCTGGGCCGCAGCGTGGCAGGCGCGACTGAGCTGGCGCGTGGTCGTCGGCTGGGCCGGATCGCGGCCGGGGAACAGCCAGCCCTGCGGCCGCGCCGCCTTCCACCAGGTCCGCAGCAGATCGAGCAAGTAGTGGGAGAGCATGACGTTGCGGTCCTTGCCGCCTTCGCCTTGCTCGACGCGGAAGATCATGCGCTGGCTGTCGATGTCGGAGATCTTGAGCGAGACCACTTCGGTGGCGCGCAGGCCGGGGCCATAGGCCACGCTCAGCGCCACCTTGTACTTGAGTCCAGGCGCAGCATCGAGCAGCCGCGCCACTTCTTCGGGGCTGAGCACCACCGGCAGCTTGCGCGGCTCGTGAATGACGTGCGTATGCTCGACGATGTGGTGGCGCTTCAGCGTGACCCGAAAGAAGAACCGCAGCGTCGAGACGGTGTGGCTGATGGTCGGAACTCCAACGCCGCTCGCGGTCAGATGCAGCTGATAGCGGCGCACGTCCTCGAAGGTCGCCGTATCCGGTGAACGCCCGAGGAACGCAGCGAAGTTCTTGACCCTTTGTACGTAGTCATGTTGGGTCTTCGGCTCATGTCTTCGATCATGCGCCGCCCAACGGGTTGCTTGCCTCGTCGGTCATGGGGATGCTCCTGTTTTGAGTGAAGGTTGCGACCCCCTCATCTCAAGACAGGACGCCCCGTCGCGCTATCCTCTCAGCCGCGCTGCCAACGTAGTGCCCTACCGCGCGAGCGGTTTAGTCCTCTGTCGCGTAGACGACATCGCGATCGAAAAACGCCGGGAGCTTGCATCGTGCCCGTTGGCACAGAGTCTGCCCACCACCAGGGCATGGGAGCGACGCTGCGAGTTCAATGGCTCACGGTTCGTTCTGGAAGGCGGGCACTTCGAGGTGACATGCGATCTGACATTCTTGTTCGACTGCCGCAGCAGTCGCGCTCGTCGCATGCGGTGTTGCTCATTCAGCGGATCTCCAGCCAGTGGTCAGCGAGCCATGCTGTTTCCAACCGCACGAACAGCTTCATTGCCTTGTGTGGCATTGTTGTGATTGGCGCCTGCAAGGCAGATCCACACGTCTTTGTCACCGAAACCGCACGTGTGGTATTAGGCTTCTTACTCGCCCGGAAAAATGCTGCCTATGTTGGAGCAGCCCTGGCTTGAAACGGCAATCGCGGCCGATATCGCCAACAGCAGCGAAGTCCGGGAAGGGACCTATGCGGCGTTCCCGCGGCAAAGGGTGCAATTCGACTACCGTCGTTTCGATGGGCTCCTCGGAGCCGGCGTTGCGGGCAAGCGCTCACACCTGCTGCTTGGTCCCTCAGATTTGAGTGCGAGTGTATGAGTTTTGGCATGACAGCATCTGGCGACCTCTGGAAATCAAGCTGTGAGCTCTGGGCATGTCCAAACCTGAAAGTTAGAGTCGAATGGAGTGCAGGTAGGCTGCATCCCGAGCCACATTCGTGTTGCCTACCTTGCCCAGGGGTGCCTTGAAGGCCGCCAGCCTTCTTTCTTCCGCCTCGACCTGTACCCGGCGGAATCTGATTGTTGTTCCTCTGGAGAGCCCGCCATTCTTCTGGCGTAAGTGCGGCGCTCTCTCGAACTCAAGAGGCGCGGATTGCGAGTCCATGGTTCCCAAGAACTACGCCGAGAACGATGGCGTTCCTGCGGAGCTCGCGATTTGCGGTCTTGCGACTTTTCCGCTTACGAGAGATTCAGACCGTCTTACTCGTCTGAGCATGGTTGGGCGGCCGTGGTAAGCTTGCTCACTCCCGGTCGACGCATTTATTCTGGTGTGGGGAATGCCGCTCAAGCAAATGTGCATTCGTGTCGTCAGAACAGCTGGCTGGTCGACCACCTAAGCAAATGCACTTTCGATATAACCAAGGTACGGCAAAGCTGCCCGCCCACACGCCCAGTCCGGCACGTTCGGCTGCGCCTTGCGCATGGTCGTATCGTCTCCTGGGGTATCGCTCGAGCGCGAGACCGTTACGCACCAACCATTCTCCGAGATCGATGCCATCAACTGAACAGGTCGCCATCGTCCCCTCCTCCAGAACTGACAGGCAACTGACTTCGCGCTCTGCAATGAAGCTTTGAAGATCGCTCGCGGCCCGGAGGCCACATTGATATGGATCGCCGTTGAAATATCGGCACGTTTGAGTCTCGTCCGGCGCGTCGATGCCCCAGAGCTGAACGCTCGTCCCGCGAATTTCAAGGGTGTCGGTGCTGATGACCTTTGCCGGCCCCGTCAATTCGCGGGCAAACACGATGCTGCACGGTGCGAGCATGGTCAACACCACGATCAATCCATACATGGCGATCTTCTTTGCCGAACTGCGAACATTCCGGCCGAGTGCAGCAGAGCATGGGGGGACCGCCGAACGGCGCTCCATCGCGCTAATGTTGCATGGGTAAGCTCGTTCGACGGATGACTCCCGGTGTATCGGCAGCGCAAGACGCCCCTCGTGTCCAACCTCGCCCCCGATGCTCTGCGACCAGGCTGCAGCGCTGGCCGTATCCCGCCATTCCTCCACGCCCTTGCGGCAGTTCGCCTTGGCCGCATCACGCACCCGCAGGTCGAACTCGGTACTGCGCGTCCGCTCACAAGCGAACTGGCCGGAGCAGACGGGCGGCCACAACTGGCGAGATACGATTTCCTGGTCGCCGTGTGCGGAATGAGCATAAGCTCGGCCCCCTCGCTGCCACGGATAGTTCGCCCGGGATCGCTGCAGCCGGCTGTTATCGGGGAAAGCGTACGCATCGGTTGAGCAAAAACGGGCGACATGACGGCCATCGTTGCTATCGAAAGCAACATGCCTTCTCGGAGCGAGGGCGACAGATCCCCTCGCACTCACGCCGCCCATTTGCTTCGCGAGCGCCAGCACAGCCAGATCAGCCAGCGGCCCGGCCAAGGCCACAACTGCATAGGAAACCGCGAACGATGCGACGTTACTGAGGTTGGCGGCGCCGAAGCCCGCGCCATAGAGCTCCCAAAACGCGCCCCAGACAACGATACCGGATTGATACGCAGTCGAGAGCGCAAGCGCCTTATGTATTGCAGACCGCGATTGGCGGCGTTGGATGGAATGAGCCGGTTGGCGAGCGCCTGGATCGCAAACAGCGTCACTAGAAGCGTCGTGACATTCATACCATATTGCGGCAGGTCGGTCGGAACAAAGAGGACGCCTGGCAGCAAGAGGCCGAACGCAAGACCAAAGGCAGCCGGCGCCGCGCCGGACAACAGGAACAGCGTCAAGCCCTGGACGAAGTGCAGTTCGGACACTCCAACCGCAAAGTGCGGCAGGATTTCGAGAAACGTGAACACAAGGGCCGTCGCGGCGATGGCTTGCATAGCAAACGACAGAGCGCCCCGCTCGCGTATGGCCTCGACCAGAAGCTTGGCGACGACGCAGCCCATCGCAATGCCTGTCGCGCAGCTCAATACGAGCTTGGCGCCTGTTACTTTTCCCCGTTCGATATGCACGGTCTCAACTCCTTTCTGCCGTTGTACTCGGGCGTTGGCTCAAGAATTTGCCGGGACGATCGTTTGGCTGTCGGTTGGAAACGGCACTTCACCTTCGCCACCCTGAGTCCACTGGTAACGTCCTGTTTTCGCCAGATCGGACCTGGTGTGCACTCCGCCTTCGCTCGGTCAATAGAATATTTCACAGCAATAGCTATGCCAGCCCCGCTGACGCGGCTAAGGCTCTGATTGCGGCTTGAAAATTCTGCCGCGCGCGAGAGTCACCGTGTTCTGTAGCCGACATGCTCTGGAGGAAGTTGAACACACACACTGCGGCCAGTTTTTTGGTCACCTGTGCCGTTTCAAACAATCATTTTTTCTCGCCCATTGAAGCGGAAATCCTGAGGCCGCTGGCGCGAAGATACCGGTTCGGCATCAATCTTGCTCGACGTTGTTCGAGGGACGGCGTCTAGGGCGCAGCCAAATGTTTGGCGGCCGGGGTCGTCGAATTCCTCGAAGAGCTTGCTGGGTCGTTCGATTGACCTTGCGGCGAAGCATGCACGAACATGGAAGTGGCGACCACCGATCCAAACTGTGGAGCCCGCATTTGCTGGATCTCAGCATCGTCTCTCAGCGACGCTCCCGGCAAATTCCGCTGCATCATCTACGCCGAAGTTCTGGACGTATTTCCAGGGGAGCGCTATCGCGTCGCAGTGGCACCAAACCGAATGCAAAATGTGAACATGGATCAACTTACGCCCGGTAGGCCTGCCGTCTCCGGACAGACGGCGGCCGCGTCGATGCTGCGCATTCGGGCAGTCATGCTGGGGGATCGTATCAACCTGTCGGCTCTGGAAATCGGAACGCTGGTGTCCTCGACGCCGGTCGCTTTCCGCATTCATGCGGGCCTTGTCGTGATCTTCCGCTATGGCGTTGTAGTGCTCATCGGGTTGTCGCCCTCGGAAGAAAGCGCGCTGATCGAAACGCTGATAGCGCGGGTCATCGGTGAACTCAGCTCCTATGAGGAGGAGAGCGCGCAGGCGCAGCTCTGCGACGACCAGAGCGCCGAGGTCATCCTGCCGGGCGGACGGATTTGTCTCAGAGACTTCAGCGACGATCGGCTGCTGCTGATCGCCGATACGCTAGCCAAGAGCACGGCGCTGGAGCGAGATGAGCGCCGTATCGCCGCGGTATTCGACGTGATCGAACCCTTTGCACGCGAACTAGCCGAGCACGGCCGGACGCCGCGGAGCCGCAAGGGCATTCTCGAACTGATCGGCAATGCGCTCCTGGTCCAGCAGCGCGTCGCGGGCCGCGTCGCTATTGCCGAAAAGCCCGACGCACTCTGGGAGAAGCCGGAACTCGAGCGGCTCTATGCGCGTCTGAAAGATGAATACGAATTGAAGGAGCGTCTTGAGATGCTTGAGCGCAAGCTGTCGGCCATCTCCGGAACGGCTAACGCACTGACGGACATCATCGACACACGCCGCTCGCTGCGTCTTGAGTGGGTTATAGTCGTGCTGATCGTGATGGAAGTTGCGATCGGATGCTTTCAGATTATTACAGCAGCTCACTGAGTCCGGCTGGCCGTAGCGCGTGAGGGGCCTTCGTGGGGTTTGAGCGGGCCTACTGACGGACTTGGGCGGCATTGACGTGGGACGCGCCGTTCGGCCGCACTCAGCTGCGGATTCCGGCTATGTCTTCGCCGTGCTCGTGGACGCGAGGTTCGGCGTAATCCCGGTGCGGCTCGCGAAACCGGCGAATAGCCGAGGCGAGTTCGTTTCCCCGGCGATCGAGCAAGGATAGGGCGTGTATGGCAGACGCGCGGCGGAGCGTTCATGTCGACGATCCAGCGCTACCCAAGTAGGCCCTTTTGCCAAATTTGCAGGGGGCCGCCACTCAGCTTGTCTGCTATTCTCGACTTGGTCGCTGCATACTTGCCAGGCCTTCCCCCGCCGCCCCCAGGGCGCAGCCAGCGACTACCGAAAAACAAGGACGGTCAATTTCACCAGGACGCCTCACTGGGTTGAGCGACTGCCTTTCGCCGCTTTGCCACATCGCCGCGGCTCGGTCGACGTGTCCTGCCGTGATTTCCCTTGCGTGGCTGTAGCGAACGGTTCCATGATCCGCCAGCGCGCAAACGCGCGCTGCAACTGAACATGAAAGCTCAGAACTGCGGATCTCGTCCTCGCTAACGCGAAGGCGCCGAGCTGAACGCGGCCGGGGACTGCGACCGGGCGTGCATAGCGGCTCCGCGTCAGCGATAAACACTAGACTGTATGTCCCCTCCATAAAATGAGGCGACTCACCCTCGATGTTGCGACGAGGGTTGCCTGGATGGACCGGGCAGAGCCTCAAACAAGGAGGGCGAGTCGTGGGTCATCATACCGAGGTCTTTGTCGGAATCGATACGTCAAAATCGCGCAATGCAATAGCCATTGCCGATGGCGGCCGTGGCGGCGAGGTACGATATCTCGGGGAGTTTTCTGCCACGGAGGCAGCGATCCGAAAGCTGGTGGCAAAGCTTGCAGCGAAATGCTGTCATCTTACGTTTTGCTACGAAGCAGGGCCGACAGGATATGGCCTCTACAGACTGCTCAAGAGCCTCGGCCATGACTGCCTAGTGGTGGCCCTCTCGCTCGTTCCGAAGAAGGCCGGCGATCGAGTGAAGACGAACCGGCGCGATGCGGTAAGCCTCGCCAAGCTGTTGCGCGCGGGCGAGCTCACCGCGGTGTGGGTACCGGACGAGCGCCATGAGGCCATGCGCGATCTCTCGCGGGCCCGTCAGGCAGTGAAGAAGGACCTCCAGGGCAAGCGTCAACAGATCTCGTCATTGATGCTGCGGCTGGGACGCATCTATCCGGGCAAGACAACGTGGGGGCCAGCCCACATGAGATGGCTGATGTCGCAGAAGCTCGAGCATCGCGAGCAGCGCATCGCATTCGAAGAGCTACTTGAGGGGATACGCCAGGAAAGTGAGCGGATGGAGCGTTTGGAAGATGCCATCGGCGAGGTAGTACCCGAGTGGTCGCTTGCCGAGGTTGTCGCGGCCCTGCAGGCGATGCGGGGGATTGATCTCATTGCGGCTGTGGGGGTGCTGGCCGAGATCGGTGATCTCTCCCGCTTTCAAAATCCGCGCGAGCTGATGGGCTATCAGGGTTTGGTGCCCACGGAAAACTCGACTGGCGACAAAGTCAGGCGAGGCGGCATCACCAAAGCCGGTAATGGGCGGGCGCGACGTATTCTTGTGGAAGCGGCCTGGAGCTATCGATATCCGCCGCGCGTGAGCCGAGACAAGCAGCCAAAGGTGGAGGCGGCACCGAGACGCGCGCGCGAGATTGCGTGGAAAGCGCAAACCAGATTGTGCGGACGCTTCCGCTCACTCGAGCGGAAGGGCAAGCGGCGAACCGTAATCGTCACGGCGATTGCCCGAGAGCTATCCGCCTTCATTTGGGCAATCAATCGCGAGCTCATGCCACCTCGACAGGCGTAGCGTCGTTGCGGGCTGTGGACCGCTCGAGTCGTGAGGTGCGCTCGAACGGCCCACAGCCCCCTTTGTTGCAATCAGGATCAGGGGTCGTCGCAGACATCAATCGTGCAGAGGTGAAGGTGGGACCACGGCAGGGGAAATCCTGAAACCCATTATGTGGCCGATCATCCGATCGACGCCCGACGCTAGACCAGGGACAGCCCCAGACGAAAAAACGGAAATGCGGTATCCAACCCGCGCATCAGAGCCTGTTCACCGACGTCTTTGGGTTCCGCCTTCTCCTCTGCACGATCTATCGGTGCAAGAACTTCACGATAAGCCTCGTGGAGATGGGAAACCGTGCGTTGTGTGCTTGACTGGGGACATCAGAGGGATGACAAAGGAACTACGCCGCGAATTTCGACGCGGCTTTGAGCTCGCAAGCCGGCGCCGAGAGTTTCTAACGTCCCCATCCGCTCTGGACATTCCATCTGCAGGACTGTCCGTCAAAGCGCCGGACACTCGCCCTCGGCAGCTCCTCTCAAATCCGTTTCCGAACCGACCCCGGCATGGCGATCCTTCGCTGACTCGTTCAGGAGCCCGGCGAGCCTGAGGCCTTCAAGGGCTTCTTCGAGCCGCTGCTCGCGAATGATTGCGACCAGGAGCGAAACGGCCTCCTCCGGATCGACGGTGAAGCAGACGTCAGGCCCTCGCGAAACTAACAGGTCCAGCAAGGTCGGAAGGTCAGCAACGTGGTGGCGTAAGGCCGAGACCACATCATTCGCGCGATAGGTCGCCGAATCAGCATTCGGCGGCGGATCAAAGTCCAAGTCGACTTTGGCGCGCTTCTCGATCGCAGGTCGTATCAACTCGCCCTTCCGTCTTGCATCCATCGAGAGCATGAACACCGCATCCGCGAGGTTCTCGCGCGGCAAGCTTCTCAGTTCGGCTATGAGGGCCTGGATGTCGCCGACCGAACTCTCACGGCGTGCCTCTGCTCGCCGCGCGTTAGCGCGGCTGCCCTGCTCTTTTGTAATCGAACCATCGTCATGCTCTCCGGCCGACCATATATCCCGGCGATACAGGCGAATGAAAGTGCAAACTTACGTGCTGCATGCGCGCAGCCCGCCTGACGAACGCGCAGCCGGCGGTCGCGCGAAGGAGTCACAAAGCGCTAATTTCGTGATCCGCTCGTGCTTGTCTGTCTACAAGGCGCTCGATGGCACGATCGTCGGGTCGGCGGCTATGGCGAAGCGAAGTCCTGCTTCCAGCGTTCCGTTTGTAGGTCATAGGCAGCGTCGCGAGGCAGTGGCGGCAGCCGGATCGCCGCGAACTCGAAACCGGCCAGATGTTGGGGGGGAGACGTCAAGCACCAGAAAGCGGCGCTCATCACCGGAAGCAGGAACAACGTGATCATCATTAGAGGCCATAATAAGATGCACGTAATTTGGGCTGCTTTACTCGTCGTCGTGGACGGTGAGTTCGTCTTCGAGGTGTTCAAAGGGGCCGTTGTTAACCATGGCATCAGCCTCGGCCTCGGCGTTGGTCTTCATGTGGAAGGGCACGGCCAGCGGGGGCGAGGGCGCCGCGTCCACAACGGGGTTGTCACTTGACCGTTGCCGTGACGTCCACGTCGGTGTTCAGCTCGATCTCGTCGTCCACCTTGGGCGCGACGTGCGGCGAGCTGTGCAGCTCCATGTCCCCAGGCTCCACAATGTGGTTGACGAGGTTGACAACGAGCGCGTCCACGCTCCGGTCGTCCTCGGCTTGAAGGCCAATGGCGTGCACAAAGCCTTCCTTGCTCAGCAGGCAACGCCCAAGGCGACGGCGCTGTTCGTTGGTTCGTTCCATGATCTCTTGTGTCAGTCTGTTCGGCACAGGGTTCTCCTAGGGTTGTTACACTTGTTCCGTGATGATAGGCACCGGCACAAACACCGCGCACGGCTCGCGGTGTTCAGGAAGGATGTAGTAGGTGTGGCCGCCTTCCACAGGTAAGCGCATCACTGCTGGCCCAGGGAAGACAGGCGCCGCTACGGTGAAGAGAACCAGGATCGATCGACAGATCCGAGATGGACGACCTGATCCAGCCAATGCGTTGCCCCTGTTTCGGATCCGCTCGCTTTGACTACGCGGAACCTGGCAAGGGCCCGCCCGGTAGATGGAAAGGTCCGGACTCGATTGAATCAGGTGAAATCCCAACTTGGCGCGTGATTCGCTGTATCGCGAGAACGCCGCGGCCTGCCCATCAGCCCCTACCCCGAAGCTTTAACCAAATTTGAATAGCACACCGTAACCGCCACGTGGGTAGCTCCACTCGATATCACCACTTTCTTCGCAGATCACCCGGCAGGTGCCGCACTCGACACACCCGTCGACTGCCACCTCAACATGACCTTTATCGCTGAGCTCGTAGCAACGTGCAGGGCAGGCCTTCAGCATCGATAAGAGCCGTGAGGATGGTGTGGTGTGCGGCCGCACCTTGATATGGGCGCGGCCGGAATCAACGAGATAGCGGTTGTAGAATAGTTTGTCCTCGACACGTCGGGATGGCTCGCTCGGCATTGTTTCTGGCTCCGTCGTTCGTCGTTGTCTTTGGTTTGTGATCACCGCCAGGCCCGGGCGATGCGCAGGGCATCGCTGAACACACCACTCCACGACCGCGCCTTGATGAACGAGCTCAGCATCAGCTTCTCTTTCTCAAGCTTTGGTGTGCCGTCGACGCGCAGGTAATCCTGCATCGCCTTGGAGAAGAGCTGCGGATATGTGAGAAAGAAGTTCTGCGAGTGGGTATGCATCAGTGCCGGCATATCCTTGTACTTCTTCAGGTCCTTTATCACGAAGGAATCATTCAGCAGTTTTTTGTAAAGCGAAAGATTTTTGGCCGTCATCGGATCATTTCGCGATTTAATAAGGCAGATTGCTTCCGCGGCGATACGGCCCGACGTCATCGCCAGATTGGACCCCTCGCGATGGATGGCGTTGTTGAGCTGGGCGGCGTCTCCGACAACAACCCAGCCCTCACCACAAAGCTGCGGGATCGCCTTGTATCCACCTTCGGGGATCAAATGCGCGGAGTATTCCTTTACTTCCGAACCCTCGATCAACGGCGCGACGGACGGGTGACGCTTGAAGCCCTCGAGCAGGCCGTAAGGCGTCTCGCCGGTACGCTGGAAGTCGGCAACAAGACAGCCGATACCGAGCGAGATGCATTCCTTGTTGGAGTAGACGAAGCCCATACCGGTCATGCCGCGGGAGATGGTTCCGGCGGCTTCGATGACGAGCCCCTCGTCGCCTTTGAGATTGAAGCGAGCATCGATTGTCTCGCGCGACATGAAATGCATCTCCTTGACCGCGAGTGCGACCTTGTCCGGTTTCGGCCGCCCTCTTAAGCCTGCACCCGTCCCGAGCACTCCGTTCACCCCCTCGGCCAGCACGACGACATCTGCGTGGATTTCACCGCCATCTCGGTCTGTGCGCACCCCGAGGACCCTCCCGTGGGAATCCTGGAGGAGCTCGGTCACCGTGGTCTCGCACAGCACCGTGGCCCCGGCCTCGCGGACCTTCTGGGAGAACCATTTATCGAACTGGGCGCGGATGATGGTGTAGCGGTTCGGCTTCTCCTCGTTGAAATCATCGGAGCGATAGTGAATCCCGGTGTGCGAACGCTCGTCCACGATCCAGAAGCGTTGCTCGACGAGATGCCGTTCAAGCGGTGCATCTTCTCGGAAATTCGGGATCAGCTTCTCCAGCATATCGGCATAGAGGATGGCGCCTTGCACGTTCTTCGAGCCCGAATACTCGCCGCGCTCCAGCTGCAGCACTTTTAGGCCCCGCTCGGCCATGGTCAGCGCTGCCGCATTCCCGCCCATGCCAGCACCGACGATGATCGCGTCGAATCTTTCCTCAATCATAACAAGCTTCCCTAACCAGCGATGCGGTCGTGCGAGTGCGGCGATAGCTGCGCGCGGAATGCAGACGTCAATGCGGGCAACAGTCGAATGGCGTCCGTGACGATGCCGATATGGGCGAAGTCGAAGATCGGAGCGTTCTTGTCGGTGTTGATGGCAACGATGAGGTCGCCCCCCTCCACGCCAACACGATGCTGGATCGCGCCGGAAATACCGGCCGCGATATAGAGCTTTGGCCGAATGGTTTTCCCGGTCTGGCCGATTTGTCGGTCCGAGGTGACCCAGCCCTTCTGGACCAGCGGCCGCGAGCAGCCATACTCGGCGCCAAGAACGTCCGCGAGTTGCTGTACCAGTTGGAAGTTCTCAGGCGACCCCAGACCGAGCCCTCCAGCGACGACCACGTCGGCATAGGCAAGGTTGGACTTTGTCGAATCGCGGTCTGGCAGAAACGACAGCACTTTTGTGACGATATCTTCCTCTACAAGCCCGAGTGGATGCGAGATGACGCGCCAGACCGCACCGGTCACGCGCTCGGGCATCGGCATCACGCGCGGACGGACTGTTGCCATCTGTGGACGATAGTTCAGTGTGTAGATCGTGCACAATAGTGAGCCGCCAAACGTCGGCCGCGTCGCTGCAAGCGAGCCGTCGGCATCGACATCGAGCTCGGTGCAGTCGGCAGTTAGGCCGGTGAGCAGTGTGGTGGCCACTGAGCCAGCGAGATCGCGGCCGAGTGTAGTTGCCCCTAGGAGTAGGATTTCCGGCTTGTACGTATTGACCAGCTCTGACAGGGCCTTGGTGTAGGATTCATTGCGATAATCGGCTAACAGATCATCCGCGACGATATAGGCGAGGTCTGCGCCGTAGCAGAAGGATTCGGCGACCGCCTGCTGCGTTGTCTCCCCGACCGGGCCGATGACAACCGCGGCGAGGTCAACGTTGAGCTTGTCGGCGAGCCGGCGGCCGGCACCCATCAGCTCCCAGGAGACGGGATGCACTATGCCACGTTCCTGCTCGATGAAGACCCAGACGTGCTTATACGCCTTGAATCGTTCGGGCAGCTCCCTCTTGGTCGCCGCGCGACCACCACCCGCGGCCGGAGCTGCGCTTTTGGGTGCGGTGCTCATCATCTGTACTCCCATCCGTGTTCAGTAGCGGCTCGCCAGGAAGCGTGCTCCGCCTCCGGCTTTGAATTCGCGCGTGAAGATTGCTTCAATTAAGAGTTCGGCCGCGTGCCCGCCGCCATCTTTTCAACACCGCCCGGCAGCAGCGCGGGGCCGAGACACCCATTGCTGGACGTTTGTCGACGAGCCCGGAAGCACGCGCTTGGGCGTTCTTCCCCCCTTCGGCAATGGAACTAGTGAGGCACGCAACCGCGCGGTCATGCGAGCCGATCGATTGGTCCCCCTCATCTTCGAGATGCAAGCGAGTTCGAACAGATCGAGGACGTGCCGGCGGCTGGTGCCACTGTCGGCCGCGAGCTTGCCGGTGAAAACGCGATCCATTACTCTGAATGCCCTCGCAATCTTGCCGATTGCAGCGACACGCCCGCAACTCTTGGCGAAGGCACGAGGGCCGGCGATGAAGCCGCCCATCAACGGCGCCGCGCGACCGGCGCTGGAGAGCAAGGGCTCCCCCCGGGGAACCTCGGCCATAGATCGGCCAAGGGGAGTGATTTCGTCAACGAATTGTTGGCGCGGATCAAGCGCAGCTTTCAGCTCAGCCAAGCCGGAATATGCAACCATAGCTTTGGCGTCGCGACGCATCATAATGCCGACAGGCAGCGCGCGCGAAACTGCGCGTGTTCCAAAACAAACTCGATCCTGACCAAGATGTGCATTCGCTTCTCCAGACTAGCTGAGCATATGTCAGCAATTGTCGTACCAATTGCGCAGACGATGAAAACTGACCGCCAATCCAGACTCTTACTGCAGGAAATCGGATTGGCAGCCTCTCGAACGTTCGACAACCGTGCTGGACCCGTGTCCGGAATGCGACAGAAGACATTCATCCGAATCTTGCTGCGCTTTCCTCACCGACATGCGCTCGCCGCTGCCGGCGTTCCCTAGGTGCACCATGAGCACCAGCTTGAAACGAGGGAATATCAGGGCTGAGCGGTGATCACCTTCAGGAGCCGAGTGTCCTAGGTGCGGATCCGCGAGGCCGTAACTGCAAGTTTCATTTAACTTCGACGCCATGGGAGGTTGGCAGGTTCTCCGAACCTTCACACTCCAGAGCACGGGATACAAAGTCAATTCACTCCAAGCAACTGAGCTGCACCAATGCTGGATGCTTGTTCGATTGTGGTGCGGCCGCATCCTTCAGAACCTTGAATACGCGCTGTTCGATCGGGGAGGACGTGACGAAGTCGGCATAGGCGCGCTCAAGCGTGGCCTTGCAACGCGAGGCGATCTCAGGATCGGATGCACCGGTAAACTCCTCGCCCGCGAGATATTGACCCATGCGATGCAGGATGTGAAGCCGCGCCACGTCGATGATTTTCGCATCGTACTCGACGCCGAGCAGTGCAAAAAACTCCTCTGCCGCCGAGGCCTTGCTCAATTGCGAAAGGATCCCGTCCGTCGTCATTCTCAACCTCCATTAGATCCGCGTCCAGAAACCGTCCTGGCCCGAATGTTCCAACCTGATCGCGCGATGCGCATGGCTGACCACCTGATACCCCTCGGTTGACGAGCGATCTCTCGTGAATGTCGCGCCAGATCGCCACCACCGTTTCCTGGGAAACCGGGCCTTTGTGCTCGATGGCATGCTTGCTGACGCGCGCGAGAATGGTTTCGGTTTGCTCGGGGGTGACCGAAAACTGTAGCTCGGACAAGAGCGAAGTGATAGCGGCAAGGCCTGAATGCTTGCCGACCACAATGCGGTGGGTGCGGCCGAGCAACCCCGGGTCCAGCGCTTGGTAGATGGGCCGGTCTTTTAAGAGCCCATCGACGTGGATGCAGAATTCATGGGTAAAGACATGCTCGCCGACAATCGCCTTGCTGGGCGGAATGTTGCGGCACGCTGCGGCTGTAGCGGCGGCCGCGAGTTTTTCCAGTTCGGATAGCAGCACGCCGGTATCACGGCCGTAGAGCTGCCTAAGTGCGACGGCAACTTCCTCCAGCGGCGCATTGCGGGCTCGCTGGCCCAGTCCAATGGCCGTTACAGAGGCGTGCGTCGCACCGGCCTTGATCGGCGCCAGCGTATTAGCCGTCGCCAGCCCAAGATCGTCATGGCCGTGGAACTCGAGCTCGAGATCGGTGCTGGCGCGCAGTGCGGCCAGGAGCGCGAAGGACGCGTCGGGATCGAGCACGCTCAGCGTATCTGCGACACGAAAGCGCCGCGCGCCGGCCGCGTTGGCGATTGCGATCAGGTCGGTCAGGAAGTCGACATCGTCACGCGAGGAGTCTTCGCCACCCACCGCGACATCCAGTCCCTTGTTGCGAGCATAGGCCACGACGCGCTTCACCCGCTAAAGCGCGGCCAAGCGGCTGCCACCGAGTTTCGCCGCAATCTGCACGGACGTGGAATCGATAGGCTGACCATCGAAACACCAGCCTCGATCGCCGCATCGATGTCCGCGGGCTTCATCCGGTACCAGCCGATGATCGTGGCCGCAAGGCCCGCTTCGGCGACCGCTCGGATCGCGGTAATCTCTTCCTGACCCATCGCCGGCGTGCCGGCCTCAATCTCCAAGATCCCGGCCGCGGCCAGCGCACGCGCGATCGAGACGTTTTCCGGTGTCGTGAAGGCCACGCCGGGTGTCTGTTCGCCGTCGCGCAACGTGATGTCATTAAGGACCATGGATCTCGACCGATCTTTGATTGCGGCAGCGAACGCCATCAGCGGCTCCGTATGTTTATTCCGGAAGCTGTTCAGCAACTGCTGTGCCAACCCGCTCGAATTCCCAAGAACCTGTGAATGACGCCGAATTTCAGATCAGTCGGGTGTGTCACAAATCCGACAGGGTGCAAACGGCGGAGCGCCAGGTTCGGTGCGCTTGCGACCGAGCTGAAAGCAGGCGCCGAGCTTGGAAGCTTGCTAGCCAGGCAACGGTTCGGGCCTCACCTCAAGCTGCAGCACTTCGGGGACGGCGCGTGCACTCCGGCGCTTATCGAAGAAGATTTTTGAGCCATCGGGTTCGGTCCAACCACAAGTCAGTGTTCGTAAACGAGTTCAGCGGGGGCGGGATCGAGAGGCGGATGTTGGCGTCGATCGCGCGTCAACATAGAACATGTCGGCGGTAAATGTGACGTCCCCTCTGCCAGTTATCAAGCCGCGATCATCGGACGCCGCGGCGTCCTGCTTAGGCCGCCTGCGCGAAGTTGTTTACCCCGGTATCTTTTCAAACCCTCAGTCTCGTCATGTGACAGCTGGCCGAAAGCTCGTCCGATATACCGGGACTCGCGCCGAGGAGGGGTATCCGTTATGAGCTCAGTCTTGCGAACTTGGGATGGCTTGGACGGAGTCATCGAGACGACGCAGATGATCCCCGCCGGCGTCCGGCCATCCGGCTCTCCCCGCTCTCCTCGCCGAAGCAAAGATCAAAATCATTGCATTCCGTGCAGACCGGCGCGGTACACATCACCAGACCGTCATCTTCGCATAGCGTGCGATAGAAGAAGCGCTTCCAGCGCATGTTCTCGGTGTTGCGAGCCGCCAGCGGCCCGAAATGGCGCATCAGGAGGCGGGATAATTCGTCCCGCTCCCGCAGACCGAGATCTTCCCACAGGTGATTAGGCTCCATGGCGCGCCGCGCGATCATCGTCGCGAGCCACCCGCCGACCTCGCCACGCGTGGAACGTTGCGCAAGCAGGAGGTCGCGCACCATAATCGTCTCGTCAGGAGCCAGTAACGCGGACTGTTCGCGCCAGGTACAACTCCTGACCGGGGTAGATGGGAAGTATTGCACCAAGAGCGCATCGAGGTCCTGGTTAGTCAAGCCAGCCCGCTCGGGAAGTTGGCCACCATCCATAGCGGATGCGGCGAGAACGCAAGCGAGCACATGGCGATCGAAATTGCCATCGTCGCTGATGTCGACTTCGGTTGGATGGCGCCCGGTCAGATGCCCGTAGAGCTCACTTGCATCGCGCTGCTCGGCGATGTGAGCTGCTGATACAGGAGATGACATAGAATCGGCCAATTTGCTTTGTGTGCCAATCATGAAGGTCCCCCAGCTTCTGAGTGGACGATGTCGGCCCTCCCGGTCGAGAAGGCCGACAACATGAACTATGCCGAAACAGCAGCGAGCTCGGCGGCGGTCTTGCCGACCAGGTTCTCGTCGACAGGCTTGATGATGCCGTGCTCCATGAGCATATCCTCGAGCTCGTCCATGCTGATTGGCGTCGGGATGGCGCCTTGTCCCGCATTATTGTGGATCTTGGTCGCGAGATTTCGATAGTGATCCGCCTGCTTGGACTCTGGCGCGTATTCCAGCACAGTCATGCGGCGCAGCTCCGCGTGCTGCACGACATTGTCGCGCGGCACGAAGTAGATCAGCCGACTGCCGAGCTTCTTGGCAAGAGCATCTGCAAGCTCCAGCTCCTTGTCGGTCTGCCGCTCGTTACAGATCAGGCCGCCGAGGCGCACGCCGCCGGAATTCGCATACTTCAGAATACCCTTGGAGATGTTGTTGGCGGCATACATCGCCATCATCTCGCCGGACATCACGATGTAGATTTCCTGTGCCTTGTTCTCGCGGATAGGCATCGCGAAGCCACCGCAGACGACGTCGCCGAGCACGTCGTAAGAGACGTAGTCGATGTCCTCATAGGCGCCATTCTCCTCCAGAAAGTTGATCGATGTGATCACGCCTCTTCCGGCGCACCCGACCCCCGGCTCGGGACCGCCGGACTCGACGCATCGAATGTCCTTATAGCCGAGCTTGATGACGTCCTCGATTTCGAGGTCCTCAACGCTGCCGGCATTCGCCGCCAGACTCAGAATGGTGTCCTGCGCTTTGGCGTGCAGGATTAGGCGAGTCGAGTCCGCTTTGGGATCACAGCCGACGATGAGAATCCTTTGGCCCAGCTCAGCAAGAGCCGCCAGCGTATTTTGCGACGTTGTCGATTTACCGATGCCACCCTTGCCATAAAACGCGATTTGTCTCAGCGAAGACATGTTGCTCTCCATCAACCGATTGCCAATTTTTCGCGCCGAACGCGCGAGGCTGTTTCTCTCTCAGAAACGTGGACACACGGGTTTCGGGAAGGAGGCCATCGCTCGCCATCAGCGTCGGCGTGCCCTCAGCCCTCACTCCTTGTTGCTGCATCCAGTTAGCAACTAGCGTGCCATTCGTTCGCACGCGCGTTAAGCATCTGACTAGGCTCAACTAATAGCGCAGCGTCCGAGACCGGAAGCTGTGGCGGACCCAACAGCGGCAAGGGCTCTGACAGAAACTCGACAAAGCCCGGCGCGTGGGTTTCACTACGAGCGCCGGGCGAAACAGCGCGGAAATGGGGAATGCCGGGTCCCCGAGTCAATTGAGGAGACCACACGGTGCAGATGGGGTTCGAGGACACCGCTGTCACGCAAGGCGAATTTTCCAGGACCGGCATGATGGGTACTTGCCGGCAGATGGGTGGCACATCGCTTGCTTTGCCAGTCGCGGAACGCTGTTCCGTGTGAAACGATGTTGTGAGGACAATATGCCTGGAATTGGAAGCAAGTTGCCGCCGTTTGACATCACAGGCGTGAAGCCCGGCTTTCACCTGCAAGAGGAGAACGGGCAGAGCGCCTTCGAGACCCTGACTGAGAGGAGTTTCCCCGGAAAATGGAAAGTCATCTTCTTTTACCCGAAGGATTTCACATTCGTCTGCCCAACCGAAATCGCTGAGTTTGCGCGCCTGTCCAAGCATTTTGCCGATCGCGATGCAGTCGTGCTTGGTGGCTCGACCGATAACGAGTTCTGCAAGCTCGCCTGGCGGCGTGAGCACAAGGATCTGCACCGTCTATCGATCTGGCAGTTTGCGGACACCAAGGGCGCACTGGTCGACGGCCTTGGCGTGCGATCGCGTGATGGCATCGCGCATCGCTACACCTTCATCGTCGATCCTGAGAACACGATCCAGCATGTCTATGCGACAGGCCTCAATGTCGGCCGCAGCCCGACGGACACGTTACGCGTTCTAGATGCGGTACAGACTGATGAGCTCTGCCCTTGCAACCGCCAAATCGGCGGCGACACACTTAGAATTGCCTGAGGCAACATGTCGAAAGTGCAGCAAGGAGCAGCTCCCGCATTTGAACGACGTCAGAGTCAATCGTTTGTCGGATACGAGATGAGACGATCTTACCGCAAATGCGGCCTGCTGCTAGCGAGTGCGGCCCGCAATTCAATTCTCATTGCGGCCATGGAGTCTGCCGCGGCCGCCGCGCTGTCCGCGCGCGGCAGTCGCGGCGGCGAAATCGATGGTCTCGATGATAACGATCAACAATGTTCACGACCGCTTTGCTCACCTCACAACAATCCCGCATACAAGAGGATGCGGCGCGTGAACATACAAAATACTTGTACGCTTCTGCGCCTGCTCGACCCACATCTCCTGCCGCAGGTCCTTTATATTGTCGCCGTAGGCCGGACCGCGGCTATTCCCTTCGTTCTGCGGCTTGCCGGCCGGCAGCATCATCAGAGCGATCTGCGTCAGCCGCAGGCCGCTAATGACGATGCCGGCGCCCACGGACTCGGAAAAATGGTGCCAAGCTCCCTCTTTGGGGGAACTAGATTCCAGTCGCCGCGCCTCGAGAAGGGTGGAGGCAGAGGGAGATGGCTCAGCGCCGAATGACGTCTACCGGCCGAGATGATGATCCGCCGGCACGCTCGCGGACCGTATTTCCGGGCTCGGTAAATCTATATTCACGATGTATGCCGCACAGTGAGACGAACGAGTCGGCTTTATCAGTCCCTGAATTGAAACCATGCCAATCGACAAGGTTTAGGCCAATTGACTGGTCTATCGGGAAACCGATCAGCTCTATAGGGAAACCGGTTACCTCGTTCATCGCGCGAGTTGCCCCTCGGGCGCAGGGACCTGAAACGATCAGATGGCCGGCTGTCGTGAGCCGCCTGGCCGTCCGATCATCACGCCGCTCAATTTCCGAACATTGACGCGAATCTCAACGCTGTTAATGGGAAGCAGTTGCGTCTTCGCCAAAAACAAGACGCTACAGGGAGATGTGCAAAGCGAAATCGGAGAACACGTGGCAAAAAGCACCAAGCGCAAAGAGTATAGTAAGGATGACGTCAAGGTGCTCAAAGTGCACTCAAAGGCCCGCACCCCTGTAGCTAGGATTTCAAAGCTTATGAAGCGATCCGAGGGCTCTCTAAGACAGAAAGCACGTACCTTGGGGATTGGCTTGGGCCACCTACCATATCAATGGTCATCGACAACTATTCAATCGGATTTTTCTCGGGCGAAATTGCCTGGGTATCTCAACGTGGCTTATTAAACCAAGGATACTGCGGTAGATCAAATTTGGATGGCGAGCCGTGCTCGATCAGCTGACGAGCAGTAACGCTTAGGTGTTGCAAGATCTGCCTTTGTGAGTACTCGCCCTTAAGTCCGCAGGACTTCAGAAAATAGGAGAAGACGTTTGCTCTTCGCGCGGTAACGCCGTGCACTCGCCGTGAAGGCCGGTTGATGGCTGGAAGTATCATACTACGAAATTGGTGAGTGAAGTCGGCGCATTCAAGCAAGAAGCGCGTTTTGAATTGTTTTTCGAAGACGCATCGAGCGTCCCTTCTGTATGGCTTGCTTCCATGCGCCAATACTATTGATGGAGTAGCGCGGATCGGCCGGGACAGTCGCACTGCCTCACTTGCGCGCGCAGCAGCTATCAATAGCGGCGAGCGTCTGTTCGATCTCCGTCAAGTCGCCTTCCATCTCCACAATCCTTATTGCCAGAACAAGCGTTCAGGGTCGCGCTGTGATGCAATGCATCCTATTGCTCGCCAGCTTGGGCTCGCGAAATTGAGCAAGTCAGCTCGCGTCCCTGGTTGCGCCCGCCCACCCGCTCAGGCGCTCTGTGTTGCCTAGCGTAAAATTGCGTAGAGAGCATCAAAATCGGCCGTTTGCAAACATTCGTCTCGCTTTTACGGAATTAGGTACCAATTATCGTTCATTCCATGGCGTTCATCAGGCTGGCGCTGTTGATCGTCGCGAAGTTGCAGAATGTATCCGCGACCGCGTAGGGGAAAATGATCTTATCGTGATGTCGCAATGCGCCGCAGGTGTACACGACGTTTGGGACATACCCGTTTGGTCCGGATTGACGGCAAGCTAGATTTCTTAGCCTTCGCGGCAGCCGCGCAGTCCACGATCGCGGCGCATGAGCCTCTCCGCTCCATTTGCAGCAGGCCGCGGCGAAGAAGCCAGCGGCCAAACCGCAGCGGAAGTGTAGCGTATCCTTGCCATGGGTTCACGGAAAGCGCGCTCCGACAAGCCGCATGCGTTGGAATAGCTTCCGGGCCGGCCGCTCTGTTCGCCTCGCTTTGGAAATTCTCTGCTCGCGAGGTAACAGCAGAGCTGATCGCATGGCAGCGGTCACTGGGCGGCGAAGCGTCTCATGGCCAGAAAACTGAAGACCTACCAGACTTCGGTGGGCTTCTTCGATCTGGCAATCGCCGCCCCCTCCATGAAAGCGGCTCTGGAAGCGTGGGACGCCGACAGCAATCTCTTCCATCAGGGCGCGGCGAAGGAAAGTGATGACCCTGACGTCACCGCCGCGACCATGGCAAAGCCCGGCGTCGTTCTCAGGCGCTCGGTTGGAACCGATCGCCCTTTCAGCGAACATGCCGAGCTGAACACCGATCTCGGCGGCGGCGGACCAACGAAAGTTTCCCGCAAGCCGAAAGGCTCAAAGCGAAGCGGCGTTCCGCTCGCTCCGTCGACAAGGCTACCGAGCGGAAGGCCGCTCGCCTACGAACGGGAGCAGAGGCGCCGCGAGCTTGAACGGGAAGGAAGAGGCCGCCAGGCAGAAGGAGCGTGAACGCCGTCAGCAGGCGGTCAACAACGCACGGCTGCGTTGGACAAAGCCAAGCGGGAGCACGCGAACCGGGCCGCCGCCATCCAGACCGAAATTGAGGCTCTTGAGAAGAGGTCGCAAACCGAACAAGACCGCTGGCACAACGAGAAGGAGCGCTTGGAGGCGGCGCTGCGGCGCGCGCGCGGCTAGTTTCTGTGCCGCACACACGCGTGAAGGCCAGCGACCCTTCGAGCGTTCATCGTTCGGGATCTGATAGCGTGCTGCGGCCTGGTTCACGGCGGGGGGGGGTCCCGCCGGTCCTCAGCAGCGAGCTCCAGGACGGCTTGGTGTAGTTCGGCTGGAATGGTCAGTTGGCTTTCCGGCCGCTGGTTACGCACTTGTAGTCGACGGCCGGTTCAAAGCCGAATTTACAACCAGAGACGGCGCCAAGGCGGGTGGCGAAGAACTAAAGAAGCGTTTTCTGATGCTTCAGATCAGGATCTACGACGCGCAGACGCATGCGCGAGGAAATCTAGATCCCCGACTTAAGCCTTAGTGTCTTCTGCTTGCGCGCGTGCGGCTCCGCCGCAGCGGGCTCTCGTGTTGGGTGGACGGCCCCCTTCCGCCGGTCTGCGTGGCAGGATGGGGTCGTCGATGACCTCAAAGAAGGAGCCGCCCGTGGAAACAATTGTTCACATCGGTTTGGACACTTCAAAGTGCGTATTTCAATTGCATGGCGTTGACCGGATGGAGCAGCCGGTCTTGCGACGTAAGCTGAAACGCAGTCAGGTTCTGGCGTTCTTCGGTCGTTTGCCGCCTGCGTTTGTCGCGATGGAGGCTTGCGGAGCATCGCACTATTGGGCGCGGGAGCTGCGATCGCTGGGGCATGAGGTGGCGATGATCCCGCCGCAATATGTCAAACCGTACGTACAGCGCGGGAAGTCCGACGCTGCGGACGCCGAGGCGATTTGCGAGGCGGCGAGTCGACCCAAATTGCGCAAGAACTTTGTGCCGATCAAAAGTCCCGAGCAACAGGGCGCACAGATGCTGACGCGCGTGCGTACCCAGTTCATCGGTAGGCGCACCCAGCTCGCCACTTCGATCCGCGGTTACGCCGCAGAGTTCGGCTTTACCGCGCCCAAGGGGCTTTCGCGGCTTCAGCAATTGCTGATCGATATTCGGGCTGACGCGACAGTCCCCGAATTGGCAATGGAGTTGGTGGAGGCGTTGGCGACCGAACTGGCACGTGTTGATGATCAGATCGCCACGCTCGACAAAAAGCTCATGCAACTCCATCGGGCTAACGAGATGAGCCGACGACTGGCGGCTATTCCAGGAGTTGGTCCGATCGGCGCGACTTTGCTATCAATAAAGGTCGTAGACGCGCGCGGCTTCAAGTCGGCAAGAAACGTTGCGGCCTGGCTCGGCTTGACGCCAAAAAACCACTCGACGGCAGGCAAAAACCGGCTCGGTGTTATCACGCGCGCCGGTGATGAGATGCTAAGAAGCGTCTTAGTCGCAGGCGCTACCGCGGTCATCGGCGACCTACGCCGGGGCGGCAGTAGGATGTGGCCTTGGTTAAAAGCTTTAATCGCGCGGAAGCCACCAAAACTCGTCGCGGTAGCATTGGCCAACAAGATGGCTCGGATCGCTCGGAAATTGATGATCAGCGGGGAGCGCTATCGACCCATTGGCAAGGCAGTTCCAATGGCAACACCGATATAGGCATGAACGAAATGCAAAGTTTGGCGTCAGCACCGCAGGTCTGACGCTAAGGCTGGAACTTGCAGGATAGGAAGGGGTGGTGTGATCGGCGCAAGCCGAACAGGGAGAGTTTCCGCTCGGTTCACCGGCAGCAAATGCCGTTCTCGTGTTTGGATCTCACTGATCGCGAAGCCCATCTTGGCCAGTGGTCGCAGACCCAATCGTAGGCCGGACATATGAGCGCAAGCGATCCGAGCATGCTGCCCAAGCCAATCCTTGCAAGTCGGGGGCCGTCCACATATTGAACCGAGCCGCTTTGCGTCTCGGCCGTCCGGCTTCGATCCCTCGCGCAAGAGCTGCGGAGCTCCTCGCCGGGGGCACTCGGGAAAGGGGCCCGCCTGCGGCGAGATCGCTATCACTGCCCCGTTCCCGGGTGCCACTATTGAACCGGTCTCGTCGCTGCACTCGGACCCGCGTGCCCCTTTGGGTCGCTATGCTCACGCTCTCCGGGTGCCATTTCCCGTCGAGGCGATGCGCTCTCGGCGCACGCCCGGTCGGGCCTGCGGCCCTGATCTCGATGCCAAACCCCAAGACGAATCGGGACCGAAGCCGGGCCGCCCCCTAGATTTCGCACTCTCTCGCGGAGAGGCTGTGAGTAAGAGTTTCGCGCGGTTTTGCCGTGACGGGTTACAGGCTGCGAGAGAGGCTCGCGGCGCCCGTCGCGGAGATCCGCGATCTCCAGACATTATCCTCGGGCACGATCCGGTGAGGACCGGGCGAACCTTTATGACGACATGACCAACAAGATCAACGCCGAGCTTGAGGCCGGCCGCGCGCCGTGGGTGCCGCCATGGGGCACGGCGGCGGCGAAGACGCCTCTGGCCGTGCCAAAAAGTGCCGCGATCGGCCGCCAATATAGCGGAATTAACATCCTAATTCTCTGGGGAGCCGCCACTGAGCGCGCATTCGCAGGTCAGAGCTGGCTGACATTCCGCCAGGCGCTGTCGCTCGGCGGTCACGTCCGCAAGGGCGAGCGCGGCACGACCGTTGTCTATGCCGACCGCTTTGTGCCGGCCGACGAAAAGCGGCGGGCGAGCGAAACGGGTGACGAAGCGCAGGCCATCGCATTCCTGAAGCGGTTCACGGTGTCGGACGCCGATCTCGCGGTCATGCGGCGTCTCGATCGGCTGCATCTGGAGTTTCCTTTCGCCGGTTCGCGGATGTTGAGAGGCCTGCTGGCTGCCGAGGGGTGCAAGATCGGCCCCGGCATGTCAAAACGCTGATGCGGCGGATGGGGATAGAAGCGCTCTATCGCCGCCCCCGAACCACGAAGCCGGAGCCGGGCCACAAGATTTATCCGTATCTACTGCGCGGCATGGAGATCACGCGTCCGAACCAGGTCTGGGCGATGGACATCACTTACATCCCGATGGCGCGCGGCTTCGTGTATCTCGCTGTCGTGCTCGATTGGGCTACCCGACGAGTATTGTCATGGCGATTATCGATCGCGATGGAAGCGGCCTTCTGCGTCGAGACCCTGGAGGATGCCTTGGCGCTGCACGGCCGGCCTGACGCCTTCAACACCGACCAGGGTTCACAGTTCACCGGTGCGGACTTCACCGCCGTGCTCGCCGGCAACCGCATCGCCATCAGCATGGACGGCAAAGGGGCTTGGCGGGACAACGTGTTCGTCGAGCGGTTGTGGCCCAGCGTCAAGTACGAGGAGGTTCATCTGCGGGCCTACGAGACCGTCAGCGAGGCGCGCGACTCGATCGGCAGATATCTCGACTTCTACAATCGCCGCCGTGCCCACTCGAGCCTTGACGGCAGCACACCTGATCAAGCCTACTTCACCCCGCTGCCAATCCGCTTGGCAGCCTAACCCCGGCAGAGGCTCCACTTATCAACGCGGAGATTCTGTTCAGACAACCGGGACCAGCTCATAACGTGGCTAACATCGGTTCGTTCAAGAAGGTCAGTAACGAGTTTCACGGCGAGATCGTCACCCTGCGCCTTCAGACCAAGGGCGTCCGCATCATCGCCGAAACCAACCGCTCCAGCCACAACGCGCCCAACCACCGCATCTACGTGGGCCGGCCGGAGATCGGGGCAGCCTGGTCGAAGCGCTCCGAGGAGGGCCGCGACTACCTCTCGCTCAAGCTCGACGATCCCTCATTCAACGGACCGATCTACGCGAACCTTTTCGATGACGAAGGCGGCGAGGGGTACACCCTGCTCTGGTCGCGGCCGCGCAAGAACGGCGAGTGAGACTCGCTCTAAAGCCCCGCCCGAGTTGATCGGGCGGGTTCCTTTTGGAGCCTAAAGGCAAAAACATCAACGCTGCCGCTGCATCGGCGCAGTCGATTTTCCGACTCGCGTTCTGCTATCGGCTGGCTATCACACACGACCTGAATGGCGAAGGACGATCGAATTTCGCACTCGTCCCGATGGACCCGCCCACGCAACGATTGCGAAAGCGTGGCCTTGTCAGCCCTGCGGGGGACTAGGGTCTGTACCTAATTAGCGAGTTCTGATTCCCTGGTGCCAAGTTGATTCGGCACGGGGGACTTCGATGCGCAAAGGACTGTTCTGGCTCAACGACAAGCAGTGGGCTCAGATAGAGCCGCATCTGCCAACAAACCAGACCGGCCCGGCGCGCGAAGACGATCGACGCATTATCAGCGGTATCATTCACATGCTCCAGTGCGGCGCACGCTGGCGCGATTGCCCGTCCGACTATGGCCCTTACACGACGATCTACAATCGGTTCAATCGCTGGGCTAAGCGCGGACATTGGCAGGCGATCTTTGAAGCGCTCGCCCGCTGCGGCAAGGACCGAGTGGCTTTGTCGATCGGCTCCACCTCGATCAAAGCGCATCGCTCGGCGAGCGGCGGAAAAGGGGGGAGTGTGAACAGGCGATCGGCCGCTCGCGCGGTGGGCGGACCACGAAAATCCACGCGCTGAGCGACCCTGATTGCAAACCTTGCGCATTTCATCTCACTCCGGGACAAGCCGCAGACATTGCCGCAGGGCCGGCCCTTTTGAAGCTCGCGCCGCCCATGTCTTCCCTCATTGGGGACAAAGGCTACGATGGCGACGGCTTTCGCGCCGAAATCGTCAATCGCGGCGCGAAACCCGTCATTCCAAACAAATCCAACCGGGTAACCCTCCACAGCTTCAGCAAGCGCCTCTATAAAGGGCGCAATGTTATCGAGCGCTGTTTCTGCCGGCTCAAGGATTTCAGGCGTGTTGCTACTCGCTACGACAAACTTGCCAGAAACTTCTTGGCCGCCGTCCACCTCGCCGCTCTCGTCGCTTATTGGATCAATTGAGTCTGAACCCTAGCTGTGAATTCGCTCGTGTTACCAGGAGCTGGAAGACTCGTGCCATCGCGGACCCGATCCGCAGGCTATCGAGGACCTAAATCACACCTGAAGCACTGCAACGCCAATTTTTCCAGCTCTCTTAACTTTACTAACGTACTGACACTAACGTCTTGTTGTGAATCAGTGCGTTGTGAACAAAGTCGGTCGTGCATGCAGCGAGGATACCTCATGCGCGTACTCTGTCACGCGCAACACGTTCTTGCAATGCGATTCCTTTCTCCGCGAGAACGCAATCGCGCGCAAGGCCACGCGATCATCAACTTCAGCGTCACCGCATCACGATCGTTGCTTCGGTTTGCGGCAGCTCGCTCGTCGAGGAGGACTCACTAACGTCCGTAGTTGGCACCAAAGCCACCACATGCCGGAATGTGGAGAATGGGCGGTCAGGCTAACCAGGGCGCTGCATGATGGCGTCAAAGCTCTGCATCATCCGGCGCAGTGCGCTGTCGCTGCGCGCAGCTGCCAGCGGCAGGCGGTGCAGTTTTGCCAACTGCAGCCGTATGGCGTTGCGGGCGTCGAACAGCCGTGCGACGATCGCTTCCAATGCGCTCTTTCCGGCCATGATCTCGCGCACCCGCGCATCAAAACGGCCGACCGAGATCTTGCCGAGCTGGAGGCCGAACGGGCTCAACAGGCCGCGGATCATGTTCTCCACGCCCAGCATCTTGCAGCGCATCGCCTTGCGCCCGACCAGCGGCGCGCGCAGCGGCTGTGCGCTCTCCGACTTGACATGAACCGTACGGAACCAACCGGTCCGCATCATCTGCACAATGCCCGGCGTTGCGGTCGGTCTTGTTTGCCATCGCGTTCAGCGCCGCCTTGGCGTGCCGGCTCTCGATGCAGATCACGGCGAGGCCTTTTTCGGAAATCGCCGTGAACAGCCAGGCGCTGTACGAGAACGCTTCCAGGCCGACGCGCTTGAGGTGGATTCCCGGTTCCGCCAGGAACAGCTCGATCGCGTCCGGGTCGGTCTCGAGTGTCGTTTCCTGAACGACGTTGCCGTGGCCGTCCACCACACAAACATTCGTTGCATGCAGCGACACGTCGAGCCCTGCATAAAATTCCGTCGTTCGTCTCTAGCATTCTCCGCCGGAACGCGCGCTCCGTTCCCTTCCCGGATTCTTAGCCAAGCAACATCTGCGCAATCTGGCCGGCGAGGGGACACAAGCCACCACTCCCTCGGAAAACCTGCAGTTCTTTCGATTCCTTCTAACGAATTGGAGCCTCGCCGATGTGGTCCCTTGCAGCAGGATTGCAACAAGTCTTCGGCGACCACGATCCATCGCAGCGTCATTACAGCCGTCCTGCCGACGCAAAAGGCGTCTCGCACGATGTGCCGGTGATAGCCATTCTCGGGAGGTCCAAAATCCGTCTCGACAATATGGAGCAGTCAGGTGAGCGACCTCACAACTGTTGAGCTCTTGTGGCTCGAGAAGCGCATCGAAAATCGGATCCGGTTCGGTCAACCTGCATCAGTGGAGATCATTGACCATCGCCGGCGCATTCTCTCGTTTTGCCCGGCAGCATCTTCGCGTTCGTGCGCTGGAGTCCAACGACTTCGGAACCATCCTGTCTCGGATCGACATTTTGCGCGCCGTCGCGCCAGGGCAGCGATACTCAACCGTGCCTTGGGTCAGCCCCGGCGGCGAAAGCCTGCTGCGATTAGCTGGTTGGCCAAAGGTCGAACGCGTTCTCCAGTTGATCGGCCGTAGAGTCACTGGGCATCGATCCCGCCGATGCAGCCCCCGAGTATTGGCATCACGCCCACAACCGTCTTTCCGTCAACGAAAAGCCACGGGCTTATACCCGTGGACGCCATCAGGCGTGGCTCCATCGGCGCAGGATCGCACTCTGATGGGACGGATGGGGAACATTCTTGCGATGTGTGGGGCGACAATGCTCGCGCTCTGGCCAGTCAACAACACCTCACGATTGTACATCTGGAATGCCTCGGAGGGCGTGCCGATCGGCGTCTATCACTTGCAAGAGGCCGGACCATGTACGTCACTGAGCTCGTGGCGGTTCGAACGCCAGACCCGCTCGCGACTTTTCTCGATCTCAACGGCTATTTGCCAAGCGGCCTTCCAATGCTCAAGCGTGTGCTGGCGCTGCCCGGCCAAACCCTCTGCAGAACGGGCCTCGCAATCATCGTCGACAGCATACACGTGGGTGAGGCAAGCCAGCGCGATCGCCGCGGCCGGCCGTTGCCGG
Source organism: Bradyrhizobium sp. 187 (assembly GCF_023101005.1). Taxonomy (NCBI): domain Bacteria; kingdom Pseudomonadati; phylum Pseudomonadota; class Alphaproteobacteria; order Hyphomicrobiales; family Nitrobacteraceae; genus Bradyrhizobium; species Bradyrhizobium sp. 187. The sequence continues at coordinate 276,274 of NZ_CP064694.1, forward strand.
TCTGGCAGGGCTGCCGGGTCATTGCTGAGGATGAACTGTTTCTCATGAACTGGCAGTCGGCGGACTCGCTAGACGGCCGATATTTCGGGCTCCTGCCGAGATCGGCCGTCATTGGCCGAGCGCTTCCGGTGTGGACCAGAGAGAAGTGACAATGCCGGATCTCCCCTATTGGCTCCTCATTTCTCCATATGGCCGGTCGCAACATCGTTCCTCCGTCTCGGTCAGCTTCTTGACAATCGGCGCGCATTTCCCCGTGATCAGGCGACCTCAAGGCGGGCTGGGAGAAACGTTATACTTGGCGGCTGTCCGCCAAATGCGATGTGGGGCCACTGTTTGCTTTTTGAGGATTCTGCTGACGTTAGGACCGCCCTCGACAGCCAGAGCGGAGGTCGCATCGCGGGCACCAGCTGCGCACTCCACAACCCTGCTTCGTAGCGTTTCATACGCCCCGTTCGTGACCGAAGCCTCCCACCGGTTCGGGATCCCGGAGCGTTGGATCGATGCCGTGATGCAGGTCGAAAGTGGCGGTGATGCGCATGCCATGTCGCCTCGAGGAGCGCTCGGGCTGATGCAAATCATGCCCGCGACATTGGTCGAACTGAGGGCTCGTTACGGTCTCGGTATCGATCCGTTTGATCCGCACGACAATATTATAGCTGGCTCAGCGTACATTCGGGAGATGCTCGACCGGTTCGCATCGAGAGGGTTTCTTGCGGCCTACAATGCGGGACCGAAGCGATATGACGAGCATTTGGCGACAAGTCGATCACTTCCAGAAGAAACGCAAACCTATGTAGCCAGACTCGCAGCATTGACCGGAGTTGAGCAAAGCAGCAGCCGTGATTCGGCCGCCAGACATGTCGTCCTGTGGCAGCAAGCTCCTGTTTTGTTGAGCGATACGGCAGCTCGTCCGCTACCGACAGCTTTGCCTCAAGAGTGCGCACAATGAATTCGTCGAAGGCAGCGCCTAACGCCGTTACCAGTGCACTCGTACCTCGCGCGACAGGGCTGTTTGTGCATCGATCAGTCAACGTGCACTCTCCATGATCGCAATCGGCTGGTCGCATGGCCTCGAAGGTTCTCGCATGTTTGAGAATGGCCGGGAGGGAGCAGGGGGGAGCCGCCCGCCGATGGCAGGATAAAAGCCGCAAGGTGCGGCCGGTCGGTTGTGCGAGAAAGTATATCGATTTCAATGATCGACTAAACATTGCGGCGACTCGGAGCAAAGTTCAGCTTTCCCCAAGGCGCTGTTCTTACAAGGGTTTCGATGCCTTGCGGCGGCCGGAATGACGCGCGACGATGATCTTCAGATCCGTCCCGGCCGTATCCGTTCCACGCGCGCGCGCCGGACAAAGCCGTTTCTCGCGAGCGACATGCGGTCTCGGCCCTTTTTGTCATGCGTCATCGCAGGGCGATTCATCCGTTTCGACCGAACATCCAGACCACGCGCGTGCAAGCGCGGGCGGTGTGCGGTCGCAAAGAGAAGGAAGCTGGAGTATGCAGATTAGCGGCGGGCGCCGGGAAGAACGGAGCTCAAGTCGGAATGAAGCTGAGGTGGACGCGCAGCCGAGTCCAAGCGAAGCTCAGCAGACCAAAAAGATAACAATTCAAGTTTCTGAGTGCATTTTCCAGCGACTCCAAGCCGCGGCTGACCGCCGTGGTATGGGCAAGAGCGTCGTCGTCGAGGCGGCTCTTGAGCGCCTCCTGGATCCGGCGCCGCCTACAGAGGGTCTTGTTTACGAAGCGATCGAGCGAACGAATGAGCAGGTGCTCAGTCTGCGGACGGACATTGCGACGATCGCGGAAATAGTGGCTCTCCATGTGCGATACCACCTCACGCTGACGCCGCCAATGCCGCCATCCAAGCAGGACGAGGCGTGCGTACTCGGGCTCGAGCGCTTCAAGGCTTTTGCCGAGCAGGTTGATCGCCGCGTACGGTTTGGCCGGCCCTTGCTGCAGGAGGCAATTGATAGCTCGGGAAATTCCAGCGGATCCGGGCCTGAAATGGGCGGCGGAGCGTCACGCGCCGTTCCACGAGCGCCAGTTGAAGAAGAACCCCACTGTGTGGCGGTCGTACGTGAAACCTCAGACGCGGGTGCTGTCGCCGAGGAGGGCGGCAGCAATATCCACTTTCGACAGCTGCCAAACGCCTTGTGTTAAAGCCAGTGGCCGCGCTTCGAGCAACACGCGCAGCGATGCCGCTGGGCTGATATCACGCGAGAAGCCGGTCAACCGGCGTTGGAGCTGGCGGATCATCTCTTGCGTGTTCCTTCCCTTTGCCGCGGGGTATTATCTTTCCTACCTGTTTCGGATGATCAACACGCTCATTTCTGGCCGCCTCGCCTCTGATTTGGAGCTTGGCATGGCCGATTTGGGGCTGTTGGGCTCGATCTACTTTCTGGTTGTTACCGGCAGCCAGATTCCGATGGGCATGCTCTTGGATCGCTTCGGTCCGCGCCGAGTCCAGGGTGCGCTCTTGCTGCTGGCTGCCGCAGGCGCTGCGCTTTTCGGATTGTCGAGTGGATTTCTGTCGCTTCTGGTTGCTCGCGCGATGATTGCATTCGGCACCGCAGCTTCCCTCATGTCTGGCCTGAAAACAGTCGTGCTCTGGTTTCCGAGAGAGCGCGTGGCGCTCATCAACGGCTGTATGATCATGCTGGGTGCGCTGGGCGCAGTAACGGCAACCGCACCAGCCGAGGCATTGCTTAACTGGATAGGGTGGCGCGGTCTATTTGAGCTGCTTGCCGCATCCAGTGCCTCCGCGGCCGCTTCGATTTATCTTTTGGTTCCAGAGCATGAGGTAACTGCGAAGGGCCCTCCAGGGACAGTCAGCCTGAAGACCGTCTATACAGATGGGCGGTTCTGGAGAATTGCGCCGATCTCTTCAACATGTATCGGGTCGGCGTGGGCCCTGCAGTCCTCGTGGGCAGCGTCCTGGCTGAGCGATGTGGAAGGCTTGGATCGAACAAGCCTTGTCACACAATTGCTCGTCATGGCGATAGCCCTAAGCATTGGCGCGTTGCTGCTCGGCGTGGTCGCCGATTCGCTGCGGCGGCATGGCAAGAACATTGAAAGGTTGCTCGCAATCATAGCTGCTGTGTTCATTGCAGGCGAACTCGCGCTGATATTGCATCCGCCATTCCCGTCGCTACCGTCGTGGATCGTTGTGGCGGTGGTCGGATCGGCAATCGTCCTCAGCTACGCCATCATCGGAGATTACTTTCCGGCCCAACTGATCGCGCGCGCAAACGGCGTGCTCAACGTTCTGCATTTCGGGTGGGCTTTCCTCGTCCAGTACGGGACGGGGGTAATTCTCGAGCAGTGGCCGGCAAAGGACGGACACTACCCCCCAATCGCGTATCAGACGGCGTTCAGTATCAATGTTGTGCTGCAGCTGGTCGCCCTGGTCTGGTTCATCGCCCCTTCCCTCAAAGAGTTGAATTGGAAATCTGAGGTCGCCGTCAAGCGCAAGTCGACAGGCCAAAGCAGGTCAGTTCACGTCGTAATCCCGAGCGCTCAAATGGTTATCCCGGAAACCGACCAAAACGTGGAGTGGTGAACTCGGCCTTCTGTATGACTTCCCCTCGTCGGTCTACAGGCGCGTCAAGATCGTCCGGTCGCCGGCCTACTGATTGCCTGAGAAGCTCCAAACAGCTGGTCGGATATGCGACATGCGTCGCAAGGTCGACAGGAATGATACGTAGAATGCGTAATATCAATGAGTGCTGGCTGGCACGCGGCTTGCTCTTGTTCTCCGTAGGGTCAGGTAAAGGTGATTGAGCAATGAGCAGTGTGACTGAGAGCGCGACTCAACTCGGTGCGGAGAATGTGCTGAGAGTCGGTTCGCCGGCTCCCTCCATCAAAGTTGAGGACTGGCTACGTGGCCAACCCGTTACGAAGTTCGAACCTGGGAAAGTATACATCATCGACTTTTGGGCGACGTGGTGCGGAGCATGTATCGCCTCGATGCCGAAGTTGGTGAGTCTGCAACGCAAATACAGGAGCAACGGAGTTGAGGTGGTGGGCATCGCGGCTAACGAAAAAGCTTCGGCGGCAGATGAGGCGCGAGCCAGCTTGGACGCTTGGCTGACGAAGAGCTTGCCAAATCTGAACTTCCCGATCGCATTCGACTACGCCGGCGAAATGAGCAAGCTTTGGATGGATCCCAGCTTTTCTGTCGAAATTCCGTCGTCGTTCGTGGTCGATCGTGATGGTCGCTTGGCCTTTATCGGCGATCCGACGAAACTCGACAACGTGTTGCCGAAAGTTCTGAACGGCTCCTGGGCAGGGAGCGACGAAGCCGAAGCCCTAGATGCGGAAAGGATAAACAAGGGTCAGCGCGTAAAGCGCGAAGAAGCGCTGGTGAAGCCGATCTTTGCCAGACTTAGAGCCGCTATGAATAGCAAGGATTGGGCGGCAGCCGTTTCAGCTGTTGAGGAGGCACTCGCAGCGAGACCGGACGAAGTCGAGCTCCGTGGGCTTCATGCGGAATTGTTGCTTTACAAGATACGGGACGTGCCGGCCGGCCTGGCGGTATTGCGCGAATTGGTTCGCGATGCAATCGGCAAGAAACGCGTGGTTTGGATGTACGTGGCCATCCGCGAACTCTTCGACCCCGCCAAAGACTACTCCGGTTTTCCACATGCCGAGCGCTTTGCCATGGGCAAGGACCTCTGCGAAAAGATCCTGGCGGCGAATCCGCCCCAAGACAGCGAGTTAGCGAAGTTCCTCTCGTACGGGCCGGTCGCTCAGTACTATTACGAGACTGGTGAAAAGGATCGCGCGATCGAATTGGTCGAGGTGATGCTGAAATGGCTGGATGCAGCGCCCATCCCGGATAAAGCGAAACGGGATCAGGTGCAGCGCTCCCTCCAGGCGTTAGCGAGCTACAGGGGCGAGAAGCTCTCTTAGGAGGAGTGTTGTTTGAGACCGCAAAACAAAGCTTCCGAAAAGCCGGAACCGGGATCGCGAAGGGAGGCAGCGTGAGCAATGCTGCTTGCCATGTCTTCTCGGCCCTTGTGGTTTTGCGATCGAAGTCGATGCCTTTGGGAACGCCGGGGCATTCACCTAAAGTGAAGATAGCACGAGCGAGCGGGTGAACGCAGGCGAGCCGCACCACCACAAGTGTTCTGCGGTGAATGTTTCTTCAAGGTACGTCGCGCTCTGGCGTGATAGCGGCGAGAATGCCTGTCCAGATGAAGAGTGGTCGCCGTCTGCTAGAGTTGGTCTCTTATAAGATGCTGGTGGCATCTTCGAACAACAAGAAAGATAGAATTGGGTGGTGACGCTGATGCATTCCAACTCTCAAGGAAGCTTTCTCAAGTTTTTACCGCTGATTTCACAAGGGATTCAGAACTTTGTTTCGCGTTGGCCGCAAGCCGATTCGGGAGAGGCGGCAAACCGTGGCAACGGTCGGGGCCGTTTAAAGGGGTCAGCGATCTGTGCGGGCCGCGCTATGGGAACACTCAGCGAAGCCGTGCCTTCATTGTCATCCCTCTTTGGTACCACGGCGCTGGGTCGAGCGTGATGCACAATAACCGCCAGCCCCGCTCTGTCAAAACTGGCCCCTGGTACAAGGTTCTTTATATCCAGGTACTCATCGCGATCCTTATTGGCGTTCTCGTTGGCTGGTTGTGGCCTGCTGTCGGGACGAGCAGCTGGGTCAAAGCGCTTGGTGACGGATTCATCAAGCTGATCAAAATGGTGATCGCCCCGATCATCTTCTGCACTGTTGTGTCCGGAATTGCGCATGTTCAGGATGCACGAAAGGTCGGCCGAGTCGGCGTCAAGGCGCTGCTTTACTTCGAGATCGTGTCAACCTTCGCGCTGATCCTGGGTCTCGTGATGGGTAATCTCGTTCAGGCCGGCCATGGGCTCGCTCCCAGGGCTGATGCCGCGGCAGTAGCCAACTACGTCAAAAAAGCGGAAGGGCAGAAGGCGGTCGATTTCCTCCTCAATATCATTCCGGATAGCGTAGTTGGCGCTCTGGCCCGAGGCGACGTGCTACAGGTGCTGCTATTTGCCATCCTGTTCGGGTTCTCGCTAATGGCGCTTGGCCAGCGGGGTGAGCGGATGCGCAGTCTGGTCGACGATGCTGCACACGCGGTATTTGGTGTCATTAGGATCATAATGAAGGCAGCGCCAGTCGGGGCGTTCGGCGCCATGGCCTACACTATCGGCGAATTCGGACCGTCCGCGCTCGGTAAACTCATCGGATTGGTTGCGCTGTTCTATGTGACAGCCGGGCTCTTCGTAATCATTGTGCTTGGCCTGGTCGCGCGCTTGGTCGGTTTTTCTGTTTTAAAGTTCATCGTCTACATCAAGGATGAGCTGTTGATCGTGCTCGGAACGTCGTCATCCGAAAGCGCGCTGCCGCAGCTGATGGAAAAACTCGAACGGCTGGGCTGTTCCAAGCCGGTCGTCGGTCTGGTGGTGCCGACAGGATACTCTTTCAATTTGGATGGGACCAACATTTACATGACGCTGGCGACCTTGTTCATCGCGCAGGCGCTCGGGGTCGATCTCGACTTCAGCCAGCAGCTCACGATACTCGTTGTGGCGATGCTCACCTCGAAGGGCGCAAGTGGTGTTACCGGTGCCGGGTTCGTCACCCTGGCCGCAACCTTGACGGTGGTCAGTCCTGACCTCGTCCCGGGCATTGCGATCGTATTCTCGATCGACAAGTTCATGAGCGAGGTGCGCGCGCTTACCAACATCATCGGGAACGGTATTGCCGCGGTGTTTGTGTCGTGGTGGGAAGGTGAACTCGACCATGTCTCGCTACACGCGCAGCTCAAGTAGATCGGAGATCTCAGCTCGGCCATTGCGGACTAGAAGTCACTCTTTGAATGCCTGCATTCTGCGTTGGCAAGGCTCGTGCAGTAAGGGCCAGCGCCAGGGGAATGGTGCAGGGTCGCCGCGCCAACATTTGCGATCGGAAAGCCGGCGGTCGCCGTGTTCAGCCTCGAGGATTACGTCGCACTCGGCATCATGACGCCGGATCAGGCCGGTGCATTGAGGGATGCAGTTTGCGCGCGCAAGAACATTCTAGTCGCCGGCGGCACCTCGACCGGCAAGACGACACTGACCAATGCCCTTCTCGGCGAGGTGGCTAAACGACTGAGCGTGGCGTTGTCATTGAAGATACGCGCGAGCTTCAGTGCTTGGCGCCAAACGTCGTGGCGCTCCGCACGAAGTACGGCTTGATCTCGCTCTCCGACCTGGTCCGTTCGTCGCTTCGTCTGCGCCCCCGATCGAATTCCCATTGGTGAGGTGCGCGGAGCCGAGGCGCTCGATTTGCTCAAGCCTGGAGCCCGGGCGGAATCGGCACGATCCATGCCGGAACGGCGCTCGGGGCGCTACGCCGGCTCGAGCAGCTGGTCCAGGAAGCTGTCGTCACAGTCCCTAGGCCGCTTATCGCCGAAAAAATCAACGTGGTCGCGGTGCTCAGCGGCCGTGGCGCCGAACGCTGCTTGAGCGAGCTCGCCCGCGTCACCGGCTTCTGAGCATCAGGTGATTACTGCCTTTCTGCAATTGGAGACTGGTCATGACGCCTTCATCTCTCCGCCGCGCCAGCATTCCGGCCACGGCAATTGTGACGCTTTGGCTGAGCTGGGTCTTGCCAGCCTGGACAGGGCCCGGCTGAGGCGCGCTGAAGCAAGGGACCTCTCTCCAATTAGGTCCATGAGCTTGGCTTGTGCTGGGGAGTTAAGCCACTGCGCCAAGTCGGCACGACAAACCGGCTGAGCTCCTCCGCGCAAGCGCGGAGTAACTGCTGGCTAACGAGGCCGGCGCAGCCAACCTCGACTGTCACGATCTCCGCCGGCGGATGGCCCGTCGGATCTGATTGACCAGATAAGTGCTTCAAACGATCATCATGTCGCTGACACATTCCGTGCGCTTCCTGCCAAGGAACGTTGACGGGCGGCATGGCCGCAGTCGGGCGCAACACGAAACTTTCTTGGTGCTGCCCGCGCGCCGCCAAGATGATTGCAAAAACAACGAGGAAAATCAGAGACCCAAGCATGACAAAAACCACTTCAGAACCCATATCGCGCTTATGAAACCCCTCACATCGGAACCAAACGACGCGCGTCGCGGACGGGATGTCGCGCTCTTCAGGTGCCGTTTGCTGAGCCAAAAGCAATAGCGATCACCGTGTCGCAACACGGCCGAGTAGCCTTGTGCGGCGCTCAAAAAAATGCAACTTCAGGGCGCAGCAGCCGGCATTGTGTGCAAGATCAGGATAAGAACTGACCGCGCGGCGCAGGAAAAGGGCCATGTTGCAATTCGGGAACGCAACTTGGGGCGCTCATGCGCAAACATGATTCTGCTTCCGGCGCCCCGCTGGGCCTGATCGCAGCGGGACTTGCCGATCACAACAAATGCCAGGAAGCGTGAGGAAGACAGGGACGACCGATGAAGGTGCTCCCGCGGATTGAGTTTATCAACGCAGCCGACGCGAAGGCGATTCCTAGCATTACAGTTGTCTTTTTGATTTGACATGAGCGCGTTGAGCGGCAGCCTGATGAGCTCTGCGCCAGAAAGACCATGCGATGATGCGTGCGGGTTGAATACGCTTTTTCGAGCAAGTCTGATGGCAATGCGGCGGATTTCCTGGATTGACCAACGGATCAGCGGCGGCGTGGTTATGCTTTGGCTTTTGCCGGGTGGCGAGGTTTCGTTTTTTGGGGCGGTGGCGGATTAGCGCGATGTCGGATCGCGGCCATCATGGCGAAGGCGAGCATCACCAAGGACACATGACGGTGCCAGCCACGCCAGGATATGCTCTCGTTGTGATCCAGCCCGAACTCGTTTTTCGCGATTTGAAAGCTGTCCTCGATCCCCATCGATGGCCTTCGACCGCGACCAGCGTTTCAATTGATGTTCCCGCTGGGCACCAGGTGGTGAAGAAGGCGAGGTCATCATCGGCGATGCGACGACGGATCAGTAGACCACGCGTCCATAAACCATCATTTGCGCTGTTGAACTGCTCGGCCTCGAGGTCGGCCAATTCGAGATAACACCAGTCGTGCAGCCGCGGTCCCTTGGTTCCGGCTCCCACCGACAGGCGCTTCCAGTCGGACGGGCGCCGCGTCCGGGCGAGGTCCGCGGCCGTACCGGCGGTCGCTTGCCCCAGGATCGAAACACATGAGCGCTGCTGACCCAAGCACGTAGCCTTTGCCTGCCCGACGTAGCTGCTGTTCGATGTCGCCAACACTGTAGACCGTATCACCAGCACCGCATCGTCATCCGCCAAGTGCTCGATGACATAGTCCCGGACCATATCGCGCAGGGCATCAGCGTCCCAATCCCCGCGACCCAGGATCGCCTGCTGCCGCCATGGGCCGGGATCGCCAGCCGCCTCCGCGCGCATCCAACCGGTCTTGCGCTGCTCATCTCCGAGCAGACCTTCCAGGAACAGGCCTGCATTCGTCGCCACACGCTCTTGCGTGAACAACGGACGTATCCGCTGCTTGACCTCTCGAAGCGACGCCGCCCACAACGCAAGCGTCTCCTCAACCGACGCGGCCCGCGTCCACGACATTCGAATCATGGTTGCCCATGGATTCAGAAGCCCACAAACAAAGCAACTGTAATGCTAGTAGGAAGAGGTCGCATCCGCAAAGGACCGGTGCGGGTTGGGAGGATGCCACGCGAGCTCAATGAGAACGCAACGATCGTCTCCGTCACAATTGCGACGCCTGTCGCATTTGCGACGAGTGAACTGTCGCTGACGCGTGCCAGAAATGTGCAGATCACTTCCAGCTGACCCATTCACGTGGCGGGAATGCCATCGCCTCCGAGATGGCACGCGAGTTGCTGACTCTCATTCTGGGGCCGCTCATGCTGGTCGCCACCAGAAGAATTGAATGTGAACGCTGTTGCCGGACGCGGAAAACATGTCAAAGATGCCGAGGATAGCGGCGAGATGCGGGTCATCACCGAATATAAGGATTGCCGGAGCTCTTCGAACAATGGCAAAGGACGCTGTGGGTCACAGGCTGCCTCGGGCGATCTGCCGTCCGAAATCTGCGACCAAGTTAAGAGTCATCCCTGGTATAGCGAAGAAGCTCATCATCATTACGCTCGCATGCATGTCGCGGTGGCGCCGGATTGCAACATCCAATGCAACTACTGCAATCGCAAGTACGACTGCGCCAATGAATCGCATCCGGGTGTTGTTGGTGAGAAGCTCACTCCTGAGCATGCGGCGAGAAAGCTGGTCGCGGTCGCCACGACAATTCCACAGCTGACTGTGCTCGGTATCGCCGGCCCCGGCGAGGCTTTGGCCAGTCCGAAAACGACATTAAGACTTTTGAACTCGTTGCCAGGGCGGCGCCGGACATCAAGTTGTGTCTACCAACGAACGGGCTGGACCTGCTTGATCATGTCGACGCGATATCCCGCTGCAAATCGACCACGTCACCATCACCATGATCTATCCCGAAAATCTATGCCAGGATATATCCTTGGAGTTTCTTCAACTACAAACGCCACACCGGAATCGAAGCTGCGAAACGAATCTCCACTCGCCAATTGCGAGGTCTCGAGATGTTCACGGAAGGGGGCATCCTGTGCAAGATCAATTCAGCGATGATTCCCGGCACTAGCGAGCAGCACCGCATCGAGGTCAATAGGGCGGTGAAGTCGCGCGGCGCCTTCTTGCATAGTACGCCACTGACCTCCGCGCCCGAGCACGGCACAGGATTTGGGCTCAAAGGCCAGCGAGGCCCGACAGCGAAGGAATTGGCGGCGCTGCAGGATCCTTGTGAAGATCAGATAAAGATGATGCGGCATTGCCAGTGCCGCGCTGACGCCCTCGGCCTGCTCGGAGATGATCGCAGCAGCGAGTTCACGACAGAGAAGGTCATGGCCATGGACGTTCAATATGACCTCGAGACGCGCAAGGCTTATCGGGCCAAGATTGACGATGAGCCTGCGGCGAGGATCACGACCAGGCAGAAAGAGTTAGGGGAACTCGCTGGCGAAATGAGCGAGGTCAAGCTTCTGGCCGCGGTCGCACCAAAGGCTCGGGCCTCACTAATGAGCGTTTTGGACGTGCTAGGGAGTTCCAAGTATACGAACTCTCGACATCCGGCGTCAAACTCGTCGGGCACCGTCGTGTCGACGTTTACTGCCAGGGCGGATATGGCGAGGAGGATCGGCTTGCGGGCATCATCCGCGCCATCAACGACTGCCATGCTGTATTTGTGGCCAAGATTGGTGGCTGCCCAAGAGACATTCCGATCAATGCTGGGATCGAGCCGGTCGATCAATACGCGCACGATACCATCGAGAAATCGGCGATCGGCTGGTTCAGGGGCTATCACCATAAAATCAAAAGCGGTGAGATCCGGCACGTCAAGCGCGGCGACGCCTCGATGCGGCAAGAACCGCTGACCTCGGTCGCGTAAGAGGTTGTATCGATGCCATTCAAGATCATCGCCTCGCAATGTGCGAGTTGCTTGGCTTGTGAACCCTTATGTCCAATGTTGCAATCTCGGAGAAGGCTGCAAACTTCGTAATTGAACCAAAGAACCGAATGCATCGTCTGTTTTGACGGGCCCCAGTGTGTGGCTGTCGGTCCAGTCGAAAACACCTGCATCATCCACACATCAGTGATGCGTTACCAAGCGCTTGCCTAAAGGGGTGTGCTCGTGAACTTCATGCTGACAATGAGAGGGTTGAGAAAGGTACCGGTCGAGCGGATCTGGCATCCGAACGAGCTAGATCGCAAGCGGATCGAACGTGCTTTGATCTCGCGCAAGCACTATCGCTATGTCTCGCCGAGTGTGACGCTGGTAAAAGTTGGCTATCTCATTGAGAGTTCCTACCGCTCACGCACAATCGACTACGACGGCGGTCAGATCGATGTCGCGATATTTCATTACGATGTCGTGAGCGGGGTCTGGAAGGTATTTTTCAAGGATCATGCGCGAGGAAGCTGGAAAATTTACGGAATTTTCCACCGGCTGGCCTCGGCGATCGACGAACTGAACACGGATCCCGAGCGGCTGTTCTGGCAGTGAGCTCATTTGACAGCAGTCATATAGGAGCCACAATGGCGCTCGCCACAGAACAATTGATCGAAATCGAACGCCTACTTGCGACAGCTAACAGTGACACTAGGGCCGTTGCTGACCTGAGCCGCCGCTTTCCGCAGCTTACCTTCGTTCGATGTGATGCGGCCGGTGTGACGGAGCAGCCATTCCGCGGTCTTCCGCGGTTTGACCTGCATCTCATCGATGGATCGGACCGCTGCATGCAGATTACCGCCGACCAGGCGCGCGCGACCGGATTGGTGCTGGCTGGAAGGCATGTTGGGCGGTGATCGGCATTGGAGCCGCAGAGAATCACCTCGATGACGCGGAGGCGGTGAATGCAATTTCGATTTCGGATCCCAATATCATTATTGCCGACTCTCAGCGAATTTCCAATCGGTCGACGATTGAGACGCTCCAATGAGCTTTCGCGGTCGGCCCGAAGGGTAGCGTTGCGGTTCCAAGCGGCACGATTGGACTCCTGCTTGGCCTGAAGGCGCTCGGTATTAAACCGCGGCAGGAGGTAATGGCCTCCTCCTGTTCGTTTTTCAAGACGGTCCATGCCATCATCTCGCGGACGCACCGGCCGGTGTTTGTTGACAAAACGTGGCTGAAGGCAATGCCAAAGAACGTATCACGCCTAACACACGGGCAATTATCGCCGCCACCGCCAGGGGCCACCCGGCACCTATGCAAGTGCGAAGTTCAAGTCGCCGCCCGAGGTCCGCGCCGGGGAGGGCGAAACTGATCACGTCACAATCGAGCAGCCTCCGGTCTCTAAAGCTGCAAAAAAACGGGAACGATATGAATCCGCAGATTATCATTCACGTCCGCTTCGCCCCGAATGGCAGGGTGATCCAGATCAGCGAGCGCCCGGCGAGGCTCACGCCCGACCAATGGTTTGATGTTCTCAGGGACCGAGCCGGCTCTGCCTGTCGCCCACTGTCCCGTGGTCGTGGCGTTTTTCGGCTGACCCGGGCCGCAGTTGACACCTTCAAGCAAGAAAACTGTCACGCCGGCATGAGCGAAGAGATCCTCGATAAACTGGCTAGCCTCCAGGTTGAGGTGTTCGCAGGCTGTCCAGCCGCTGCCATCGAGCGGGTCGCGCCAGGGCGTACAGTCTGTCGCAGATCGAAGACATCGGCGAGGGCCTGCCGGTTACAATTGTTGTGATCCTGACTTTCGGATGACTATTTCGGCTAGGTGTTGCCGGCACGCCGGAGTTTGGGTTACGATTGCTCACTCCCGCGTTGTTTTCCCCGGATCGATCATGATTCAAACACAACGGCACGGTTCGACCCTTGACGTTGACAGTGGGTTTGGCATCCAGGTCCGGTAATGGACACGCGCCTGGGCTTCGGTGACTCAACTTTGCTGTGAGACGAGCCATGGCTCTTCACCACCGCATCCCGAACATCTACAGATCGCCAACTGGCGCAGTCGAACAACCTTGAACGAGCTTATCGCAGATCAACTCTCAATCCTTCAGCCGAACGATTTAGAGAACCCCACCACGGCCTCGCTAAACCACATCCTGGGCTGTCTCGCACAGCACCTATTTGCCATTCTCGGCATCCATCAGAATCTTCTTTCGTGGCATGCCGATTGCTGACGTGAGAATGTCGCCGCCGCAAGCAGTCAGAAGTTCCAGACCATCGTTCTACTCGGAAGTCGATGTTGGCACGACCGTGACGATCTATCTTCCACGCTTCGCCGGCGAGGAGGCGGGCTTAGATGTCGCAGGAAGAGATACCTGCCGGTGGATCATCTGCGGCAGCATGACGTTCTCCAGGCCGAGAACTCCGGCAGCAGCCAGTGGGACGGGTAGACGAAGCCGATATCGGTAGTTGGCGTTCAGCCTCAGATCACATCAGTTCTCCTGCGTCAGATATTCCAGCACCGTGTTGCAAGCCGCGTGTGCCTTGGCGAACATTCTGAAGGGCGAGCCACCGAGTGTTTATAGCGGCACGGCTCTCGTCAAGTGGTCGCCAAGACGCGACATAGCAAGAACGCGCGCGAAAGCCGGGGCCGGTCGGGGTCTCATAGGTGATCACAAACGAGAAACCATCCCCACTTGCGCTCCATACTTCAAGATGCTGGATGGGGGTGCGAAATTGAAGGGGCATCCCGGATCGTTAACCTGTAGCTTGCAGCTCGCCGCGGAATCGAATTGGCGATGTGTGTCGGGCCGGCAGCGACCGTTATTGTCCTCGGATCGGCATAAAAGATGTTTGCGTCCCCTCCACGGAGCAGGCCGGCGTCAAATTGCTAGATGCCATGCAAGCATGGTGCAAGGTTGGCGGTCCGCCGGATAAATTCAGGTGCCGAACACCCCGCTTTCGGGCTGTAGCCGGCGCAAACGAAATCCTTCCGTGCGCCAACACACGGTTGCCGTGATCAAGCGCGTGTCGAAAGGCGAATCGCGCCATGCTCGAGACCTTTGATTATTGACGCTTGCGACCTTGGCACCCTGTCAGCGTCGACCACCGCAGAGTCGGGAGATCACGACCGCTGCTGCCGACCGGTAAGACCAACCTACCCTGGCATGCCGCCGATCTCGGAGGTCGGTGAGTAGCGAACGGCCGCTGGTGGCGGCGCTCGCAGTGAACCACCAAGAGACGTTGCCCTGACGTTTTTGACGCAGCCGAGAGCCTGTGCCTGATTCCGTGGAGACAGTTCTCGTTCTCACTCGGGGAACCTGCGCAGGTGATTGGCTATGTGGAGTCCTAAGGGCGCCTTGCGCCAAATAATTCTGATCGACCCCGCGAATTGCGAGTAATTGCGAGAACGACTGCCGTCTCGGCGGGTTCGTCAACCGCGGCAAATCCTCCGCGCGAGGGCCGTTGTTGACACGTGCCGTTTGCAGGCTGAGGCGCGCCATAAATGCTTCTAGCGCGGTGACGGACGGGTCTGTGAAATGCCAGGGCAGGGCACCTCTGCTCCATCGGTGAGAAGCGTAAACTCATCACAATAGTTCGAAGTTAGTATTGTCAGGTTTGAGTCAACGCGCGACCGAGAGACTGGAGAACCTCCAATTTTGAGGCGGCACACTGCTTGCATCGTTCGGACCGGCGGGCCCGGTTCCCCGCATGTCCGCTGTCAAGACCGGATGTATGTCTTCTGTCCGCTTCCGGCCAGCTCGCAAGTCGCGCGAGCTGGGCGGCCAAGCCCAGCCCAGGATCACTCCCATGAAACACTCGCTCCTCGCCCCCGTGTTGCTCTCACTGACGTGTTTGTCGTTCACGGCGGTGCCCCAGAAGTCGGCCCCTGTGGCCCAGGTGGACGATCTCTTCCTTTGGCTCGAGGAAATCGAAGCGCCCCGCGCAGTGGCCCGGGCCCGTGCCGAGAATGACAAGACGCTCGGCGTGCTCCAATCAGACCCCCACAATGGCCGCTTCTATGAGGAGGCGCTCAGCATGCTTCACGCCAAAGACCGGATTCCGTATGTTTTGTTGGAGCGGCGAGGTCTCAGCGATTTCTGCCGGGACGAAAACCATGTGCGCGGCATCTGGCAGCTGTGCCTCGTCCCGCTTTCTGATGGCGGTAAGGACGCTGCTCGTCCGAGTTCGACCGGGACACTAAGGTCGTAGCACACCCGTTTCGGTCTTCCGGCGGGAAAGCAGGCCGTCAGCTGGGTCGACGGCCACACGGTTCCCATCGCAGGAGATTGGGGAGAAGGGACCCTGACGCAGGCGGGCTACCCTATCGTCGTGAAGGAGCTCGAGCGGGCTCAGCCGCTTGTTCAAGCGCGCGAGATCTTCCGTGGGGAGCCGACCAATGCCGTGGCTGTACCCTTCGTGCTGAGGGATAATGAACGCAAAGTTCATGCGACCGGCGCCATGCGCTCCATAAGCTCCATCGCGCGAGTATTTGCTCTTGGCGCCCAACGGACCGATCAAGCTAAAGCTGCCAAATAAAGCGAACATCAGCGGCATCGTCAGTGGCCGCCTGCTCGTGGCGCTCGATGAAGTCGCAGCACTCGCTTTGCGGCAGGCGGTCAACGCGATCTGTTCCGGCTACATCAACGTAGCGAGGCGGTTTACGCCTCATCACTCGAGCCATGATTGCACCCGCCAGTCGCACGGAATTTGCGTGCGGCCTTGCGCCCCGACGGAGAGGTGAATGACGAAAGGCAATGGGACCCATTCATGAGCAAAAAGACAACTCAGATTCATTCGCACGCGGTCGTGTGGATCGACCAGCTCATTGCCAAGGTATTCTCCATAGGCTCAACGGGCGTCAGCGCGATGGCCGTACGCGCGCATTTGGCGCCCCAGGGTCGTGATTGCAAAGCGAATACTGGCTCTGCCGACGTGAAGGACGATCCGACGTTTGTCGTCAGGGTAGGTTGGGCCCTGAGTAGCTGCACCGATCTGCTGATCATCGGGCCGGGGACCGAGAAGACCGAGCTGATGAACTTCCTGAGAGTGAACAGGCCGGATCTCACCCTGCACGTCGAGACAAGTAATCCTCCGACCGACCAGGAAATTGTAGCGGTTGGGCGAAAGATCTTCCGTCTCGATTAAGTTGGCGATGTTCTTCTTCTGATTGTGACGGTGCAACAGATCGGCCCACTTAGGAGAGATGAGGATCGCTCTTCCCGGGGACCACCACCTAGCTCGCGCATCCGTTTACGGCGATAGATAGGCGCGCGAACCGATGCTATTTAAGTCAGTAGCGCCAATGGGTGGCTACCGCGACAGCGCGTTCTCAGTTTTTCGCCTTGCCAAGCCGCCGACGTTGAAGCCGCAGGGAAAGACTGTGCAAAACGGCGATCATCCGCTTGTCAACCGGTGACATGCCTACCAGCAGACTAGAAACCAAAACGGAACATTTAGCAACGGCCGATCGTCGTTTCCGCAGGGCATAGCGCGAGATCAGAACAACGAACTGAAAAAGCCGCGAGCAAAAAATGACCCACGGCATTTTTCTGCCGGGGATCGCATTTTGAGAGAGTTGGATCAGAAGTCCATGCCGCCCATGCCGCCGCCCGGGGGCATCGCCGGACCGGCGCCGCCCTTCTTGGGCAGCTCGGCGACCATGGCTTCCGTGGTGATCAAGAGAGCTGCAACCGAGGCAGCGTTCTGGATCGCGGTGCGGACCACCTTGGTCGGGTCGATGATGCCCTTGCTGACCAGGTTGCCATACTCGCTCGTCTGCGAGTCGAAGCCGTAGGCGTATTGCTCCTTCTCCAGGACCTTGCCGATGATCACCGAGCCGTCTTCACCGGCGTTGATCGCGATCTGGCGGGCGGGCGCGGAGAGCGCCTTGCGCACGATCTCGACGCCGGTCTTCTGGTCGTCGTTCTTGGTGCGCAGGCCCTTGAGCTGCTCGGAGGCACGGAGCAGGGCGACGCCGCCGCCGGGAACAATACCTTCTTCCACGGCCGCGCGGGTCGCATGCATCGCGTCATCAACGCGATCCTTGCGCTCCTTCACCTCGACCTCCGTCGCGCCGCCGACACGGATCACTGCGACGCCGCCTGCGAGCTTGGCAAGACGCTCCTGGAGCTTCTCACGGTCATAGTCCGAGGTGGTTTCCTCGATCTGCGCCTTAATCTGAGCCACGCGCGCCTCGATGTCGGCCTTCTTGCCGGCGCCGTTGACGATCGTGGTGTTCTCCTTGTCGATCATCACCTTCTTGGCGCGACCGAGCATGTTGAGCGTGACGTTCTCGAGCTTGATGCCGAGATCTTCCGAGATCGCCTGACCGCCGGTCAGGATCGCGATGTCCTGCAGCATGGCCTTGCGGCGATCGCCGAAGCCCGGAGCCTTGACGGCCGCAACCTTCAGGCCGCCACGGAGACGGTTCACGACCAGGGTGGCAAGCGCTTCGCCTTCGACGTCCTCGGCGACGATGACCAGCGGCTTGCCGGTCTGCACCACGGCCTCGAGCAGCGGCAGCAACTCATTCAGCGAGGAGAGCTTCTTCTCGTTGATGAGGATGTAGGCGTCGTCCATCTCAACGCGCATCTTGTCGGCGTTGGTGACGAAGTAGGGCGAGATGTAGCCGCGGTCGAACTGCATGCCCTCGACGACGTCGAGCTCGGTCTCGAGCGACTTGGCTTCCTCGACGGTGATGACACCCTCGTTGCCGACCTTCTTCATGGCGTCGGCGAGGAACTTGCCGATCTCCGCGTCACCGTTGGCCGAGATGGTGCCGACCTGGGCGATCTCGTCGTTCGAGGTGACCTTCTTGGAGTTCTTGACGAGGTCCGCAACGACGGCTTCGACCGCGAGGTCGATACCGCGCTTCAGATCCATCGGGTTCATGCCGGCGGCAACCGACTTGGCGCCTTCGCGCACGATCGCAGCCGCGAGCACGGTTGCGGTGGTGGTGCCGTCGCCGGCTGCATCGGCGGACTTGGAGGCGACTTCGCGGACCATCTGCGCGCCCATGTTCTCGAACTTGTCCTCGAGCTCGATCTCCTTGGCGACGGTGACGCCGTCCTTGGTGATGCGCGGTGCGCCGAACGACTTGTCGAGGACGACGTTGCGGCCCTTCGGACCGAGCGTGACCTTCACCGCGTTGTGAGAATTTCGACGCCGCGCAACATGCGGTCGCGGGCATCGACGCCGAACTTGACGTCTTTAGCTGACATGTGAGTTTTCCTGAATGTTTACTTAGTCTCACCCTTGGCGACGCCCAGCAGGCGCTCCTCAGGATGAGCGGTGCGAGCGATGGTTTAGGCGGCCTTCTTCTTGGCGGACGCGTCCGTGAGAACGCCCAGGATGTCGCTCTCTTTCATGATCAGCAGGTCGACGTTGTCGATCTTGACCTCGGTGCCGGACCACTTGCCGAACAGGACGCGGTCGCCGACCAGGACGTCGATCGGGATCAGCTTGCCGCTCTCGTCGCGGCCGCCGGGGCCGACGGCGATGACTTCACCTTGCGAAGGCTTCTCCTTGGCAGTGTCGGGAATGATGATGCCGCCAGCGGTCTTTTCTTCTGCGTCAATGCGCTTGACCACGACGCGGTCGTGAAGTGGACGGAATTCCATGCAGATCTCCTAAGTATTTACACCAGTTGAAGATTTATTGCGTTGGGGAGATAGTGACCCTCATGCGCACTATCACCTCACCGTTACGGCGCGCCATGCAGTCATCCCAGCAGCAGGACGCCCGCCTGCTCGGCCAATAGCGCTTCAAGGTTTTGGTCCACCAGGTCGAGCGCAGGGCGCGGCCTAGCCAGCTATTGATCCAGGCGACGATTGATCCGCTCGGAAGGGCAAGCTGGCGCGCCTGTGAAACTGGCGGCAGTGTGTCACAGAGGCGAACTGTAGAAGAAGTGGTTCAGGAGGGTTCGTCCGCCCCCGGCGTAGAGGGGGATTCGAGCCGAGCGCTGCCGCCGAGGAAGGGCGGGAGCAATCTGAACTTTCTGTCCAACTCGTTCTGTTGAGCGCAATGGCCAAAACGGCAGAAGCGTGCAGAAGGGGCTTGCGACGCAAAGAACGCTTGTAGCACGCATCGAGCCGGTCCCTGTGTGGCGGCTTATCGCCTGCGTCTTTCTTCCCTTCGCGGCCGGGTACCACCTCATATACCTTTTCTGAACGATCAATACGCTGATCGGTGGGCTCGTAGCATTACAGTTGTCTTTTTGATTTGACATGAGCGCGTTGAGCGGCAGCCTGATGAGCTCTGCGCCAGAAAGACCATGCGATGATGCGTGCGGGTTGAATACGCTTTTTCGAGCAAGTCTGATGGCAATGCGGCGGATTTCCTGGATTGACCAACGGATCAGCGGCGGCGTGGTTATGCTTTGGCTTTTGCCGGGTGGCGAGGTTTCGTTTTTTGGGGCGGTGGCGGATTAGCGCGATGTCGGATCGCGGCCATCATGGCGAAGGCGAGCATCACCAAGGACACATGACGGTGCCAGCCACGCCAGGATATGCTCTCGTTGTGATCCAGCCCGAACTCGTTTTTCGCGATTTGAAAGCTGTCCTCGATCCCCATCGATGGCCTTCGACCGCGACCAGCGTTTCAATTGATGTTCCCGCTGGGCACCAGGTGGTGAAGAAGGCGAGGTCATCATCGGCGATGCGACGACGGATCAGTAGACCACGCGTCCATAAACCATCATTTGCGCTGTTGAACTGCTCGGCCTCGAGGTCGGCCAATTCGAGATAACACCAGTCGTGCAGCCGCGGTCCCTTGGTTCCGGCTCCCGCCGACAGGCGCTTCCAGTCGGACGGGCGCCGCGTCCGGGCGAGGTCCGCGGCCGTACCGGCACAGCTCGGAGGTACAAGTTCTCTATCGAGCTCGTTGACGGAAACGAACAAAGCGCAAGGGCGTCAACGCGCCGGGCGGCAATGGACGGTGACGATTGCTAGTGCTGCGCCGCTTTGGCGAGTAGCTAGAGCTCACTTGCGGCGCGGTCGGGCACATCTTCCTTCCAGCGAACCGATCCAAACGGGCGCTCCAGCATACGGCGGACACACACGGGCTCAGGGCCGATATGGAACGCCATGGCCTTGTCGTCTAATGCGCGCTCCGAGCGCGTCCAGCGGTTGCGTTGGCGCAAATAATCGAGCCATGTCGGGCAGTGATAGCGCTCGGTCACAGCTCGGGGCCGGCGATATCACGCGCAACTGACCAACCATAGGCGGCCGTTGCGTTGCCGGTAGAGCGGCACATCCTGCATGACTTGTGGAAGGCTCGAGCATTCTCCAAGGCCACCCGACATTCAAGCTCAACCACCAGTGGGCCGCTCCGGTAGGCCGGCGGGAGCCGCACCTTAGGATCGGCAAGCATCTCGGCGCCCTCCCCGCGCTCGGTGATGGCCGGCATGCGCAGCCAGCACCCAAGCAACGGCAAGAGCAGCATCAGTCCGGCAGGGACGAGCAGCGTGATGTCGACACCGACGGCGTCGGCTAGGCGACCCCAGCCCCAATTGCCAACTGCGAGGCCCCCAGAGAACGCAGCCTACCAAGCCGCAACGGATTGGCGCGCAACTCAGGGGGCAGAGAGCTACACGCCAATGTTGAACAGCGTTCAAGTCCAAACGGCGCCCGCCAAACCCAGAGCTGCGGCTGTCAAGACCGAATTGTGACTCAGCACAGCCGCCGCGATCGCGCCGCTCATGGACAGTGTGCAGGCACGAACCACAGCCTCGCGGATCTTTATCGCCGCGACCTTGGTCGAGAGCTTCTGCACGAATTCCTCATAGACGTCTGCCTGTGCGTAGAGGCGATTGGCGCAGACGCAGGTCTGGCCCCTGTTGCGGTATTTGGAGACGATGGCGGCATCGATATCGGGTCATCGAACACCACGAAAGGCGCCAGCTCGAGGCCGAGCTTCTTCAGGCCGATGCAGGCGCGACGGTACAGGATCTTGCCGACCTCGGTCGAGCCGGTGAAGCCGACAAAGCGCACGGCCGCGTGCTCGCACAAAACCCGCCGATCGGTCGCGAATCTTCGGTGATGACGTTGAAGACACCCTTGGGCACGCGGGCCTTCTCAGCGAGGGCTGCGAGCGCTAGCGCCGAGACCGGCGTCTCACTGACTGGCTTCAGCACCAACTGCAGCCTGCGGCGAGCGCCGGCCCTACCTTGCGGGTGATCATCGAGTCGGGGAAGTTCCACGGCGTGATGGCTGCGCCACAGACGGCAATTGGTGGCCAGATCGCAAGCAGCCTTGCATCCGGGCACCGCGAGGGAATCGTTTCGGCATAGATGCGGCGCGTCCCTTCGGCGTAGAACTCGACATAGGCGCCGCCGATATCGAGTTCGCCTAGCGCCTCAGAGAGCGGTTTCCTCTGCTCGGAGGTCAGGACTAGCACGAGATCCTCGCGATTAATTCGTACCATTTGCGCAGGATGTTGGAACGTTGCTTGGCTGTGAGCTTAGCCCGTGCAGGGAGCGCTCGTTCAGCAGCCTTCACGG
This sequence comes from Bradyrhizobium sp. 187, assembly GCF_023101005.1. Taxonomy (NCBI): domain Bacteria; kingdom Pseudomonadati; phylum Pseudomonadota; class Alphaproteobacteria; order Hyphomicrobiales; family Nitrobacteraceae; genus Bradyrhizobium; species Bradyrhizobium sp. 187. Next base: position 298,197 of record NZ_CP064694.1, read on the forward strand.
CTCTCGTGCAGCCGTTGGCCGAGAGCTGCGGCAGTTTGGCGAGCTAAACGCCGATCGGCAGGTTGTTTTTTCCGAAAGGCGAGGTGAGCCGACTCAGGCGCCAACAATGTAGCAGGTCTCCCGCCGGAGTGACGGGTCCTTCAGACGCCAGCGAAGGATGGACGAGCCGTGCGTGGGTTGTGCTGCGGCCTTCGGGGTCGTTGCGTTGCTTCTGGAGGTCTTCAAATCCGAGCAATCAGGTCTTCGTCGATCGCGAAAAAAAAGGCCGCGCGAGATACCGCGCGGCCGAGTCAGGGAGGAAACGCCCCGAAGGGCACTGAATAGGAGCTCGGCAAGTAAATGAACTCACCGGGAACTCCAATCTTGCACGAAACGTCGTCAGATCGTGCAAGCGGGTATCGGATACTCATTTACCTGGGAGGATTGGAGGCGTTCGTAGCGATATCTTGCAGTTGTTATGCGCAGATCTCGACAACTTCGCAGCAATTGCTATCTGGAAGCCCGCTTCTCGCGAGAATATTCGAACTTGCGTACTGTTCGTTGGGCGCGTCCGGACAAGTCATTTGACGGGCAAAATGCGCAAAGTTGCGATCGCGAATTCGTTGGACATCATCACTGCGTCGCGGATTCCGCGTTGGGCTACGCGAACAGCTGGCAGTGCCGGGGATTTCAACGGTCATTGTCACAGGCGCAATCTGCAGTGTCGCCATGCTCTACGGGAGCGTGGCGCAACGTGAGTCGAATGCCAGCAACGAATTCAAAGATCATGCCATATCGTTGTCACAGACCTTCTTGGAATACGGGCGAATTGCAGCCCTCCCTACGCTCTGGCATCAATCTCTACGCAGCAGGCTTCCACAACGTGGTCTCGGCCCAACGAAACCTTGGCTTCGACGAGAATTGAGGCGTCAAGCCAAGTTACGAATGGCCGTGCGCGCAGTTGAGCATCGGGCGAGCAAGCTCAATCAGCCTCAGCGCGCATATTGATGCTGAAGATGCGTGGCCACGAGAATGACTCGATGTTGCGCGGCGAGGACAAGCCATCGCGATGAAAATCGTCAAAAAGAGCCCTCCGGGGCCGAATTCCATCACGGAGGTGATTCCTCGGCACGGACGTGGCTGAGCAAGAGCATCACAGCTATCCTTGTGAGGAGGACGCCGCCGCGACGTCTCGGGCGATCAACGAACAACGGCAACTGTGGTGAAGTTCATATTCTGGAATCAGCTAAATAGTTCATTTTAAAGTTACAGCTTGCTCCCGTGCTACCATTGTTTGCTCCTGGCGGAGTCGCCAAGTGTTGGACGCAACGACTACAGGGCTTTTGCGTGCTGTTCTTGAGCAGGTTTGCGAGAGTCTGCCTCGCAGCGAAACGGGCACTCGGGCCCATGTCGCTTCCAAGATCTTGGATGGCGCCAAGACAGGTGAGATCACGGCGGACCGCCTTAGGCAGGTCGGCATGGAAGCTCTTCGCTCTGCGCCAACAATGTGGCGGTAGGTGCGGACAACCGATAGTGCTCATGTGAATTTCCAGGTCACGGTGTTGAACATCCTTGTGAGCTACCCGGACGGGTTCGCATCCATGCCGGAGCTCAAGGGAGACATGGCCAGTTTTGGCCACGAGCGGTCCCGATTGGGCGGCGCGCACCAAGAGAATGGGCGCCCGCGTGCCCGACCTCGATCTTGTTTCGCAACGGCTCGTCGAGCGTGTGAATGGAGGGTGGCGCATCATTGACAAGGGACGAGCGGTGCTCGAAGTGATGGAGCTGCGCCCTAGCACGCCCCAAGTCCAGCCAGAGGACACGAGAGCTCGTGAGCTGCCATCGCGAGTGCCGACACGATCCCATTCTGTCGAACTACGTCGGCACGAGCCTGAACCACTGGGGCGGCGCCGGTCCTCTAAGAGCCGAACGTGCGCACCGCACTCTTAAACCGCACTAGGCGATCAACGCGACGCCCGACGATAGGTTGCCGAAGGAGAATTTTCGATGCCGTTGGTCGCGCCGCAACGCGGATCACCGCGACGCCGCCCACCATCGCCAGACGCTCCTGATGCCTCTCAAGGTCGTAGTCCGGGGTGGTCTCCTCGGTCTGAGCCTTCATCTGGGCCGCCCGACCCGATGTCGGCCTTCTTGCCGGCGCCATTGACGATCGAGGTGTTCTCCTTGTCGATCATCACCCTTCTTGGTGCGACCGAGCATGTTGAGCGCGACGTTCTCCAGTTTGACGCCGAGATCTTCCGAGATCGCTTGGCGAAAGAGACGCAGTTCTCCACGATCTCAATCGTGCCGGCATTGCCGCTTCGCTCGGATCAGCCTGCGGATCCTGCTCAATCGCGCCATCGCATGTCCTGCACGGCGCGGTGCGCTTGTCCCTGCCGCGTGAGACACCCCTCCAAGAGGTCGACCAGGTCGTCTCCGTATTGTCAAACTTGTGGCTCACCTGCGCGCCAACTCGCGGGAGCATGCTAAACCACCCAAGTATGCATCGCGGTCCAGAAAGTTCAGCTCATGAACTCTTGAGTCGCCGCTCTCTTGATGCGGGCCTTTCGCAAGAAAGATCTCGAAGAGCCGACCGTGGAATCCGAATATGAAACGCTCTGGGTCGTTGGGATCAGAATGGCCAGCAGCTGGATGCTCGATCTGCCCGAGATGGCGAGCGAGACGCCGCTCCCGATCACAATCAATGCCATAACGCGAGGGAAGACAGGGCGGACCGATGAAGGCCCTCCCGCGGATTGAGTTTGTCAACGCAGCCGACGCGAAGGCGATTCGTACTGATCTGGGGTGAGGATGAGAGCTCAGCATTGTTCCGTATCTCGGACCTGACCTCCCGAGTTGATCGGACCAGATATGCCAACGACGCAGGAGGCCTTCTGCCTTCTCCAGCGAAGTTGCGCTATCGCGCCAGGCCTAGGCAACGTCTGGGATGTCGAGAGCGTCGCACATCGCTCCACCGTGACGGCATTGATGGTCCAGGCGTTCGCGCGCCGGCGGAGCCGACACCACTGCATCATCATCAAGCATCCTTACCACTGCCTGTGATAGTCGACTCTTAGTACGACGGCCTGATGCGGACGGCTCTCCGGTACACGCGACCGATGGCGTGAAGTGCAAGGTATCGCGCGCTCCGGCATCCACGTCGATTGCTGGTATCCAATCTACGATCCGGCGGGCCAAGAGGTTGATCATGCCTCGGCGGCCATTGGCCTACTGTGCTGCGCAAGCCGCACGGCAGCGTGCTGCCGGTCAAGAGCGTTCTAATTACTGACGCTGGATTATGTTGAGGTTCTGACTGAAATCGGCATCCAGAGACCAGTTCCCGACCTCATCAAGGAAAGGCAGAACGGACGGAGCTTCCTCTTGTTCGGCTGTCCCTTCAATGATCGGCTTTTGCTATTTATGCGCGGCAGATCACTAAACGCTCGGCTGACGTCACTACGGGATCGTCGATCCGCAAGCACTCTCACGAAACGAGCTCTGCTTTCTGGTCGAGCAACACCGGACACGTCGCGATATGGCTCCCGCAGGCCATAGAGATGTTGAGCGCCAAGTAGCGGCGCAAAGTGGGCTTCTCGCCGCGGCCCGCTAGTAGGAAGAGGTCGCATCGCAAGCGACGGGTGCGTTGGGAGATTTCACGCGAGCTCAATGAGAACCCAACGGCCATCTCCGTCACAATTGCGACGTCTGTCGCATTTGCGACGTGTGAACTGTCGCTGACGCGTGCAAAACTGTGCGGATCACGTCTAGCTAACTCATTCACAGGGCGGGAATGCCATCGCCATCCGAGATGGCACGCGAGTTGCTAACTCTCGCTGTGGCCGCTCAGGCTGGTCGCCATGGGCACACTTGATAGAGAATTGAACATGAACGCGGTTGCCGGACGCGGAAAAAATCACAAAGATGCCGAGCATAGCGGCGGGATGCGGGTCATCGCCGATTATAAGGGTTCCCGGAGCTCTTCGAAGAATGGCAAAGGGAGCTATGGGTCACAGGCTGCCCCAGGCGATCTGCCGTCCGAGATCTGGGACAAAGTGAGGCCTCATCCCGGCTATAGCGAAAAAGTTCATCATCATTACGCTCGCATCCATGTCGCGGTCGCGCCGGCTTGCAATATTCAATGCAACTACTGCAATCGTAAGTACGACTGCGCCAAAGAATCGCGTCCGGGTGTTGCTAGTGACAAGCTCATTCCTGAGCAGGCGGCGGGAAAGCTGCTCGCGATTCCACAGCTGACTGTGCTCGGTATATCGGTGCGTAGGCGGCGCCCCGGCTCCCCCAAGAAAGTCACGGAGCGCAACGGCCCAAGGTTGCGCCTCGATGCCGGGCGCCCACTAAGCAGCGCTGTCATCGATTTGACCCACGTCGCTGTGCTGACGGGCCTGTTCTTCGCCGAGCCAGGCGCGTCGCCTTGCAATGTCGAAGGGGCCACCTGTCAGAGGAGGAAAGCTGCCCATGAACCTGGACCCAGTCATTCCACTATCAGGCAGCAAGGGAGCATTGGTCGCACACACGCGGCTCGACGAAGGTCTGCTACCCGAAGCCGAGGATCAGCAACGGCAGATCGGGATCTTCTATCATCTGGCGGAGTGGCCGAAAACATCTGCTCGCAGCAGAGGCGCTGGCCGCTGCCCCCGATCGAGCTCTACCGGTTCCACTTCTACAGACTCGCTGGGCTAAGAGGTCGGAGGTGGCAAAGTTCTGCATTCTATCGCGTCTGTCGGGTCGGGACGCAGCGCATCGCGCCGCGCCGGCTTGGCTGGGTGATGAATGATGAGGCGATTGAGTTCCGCCGCATGGTGGCACGACGTATGCGGCTGGTTGCGACGGTGAACGACCCCGACACCTCCGTGCACCTCGAGTTCGCGCAGCGGCTTTCACCTCATTTGGTAACCGCTCTGAACCGCGAACCTGAACGGCATGCCCGCTACGGCTTGGCGAGTCGCATCGCGGATGACGAGTCGGCATGTCTCATGGCAGACGAGGACAATATGCTGCAGAAGAGCACCTCTGCTCGCGTCTCCTTGCGCCCTGCAGGTTGGCGAGGGGGCGGTGCATGAACATGATCGTTTGCGACAGTGATGTGGTCCAGCTAAGCGGGCCGCCCGCGTTCAGCTTCGGTGAAAAGGTGAGGGCCAGCGGTACCATTCGCAATGACGGCACCTTTCGCGGCAAGGAGATCGGCGACATTCTGGCCAAGAAGGGCGACGTGGGTAATGTCGTTTCCATCGGCACGTTCGTGCAGAAACTCTATATCTACGGGTTCGAATTTCTTGAAAGTGGCTACCGCCTTGGCATGAGGCGCAAAGAGGTCGAACGGGTCGACGAGGGCGTGGATGATCTGCCATTGTCGGAAGTGGCTGTGTCATGACAGAGCCGCGCGTTCCAAAATATCGATCGGGCCAGCGCGTGAAAACCGGAGTCAATCTCATCAATGACGAGTCAGTTGCCACCGCCCCTACTGATGGGATCCTGGTCGGCGCCGGTGCTATCGGCGAGATCGTCCGGGTCGCGATGCATATCGAAGCGAGCGTGCCGGTTTATCTTGTAGAGTTTGGCGAGCGGCTGGTCGGTGGTTGTCTTGAAGAAGAGATCACAGTTCTTTGAGGGGATGCTCTCGCGATGAGAGTGTCGAAAGAGGTGCCGGTCGGGCTGATCCCGCATCCGAACGAGCTAGATCGCCAGCGAATCGAACGTGCTTTGATCTCCCGCAAGCACTATCGCTATGTCTCGCCGAGTGTGACGCCGGTAAAGGATGGCTATCTCATTGGGAGTCCCTGCTGCTCGCGCAGTATCGACAACGATGGCGGTCAGATCGATGTCGCGCTGTTTCATTACGATGCCGTGAGCGGGATCTGGAAACTGTTCTTCAAGAATCATGCGCGAGGAAGCTGGAAAATCTACGGCATTTTCCACCGGCTCGCGTCGGCGATCGACGAATTGAACACGGATCCCGAGCGGCTGTTCTGGCAATGATGCTCATTGGCAACAATCATAAGGAGTCGCAATGGCGCTCGCCACAGAACAATTGATCGAAATCGAACGCCTGCTTGCGACAGCTAACACAGACACTGGCGCCGTTGCTGACCTAAGGCGCCGCTTTCCGCAGCTCACCTTCGTTCGATGTGATGCGTCGGACGTGTCGCGGCAGCCATTCCGGCGTCTTCCGCAGTTTGACTTGCATCTCATCGATGGATCTGACCACTGCATGCAGATTACGGCCGACCAGGCGCGAGCGACTGGATTGGTGCTGGCTAGAAGGGATGTTGGGCGGTGATCGGCACTGGACCCGCAGAGAATCGCCTCGATGACGCGGAGGAGGTGAATGCAATTCCGCTCTCGGACCCTGATATCATTGTTGCCGTCTCTCTGGGTCGAAGCGCTATTGTGTTCGCAGAGAATTTCCAGTCGGTCGACGACTGAGACGCTCGGACCAGCTTTCGCCGTCTATGTTGGCCGCAAGTATAGCATTGCGGTTCCAAGCGCACGATTGGGCTCCTGCTTGGCCTGAAGGCGCTCGGTATCGAGCGGAGCAAGAGGCAATCGCCTCCTCGTATTCGTTTCTCAGACCGTGCATTCCGTCAATCGGGCGGACGCACGGGGGAGTTTGCCGATAGCGAATGTTGGTCCGAAACGTGCCTCAAGACAATGCCGAATAGACCTAACACACAGGCGATTATCGCCGCCAACCCGAACGGGCCACCCGGCACCAATGCAGGTGCGAAGTTCAAGTCGCTGCGCGAGGTCCACCCCAAAGGGCGCGAAACTGAATACGTCACAATCGAGCAGCCCACCGGTCTCTAAACCTGGCAAGAAAAGGAACGGTATGAATCGGCAGATCATCATTCACGTCCGCTTCGCCCCGAATGGCAGGGTGATCCAGATCAGCGAGCGCCCGGCGAGGCTTACGCCGGACCAATGGTTTGATGTTCTCAAGGCCCGAGCCGACTCTGCCTATCGCTCACTGCCCCGTGGTCGTGGCGTCTTTCGGCTGAGCCGGGCGGCAGTTGATACCTTCAAGCAACAAGCTGTGACGCTGGCATGAGCGAAGAGATTCATCGATATCGTGGCAAGCCAGGAGATTGAGGTGTTCGCAGCCTGTCCAGCCGATCCGATCGACGGGGTGGCGCCAGGGCGTACAGTCTGTCGCAGATCGACGAAATGGCGACAGCCTGCCGGTTACAATTCTTGTGATCCTGACTTTCGGCAATGACACGATTATGTCCATCGTTGCTGGCACGACGGAGTCTGGCGTAAGATCGCTTACGGCGCGTTGTTCTCCCTGGATCGGTTATGATTCAGATACAACGCGACGTTGGAGGTCGACAGTGGGGTTTGCATCGGGGCCCCTAGTGGACACGCGCTTAGATGGGTTGCACTCCAAGCTCCAGTCGACAGTTGGGTCCGAGTGTCCGGGGGTCTGTATAGTCGCGATCCGTCGGCTTTGCGAAACACCCACGTGCCGGCGGTCTCGTTCCTCCGATAACCGATGGACAGGCCTCGTCAGATTGATATCAAGACGGGCGTTTTGCGCACCGGCTTGTCCAGCTGCGCACTGCGGCTTTCGAGCGTCTCGTCCCTGATGCGCCTGACCATCGCCGATGACTCAGCTTCTTTCCGAAAGTATCCAGCCGGAGTCCAGTGGACAAGGATGTATACAGGAGTCTGATACTGGCGGACGCCTGCGCACTCGAATCCTTGTGACGGCTGGCAATTTGGAGAGCTCTATAATAGGGCGTCGTGTCCGTCTCTCAGCTGAACAAGAACAAGCTTCGCTCAGAAGCAGCGCGGCTGACATACCTGAAGGAAATTCACCCCCACTAGCGGACACCCTCCGCCATGAACCGGGCCTGCCATCTCCACACCACGGGCTTGGATTTGCCCGAGCGGCGCATGATCTCGGCGGTGCCACAGCCGTCGGCAGTGGCAAGAATGATGTTGGCCCGCCACACATGCTTCTGAGGTGCGCTGCGATCCCAGACGATCGCCTCAAGCCGATGGCGGTCCGCCCGGGTGACCTTTACGATAGTTCCTGCTCTCATGCCCAGAGCTTGAACTGCTTCGGTCGATTTGGGAATCTCCGAATGAATCAGGCCACTAGCAACTGCTGATCGTCATTTCCGCAGCGCAAACCGCGAGGTCAGAACAACGAACTGAAAAAGCCGCGAGCAAAAAATAACCCCCGGCATTTTTCTGCCGGGGATCGCATTTTGAGAGAGTTGGATCAGAAGTCCATGCCGCCCATGCCGCCGCCCGGGGGCATCGCCGGACCGGCGCCGCCCTTCTTGGGCAGCTCGGCGACCATGGCTTCCGTGGTGATCAAGAGAGCTGCAACCGAGGCAGCGTTCTGGATCGCGGTGCGGACCACCTTGGTCGGGTCGATGATGCCCTTGCTGACCAGGTTGCCATACTCGCCCGTCTGCGAGTCGAAGCCGTAGGCGTATTGCTCCTTCTCCAGGACCTTGCCGATGATCACCGAGCCGTCTTCACCGGCGTTGATCGCGATCTGGCGGGCGGGCGCGGAGAGCGCCTTGCGCACGATCTCGACGCCGGTCTTCTGGTCGTCGTTCTTGGTGCGCAGGCCCTTGAGCTGCTCGGAGGCACGGAGCAGGGCGACGCCGCCGCCGGGAACAATACCTTCTTCCACGGCCGCGCGGGTCGCATGCATCGCGTCATCAACGCGATCCTTGCGCTCCTTCACCTCGACCTCCGTCGCGCCGCCGACACGGATCACTGCGACGCCGCCTGCGAGCTTGGCAAGACGCTCCTGGAGCTTCTCACGGTCATAGTCCGAGGTGGTTTCCTCGATCTGCGCCTTAATCTGAGCCACGCGCGCCTCGATGTCGGCCTTCTTGCCGGCGCCGTTGACGATCGTGGTGTTCTCCTTGTCGATCATCACCTTCTTGGCGCGACCGAGCATGTTGAGCGTGACGTTCTCGAGCTTGATGCCGAGATCTTCCGAGATCGCCTGACCGCCGGTCAGGATCGCGATGTCCTGCAGCATGGCCTTGCGGCGATCGCCGAAGCCCGGAGCCTTGACGGCCGCAACCTTCAGGCCGCCACGGAGACGGTTCACGACCAGGGTGGCAAGCGCTTCGCCTTCGACGTCCTCGGCGACGATGACCAGCGGCTTGCCGGTCTGCACCACGGCCTCGAGCAGCGGCAGCAACTCGTTCAGCGAGGAGAGCTTCTTCTCGTTGATGAGGATGTAGGCGTCGTCCATCTCAACGCGCATCTTGTCGGCGTTGGTGACGAAGTAGGGCGAGATGTAGCCGCGGTCGAACTGCATGCCCTCGACGACGTCGAGCTCGGTCTCGAGCGACTTGGCTTCCTCGACGGTGATGACACCCTCGTTGCCGACCTTCTTCATGGCGTCGGCGAGGAACTTGCCGATCTCCGCGTCACCGTTGGCCGAGATGGTGCCGACCTGGGCGATCTCGTCGTTCGAGGTGACCTTCTTGGAGTTCTTGACGAGGTCCGTAACGACGGCTTCGACCGCGAGGTCGATACCGCGCTTCAGATCCATCGGGTTCATGCCGGCGGCAACCGACTTGGCGCCTTCGCGCACGATCGCCTGGGCCAGCACGGTGGCGGTGGTGGTGCCGTCGCCGGCCGCGTCAGCGGACTTCGAAGCAACTTCGCGCACCATCTGCGCGCCCATGTTCTCGAACTTGTCCTCGAGCTCGATCTCCTTGGCGACGGTGACGCCGTCCTTGGTGATGCGGGGAGCGCCGAACGACTTGTCGAGCACGACGTTGCGGCCCTTCGGACCGAGCGTGACCTTCACCGCGTTGGCGAGAATGTCGACGCCGCGAAGCATCTTGTCGCGCGCATCGACGGAGAATTTGACTTCTTTAGCTGCCATCTGGATTTTTCCTTAGGTGTTTAAACTGGATAAGAGAGGGGCTCTTAGGCCGCCTTCTTCTTGGAAGCGGGGACGTCGAGGACGCCCATGATGTCGCTTTCCTTCATGATCAGCAGGTCGACGTTGTCGATCTTGACCTCGGTGCCGGACCACTTACCGAACAGCACGCGGTCGCCGACCTTCAGGTCGATCGGGATCAGCTTGCCAGCTTCGTCGCGGCCACCCGGGCCGACGGCGACGATCTCGCCCTGCGAAGGCTTTTCCTTGGCAGTGTCGGGAATGATGATGCCGCCAGCGGTCTTTTCTTCTGCGTCAATGCGCTTGACCACGACGCGGTCGTGAAGTGGACGGAATTCCATGCAGATCTCCTAATCATCTTACTTCAGTTGAAGATTTCCCGATTGCTAGCAATCGTGGCCCGCGAGTGCCAATGCAGGCGCAGCTGAAATAGGACCGATTTTTTGGGGAACAAGTGTTTGTAGCAGGAAAAATCCGGTGGGCGCGCGGACCTCTGTGGGGTTGCCCCACATCACTTTTCTCCGCTTGCCGCCGAGCACCCGACCTTCTTCTGAGTGAGTCGTACGGCTCTGTCTCTCAACCTAATGTCGCCTAGCAGTTCAATTCCTCTGCCCTAAATTCGAGCTGGTAAAGGCCCGCCGATCTGGTGCCGGTTCAAGTGCGAATCGTCGGCTGACTTCGTTCTAAGATTGGGATGCTTTTAGAACCTGACGCAGAGGTCGCGAATTGGGGGCATCGCTCCGCTTGATCGATGATCCGATACTCAGCAACTCGAGGCGAGGCAACGCTGGCTGCGAGAGCTAGGGCAGCGCCGATGTCCCCGGTTTGCGCGAAAGGGCCTCTGCCGGCATCGCGACAGGTCTATATGCGCGAACAGCTCGCCAAACTGTCCCGCGACCCTGACCTGGCCAAGGCGTTCAACTAAATCCTGAAGCGATGGGCGAGCTGTGAAGACGCCGGTGGCGGCGTGCTGAGTCAATACCGAGCCAGCGTAGGTGTGATCTCGAGAGCAACAAGAGCTGGCACGAAATCTCCGCGCGGTGGCCCCCTGGCGCGCTCGTCGACGCTTGATGAACAGCAGGCCGCCCCGTACCCCCGCAGCTGGTGATCGCAACCGGCACAAAGCCAGGTGGCACCTCTCCATACCCACACTCCGTTCTCCCCCGATCTTGTGTAGCCGCTCGTCGGACCATGCTGCAAAGACGGCCGGTCACAGGCGGCTGGTGCCGTCGCCGACGACGACGTGAGCGGAGGCAAGCTGCCTGACGGAGCGGACGGCCGGAAAGGGTGGGCACGTACCTAAGGAATCGGTAATCCGCATGATGCGGTTGATCCTGCTGAGGACCGCGGCACCCGCGGGCGAAGAACCACCGTTCATCTAAACCAATTGGCCAAGGATCGGCCGAGACATTCGTCTTGGCTCGGAGCGAGCCGCTCGAGGATTTAGTCAAGAAAACGGATAACGATCAGAAATCGTGACACGAACCTGACTCTTGGTCGGTTCTGGGCGCGCCCCCCTTTCTGCGTGTTGGGCTAGCTTATCGTATTCATCGGCGACTTTCAGGAGCCTGTCTCTGGGTTTGCCGGGTCCGAGCGAATCCGCTTTGATTCGCGTTGCATGCGCACGAGCTCGCCAGAGTTGTGGATCGTAGATTGGTCTGTATGGTCTCATGTCGATGAGGACGTTCCAAGATCAAGGAAGTGCGACGGCTGACCTTCGTATCATTACGTAGGCTGCGGTCCGTAAGGACCAGAGACGCAGTCCTTCTGAATGCTGAGTACGCCGCAACGGATGAGCCCAGCCTTTCCGGATTACTTGGCGCGCGTCTTTATCGAAACGTCGGTGAGGGCGAGTGCGAGCTCCGCGATGTTGCGCCGGTGATAACCGCGGATCGATAGCCTCCTACGTGAACGTGCCCCAGAACGGGCTTTTCACAGGTTTGGTGATCATCGCGGTGGGTCACGGCGAGAGAACGTTGAGCGCGCCTCGTCGGCCGGAAAACTGCCGCGAGCATTCTGATTTTTGAAAAGCGAGCGGTGCAGTGCCTGGGTCTTCTTTTGCACCGTGAGTTCCCAAATAATCCGGACGTGCCCCTCTGGAATCGAGGGACGGAAAATATGCATATTTCTGACGCGCAGCTTACTCCTCTTAATCAAATTCAGGACGCGCCCGACATCTCCCTGATCAGAGAAGAGCACATACATCACGCCCCTGTCATTTAGGCGGCGCCGCGCACCTTTGAGAGCCGAGGCCATGACATTGTGATCTTCATCGAAGCAAGAGCGCTCCAGGTCGTCTTTCGCTCTACGATTCCAATAGGGGGCCGCAAAGAGAATGATGTCAAATTTTTCGCCGGAATGCAGTCCAGAATAGGTGTCGCTATAGCGCGCCTCGGCTTTGTCCGAGTAACCTAATCTCTCGATGTTTATCTTCGTCGTGAGGACGGCTTGCGGATTTATGTCGAGTGCCACTAGACTGCCTGCGCCGGCTCGGAGTGCTGCAAGCCCTAGTACACCTGATCCGCATCCGAGATCGAGTACTGTCGCGCCAGGTTCGATGTGCCACTTCGACATCAATGCGTCGGGACCGTGACTTAGGCGTGGTGACAAAACACCAGGCAGGACGTGCAGGGGCAGGCCGCTTACTTCCACGTCATGCGGGCGCTCGCATAATCGCAGTTCGGCTAGCATTGCATCTACGTCAGTCGTTTGGCGCCTTACAGATACGCCTAGCGGGGCATTCATCTAACTCTCCATCTTGTGGTGAAAACAACATCGCGAGACGTCGGGGCAAATCCGGCCAGCAGGCCGGTCTGGACGAACTGCATTCAGCGTCCGGCAAGCGGTGGGCTGGAACGCCGGATAGCCTGCCTCATATTGCTCGCCATCAACCGAGTGCCAAGGATAGCGCGGCTGTTCCCGCGCCTGCTGTCTCGGAAATGGGCACACGACTTTAGAGAGCATCTGTTTACATGTCTCAATGCACAGCTTCACTCGGTGTTGCTGCCCCTCAATAGCAACGGCCGTGCCAGGGACGCTAAGCGCAGCAAGTCCTATGATTAGGCTCTGCGGCATGCCGGCACTCGTTCGCCGAGCACCGTGACATGCCTGTATCAGGCGGTAGCCGTGCCGACCCATACATGAAATCGTCCTCTTCCCGCACCACTTTGCGCCAGTGCGAACTAGAGGAATCGCTCGCGACTTTTCGGCCGAACGTCGCGTTTGTAGACACGCTGGCGATCTACTGACATTTGTCACGTTTGCTTTCCGACAGAAGCACGGACTGCGCTCACACTGATCAGTTTTCGGGTTACCGAAAGCTGCCCAGCGCGTGCGGCTCTGGGCATTGAGCCGATTCTCGCTTATGCCTGTCCTCAGCGCCGACTGCTAAGTTTTGGCAAAATGTCCGGTGCTAATGCGGTAGCGGCCGCCAATAGCGGCTTCCTTGTGCGATGCCTATGCCCGTGTCGCGCCAGCGCCATTTCGCGGCACCCATCACCAGGGACGCTGGACGGTGTTGAACGATAACGCCGTGTCTCAGTTTGGAATTGAGGAATCATCCCTTTTTCCAGGCCGCTGCTACCGCTCTGGCGATCCCAGACCGCTCTTGAGCGGAAAGATGCTTTTCCCGGACCTTCTTTCCTTCTTACCGCCCTTATCTTGGCTGGCCGATCGCAACCGGCGATCTTGATGAGCCCACTGGCAAGTCCCAACGATAGCGCTGCTGCTCCCACGCCTATTCTCTCGGAAATGGACACACGGCGTTAGAGAGCGTCTGTCTGACACGTCTGAATGCACAGCCTCACTCGGTGTTGCTGCCTCTCAATAGCAACGGCCGTGCCAGGAACACTAAGCGCAGCAAGCCTATCAATAGGCTCTGGGGCATACCGGCACTGGTTCGCCGAGCACCGTGATATCCCTTTATCGGGCGGTAGCCGTGCCGAGGACCATACATGGAATCGTCCTCCTGCCGCGCCATTCGCAGCCCGAAGCACCCTCCCGGCGCAACGTTAGGCGACATCCGGTAGACAGCCGCCTGCCGTCACATCTCGCTCATTCTTAGCGGGAAAGGTGCCGTTGGACCGGGGATCGCACACTTCTGTGTTTTCGTCCACAGCATGCCATGGCATCATACATACTCAACGCCTCCCCACTGGCAGGCCGCTGCGACATTCGGGAAGAAACCGCGTCCATGGTGGTTGGCACTTGTGTTGCAAAGCAGTGGAATACCCGTAAGTGTTTCATATTCGACGAGAAGCTTGGCGACTTTGTGCTGAGACGTTCTGGGAATGGTTTGTAATCGCGCAGTTCCGTCCAGATGTACAACGGCGGGGGTCCCGCCCTTCTGCTCGTGTTTGATGATCAAAGAGCATAAAAGGGTCCGGCGTTCCAGGACTGAAAATGTCCGGGGCACGATCCTCCAGGCATATCGGAGCCACCGGCCGGAAGTGTTCGCGAAGTTTGATATCGTTGAGATGATCCTTCATTCGCGCCGTCGTCGCGGCTGCGAGAATGCTTCTACTACCTAGTGCCCAAGCTCGGCGCGGTTGGCAAAGAAAATCACCGGCTTGTTGCTGGCGAAAATGGTCGCAAGTTCACCCACGCTACACGGCGCGGTGTCCCGTTGTAACCGGCATGAGGCCCTCACTTCGCCATCGCGAGGTTCGCCTGCGATACAGCCTGGCGTGAGCTGATCGGTGGAGGTGAAGCGATGGCAAATGCCATGCTTGATGCCAGGCAGGAAGGTGACTCCTATCGTCGCGTCGAGGTGATCACTGGGGAGCGCCGACGGCGACGGTGGACGGGCGAGGACAAGGCCGGATCGTGGCGGAGAGCTTTGAGGAGGGTGCGAACATCTCCGAGGTGGCGCGGCGCAATGGCGTTTCCCGCGGGCTGCTCACGGTGTGGGCGCCGCCAGGTTGCGGCAGCGGTGGCCGGCAAGGCGCCGAACTTCGTGCCGATCCAGATTGGCGCCGGAAGCGGTGGCGGGACAGCTGGCGAGTCCGAGCGTGTTTCGCCGGCACAAACGACGCCTTTGGAGATCGCCGCGCCGCCGGCCAAGCCCTGCGGGGTGATCGAGACCGAGTTGAGTGGAGCGCGCATCCGCGTCGAGCCAGGCGTGGAGCTGGCGACGCTTTCGACGGTGCTGTCGGCGCTCCAGGGTATCCGGTGATTGCGCTACGGTCTGACCTCAAGGTGGTGCTGGCGACACAGCCGGTCGACTTCCGCAAGTCGGTGCACACGCTGTCGGCGCTGGTGAGCGAAGCGCTGCGCGCGAACCCGTATTGCGGCGAGGTCTTCGTGTTTCGCAGCAAGCGCATGGACAAAGTGAAGCTTCTGGCGTGGGACGGCAGCGGCATGGTGCTGGTGACGAAGTGGCTGCAAGGGCGCTTCACCTGGCCACCGATCCGCGACGGCGTGATACATCTGAGTGCGACGCAGCTCGCGATGCTGCTCGACGGGCTCGAGTGGACGCGTGTGTCGCCGAAGCCTGTGAAGCAGCCGGCGCTCGTCGGATGACGCGTGTGGATTCCGCTGGAGCCTGTGGCGCGCGGATGTATCGTTTGATCATGCGATTCGTCCCGACGCTCTCCCGACCGACCGCAGCTCTGACCGAGATGGTGCTCGCGCTTGACGCCGAGAACGAGAAGCTAGGTGTGGCTCCGCTCCGTCATTGTGAGACACCATCATGCTCTGCAAACGCGCCGTTGCAGACCTTCAATCGGCGCGAAGTTGCACTTCAATCAGCTGCGCGCACTATTCAGTTGAAGCCGACATCAGCCCCTTAGTCGCCTTTGCAGTGCCTGCCGATCGACGACCAAGTTGCCGAGGTTCAGATCTGTCTGCCGTCTTCCCGCGAGCCGTCTGACCAGCTCCCGGGTACCGTCGACCACAAAGACACCGCAATCATAGCCGTTCCCCTGCCGGCGTATGGGGGCCATCTCGCAACTCGGCTCCCACCCGCGCTGCGAGCATTGCTGCAGGTCTGGCATTGTGTCCCCCGGCGGAGTCGTAATGATAGGCAACCGGCCTGTCGCGATCGCGGCGATCTACCAGCAGCAACGACCAATGGGAGCCGCGGCGATTGAGGTCCGTAGCGCTCGCATCATTCACCGGCAAGAACAGGAAGTCGGCGCCGTATCGTTGCCATTCCGATCGTCGACAATGCGATGGAATGCGCGTAGCGCATCGACCTCTGAACCCTGACCCACCTGAAAGGCCATGAGAGGATCCACGAACCAGGTCCGGGCGGCGAGGTTTGGAGTGCTTTGCCACAACTCCTGCGACAGAAGCTCGTAGTCCCGCTGGATATGCTCGTCACCCAGCCATTCCCTGGCTGCGAGCACCCGTCCGCTGCGGTCGCCGGCAGAGGCACTCGCCCTCGAAGCGCCGATCCGGGCATCAGGAACCGAGGATGGGCCAGTGGATCAGCTGGGCGTCGCGGCGTCCTTGCGGCCCCAATGCGATGGAGTAGGTCTCACCGTTGAGAGAGACCGGCTGGGGAGCCATTCGCCGAACTCGGCAACAGCATTTTATTGTCCAGTACATCGAGCAGGAAGTCCGGCACCGGCTGTGAGCCATGCTGCACGTCGGCAAACGGTTATTGTGGTTGGGAGGTCAAAGCGCTGCTCAACAAGGACTTGCAGAACGCAGGCGTGAGCTTGCCGCGGTGGATCACAACGTCTTCGTGACCCTTTTCGGCTCGGGCGTTCTGCCATTGCCGATTGTAGCCGTGCTGTTCATTGGACTTCACGTGGCAAGCGGCGAAGTCGGCGTCGCCCAGCGTGGCCAGCTGCCAGGCATGTACCGGCCGCTTGGTATGGATGTGCACCCACATCGGATTTGGCATCCTACCACTGCGCAGCGCCTTGGGCTGCAGCTTGATCTCGAACAGCGTCGCTGGCTCGCCCTTCAAGGCGCGCGGTGGATACACAGACGCCAGTTCCTCGGCCACCCGCAACTGTTCAAGGTACTTCTGCGACGGAAACGCGTACGTCTTCATGCAATCGATCGTGATCGCCGCCTTTCGCGCGTTCAATGAGTTTGCCTGTCCCTGAACCTCGGACAACATCGCCCTAAGCTGGACTATTTTTTCCTGCACTTCGGTCACTTGCGCAGGCGTGAGGAGGCCACGCCGGCGGGGCTCCTCCAGCGCGGCTACACAGGCATCAATCTCGGCGGCCTGCGTCTGCAGGCGCTTAAGGACGAGATCCACGACGTGGTCGGCGTCCTCGGGCCCCGTCTGGCGCGCTTGAGAGACGGCGCTTTGCTGAGCCGGCAGATCGAACTGCAGCAGCACGTCCAATCGCTTGAGTAATCCCGTCAGTGCGTTCCTGGAGGGCGGAGCCTGCCACATCTCCAGGTGCCCGGTCGCCGATGATGACGCCCTCGCGCGTGCCTCCTCTGCACTCGCGAGTTTCCTCGTACCCAGATCCGATCGTACGATAACCGTGGCAGCGTCGGGCCTGGCGAGCTGCGGCTCGCGCAGCCCGGCAGTTGAACTCCCCTTGCCTGCGGCCGGTGCGCGCTTGCCTTTCCCCTTCCTGCGCGCCGCGTGGCGCTCAGCCCCTAAGTCGGTCTTTTCCGATATCGCAGCCTGGGCAGGCGGTTCCGCTTGCCTCTTTGGCTGCACTGCTAAAAGTCGCGTGACGGCGTGCGCGGTGACCCATGCACCTTCCGCGATCTGGTCCAACGGTTCCAATGGAAGGTCGGGATTCGTTCCAGCATCCCTTAGCCTGGCAACGATGCGTTCCACCCCTGAGGCAAATTCCGAAAGCCGTTCCATGACTCCTTCCAGAACAGTGCAGTGCTTTCCGTCGAGTGGCTCTCCGTCTTTGTTCAGAACGGCTTCGTACGTCGAGAAGAATGCCGGCAAAACATCCTCGACAAAGGTCCTGAGCAGACGCACCCGCCCGTCCTCGCCCATGAGGGCGTCGCTCACGGCTGGTTCAAACGTGCTCGCCTTACACTCAATCAGAAGATGCGCGCGAGCAATCCGCTGTTGCAGATACATGCACCCCGCATAAAGTGCCCAGCCGGTATGCAGGCGTAGTGCGGCCTCTTCGGGCTTCCGCATCTTGGGCTTCGTGCTTGGCAAGTTGGCAGTGGCCGCGCAGACGGACTGCATCCGTTCCGAACGCGATGCCTTTTTTCCCCACCACTCCATGCAGGCCAGGTAGTGCTTCTCCACGCTGGATAGCGCTCGGCTCTGCTGGCCGGGCGGAGCGCCCGAATCTCGCATCTGGTCGAGCACGGCTGCTGCTCTCGTCCTGCTCGCCTCCAGGTCGCGAATAATCAAGGCTGCCACGACGTTGCATTCCTCCCCGCAGCGAGAGTGTCGTCGCGGAGTCGGCGAGCCCGATCGTCGGAAAGAAGGCTGCGCGCCAGGTCCAGGGGGAGGCTCGCGTAGTAGTCCAGAACTTCCGAGCCTGCCTCGACGACTTGATCAATCAGGTCTTGGGCCTCCGACGGGTTCGCGTCGGGAACGGTTTCTTTGGCTGCATTTCGAGAAGCATCAAAGTGCTCACGCAGGCTGCGCAGTCTTTGCTTCGCTGCTTTGATTCGTTCGTCACGTGAGGAAATCGTGACTGCCGCCCCCGAAGCTGGTGGCAGGTCCACGAGCGGCGCCGTTCTATCTTGAGGCCCGGAGCGCATCAGCTCCACGACGGAGTCGAAAGACTGCATGCCTTCCCCGGGGGCGGGACCGGGCTGCGGCCTCGATCTGCTCGATCCCCATGTGCTGTCGGCCTCTGCAGGCCCAACGTGCGATTTGCCAGGTCGGCCAATGCCCGTCATATTCCATCTCCAATCAATCAAGAATGCGCGGCCTGTCTGGATAGGCAGGGCTGGCTGACGAGTAGCTGACGAAGGGCGTTTTTCCCGGTTGCACAGGAAGCCCGGATCACGATCGTCGTCGATTCGTAGCTCGGCCACGATCCGGCGCAATGCAAGCACCCGCCCGCTGCGCTGGCGCCTTACAAAAGTGACCCGGCCATAGCAAATATTAGCGGACGTAGTAGGTCTGCTGTCTCGACCTATCAACCAAATGAGCAGAGCCTTTTGCAGACACGCCTCGTGCGCGCTAAGTGCGGCAGGGAACTGCTGCCGGGACAAGAGAGACTTGATGCAGCTTGATTTTGCGCCACGCCTCACTTGCGCTAGCCCCGCTGGCTACGGCAGTGCGGCGCTTGGCTGGTGCGGAGTCGCGGGGAAGCGGTGTAGATACCCTGCTCGCGAGATCCTTGTGTGCGTCTCCTGGCTTCCTCGTGGGCAGGAAGTCTCACGTCACGCTTCACCCGACATAGCACCAAGCGTGAACTCGAAATTGATCGGCTGATCGGTCTTTTCCGCATACGCCATGACGATATCGGTTGTGACGCAGGCGTTTGCCGCCGGCCGAGCACTACATTTCACAGATGGACCCTCCGCGCGCGGGCGTCCGAAGCCACCATGACGTGGCGACGGCTGAGCGAAAACAGCATTGAAAGATCCTTGCAATCGGGTGGCCGCTTCACAGCTCAAGAGCATGGTCCGCGAGCACCTGACGCGTCAGCGCGCCCTTGATCTCGCGGACGATCTCATCGCGGATCTGCGCTCCGAACTGCCGCTCGGCATCGCTGTTCCCGATTAGCCCATGACCGGCGAGCCGTTGCTGGAGGCGGCTGTCGAACTCCTCCCCCATCGCCTCGAGAAGTCGATGCTGCATTTGTGCATGGGGTTGGGGTGCGATCCGGCTCACCACCGTCTCCCAGGGTTGCCACCGAGTTGCCAGATAGTCGGCCAACCCCGTCTCCTCTGCGGATTCCGGGGATTGCGGCCAGAGATTCCGATTGAACGCGACCATGCATTCCGATCGAAGGCGGCCACCTGTTCCGACGAAGGCGGCCGGGTTGTCGTTGCCGGCATGAGGAGTTGGGTCAGGTTTTCTTCGCGGCGTCAAGATTGGCGCGTTGGGCAGTTATTTTCCGCATGCTGTCTCCTTTGAGGATGAGGCGGTGAGCGTTGTGGACGAGGCGGTCGAGGACGGCGTCGGCGATGGTCGGGTCGGCGATGATCTCAAGCCAATTTTCGATCGGTACCTGGCTGGTGATGATGGTCGATCCGCGCTGGTGACGATCGTCGACGACTTCGAGGAGATCGCGACGCTGCTCGCCGGTAATCGGAGCGAGGCCCCAGTCGTCGAGGATGAGCAAATCGACCCTCGATAACGTCTTGAGGAGCCGCGCATAGCGTCCGTCGCCGCGGGCGAGCGCAAGAGCTTCGAACAGCCTTGGCAGGCGATGGTATAAGACCGATCGATTATCGCGGCATGCCTTGTGACCGAGCGCGCAGGCGATCCAGCTCTTGCCGACGCCGGTCGGCCCGGTGATGAGCAAATTTTGCTTGCGGCCGATCCAATCGCCATCGACGAGCTTGGCAAAGAAGGCGCGGTCGATGCCGCGCGGAGCGCGCAGATCGACATCTTCGACGATTGCGGCCTGCCGTAGCGAGGCAAACTTCAGGCGTACGATGAGCCTTTTGTTCTCTCGCTCAGTTGCTTCGCGATCGATCATCAGGCCGAGGCGCTGCTCGAAGGTCAGCGCGGTGACGTCCGGTTGGCGTTGCTGATCATCGAAGGCCTTGGCCATTCCGGCGAGCCCGAGAGCGGCGAGACGTTCGTGGGTATGATTGCTGAGCATAATGCCTCCTTGTTGCTGGTCAGTGGTAGTAGCCGCGGCCACGGATGTTACCGTGCTGGATGGGATCGGCGTCGGGGGTGGTGTCGGGAAGGAAGGACTTGTCCAGGCCGGTCTTGAGGATCGAGGCAATCGACCGATAGCTCGCTGAGCCGATGCTGATCCCGCGGCGGCAAGCGGCTTCGAGACGTTGCGTCCCATAGGTCTTTTCCAACCGCAGGATGCCGAGACAGGATCGGAATCCCTGCTCGGGATGCGGCTTTGTCCGCATGATCGCCTCGCACAGCGCGATTGTGGACGGACCGACTGTCTCAGCGGCGGCCAGCAGACGCGCCGGCGTCCAGAAGGCGTATCGGCGATGCGCGCTCGGCATGTGCTCGGGGATCGTGGTGTGGCGGCGCTTCACCCCCGAGCGTGCATGGCTGGCGATGCGGGTGCCGCGATGGAACACCTCGATCGTGGCTTCGGTGGCCCGAACCTCGACAACCTGGCGGATCATGCGGGATGGCACCGAGTAGAAGTGTCCCTGAACTTCGACATGGTAATCCGGCGCCACACGGGCACGACGCCATTCGGCGTACTGATAGGCCTCGGCCGGCAGCGGCATCAGGGCCGGACGATCGATGGTGTCGAAGAACTCGCGGCGGCTGGCACCGAGCTTGCGCATCAGGCGGGCGTTGAGTTGGTCGACCAGGATGCGGATCGCAACATTCAACTCGGCGAGCGAGAAGAAGCGCCGGTTGCGCAGCCGCGCCAAAATCCATCGCTGGACGATAAGAACCGCCGCCTCCACCTTGGCCTTGTCGCGCGGCTTGCGGGGCCGCGCCGGCATAATGGTGGTGCCGTAATGGGCGGCAAGATCTTGGTAGGTCCGGTTGACGCCTGGCTCGTAGCGGCTCACCACCGTCACCCCGGCCTTCAGATTGTCGCAGACGAGCGCCTTCGGCACCCCGCCCAGGAAGGTGAGCGCATCCACATGGGCGCCGATCCAGTCGGGCAGCGCCTCGCTGAACCGGGCTTGGGCAAAGGTGTAATTCGACGCTCCCATGACCGCGACGAAGATCTTGGCGGCGCGCACCTTCCCGGTGAGCCCGTCGAACACCGGCATGGTATCGCCGGCGAAGTCCACGAACAGCTTTTCGCCGGCCGCGTGGGTCTGCCGCATGGTCGCCGTGATGCCGTGGCGCCATTCGACGTAGAGGTCGCAGAACCGGCTGTAGCCGTAGCCGTCGGGATGATGGCCGCGGTATTCCTCCCACAGCAGTGCCAGCGTTACGCTGCGGCGGCGCAACTCGGCATGGACATGCCCCCAATCCGGAAGCGGCTTCGATCGTGGCGGGTTGTAGCCGGCCGGCGCAAACAGCTTGCGCTCCAGGGCTGTGTCGTCGAGCTCCTCCGGGATCGGCCAGGTGATGCCGATCACCGCGGCCCGGCGGACATACTCCGCGATCGCCGTGCGACCGATCCCGACCGATCGGGAGATCACCCGATCGCTCACCCCACAGGCATACTTCAGGCGTAGAACTTCTCGAATCTTCCGCATCGGCAATCTCTCGGCGGGCATCGGACCTCCCATTGCGTCAACCGCAAAAGGAGGGACCTTGCCCCGTTCAGATTGCCAACAACGCCCCCCGTCTCACCCTATCAACAGGGTGGCCGCATTCGTTCGGATCGGGTGGCCGCTTTCGATCGGAATCGGTGGCCGCCTTCCGTCGGAATCGGTGGCCGCTTTGCCCCGGATTCCGCACTCCTCCTCGTCGCGCACCCGCATCTCAGCCGTGCTGAGGTCGTACTCAGTGACCCAGGAGACGCCGAAGAAGCGCATGTCGGAGGCGATGTGCCGTAACTCAAGCCGCTCGCGCAGCTTGACCTGATAGGCCAGATAGACTTCGATCTCGTCGACAAAGCGGAGCGAGTTGACCTTCTCCCTGGCGATCTGCTCGAGCGCGTCCAGGCGGAACAGGACGCGGCCCTGCTGGACGAGATCGTCAAGCCGATTGTCATAGGCGCCATCCTCGACTTCAGCGTTCAAGCGTGCGGTCTGCATGCCGTTCCAGGTTAAAGTGATGCGATCCACGCAGCTCTCGCTCGCTTCGAAAGCCAGCTGAAAGTACTGCTGGCGCAATTGCGGCCTGGTCGCCGCCTGCCGCAGATCCTCAATCACGGCCTGCCGGAACTGGGAATTGCCAGAATTTACGGTGTCCCGCAGCCTGTCGAGGAAGCGCGCGTATTCCGGCGCACCCGCCTCGCCAGCGAAGTTCTGCCAGGCGGCCAGAACCTCCGGCTCGCCCTCGACCCAGTCGGCCACAGCCTGCGCCAGCGGCCGCTCATGATTCGCCGGTTCCCGGCCCATTGAGAAGAAGACCCGAGGGCCGGTGTAGCCTCGCGCATTCAGGGCCATCGCCAGATTCGTCTGCACCCGCTCGGGCAGCGGATTATCCTCCAGATAAACCATACACCCAGAATCTAGCTGCGTTAGCAGGGTCTCCGGCAGGCTGGCTAACCGGTTGTCTCGCACCTCGAGCACCTGGAGCTCGGCCGGGAGGGTCTCGGGCAAGCTGGTCAGCCTGTTGCCGCCGGCATGAAACCTCTGGAGCTCACGCGGGAGCGTCTCGGGCAGGCTAGTCAGCCGGTTGTCACGGGCTGCACAAGCTTGGCGAGGTGGTGTCGAAGACCCTGGAATGCGAGCCGCGGCGCCGCTCGTCACCGGCCTCGAAATCTGGATGCGCCAGCAGCGCACCTTGCTCTCTGCAGGCAACGACACCGCCAAGGCCATCAACTACCTGCTCAACCGCTGGGCGGCGTTCACCCGCTTCCTCGACGATGGCCGCGTCTGTCTCACCAACAACGCCGCCGAACGGGCGCTGCGTGGTGTGGCGGTTGGAAGAAGAAACTGGACCTTTGCCGGTTCGGACGCGGGTGGTCATCGGGCTGCCGCTGTCTATACCTTGCTCGAAACTTGCAAGATGAACGACGTCGATCCGCAAGCCTGGCTCGCTGACGTCCTGGCCCGGCTTCCAGACCATCCCGCCAACAAAGTCGACGAATTGCTTCCGTGGAATTGGAAGGCGAACCAACGGTCAAAGGCCGCCGTTGCTGCCTGAGAGCTTCGCGGGAGACCATCGCGACGCCCTGGGGTGCTGGCCGGACGCGTACTCCGCGCTGGCGCAACGGTATGGTCGACATTGCAGCGGGCGCTGCCATGATCGGCTGCAATGTCAAAGATCACCGTAGCTTGATCTGCTACCGTGCCGCGCCGCCACAGCCGCACCGTGCGCGCATAGCCACATGTCGTCGCCATATCCCGCCCATAAGAGCTCGACAGCACCAGCGCATCGGGATCAATCCATTCAGCTTCGCTCTTGGCTTCCGGTAACACAAAGCTTTCGCGAGCAAACGCTTTCGCGTCGATGTCGAACTCACGCAAGGTGACAGCATCGCTGCGCGCCGCGAGAGGCTCAGCATGGTGCATCAATGAGTCCCGGGCAGCGAGGCCGTCGCATTCAGAAGCCAGTCTTCACCCTCGCTGTTAGCGAGCTGGTCGATGTCGAGCAGAACCAACGCGGCGTTCGAAAGTCTTCCAGAGTGGTTCGTCGCCAGAGGCCGCGTGGATTGTTGGCGTCCTTCCAGAGATTGTAGAGATAGCCGCCACGGCGGCTAATATACGGTATACTGTCTGATGGATCGTAAATCGAGGCCAGCGCGTCCCGCTCCCGCTCGAATGCCGCTCCGCCAAACGTCTGCAACGTCTTGTAATTCTGCCGCTTGATAAATCTCAGCGCCCGCGCGCTTTCGATCTGTTCCAATCACCAATATGGATCATCGTCTGGAGCCGAGAGCGAGGACTTTCCAACCCGCCACTTTGTCTTCGCTCTTGCTTTGATTGCAGTTCACTGCCTCCAGTCCTGGCATTTAGGCACACCCGTGGGTATGCTATCCGCGGTGAAGCGCCGTCTCTCGTAAGTTTCTACGACCTGACGCGACGTGAGATGCAAGGCTAGTCCTTCGACGCAGATGTCGCACGGCATCACAGTTTTAGTGGTGATGATAATACGCGCGCGATTGGAGCGATCCCAGCGAAGCTCGACTGAAGGATTGCGGCGATGGCCCTCGCGGGTCCATCTCTGCGACGCGGCCCATTTACACCGACGCGAGCGCCACTGTGCGGGATGCTGCGGATCTTCGCGGATATCACGTCGCAGAACCAGCCGACGTTTCGAGCGAACAGTACTTAGGCTTTTGGTAGTATTCGCCTGCGTGATAAAGGCGACCGTTTCCGTCATCAAAGTCTGGTCCTCCCTGCATGTGCACTCCGGTATTCGGCAAATGTGTGTTGTGTTCGATTCCGACGCGGTCGTGTTTCAATGCACGCTCGTGTGTCGCGAAAACGACATTCCCGAAGCGAGGCAGAGGCGGTTTACAGATCGAAGGAAGTTCTGTCTTATTCTATATGCGATAAGTTTGGCCTCGGCGTGGTTGGCCGCTATTGGGTCACGCGGACGCCATGCCATAATGAACGAATCTCCATCACGTCAGCGAAAAGCGTATCGCCTACCGTGCTACTGTGACGCCAGAAAGCCCGACCTTCCAGTTCAAATTAATCAATTCGCGCTTCGCGGGCTCCCCGTGCGACTACCACCCTTCACATCCGTAACAGCCATGACAGGATTTCTGCACTGTCAGCACGGCGAGGCGAGTTAGGATCGTTGGATTGCTCTCACCCCGCGCGGCCAGAGTTAGAACCTTCTCGGCGAGGCAAGCCTTCAATGAAGACGTCCGCTTTGCTTCAGGCGCGATCTGGACAGCATCCTCCAGAGCACTTCTCAGCACAGCATGCAGCTTGGTTTGAGGGGGTGGATATGACATGGCGCAAAATCCTGAAAACTTAGAATCTAACGATGGGGGCCCGGCATGTCCTAGCGTCCTGATGGTCCATCAAAACGTTTGACAACGATGTTTAGTTTTGAGGTGGCAGTCAGTGGCTCAGCTGTGCCCAAAACGAATACAATGACTAGGACCCGTTGAATGTGACAGTGGAGCTTCACAGACAGCTAAATTTTTGTTCTGATCATTGCTGGGCGATCTCGACATTAACGCGACCGGGAAAGTCGCGCGGCTTAGGCATTCTGCCGTGGTGACGTCCAGATCAAGCCGAAGTGACGCCCTGTGCTACGCGGCTTCGTCTTCGAGCCGGACGTGAAGTTGGTGTGTCCCGCGATTGAAGAGGAGTTCGGATCAGCCGAGGCCCGAACGGTCTCTACTGATGGGGCAAGCCACGTCTGCGGCGATATTTGCCGGCCAAGGGCGCGTTGAGGGTGCGCTAGACACTGCCCGGTGGCGACATAGATGCGTCAGTTCGCGAGGACCTTGCCGATAAAGCGGCCGCCGCAGATCAGAGGGATTGACCCGCTGAGGCCCAGGGCCACGTTCCAACTTCTTATGAGCTTAAGGTGTCGCCCCTTCGGCCTATTTATTCGTTAGCGCCCGCTCGAAAAGCGGCTCGCCGCCTCTCGCGTTTTGAGTATAGCCGCCGCGCTCTGTTCGCTCACTGAGGCGTCGGGGCACGGTTTGCAGACGGCAGCACGGGCGTGGAGTGCGAACCGGAAGGAGTCGCGCCGACGGCCGCCGCTGCTTGGAATTCATCCAGGTGGTCAATGAGCCATTCCAACGTTTGTCCACGTGTCTGTTCGGAGTCGCCGTCGCTTTGCGCTGTTGGAATTCAGGCGTTCTCGCCAGCGAAGCGAAAACTGCACATATCGGGCCGATAAGCCAGCCCGGTCACGTGGCTCCCTTGAAGATGATTGTCGCGTCAAAAAGCAAGTCGAAGATTGGTTGTCTTTCGAACATCGCGCGTACGCGCCAAATGTACCGAGGGATGTCGCGCCGGAGCAAGTCGCTTCGCGTTCACTGTGGAGAGAGACATCCGCAAAGCTTGCCGGCATTCCCGTCGGACTTCCGACCGACATGCCCAAGGCCTGGTTCGTGGCGCTCGCGGCCCTGTCGAAGTCGGCGACGCCGCGGCGGGTGCGGCTGAATGCGGACCGCGGACCACGTGGTCGTGCCGCCCGGCCGCCCGACGGCCAAGCGCACGCCATGACGCGCATCACGATCGGACCGCTCAACGCGTCGTGCGCGATCTCGAAGTTGGCCTCGATGTCGAGAGTGGGCGGGTCATGCGCGAGGAGGTGGCGGCGCCGCTGTATCGCGGCTTCGAGCAGATCCTGGAGGGGCGTCCGCCCCTCGACGACGCGCTGGCGCTGGGGCCGCGGATCTGCGGCATCTGCTCAGTCTTGCAGTCGGTCGCCGCGGCTGCCGCTCTTCGCGATGCGATGGCGGCCGAGGTCGCGCCGAACGGGTTGCTCGCCACCAATCTCGCGCATGCGGCGGAGAATGCCGCTGATCATCTCACGCGCTTCTACATCTTCTTCATGCCGGACTTCGCTCGCGAGGCCTGTGCCGCGCGCATGACGAGACACGGGACCGTTTCGCAGCGACGCGCGGCACTGCGGCACGCGATGTCTTGCCGGCGCGGGCGCGGCTGCTCGAACCCATGGGTATCTTCGGCGGGAAGTGGCTGCATAGTCTGGCCTTCCAGCTGGCCGATGTCGGCGGCCCGCTGGAGACAGGCGCTGATCGGCACCCGATATAGGCGACGCCGGCGCACGCTCGGTCGCCATCCGGCACGTCATGCGCTCGTTCGATTCCTGGATCGTATGCACCGCGCATTGAGTGGTCTCTCGCGCGGGGGCGGAAACTTCCTTGTCGCCTGAAATCGAATTGTTTCCGCTTTTCTCGGTCGGGGCATGCGCGCGCACCGCAATTCGAGCAGTTCAAATCTGCAACAATTTGGTATCACTCTACTTCCTTACGTCCAGTGCTTGGCCTGCTTCTTGCTGTCCTTGGCGTCATAGGCAAGTCAAAGCCGAGGCGGGAGGATTCATGGGCGCGGCGACGGAAACGTTTTACAGCGTGATCAGGCGACAAGGTATCGCGCGTCGGAGCTTTCACAAATTTTGCTGCCTGACTGCGACGAGTCTCGGCCTCGGGCCGCTGGCGGCGAGCCGCATCGCGAACGCGCTCGAGACCAAGCCGCGCGTGCCGGTGATCTGGATGCACGGCCTCGAATGCACCTGCTGTTCCGAGAGCTTCATTCGTTCCGCGCACCCGCTGGTGAAGGATGCCGTGCTCTCGATGATCTCGCTCGACTATGACGACACCATCATGGCGGCCGCAGGCCACCAGGCGGAGGCGATCCTCGAAGAGACCCGCACCAAGCACAAAGGGCAATACATTCTCGCGGTGGAAGGCAATCCGCCGCTGAACGAAGGCGGCATGTTCTGCATCGACGGCGGCAAGCCGTTCGTCGAGAAGCTGAAGATGATGGCGGAGGATGCGATGGTGATCATCGCCTGGGGCGCTTGCGCCTCCTGGGGCTGCGTGCAGGCGGCCAAGCCCAATCCGACGCAGGCGACGCCCATCGACAAGGTCATCGCCAACAAGCCGGTCATCAAGGTGCCGGGATGCCCCCCGATCGCCGAAGTGATGACCGGCATCGTCACCTTCATCACCACTTTCGGCAAATTGCCCGAGCTCGACCGTCAGGGCCGGCCGAAGATGTTTTACTCGCAGCGAATCCACGACAAGTGCTATCGGCGGCCGCATTTCGACGCCGGCCAGTTCGTCGAGGAGTGGGACGACGAGGCGGCGCGCAAGGGCTATTGTCTCTACAAGATGGGCTGTAAGGGCCCGACCACCTACAACGCCTGCTCGACCGTGCGCTGGAATGGCGGCGTCTCCTTCCCGATCCAGTCGGGCCATGGCTGCATCGGCTGCTCGGAAGACGGATTCTGGGACAAGGGTTCGTTCTACGACCGTCTCACCAACATCAAGCAGTTCGGCATCGAGAAGAACGCCGACCAGATCGGCATGGTGGCGGCCGGAGCCGTCGGTGCGGCAGTCGCCGCGCATGCAGCGGTGACCGCGGTGAAGCGGCTCGCCGGCAAGCGCGAAGACGCGCACCACACCAGCTAAGCGCCAAAGGGGTCCAAGGGTAAGAAAATCATGGGTATCCAAACTCCCAACGGCTTCAATCTCGACAATTCCGGCAAGCGCATCGTCGTCGATCCGGTGACCCGTATCGAAGGTCACATGCGGGTCGAGGTCAATGTTGACGTCGACAACGTCATCCGAAACGCAGTCTCCACCGGCACGATGTGGCGCGGGATCGAGGTGATCCTGAAGAACCGCGATCCCCGCGACGCCTGGGCGTTCACAGAACGGATCTGCGGCGTCTGCACCGGCACGCACGCGCTGACGTCGGTGCGCGCGGTCGAGAACGCGCTCGATATCACCATTCCGGAGAACGCCAATTCGATCCGCAATCTGATGCAGCTTGCCTTGCAGGTGCACGATCACGTCGTTCACTTCTATCACCTGCACGCGCTGGATTGGGTCGATGTGGTCTCCGCGCTTTCGGCCGACTCGCGGGCAACTTCGACGCTCGCGCAGTCGATCTCGAGCTGGCCGCTGTCGTCGCCAGGTTACTTCAAGGACCTGCAAATCCGTCTCAAGAAGTTCTTCGAGTCGGGGCAGTTGGGGCCCTTCAAGAACGGCTATTGGGGCAGCAAGGCCTACAAGCTGCCGCCCGAGGCCAATCTGATGGCGGTCGCGCACTATCTGGAGGCGCTCGATTTTCAGAAGGAGATCGTCAAGATCCACACCATCTTCGGCGGCAAGAATCCGCATCCGAACTGGCTCGTGGGCGGCGTGCCCTGTCCGATCAACGTCGACGGCACCGGCGCGGTCGGTGCCATCAACATCGAGCGCCTGAACCTGATCTCGTCGATCATCGATCGCCTGATCGAGTTCAACGAGCAGGTCTACCTGCCCGACGTGGCGGCGATCGGTTCGTTCTACAAGGACTGGCTCTACGGCGGCGGTCTTTCCGGCAAGAGCGTACTCTCTTACGGCGACGTGCCGGAACACGCCAACGACTACTCGTCCAAGAGCCTGAAGCTGCCGCGGGGCGCCATCATCAACGGCAATCTCTCGGAGGTGCTTCCCGTCGATCATGCCAACCCCGATGAGATCCAGGAGTTCGTGGTTCACTCCTGGTACAAATATCCCGACGAAACCAAGGGACTGCATCCCTGGGACGGCGTGACCGAGCCGAAATACGTGCTGGGGCCCAATGCGAAAGGCACCAAGACCGCGATCGAGCAGCTCGATGAGGGCGGAAAATATTCATGGATCAAGGCGCCGCGCTGGCGGGGTCACGCCATGGAGGTTGGCCCGCTGGCGCGTTGGGTGGTGGGCCATGCGCAGAACAAGGCCGAGTTCAAGGATCCTGTCGACAAGTTCCTGAAGGATATGGACCTTCCGCTGTCGGCGCTATTCTCGACGCTCGGTCGCACGGCGGCGCGCGCGCTGGAGTCGGTCTGGGCCGGACGACAAATGCGCTACTTCCAGGACAAGCTCGTCGCCAACATCAAGGCCGGCGACAGCTCGACCGCGAACGTCGACAAGTGGAAGCCGGAGAGTTGGCCGAAGGAGGCCAAGGGTTTTGGCTTTACCGAGGCGCCGCGCGGCGCGCTCGCGCACTGGATCAAGATCAAGGAAGCCAAGATCGACAACTACCAGTGCGTGGTGCCGACCACCTGGAACGGCTCACCGCGCGATCCGCAAGGGAACATCGGTGCATTCGAGGCCTCGCTGATGAACACCCCGATGGTTAATCCCGAGGAGCCTTTGGAGATCCTGCGCACGATCCATTCCTTCGATCCGTGCCTGGCCTGCTCCACGCATGTCATGAGTCCGGACGGGCAGGAAATGGCCAGCGTCAAGGTCAGGTGAAGCAGGGGGAAACGCCATGATGGATGTAGCTGCACGTCCGGCGGAAGCCGAGCCGGACCTCTCCGCGATAGCGGCCGATGCGGCCGGCGAAGTCGACCGTCCCGCCGTCTACGTCTACGAAGCGCCGGTGCGGATCTGCCATTGGGTGAACGCGTCCTCGATCATCGTGCTGATGGTGACCGGATATCTGATCGGAACGCCATTGCCGTCGGTCGAGGGCGAGGCCTCGGCGAACTTCGTGATGGGCTATATCCGCTTTGCCCATTTCGCGGCGGGGCAGGTGCTGGCCGTATTCTTCCTTGCCCGCATTCTGTGGGCCTTCGTCGGAAATCACCATTCCCGGCAGATTTTCTATCTGCCGGTGCATCGCAAGCACTTCTGGAAGGAAGTGCTGCATGAAATCCGCTGGTATGCGTTCCTGGAGCGCGAGCCGAAGATGTATGTCGGCCACAACCCGCTGGCGCGGACCGCGATGTTCACGGGCTTCACGCTGTTCGTGGCGTTCATGATCGTTACCGGCTTTGCGCTCTATTCGGAAGGTGCGGGCAGCGACAGTTGGCAGCGCAAGCTGTTCGGCTGGGTGTTCGCGATCTGGCCGAACAGCCAGGACGTTCACACCTGCCATCATCTCGGCATGTGGGCGCTGGTCGTGTTCGTGATGGTGCACATCTACGCCGCGGTGCGTGAGGACATCATGTCGCACCAGAGCATCATCTCCTCGATGATCTCCGGCGAGCGGCAATTCCGCGACTGAGAAACTGCAATGATACCGATACCGACATCTTCGCAAGCAAACCGCATCCTGGTGCTCGGCATTGGCAACATCCTGTGGGCCGACGAAGGCTTTGGCGTGCGTGCGGTGGAGGAATTCCACCGCCGCTACGCCGTGTCCGACAATGTCACCATTCTCGACGGCGGCACGCAGGGGCTCTACCTCGTGAACTATCTGGAGGATGCGGATCGTTTGATCGTGTTCGACGCGATCGACTATGGGCTCGAGCCCGGGCAGTTGAAGCTCGTTCGCGACGACGAGGTGCCGCGTTTCACCGGCGCCAAGAAGATGAGCTTGCACCAGACCGGCTTCCAGGAGGTCATCAGCGCGGCCGACCTGCTTGGCCGTTGTCCGCGACATCTCGTATTGATCGGCTGCCAGCCGCTCGACCTCGAGGATTGGGGTGGGCCGCTGACGAAGCCGGTGCGCGATCAGATCGCGCCGGCGCTCGAGCTTGGTTGCGAGATCCTGGTCGAATGGGGCGTCGAGGTGATGCCGCGCACCGCGCCGTTGGCAGAATCGGAGCGGCTGCTCGCCAACGACATCGATCATCAGCATTACGAGATGAGGGGGCGGCCGGCCTGACCGGCTGCACCGTCGGAGATCCGTCATGTGCCTCGGTTTGCCGATGACGATCGTTGAGACTGACGGGATATCGGCGCTGTGCGAGTTCCGAGGCGAGCAGCGGCGCGTTTGGATGCTGCTGCTCTCGAACCCGCCGGCCGGTGCCAGGGTGCTGGTCTTTATCGACACCGCGGTTCGGCTTCTGCATGAGGCCGAGGCGCGCCTGATCGGCGCCGCGATCGACGGTCTGGGCGCAGCGATCAATGGCGAGGATTGCGATCGCTTCTTCGCCGACCTCATTGACCGCGAGCCGCAACTGCCCGAGCATCTCCGGCTTGATTAGGGCGGCAGCCCGCTCCGCGAGAGCCCGCGTCCTCGCTGGAAGATAAATTTCTATCTGCTAAGTTCATTTTCGTCCGATATGGAAATTAGCTTTCCGTCTTGGGGTTGATGCATCTCCTGTCGTGGAAATATGTGATTCAAATCAACTAGATAAATCAGGAAAGGTGATAACCGTCCTTGGCACGTACCTTGCTGATCCCTATTCCCAGCAGAATCATAAGCTTGTCAGGAGAGGTCTGATGAAATTCCAGCAGGGAAAGCAGGATCTGGCGCGGCGTGGCTTGCCGGAGGTGGATGCTGCGACGGTCGATCGTTTTCTGAATACGACCGACGAGGCCGGCGCCATCGCCGTGTTGCTGTCGGCGGGAGACCCCGCGCGTTTTCCGGAGGCGATCGACGTCGCGGTCGTGCTGCCGGAGCTGATCGAGGCATTCAAGGGTCGGTTGCGTGCCGCGGTGATCGCCCGCGGTTCCGAGAGCGAACTCGGCCAGCGTTTTGGCGTGCGCGTGCAGCCGACGCTGATCTTGGTCGCTAAGGGCGACACACTCGGGCTGATCGCGAAGATCCAGGACTGGTCGATCTATGTCGACCGCATCACCAAGCTGATCGACCGTCCGCGCGGCACGAGCGCCGTTGTCATGACAACCATCGTTCCCCAGCACCGCCAAGGTGCCGAACTATGAGAGCGGGTTTCTGGACGGCGCCCGAGAGCGCGGAGCAGCCTATCAACGTGTTTCCGATCGGCGATGAGAGCCTGAACGCGACGAGCGGCAGCCTGACCACGGCCGGTGCCTTGGCCAAGCTTGCCACGCTCGACAGCGCGGAACTCGCCAGGATCTGCCCGACCGCCATCGAGCTGTTGTCGAAGGTGGCCGCAGCGATCGCGAGGCAGAAGGCCGGCATGCCGACGCAACTGTTCCGGCTTGGCAATCTCAACGATCTCGAGCGCAAGCTGATTGCCGACGTGATGGGCGAGGGCGAAGTGGCCGCTGTCGTTGCGCTGCCCGATGGATCGTTGGCGCAGATCCAGGAATCTGTGCTGGCCGGGATCTGGCGCGTGCGGCTCGAGAGCGACGCCAATCACGAATATCTCGAGGTCGGCCCGATCCCGGAGATCGTGAAGCGCGCCGCTGCCGATCTCACGGCTGCGGATTTCGAGATCGGGCAGACCCCCGAAGGTACCATGAACGTGCTGCCGGTGCTTGCGGAGATCCGCGAGCGGGCGCTCGCATGGCGGCCGGGCATCCGCTCGCACATCATCAATTTCACGCTGCTGCCGATGAGCCCGGTCGACATGAGTTTTCTCCAGGACACGATCAAGAACGGGCCGATCCAACTGGTTTCTCGCGGCTATGGTGCCTGCCGAGTGCTCTCCACGGGCATCCGCAATGTCTGGTCGGTGCAGTTCTTGAACGCCATGGACACCATCATCCTCGATACGCTGGAGGTCGGCGGCGTGCCGACGGTGGCGATTGCGGCTGACGAGGACTTCGAGGACTCGGCTGAGCGGCTTCAGGAGATCATCGAGGCCTATTTCAAATGAGCGGGTTCGAGAATTTTGGCGTGCGCCAGGACGTCGCCGATGTCACGCGGCTGGAATGCGGCATCTGCTGGACAGTCTATGATCCCACCGATGGCGACGGGGTGGCACAGATCGCGCCCGGCACTCCGTTCGCGGCCTTGCCGAAAGACTGGCGCTGCCCGAACTGCGACTCTCCAAAATCCAAGTTCATGGCGATCGAGTCATGACGGCTGATGCGCAACTTGCTGCCAGCGACGCCGACGCCGAAGTGTGGGGCGAGCTCTTGGCAGGAAGCTATCGGGAGATCGGCGAGCGCGCGATGCGCGATCTGCCGATCTACAACGACGCGCTCGGCGTCGAAGCGGTCGGTTTCCGCTGGTTCAACGGCACGACTATCGGCATCATGGTCACGCCCTGGTTCATGAACGTGGTGATGCCGGCGAGCGCGATCGCGCGCGATACGTCGGGCCCGAGCCTGCGAAGCCGCTTCCCTGCGGGCGATATCGAATTCACTGTCAGCGAGGTCGGAGAAATGGGCCGGATCGCGAGCTGCTCGCTGTTCTCGCCGATGTTCCAGTTTGCGGACATAGTCGCCGCGCGGGCGGCGGCCGAAGCGACCCTCGCCGAGCTGATGCTGCCGGCCGACAGCGAGGAGGCGGTCCGTCGTCGCGAGCCCGCAACAAGCCCGATCGATCGGCGTAACTTCCTGCGCTGTGTTCTGACGGAGCGGTGCGGATGAGCCTGGCCTTCCGCAACGAGATCGACATCACGGTGTGGCTCGCCGGCGGCACGATCGCCGACGTCGCGATCCGGCCGCGCAGCCGGCCGCCGTTGACCCGCTTGTTCGCGGGAAAGCCGGCCTCGTCATTGCCGTCGGTGCTGCCGCGTCTGTTCTCCCAGTGCTCGATGGCGCATCAGGTAGCTTTCCTGTCCGCGGTCGAGGCGGCGCGGGGCGAGGATGCCGGTCTCCAGATCGAGCACGGTCGCGTCGTCGCTGTCGTCGCCGAACGCCTGACCGAATTGTTACGCGGCCTGTTCGTTGGCCGTCTCACGCTTGACGGCGCCGGCGCCGCAGCCGTTCGTGCCATGATGGAGGCCACGGCCGTTCTGGGTGGCAGCATCGCCGAGCGCGGGGAGGCGGTCTCGCGCCGCGAGGCGGTGGCGAAGATCAGGGCATCGCTCGCCGCGCTCGGGATCGCGAGCGAGGAGCAAACCCCCGGGGCCGGCAGCGCGCTGGCGGTACATCTTGCGAATTGCGATGGCGATGCCTTGCTGCCGCCGGTGGTTGAACAGTCATTCCTGTCGGCAGCCGACGATCTCGAAATCGTCATGCGGCTGCTTGCCGATGGCGCGATATTCTCCGATGCGCCTGATCTCCATGGCCGGATTCCGGAGACCGGCGTCTGGGCGCGGCGGGTTGGGCGTGAGCCGATCCTGCCGCCGGGCGCGGGGCCCGCCGAGCGTCTGAAAGCGCGGATCGCGGAAGTGGCGCGGCTCTGCGCCTTCCTCGAGGCGGACGATGGGACAGTCGAGGACGGTGTCCTCCAGAGCTACCGGCTGGGGACCGGAAGAGGCGCGGGTGCCGTAGAATGCGCGCGGGGCCGGCTCTATCATGCCGTCGAGCTCGACGATGAAGACCGCATCGTCCGGTTCGAATTCTTGGCGCCGACGGAGTGGAATTTTCATGCCCGCGGGCCGTTGGTTCGCAGCCTCCAGGGCTCCGTTCTCGCCGGGGGCCGGCAGGGGCTGGATGCGGTCCGCACGCTCGTCGGCTCGTTCGATCCGTGCGTCGGCTTCAGCCTCAGCTTCCGCGAGATCGGCCATGCATGAGATGGCGCTGTGCGAGGGAATCATCGAGATTATCCAGGAGGAGTCGCGCAAGCGCGCCTTCGCTAGGGTGAACGTCGTGTGCCTGGAGATCGGTGCGTTCAGCCATGTTGCGCCTGAGGCGATGAAGTTCTGCTTCGAGGCCGTCGCCGAACGCACCATTGCGCAAGGAGCAAGGCTCGAGATCGTCGAGACGCCGGGAGCGGCCTGGTGCGTGGCCTGCTCCAAAGGCGTCGAGATCAAGCAGCGCTATGAGCCGTGTCCGTCCTGCGGCAGCTATCAATTGCAGGTCACGGGCGGCGAAGTGATGCGCGTGAGGGAACTGGAGGTCGACTGATGTGCACGGTATGCGGTTGCAGCGATGCCAAAGCGTCCATCGAACACACCGATGATCATTCCCATGATCATTCCCATGGGTACGATCATTCGCATCATCATGGGTACAGCCACGACCATCATCATGATCACGCGCCTGGCGATGGCGGGCTGGTCGACTGCAGCGCCAACCCGGCAGGCCAGCAGATCGCCGGCATGAGCAGGGACCGCATCATCCAGGTCGAGCGCGACATTCTCGGCAAGAACAATCGGCTTGCCGCCGACAACCGCGCGCGCTTCCGCACCGACGACGTGCTCGTCTTCAACCTGGTCTCGAGCCCCGGCGCCGGAAAAACCTCGCTTCTGGTTCGCGCCGTGTCCGAGCTGAAGGACGGCTTTCCCATTGGCGTGATCGAAGGCGATCAACGGACCTCCAACGATGCCGAACGGATCCGCTCGAGCGGCGTGCCGGCGATCCAAGTCAATACCGGCAAGGGCTGCCATCTCGATGCCGCCATGGTCGGCGAAGCCTATAACCGCTTGCCCTGGCTTAACGGCGGCATCCTCTTCATCGAGAACGTCGGTAATCTCGTCTGTCCCGCGGCGTTCGATCTCGGCGAGGCCTGCAAGATCGTGGTGTTCTCGACCACGGAAGGCGAGGACAAGCCGCTGAAATATCCGGACATGTTCGCAGCCTCCTCTCTGATGCTGATCAACAAGATCGATCTTGCGCCCGTACTCGACTTTGATCTTGCAAGGACGATCGAATATGCGCGCCGGGTCAGTCCGAAGATCGAGGTTTTGACCGTGTCGGCGTGCACCGGTGAGGGTTTTGCGGCATTCTATGCCTGGATTCGTAAGCGAGTTGCACAGATGAAGCCGACCGAGATGGCCGTGTCGGGATGAGCATGAGCGGCGAGGCCATGGCGCGAGACCGAAGACGGCTGCGCCTGCATGTGCGCGGCGCCGTGCAGGGCGTGGGCTTTCGTCCGTACGTCTACGGCCTCGCCGCGCGCTATCGGCTCGGCGGCTTCGTTGCCAATGATCCCGATGGCGTGGTGATCGAGGTCGAGGGCGACCGCGCCGCCGATTTTGTCCATGCGCTGCCGCTGGAAAAACCGCCACTGGCTCGGATAGACGAGATTTCCATGCAATCGGTCGGCATCACCGAAAGCGACGAGTTCCACATCCGCGCCAGTGAGCAGGGCAAGGTCTCGACCCGGATCGCCGCCGATGCCGCGACCTGTCCGCAGTGTCTGAGCGAGCTTTTTGATCCGGCGAGCCGCTTCCATCTCTATCCTTTCGTCAACTGCACCCATTGCGGCCCGCGCTACACCATCGCCGAGCGGCTGCCCTATGACCGCCGTGCCACCGCGATGAGGCGCTTCGCGATGTGCAAGGCCTGCGCAGCAGACTATGCGGATCCGGCGAGCCGTCGCTTCCACGCCGAAGCAATTGCCTGCCCGCGATGTGGGCCAAGGATCAGTCATGATACCAAACAGATCGCCACTGCGATCGCCGACGGGAGGATCGTCGCGATCAAGGGGCTCGGCGGATATCAATTGCTGTGCAATGCCCGTGAAGATGCGGCCGTGTGGCGTCTGCGGCAGCGGAAGCATCGCAACCAGAAGCCGTTCGCCGTCATGGTCGGCTCGACGGATGTGGTCGGCGAGATCGCTGAAATCGATGCGGTCGCGCTCGCGCTGCTGGAATCCTCGCCGCGGCCCATCGTGTTGATGAGATCCCGCCATATGCTCGCGCGCGGGATTGCGCCGGAGCTGTCGCGGATCGGCGTCATGCTGCCCGTCGCGCCGCTGCATCATCTGGTGCTGAAGGCGCTCAATTCGGCGCATCCGCGAGCGGACGGCGCAAGTTGGGCGATCGTGGCAACCAGCGCCAATCCTGGCGGCGAGCCGCTGGTGATCATCAATGACGAGGCCAAACGGCGGCTTGCCGGCATCGCCGACCTGATCGTCACGCATGACCGCGACATCGTCACCCGCGCGGACGACTCTGTCGTGTCGGTGGTCGCGGGCCGGGCGCAGTTCATCCGCCGCGCCCGCGGCTATATTCCCGAGCCGATTAGGCTCGCGAAGTCCCTCCCATCGGTGCTTGCGGTCGGCGGCGCGCTGAAGTCGACGGTCACCGTCATCCGCGGCAACGAAGCCTTCGTCTCCCAGCACATCGGCGATCTCGACACCGCGGAAGGCATTCGCTTTTTCGAGGAGACGGTGGATCACCTGCTCTCGACGCTGGACATCGAGCCTGTCGTCATCGCCCACGACCTGCATCCGAACATGGCCTCGACCCGTTTCGCCGAAGCCAGCGGCAGGCGGCTGATCGCGGTCCAGCATCACCATGCCCATGCGGCATCCGTGATGGCGGAACATGGCGTCGCAGGGCCAGCGTTGGCGCTGGTACTCGACGGCTTCGGCTATGGCAGCGACGGTGGCAGTTGGGGCGGCGAGTTGCTCTCGTGCGATGGTGCACGCTTCCGGCGGCTCGGACATCTGGCGCCGATGAAGATGCCGGGTGGCGATCGCGCGACGCGCGAGCCGTGGCGCATGGCCGCGAGCGTGCTGCACGCGTTGCGGCGCGGCGACGCGATTGCGAAGCGCTTTGCGATGCAGCCGCAGGCTGCGCGTCTCTGCGCTATGCTCGACCAGCCCGGCATGGCGACGACGACCAGCGCCGGCCGGCTGTTTGACGCGGCGGCGGGGCTGCTTGGTCTCTGTCCGGTGCAGAGTTACGAGGGCGAAGCCGCAATGAAGCTGGAAGCGCGTGTCCGCACACCGCGCCTCGCGGAGGACGGCTGGACGATCGAGAATGGCGTGCTGTCTCTTTTCCCCTTGCTCGAGCGCCTTGCGGTCGATCCGGTCGATGGGGCCGAGCTCTTCCATGGCACCTTCGCCGCCGCCTGCATCGACTGGATCGCGCGCGCGGCACTGGAGACCAGCGTCACGACCGTCATCCTGGGCGGTGGCTGCTTCCTCAACGCGATCCTCGCAGACGAGATCGGGCGCGGCTGCGTCGCCGCCGGGCTCTCGCCGTTGCTGCCTCGCCAGGTGCCGTCCAATGACGGCGGCCTCAGCCTCGGGCAGGCCTGGGTCTCCGCGCTCCAACTCCTCGAACACCAAGGCCCGGAAGGAAACGCCTGATGTGTCTCGCGATACCTGCTGAGGTCACAAAGCTCCTGCCCGACGACATGGCCGTCGTCTCGATCGATGGCGTCAGCAAGGAGATCTCCGTGGCGCTGATCGAAAACCTCGCCGTCGGCGACTACGTGATCATCCATGTGGGCTACGCCCTGACCAAGATCGATGCGGAGGAGGCGCAGCGGACGCTGGAGCTGTTGCGTGAAATCGGTGCCGAATGCCGGGAGGCCGCGCAATGAAATATGCCGACGAGTTTCGCGACAAGGAGATCGCGGTGGGATTGGCGAAGGCGATTCGCTCGGAGGCCGACCCGCAAAAATCCTATCGTTTCATGGAATTTTGCGGCGGCCACACGCATGCAATCTCCCGCTACGGGCTGGAGGACATGCTGCCGAAGAACGTGCGGATGATCCACGGCCCCGGCTGCCCTGTCTGCGTCTTGCCAGCGGGACGCATCGACATGGCGATCCGGCTCGCCGAACGGCCGGACGTGATCCTTTGCATCTACGGCGACCTGATGCGGGTGCCGGGCTCGCAGGGTGCCTCGCTGCTGAAGGCCAAGGCGCGCGGCGCCGACGTCCGTATGGTTTATTCCACGATTGATGCAATCCGTGTTGCGGAAGAAATTCCCGGCCGCCCGGTCGTGTTCTTCGCCATCGGCTTCGAGACCACGACGCCGCCGACGGCCGTGATGATCCGGCTCGCCGAGAAGAAGCAGCTCAAGAACGTCAGCGTGTTCTGCAACCATGTGGTGACGCCGCCGGCGATGCAGAACATCCTGGAAAGCCCTGATATCCGCAATATCGGCCGCGTCGAGATCGACGGCTTCGTCGGGCCGGCCCATGTCTCGACCATCATCGGCACCGAGCCGTACGAGTTCTTTGCCGAAGAATTCGGCAGGCCGGTGGTGATCGCGGGCTTCGAGCCGCTTGACATGATGCAGGCCATCTTGATGCTGGTGCGGCAGGTCAACGAGCACCGACATGAGGTCGAGAACCAGTATAGCCGCGCAGTGACCCGTGATGGCAATCTGCGCGCCAAGGAGGAGGTCTCCGACATCTTCGAGCTGCGCGACCAGTTCGAGTGGCGCGGTCTCGGCCTAGTGCCTTATAGCGGGCTCAAGCTGAAGCGGGGCTACGACAAATACGACGCCGAGGTCCGCTTCGACATGAACGAGCTTCGGGTTGCCGACAATCCGGCCTGTGAATGCGGCGCCATCCTGCGCGGCGTGAAGAAGCCGGTTGACTGCAAGCTGTTCGGCACGGTGTGCACGCCGGAGGCGCCGATGGGGTCCTGCATGGTCTCGTCCGAGGGTGCATGTGCGGCACACTGGACCTACGGCCGCTTCCGCGATCATCAGCAACGGCGGGCGTCATGAAAGCCCATCAGCGCAAGCTCGACATAAGGAACGGCTGCGTCGACCTGTCCCACGGGTCCGGTGGCCGCGCGATGTCGCAACTGATCTCGGGCCTGTTCCACGAGGCCTTCGGCAATGAATGGCTGGCGTGCGGCAACGACCAGTCTGCGTTCGATGTCGGCGCCGGGCGCATGGTGATGACGACCGACGGCTATGTGGTCTCGCCGCTGTTCTTTCCGGGCGGCAATATCGGCTCGCTCGCCGTGCATGGCACGGTCAACGACATCGCCATGGCCGGCGCGCGGCCCCTCTATCTCTCGGCGAGCTTCATCATCGAGGAAGGTTTTCGTTTCTCCGACCTGAAGATGATTGCGGATTCCATGGGCGAGGCCGCGCGAGCTGCGGGCGTCTACATCATCACCGGTGACACGAAGGTCGTCGAGCGCGGCAAGGCCGACGGCCTGTTCATCTCGACCGCCGGGATCGGTGTCGTGCCTGCCGGGCTCGACCTCTCTGCCGGGAATGCCCGCGTCGGCGATCGTGTCCTGATTTCTGGAACGCTCGGGGATCATGGCGTCGCCATCATGTCCAAACGCCGGAACCTCGCTTTTGAGACCGAGATCGTATCGGATTCGGCGTCGTTGCATGATTTCGTCGCGTGCATGCTGGCGGCCGGCGGCGAGGGCATCCGTTTGATGCGCGATCCCACCCGCGGTGGGCTCGCCGCGACGCTGAACGAGATCGCCCAGCAGTCCGGCCTCGGCTTCCGACTTCAGGAGGCGGCGATCCCGGTGAAGCCCGGTGTTGCTGCGGCCTGCGAACTGCTCGGGCTCGATCCGCTCTACGTCCCCAACGAAGGGAAGCTGGCAGCGATTGTGGCGCCCGAGGTTGCAGCAGCCGTGCTTGCGGCGATGCGGGTACACCCGCTCGGCCGTGATGCCGCCGAGATCGGCGAGGCCGTGGCAGACGACCACCATTTCGTGCAGATGGCGACGAGCTTTGGCGGCGGAAGGATCGTCGACTGGCTATCGGGCGAACAATTACCCCGGATCTGTTGACGCTCAGGATGCGCATTCTGCTTTTGTCGCATTCCTTCAACAACTTGACGCAGCGGCTGCATGTCGGACTCTGCGAGCGTGGCCATGAGGTCTCCGTCGAGCTCGATATCCATCCCGACGTGACCGGCGAAAGCATTGCGCTGTATCGGTCCGACCTCGTTATCGCGCCGTTCTTGAAAGGGGCGATCCCGGACGATGTCTGGCGTGCCGTGCGTTGCCTCATCGTGTACCCCGGCCCGCCCGGTGACCGCGGTCCTGCGGCTCTCGATGGGGCCATTCTCGAGGGCGTCGCGCAGTGGGGTGTCACGGTGCTGCAGGCGGATGGCGAATTCGACGCCGGTCCAATCTGGGTCCATCGTACGTTCCCGATGCGGCGTGCCGCGAAGTCCAGCATCTACCGCAACGAGGTCACCTCCTAAGCGGTGGAGGCGGTGCTCGAGGCCATTGCCGCGATCGAGGCCGGGCACGAGGCGCCCGCGCCAATGGCGAGCGATCCGCGCATTCGCGTGCGGGGCCCTGCCGGCAAGCGGATCGCGCGATCGACTGGCAGCACGACACAACCGTCGAGGTGCTTCGCAAGATCGACCGCGCCGATGGCATGCCCGGCCTGACCGACAGAATGTTCTGGCAGGACGTCCGGCTGTTCGATGCGCATGAGGCCCATGGCATCTCCGGCGAACCCGGCACCGTGGTGGCGCAGTGCGACGGTGCGCTGGCCCGGGCGACCGTCGACGGCGCGGTCTGGATCGGCCACGTCCGGAGTGTCGCGCCGAAGAGCTTGAAACCTGCGGCGACGAAGATCTTCAATCGCTGGGCTAAGCGCGGACATTGGCAGGCGATCTTTGAAGCGCTCGCCCGCTGCGGCAAGGACCGAGTGGCTTTGTCGATCGACTCCACCTCGATCAAAGCGCATCGCTCGGCGAGCGGCGGAAAAGGGGGGAGTGTGAACAGGCGATCGGCCGCTCGCGCGGTGGGCGGACCACGAAAATCCACGCGCTGAGCGAGCCTGATTGCAAACCTTGCGCATTTCATCTCACTCCGGGACAAGCCGCAGACATTGCCGCAGGGCCGGCCCTTTTGAAGCTCGCGCCGCCCATGTCTTCCCTCATTGGGGACAAAGGCTACGATGGC
The DNA here is from genome assembly GCF_023101005.1 of Bradyrhizobium sp. 187. NCBI lineage: Bacteria > Pseudomonadati > Pseudomonadota > Alphaproteobacteria > Hyphomicrobiales > Nitrobacteraceae > Bradyrhizobium > Bradyrhizobium sp. 187. The sequence goes on from NZ_CP064694.1 coordinate 340,648, forward strand.
GACGGCTTTCGCGCCGAAATCGTCAATCGCGGCGCGAAACCCGTCATTCCAAACAAATCCAACCGGGTAACCCTCCACAGCTTCAGCAAGCGCCTCTATAAAGGGCGCAATGTTATCGAGCGCTGTTTCTGCCGGCTCAAGGATTTCAGGCGTGTTGCTACTCGCTACGACAAACTTGCCAGAAACTTCTTGGCCGCCGTCCACCTCGCCGCTCTCGTCGCTTATTGGATCAATTGAGTCTGAACCCTAGCCTAGTCCTGGGTAACGTAAGCGAGGTCGTCAAGGATCACGAGATCGAAGCGATCGAAGACGATTGATGGCCGCGTCAAGGTTGAGCTCGCGCCGCGCAACCGGAGCTTCTGCACAACATCGGCTGCTGCGGTTCAAGAGAACGCTCCATCCTTTCTCGATGAGATCCAAGCCAATCACTGCTTGCCTCCGCCGAGCGGACCGAAAAGGAGTAGATTGGCGCCCTTGCCGATCCAGCCATCGCCGCCGTGACGCGGTCATCTGCGGCTTCGGGATCATCGGCACGGCCTCGAAGTGGAAATTATCGAAGGTCGTTCCGGCGGGCAACCGCGTCTCGACGAGATAGCGCTCGACGCGGCGGCGGCCGCGTTCGACGATGTCGTGCGCGGCAATGGTGGCGAGGAAGCGGGCCTCGGCCAACCTTCCATGTCGGACTGCTCGGCACATTGCGGCCACAGCACTTTGATGGTTGGCAGCCGCAACTCGTTCAGCAACAGATTGAGGCGCGTTGTCGACGGTGTTGGCCGTGCTCATACGGCACCTCCGATCTCGCCGGCGCCCACGAGGCACTCATAGGTGGTGAGCAGTTTGAGCTGCAGCACCAGGTGCGGAGGATGGAGCGAGAGGCAGTTTTGCTAGCGTGATCTTCATGCGACGATATCTCGCGGTCCGACCAATCGGAAATCGCCCGTGGAAAAAATGTAGACTTCAACGCCACCGCTTTTCCTCAGCATCGTAAGCGCCGGAAAGCGGATTGCCCACGGCCATTAATTCACGTTTGAGCACTTTATTGCTGGATGTGGTTCTAGGAAGCCGCGGACTAAACGCGACGTATCGCGGCACTTTGAAACCAGCAAGTCGGGCGCGGGCATGTTCGAGAATGCGCTCCACGGGCAGATCGCCTTGCTTAAGGCCTTCTTTCAGCTCCACGTATATCTTGACCTCTTCACCCCGCTCTGCATCGCGAACGGGCACGGCGGCCACGTCCGCAATTTCGGGAATCTCTAGAATCACGGCCTCCACCTCGCGTGCAGCGATGTTGTCACCCGAACGCCGGATCATGTCCTTCGTGCGTCCTACCAGCCAATAAAAGCCTAGCTCGTCGCGCCGCAGCAGGTCTCCCGTCTTAAACCATTCGCTTTCGAAGGAAGTGGCGTTCGTTTCCGGCCTATTCCAATAGCCCTTGAAAATTCCACGGCCACTTACCCAAAGCTCGCCGACTTCACCAATCGACGTGGCTGCGCCATCGTCATTCATCAATTTTAGGTTGCGAAACGGCGCCCGAATGCCCACGGAACCGGAGTCAGCCATCTCGTCAAAATCGTTCGGCATTTGTGTACCAAACCAGATTTCCGTCATTCCAAAAGCATCTTGGGTGTGCACACTAAAGCGCTTGCGGAATTTGCGTACCATGTCAGGATTCCAGCCCCAATTAAGGGTCTGCTTCAGGCTTGTCTCCCCATTCTCGTCGGCGGCCTCGGCGTCGCGTGCTGCCCGCTGGAAAAACACACACCACTCGATGCGGTGCTGCTTGATCCAACGGATAAAGCGGGAAGCGTTGAATGAGGGCGCCATGTAGAGCGTCCCACCTTGTCGATAGGACTTAAGAAGATATTGCTTCGTATCGCCATACGCGAAAGATTGCGTCGACAGGTACCTTTGATAGGGCTCCCTGTCCCCACATACCCCTTGGTACGAGCTCACACTCCAGTACTCGTGCGTTAACATGCATCCCTTCGGAAAGCCGGTTGTTCCTGAGGTATATTCGATGTTCACCAGATCGTCGGGTTGGATATCCTCCTCCAGCAGAGCGTCGCTGGAGCCCTTAAGCAATTTATCTAGGCTGGTGGCTGTCCCGTCGGAAGGCTGTCCAACGAGAATTACTCGCTCTGTGGCGAGGTCTTGGGGCCAAGGATCTATTGCGGAGAACACTGACCACGCGGATTCGTCGACGACAGCGAACTTGGCCTGTGTATCGCTGAGGATGTATTCGATTTCCCTCGGCGTACAGCGGATGTCAATCGGGACCATCACCGCACCGAGCTTGGCGATCGCGAACCATAGGATGGGGAACTCAATTCGATTGGGCAGCATCACCCCAATTCGATCGCGCTTACGCACGCCCAGCGAACGCAGCGCATGCGCATACTGGTTAGACGCCCGATTCATCTCGAAGTAGGTAGCACGCTCATCGCGTTCAAAAACGTCGAGCGCGATAGTTGATGCATGCGTGCTCGCACGCCTTGACACCAGCTCTCCGATCGTGATTGTCTCATATGCGGATTCAAACTCCTCAATTTTTCTTAACGCATTTGCAACACGATCTTCACGCGAAATCTGTACTGCGTTTGTGGACGGCATTTTTTGAAACTCTCGGTTAGCGAAGACAAGCACAGCTCTGGTACAAGAAGCCCGTTTCCATTCGATGATCATACATCATCAACCAGGATCCAGACGCTACCTACTTTGGTGGCAATGTTGTCTTTGCTGTGTGAGCAAGCGGTGTTGCCGTCCCAGCAGCACTCAAACTTGACACAGCATTGTGGAGCGATAGCGGTCGACGAGAGCGATGATGTTGTCGATAATGGACGAACTGGTACTCGCCGTTGAGCACCGCACTTTCAACGCACTATGAGCATATGCCCGGGTTGCGATCGCCAAGTCCAGCAGGCCCCCGCAACGGCCATCGAGCTATCGCCAAATTTTGGTGACGGCCGGAGCCGGTCAGGCGGCGGCGGTTATGGGCTGACGGTCGGTCGGCTTGGCGATGACCTCGATCCCATCATTGAATGTCACACCGACAACGAGTTTTGGCAACTGGTTATGGCCATCGAGACGGCGCCAGCTTCTCTGCGCGGCCTCGAGCAGTTTGAAGACCATCGCGAGTGCCGTCTGTTGGACAGGCAGCCCTTCGGTCGGATGGTGCGGTGGCGAACGGTCGCGAAGGTGCTTTCGATGGGGTTGGTAACCGGTATGAGATTTCTCGGTGCCAACGTTCCGCTGCGATTTTCAAGATCGTAGCGTATGGTGCGACCATCGGGACAGAGGCACCGCGGGAGCACGAAGGTGCGGGCAGGCCGATGCATTCGATGAGCCGCGAGCTCGAGTTAGGGCGAGGTCGCGGACTTTTTCGGCAAGCATGCCGATTTGAAGACCTCGGACGGCCACCAGCGCGTCGTGAGCCACGAGCAGCTGCCGTAACGCGAGATGACCGGGAGCGGTCCGGTCGCCGTACGCCAGTGTGTAGGCGATCGCGAGCCGGACTGTTAACGATCCAGACCGCATCCGGCTCTCTCCACCGATCCTGCCGCTCTAAATGCGCCCGCCGGTGGGGTTTGGCTAGAAGCGCGCGAGCAGCGTTGTCCCGCTCGAATCGATCAAAGATGCTGCTGCCAATCCTTTACTTGAAGTGCACCTCCACTAGCGACTTCTCCGCTCCCCGCGCTGCTGGGCAAGGATGCTGCCGGGGTTGTCCGCATCGGGCCGTGTGAAGGAGGCTGTCGCGTGGCAGAGGCGCGATCTGTGGACACCGATGGCATCCACCTCCAAGCACGCGTCGCAGACGAGCAGCGGAGCACCCTGGTGATGATCGGCCCGATGCCGGAAGGCCGAAAGGAACTGGTCGGCATCACCGATGATGCCCGCAAAAGCGCGCAGGATCGACGCGAACTGCTGCTTGATCTTAAGCGGCGCGGGCTCCGCGTCGCGCCGCGGCTCGTCATCCCAATTGCGCACTCGGGTTCTGGACAGCCTGCTCGCCAGGTTTCAAGAAGCCAGCAGCCGAGCTTGCTGATCTCGATGTGGATCATCTCGCCAAGCTTCTCGCGCTCTTAGCGACGCATCGGCTCGGCCGGCTCCAGGTCGCGATCTCGGTTGAGTCCCAGCCGGCGGGGGAAGCGGCCTACGCTCGCAGCCGAGACGCCGACTTCAGCGGCGATTTGCTTGCCGTTATGGCCGTGACGGCGCAACACCTCGAACAACGCGCGTGTGGCAGGCGCTGTTTGGCTTGGCAATGAAAGAGGTCTGGAGGAGCGGTCGCGCAAACCATCGACCCGCTTAGGCCCGACCGTTCGCCCCATTTGGCCACCCTCCTGGGCGTGGTGTTGAACGCGGCCGAGGCATTGCTCAAGCTTCCACATACCGCAGTATGGCCTCTCGATTTCGGCATCAACATTGGCGCAACATCCTCGACGTCGCGCGCCACCACCCGTTCTATCAGGATTGCGGTCGAACTTGAACTTCGGATTCGCGCCACCCGGCGGAAGCTCGGCCGGAGCCCAACCACACCGCAGGGCTCCCGGGTTTTCGGAGCCAGCGTCCCAACATTGCGCGAAGGTCGTCTCGATCCGCTTTAGCTAGCGACGTTGATCTTGTTGCTCAGTCCTCCACTAGAATGGCCAATGGCGTGATTTTCGGTAGCTGGCGTGCTGATGCGCTCGGTTCATTCGAACGGCCGATTAGCGGCATCGAACGCGGCGAGCTGACCGCCAGTGGCTCGAAAGTGCGGTTCGGTGTGCTCCCCTTGTCCGGCGAGAGGTCGTCGGATATCTCACCTGCGAGCATCTCGTGCACTACTTGGATTAGACGCCGGAGGAAAGTGTTGTCTCACGTAAAAAACTGTTCGATGAGATACATGTGTCTCGATCTTCGTCAGGGGTATGGTGCTCCTCCCTCCGCTAAGAGGTGAACCTGCAATGGCGTGACTTGCCATAACTCCGTCAGCCGTTCAGTTTTGCAGAACGTCTAGTCACTGCCGGAGAGCAGGGACCCGTGATTCCTGGCGCTGCGCAAAAGGGCAAGGAACGCCCCAAAAGATGCAATCAACAGCACCGCGTTGATGGCCAACGCGCTCAGCATCAGATCGGTCCTGAAGGTGTTTTCGATCAGCAGCGCGCGCATCCCTTCGAACACGTAGGTCGGCGGCAGCGTCCAGGCGACATATTGCAACCAGACCGGCAGCACGCTGACCGGATAGTAGACGCAGGCGAGCGGCATGATCCCGAACATCAAGGTCCATACGATGCTCTCGGTACCAAGGCCGTTTCGCAGCACCAGGCCGGAGACGAAGATGCCGACCGACCAGCTCGTGAAGATCAGATTGCAGAAGAACGCGATCAGCGGCACGCCGAGCGCATAAACGTTGAAGTGAAACAGGAACAACGCGAGCAGCGTCATCGGGATGACGCCGATCGCGAGCCGGATCAGGCTCATGATCATCAGGGACAGCAGAAATTCGATCGGCTTCAACGGGCTCATCATGAGATTGCCGAGGTTGCGCGCCCACATCTCTTCCAGGAACGAGATCGAAAAGCCGAGCTGGCCGCGAAACAGGATGTCCCAGAGGATGACGGCGCCGATCAGGGTGCCGCCGGCACGCGCGAAGAAGTTGGCATTCTGCGCGATATAGAGCTGCAGGAAGCCCCAGGTGATCACCTGCAGCGCCGGCCAGTAGAGCAGCTCGAGCAGCCGCGGCCAGGACGCCATCAGCAAATACCAGTAGCGCAGGATCATCGCGCCGATGCGGTGCATGGAGATACCGCGGTGGAGGGAGATTTCGGTCATCGTGCCGCCTCCTGCGCGCCGTTCACCCTTCCGCGCGCGACGTCGAGAAACACCTCTTCCAGCGTGGTGCGGTTGTAGCGCGCCATGATGGCCTCGGGCGTATCGTCGTCCTCGATACGGCCGCGCTTCATGATGATGACGCGGTCGCAGAGCCGCTCGACCTCGAGCATGTTGTGCGAGGCCAGCAGGATGGTGGCGTTGTTCGCCTTGCGATAACGCTCCAGATGCCCCCGGACCCAGTCGGCGGTGTCGGGATCGAGCGAGGCGGTCGGCTCGTCCAGCAACAGCAGCTCGGGCTGATTGATCAGCGCCTTGGCAAGCGCAACGCGCGTCTTTTGTCCTGCGGAGAGCTTGCCGTTGGCGCGGTCGATGAACTCGGTGAGATCGAGATCGCAGGCCAGCTCAGCGATGCCCTCGGAGAGGTTCTTCACCGCATAGAGCTTGCCGAACACGGTGAGGTTCTGACGCACCGTGAGCCGCATCGGCATGTCGACATAGGGGCTCTCGAAATTCATCCGTCCCCGCACGGCGGCGCTGTCCTCCGGCATCCGATGCCCGAGCACCTGCACGCGGCCGGAGGTCGGCAGCACGAGGCCCATGATCGTCGCGATGGTTGTGGTCTTGCCTGCGCCGTTGCCGCCTAGCAGCCCGGTGATGCTGCCGCGAGGAAGCGAAAAGGAGATGTCGTTGACGGCGCGGGTCTGCTTATAGACCTTGACGAGGTGATCGACCGCGATTGCCGCGGACGTGGGGCGGCCGGCGACAGCCACGCGGCAAGCCTTGTCATTTTCGGTCATGCGGGCCATTTTTGCTTACCTCTGGACGGACAAGTGCTCGGTGAGCAGCAATTGGTCGCGAGTCTCAACCCCAGCCAATCGCTAAGATGGCACAGTCGGTCGGAGAGGATAGGATCGGTGTGTCGCTCATTGCCGACCTCCACAGGCGGAACCAAGAGATTTAAACCGAGCATCGGATGGGGCACCAGCGTTCTCAATTGGGCAACAAGTCGCTGGTCGGCGTCCTTGGATGACTCTGGTCGCGAAAGAAGGTCACTTTGTGCTCGAACAAATCTTGATCTCGTCTGGTTTGGCAGATCGCCCGAGAGCTGCTACTGCTGCCGCGAATGCGCAGCGTGTCCGATCCCACGAGGCTTCTGTTCAAAGGCCGTTTCACTCGTGGCATCCAAGGGGTTTCCGATGACTTCGCCATACATGTGCATTCAGCCATGCAGCACCATATTGAACTGATTGGTTCGACGATCTGGCAGTTCAACTGCTTCAATGCACGCAATTTCCCACGTTCTAATCATTCGCTCCGGCTCAAGAAGGTGCGAAACGGCGCGTCGTCGGCTCGGCGACGTTACTGACCCTCACACGCAGGCGCGCGTATGGTGGTTTCCAGCAAACACCGTGCCAGCTGCAAGACCGTGCCTTGACCGGCTGCCTACGATCGGATGCTGAACGGATCGGCCCCCGTTCAATTGATAGTTGGACCAGCTCGTCAAGCAGCTCAACGTCACGTTCTAGCCACCGGATGGAAGAAATCGAACAGAACCCGTCGGAATCCTCTCGCCAGCGCGTTGCGCACGCCAGCATGCCTTTGGGGCCCCGCGGGTTGATACTTCGCGATCAAAGATGCCTTACACTAGAAGCAGTGGTCGCTATCTGATGGTTGTGGCCTTTCGCGCCAGCCGAACGGGCGCCTGCCGAATCCACGCGCCTTCGTTGTTCTTAACTGGGGCGTATCGTTCGTTGGCTTTCGAGCATGCGCCGCCTGGACGTTTAGTCCTGGCATTTTCCTGGAGTGGATTAAGTTTGAATCATTCTGGCTGGCAAGTCCACTATTTGCAGATGTATTCGAGCGCGTGAGGCCTTCAGGGACTTCAACTCCCGTGCGTAGTTGTGCGCATCAATGAAGTCGCAAGGTGTGCTTCGTTTCGATCGTAATGGTAGTATTGGACAGTCGCTTCCTTGATCGTGCGGTTCATGCGCTCGACCTGCCGTTGGTCCATGGATGCTTGATCTTGGTCAGCCGATGTTCGATGCCATTCTCTTGGCGGCGCATATCGAACATATCTGTTGCGTATCTTGCCGTCGCGCCGTCCGCGTAGCGCGGGTGGAAGTGAACTGGATCCCATTGTCGGTGTGAGCCGGTGGATCTTGTAGGGGACAGCAGCGATGAGAGTTCGAGGAAGGCCGAGGCGGAGGTCCTTCCCGCCTTCCTGACCAGTTGTACGAAGGCGAACTTGCTGGTGCGATCGATTGCGCCGTAGCGGTAGAGCTTGCCTTCGGCGGTCTGGAGCTCAGCAACGTCGTGTGGAAATAGCCGATCGGCAGCCTTGAACATTGGAACATTTTCTTCAGACGCTTGCTCGCTCGACCTCCGGCAATAGGCTGATGCCGTGGCGCTGTAGACACCGAAGCAGGGATGATTGCGTCGATGCGGGGATGGCTGGCCGGAGCGAATAGAGCCAATCATCGATCGGCAATAGCGTATGCGGCCCGAAAGCGACGATGATCGCCTCCTCCTCGATGGAAAGCACGGTCGAATTTGGCTTCCTTCGGGCCTGTCCGGGAGATAAGCAAGGCCTCGCGCTCCTTCCACTTCGCGACGGTCTTTTGATTGATCCCATAGCGCCTAGCGAGCGCTCTCAGGCTCCCTTGACTTTTGTATTGCTCGACGGATTGCCTCCGTCGTGGTGGCGCAGCCGTGTAAAACTTGCCCCACAGCGCATCCTTCGAATCGCGATAAAAATGCACCGTCAAAGCTTGGGACCAAACACCCGACCGGCTCTCCTGATGGGCCGTCCAAATGGACGTCCCTTTTGCTGTCCAATCCCGTCCCAAAGCTCCGTCAAAGCTCGGGGCTTCTGCACATTCATCCGTGGTATCCGCTTCCCCTTAGGGACCAACGAGTTGGCCGCACCGGTTCCCCGATGCTATCTTATTCGCTCCGAACCCAGCTGCTCCGGCGAACGTGCCTCGGGATACAGACATTGGGCGCACTGCTCTCCCGAGCGAAACCCAACAAAATCATGAAGGCCAATGCTTGGTAAAATGAGCAATGATCAGTTCCACAGCCTGATCCGAGCGGTCCACCCCAGAAACTCGTTTGCCGTCGTAAAAGCCACCTGGGAATCCAAGATCGAATTCAATAACATACGGATAAGCCATATCCATCGCACCGAAATTGATTCCGTGGGCCATCAACTTCTTGCCAATCAACTCAGCAAGTTTCATTTCGTTGGAATTCAAATCGACCGGGATCGCTTTTCCTCCTTGCGTTAGATTTGATCTGTGATCATTTGGATCGGCTTGCCGACCATGCCAAGCAACGACCTTACCACAAACAACGATGATGCGTTTTTCGCCTTGCACGACCTCGGGAATAAACTTCTGGAGAATCGCATATTCAGCTTTGAATCCACCGAGTCCGCCATAATCCATTTCGCTTTGCGCGACAGTGTTTCCAGTGAGGCATTGGAGGATTGTTCGAACGTTTGATCCGTTGTGAGGAAGCATGAAAACGTTCTGCCCACAGCCGGAGTTTGGCGGCTTCGCCACCCACCGCTGTTTGGGGGCCTTCTGATAGCGCTCCCACAGCGAGAAGAAATCATTCGATATATATGAAAAAACTCGATTCTCTTTTGGGACAACATGGCCGATTGCATGCTTACTATTTAGGAAGACCAGCCCGTCAATGCTATTGACAAAAGGCGTCTGTTGTGAAGCTAACCACAACATGCGCCAGACATCTCGATACACGCGAGCTTGGGGTGACCCTAGGACCCAAATAAGTTGGCATTCATCCAAAAAATATATTTCTCGAGTCCAAGGCGCAACTGACCCCGGAGAGTACGGCTCAGAGTTTTCTGGTATGAGCACTCCTCGTGTGAAATAGCGGTAGTCATCCGCCGCAACGGCATTGATTTCGCCGAGAACAACTTGCCAGCCGAACCGACGAAACGCGCTGCTAAGAACTGCATCATTTTCGCCTAAGCAATCGAGGCTGTTTATGAGCATGAGCAATCTCATCACCTTCTCCTATATAGCTAACCGACGGCCATTAACCGCACAGCAGAGCTCTTGTCCTTGAAGCGTCCTGGTAAATCAGGTTAACATCGGGTCATTTCGCAACGATCTGACTGTCTCTGTGAAGTTCGGGGATCTAACTACGCCATCGCTCAGTGTTGCAGGATCATATTAGCAATCGCTGTGCCAGTCTTATCCGCGCGGTGTAAGCTTCTGACCCTACTTCGAAAAGTCAACACTCACATGACGTATTTGAACCTGACAGAATGATCTGCCGTTGTTGGAAAGGGGACAACGACCACACAGTCGGTCCGCGTCACTCTACGTCGATGGGGTTCGGCGCGCGTTGCACAGGAACAGCTGAACCGCTCGACGATGAAAGCTGTGACAGGAACTGGCGTAGGCGATGATTTCAACACCCACCAGCTGCTCTCCGCTATGTGGTCAGGACTCACGGGTTTGCGGCTCAAAACGCATACCTGCCGAACCGGCCGCTTGTGCGATAACCTGGTCAATGTCTTTGTCATTGACAAATCTGTTCTTGCAACAGCGTCACGTGTGTTTAGAACGCCGATAGTCCGGAGCACGGGTAGACCAAAATCTTTGAGCCGGAGTGTGCCGATACAAAAGGTTCGCGCTAAGCCCCGCAGTATCTGCTTTCCAACACCGATCACTGCGTCGAAACCAACGCATTTGCTAGTCGGCATGGTGTCGATGATCTCGCGTATGACAGGGTTGAAGCCTATGCTGCTCCTCCTTCCTTAGCCCAGCGAGTAAGACCAGCATCGGAGATGATCTTCGCGATGGCCGCCTTCTGTTCGTCTGCCAACGGCAGCAGCGGCAGACGCGGGTCACCCACGCTCCGACCGAGCTGGCTCATGGTCTCTTTGATGGCCGCGTAATAGGATCCGGACTGGAAGCAACGATAGAAGGCGAAGACATCGCGGCCGAGATCATCCAATGCCTTGTCACCATTCAGGGCCTTGTCCCAGTAGTCGCGGATCAAAGGCCCTGCGATTTGATGCGCCATGGCGACAACGCCGTGGGCACCAACAGCGCGGGCGGGCACGATCATTGTCTCGTAGCCGACGAAGACACGAAGTCTGTTCCCGACACGCTGCACAAGTTCAGTCACTTGAGTAATGACGCCGGAGCTATCCTTGATCGCGACCACCGTTGGCAGTGCGGAGAGCTGCTCCACAAGGGCTGGCGTGATGTCGACGCCAGCGCGCCGCGGGCTGTTGTAGAGCATCAGCGGCAGTGACGTGTTACGGGAGATGTGTTCGAAGAAGGTGACGATCTCACGCGGACTCGGCATGGCGTAGATAGGTGGCAGGATCATGCCCCCCGCGCATCCCGCTGCCACGGCCGATTGGCACGCTTCAAGCACGTCCTCGACACGCAAGTCGGCGACGCCCGCCAGCACGGGAACGCGGCCGCCCACATGGTCAACGGTCAACTTGTAGAGACGCGCGCGCTCGGCCTTGGTGAGCGCATAAAATTCTCCGGTGCTGCCGGCCGCCACGACGCCCTGCGCGCCATTGGCGATCGCATCGTCAATGAGCGCCTTATATCTGGTCTCATCAATCGAGCCATTGACGCCGAAGGGAGTGACGAGCACGGGGAAGATACCGCCCCAGTTCACGTTGGTCATGATCTACTGTCCTATGCTGGAGATGTGGTTGAAGGTGCGGCCGCCTGCGAAGTGAGGGGGCCGAGAAGACGGGCCTGCTCAGTGAACCGGCCGACGAAGGCAGCGAGCCTCGGGTTTGCGTTCGAAAGCAGGAGTTCACGCGGAGCTCCGCTGGCTGCAACGACTCCTTGGTCCATGAAGACCACTCGATCGGCTAGCTCATAGGCGAAGCCGATTTCATGGGTGACGATCACCGTGGTCATTCCTTCGGCGGCGAGCTGGCGGATCGCGGCGAGCACCTCGCCCACTAGTTCTGGGTCCAGCGCCGAGGTCGGCTCGTCGAAAAGCATGATGGTGGGCTGCATAGCGAGCGCCCTAGCGATGGCAGCGACGACTATCAGGTGTTGGAAGCCAGCGTAGCTTTGGAAGCCGTTCGCCAGCTCTGCGGCTCGCGGAAGCTTGGCCTTCACGGCTTGTCGGAGAGGGTATCATTGGATAATTTCTTTCCACACCGTGACGCAATCGCGGACATTCCTGCATTTATTGAGCCAGACCAGAGACTCTGTTTAGGAGCAATCGGAAGGCTCGCTGCTGCTGTGCGCATGTTCCACAGCGGACAATGGGGGCGCGGTTGCATGATACGTAAATCTACGGTTTCCTGCGGAAGATCAGCCACTCCTTAAAGACGCGCAGAAAACCGACAAGTGTCGGGTTTGTCGAACGGAAAACGGAGCGGTATTCGGCTCGCCTCCTTTCGCTCTCTCGCGCTAGACCTTTGACAAACATGCAGAAGGTTTCTTCTGAAGCTCCTTTCTGCGCAGTTGGCACGATTTTTGGAATTCTCTTGTTGCAGACAGGTGTAGCTCCAAATGAAACGGCATCGCTCCATGCAAAAAGGAAATCGACGTGTCAGGCATCGTGAGGTTGCGTTCCATGGACATGTATATCGGAAAGTCTGTCCGTCCTCCAAAGAACGCGCGGACCTGGACCAGAGGTTCCTCATTTCGGGCACCACAAAGCCGAATTCACCTGCCTGATCTAAATCGACGGGCCGCGATACCGGCCTGCGTCTACCGCCAGCGATCGGCGGAAGACCTCGATTTCGAGGGCGTTCGTCGTCAACTGCTCCTTGAGCTTCAATAAACTTCGGAAGGTAACAATGACCGAGCTCCATGGCGTTTATGTTGATCACCAGATGACCACACCCTTCGCAATGGCGCAGCTTTCGGCGAAGACAAAGCCACTTGCGACGGAACTTGCGAGCAGTGGAGTTCTCCTGCTCACAACCTGTGTACGAGTTGAAGCCTATGGTGAGAGATCTGCACTCAACAATGTCGATAGCACGATATTTTCTGGCTTATCATACGACCGCATCGAGGGCACCGTCGCAGTTGCTCAACGTCTCGCCGAGATCGCATCCAGCGCTCATTCCCAGATCCTCGGTGAGAGTTACGTGAGTCATCAGCTTGCGAAGGCTATCGGACTTGTAAGTCCAAACCTTCCGATTTTCCATGTCGCACGGTTTGCCCTTGACGTTGGTCGTGCCGCGCGCGAGCGACTAAGATTCATCGCCTCGTTCAACTATGATCAGATCGTCCGAGACATCATAGCTGACCGACTTCCGAATGGAGAGCAACCCGACAGACTTTACATCATTGGGGCAGGTATGCTTGGCCGCGGGCTGATCAGAAGCGGCGTGGGAGAACGATTCCATTCTACCATAGTGGTGACGCGAAACCCTAAATCTCTTCGCAAACGTCTCCGGTCTTGCGCTGATATAGGAGTCACGCTCATGCGCCCTGAAGAAATTGGACAAGAACGCGAATCACGTTCGATCGTTATTATCGCAACCGCCGACGTCAATGATGAATACGCGACCATCCTTCTGAACGGCCTTCAGCGGCTAGAGCCGCGCACGATAGTGGATCTATCGTCAATCCCGGCGTTATCGAACGCAGAGGTCAGAAAGCTCAACTATGTGAACATGTACAGCGACGAATTTCTCCGCTTCATCAAACACAACAATAAAAAGCTAGCTCCAAAATTGCCGCTCTTGTTTTCCGACATAGAGGCAACACTCCGAACAGTGCAGATCTATCTCTCCTCGAAGACAACGAAGCCCATAGCAGTACGGGGAGAAAATGATGCTCAGACCTCGAATGATCACGCCAAATAACTTGCGTCCGAGGGCATGACATTCGCAAGCCGCTCCAATCGCTGGCCTGCCGGCATTCACAATCAAGACTGATTGACCAGTCTCGGCGAGAGTTACTGTCGCAAGCACCCAGCAAAAAACAACACCGACGTTCGCTTCGGCCATGAGTTGGTTCTGGATGTACGTGAGGCGCGCGTGTCACCGGATGATCAGCAGCAAATCGCCGAACCTCAGCTGAAATTTTGCTTGGACCAATTCGGCGCGATCCCTCCTCCAAAACGGATGACCAAACCGTTCCAAGGCGATCTCGACATCAACAGACGAGGTAACGATGTGTATCGTAAGATGGCTAAGTCGAAATGATGTGACGCGGGCTAATCTGCCACTCGCCTCAGCACTAGACGTTATCGAAGAGACTCTTCGTGATCACGGCAATGGCGCATTCGAGAACCCACCTAAGATCGGAATCCATCCAACTCGCGACACATTCATTCACGCAATGGCTGGCTGGCTTCCAAAGCAACGCCGAGCTGGCCTCAAATGGATTGCTGGTTTCTCAGGTAATCAGCAGGTTGGCTTGCCGAACATGGTTGGACTCTTGGTATTAAACAGCCCGGAAACGGGCCTACCTGTCTGCGTGATGGATGCGACTTACCTCACAGCGGTTCGGACGGCGGCAGCGTCGGCTATCACCTGCAAGTACTTGTCGCCGGACCGCGTGGATAGGATAGCGGTAGTCGGTGCCGGTCTTCAGGGCCTGTACCATGTAAAAATGCTCTCATTGATTCACCCCGCCGCGGAGTTCCAAGTGGTGGATATCAACGAGACTGCCGTAAGCCGGTTGGCTGAACAGACCTGCTCCGAACAAACGATCGTTCGCGCGAAAGGAGCTGAGGCCGCGATCCGCACCGCTGACATCGTCGTGACCGCTACAAGTCGATTGGAGGACGTGGCCTTCCAGTTCGGATGGGTCAAGGAGGGCAGCTTGGTTCTGCCCGTCCATGTTCGTGGATGGTCACAGGATATAACGACGGCTTCGGATTTATTGTTGGCTGATGACGTTGAGCAATTCAAAAGCTACGTTATTGCTACAGGCTCCCCTTATAGGGATATTTCCCGAGTTCTCGGATCTGTTAGCGATGTCATCGTAGGAAGGATCGCCGGCAGAGCTCAGAACGCCGATCGCGTTGTTGTTTTCAACGTCGGCCTTGCATTGCATGATATCGCGATAGGTTCCGCCATACTCGACATCGCAGAGCAGCACGGCTTGGGGACAATTGTATCCTACTAGCGGGAACGTCTTAAAATGGTCGAAGCTCAAGGGCGATACCAGCGCCGGGCAAGCTCGATCTCTGCGCCCCCTTGAAGAGGTGATCCCGCATATCGGCAGGGAACTCGGTGCCAGTCATCTGTTCGACGCAGTGGCCATGGTCTGATTTCGCCTTTCTCGGGCCGTCGTTCCAGCAATCCGAACAGAATGCACGTCAGGTTCTTCGCCCACTCGAAGTAGCTGACAACCACGTCGCAGACGTTAGCATAGAGATCTGGGAGCGATTGTCACTCCGCGAGAATGAGCATCTTTTGAGCCTCAAAGTGGCAGGGCCGGTTGACGGCTACTACTACGCCGCATGCTGCCCGCCGCGACCCAGTTTCCTCTCACCCAACCCGGGTCTATCCCGACCTCTCGCCTGATTTGCTTTCACAGCGGGAGCTTTAAGGTTGCTCACCTCCAACCCGTCCCTCCAAAGGCTGCGGCAATGCCGCACCACCTGACGTGAGGCTAGCATTCGAAGGATTACGAGCGCTTCCGAAGTGGACCGTCTCTAACGTCTTTCATATTCCGGAGTAGTTGGTCCCTTCAAGAATGCGAGATCCCGCTGCCTGGATGCGCAGCAGCAATCCACGTTGTCTGTTTGTTGCCAGTTGTTCTTCTTGCCTCCCCTTGCGGTTGGCAGCTTGAGCATTGGCTTCTGTACTCAATAGACGCTTTTCGTACCATCGAACCGTCATTCAAGCTCTGAAGCTTCGGACTGCGATACGATCTGACTGGTTTCGAGTGGAGCGCTATAGAGCTGCTGCTGCCAATGGATCGGCGCGGGCCGAAGCCGAAGGAGAACGGTAAGGTTCTCAACGGCATCTTCTCGATATTGCGCGCGGGTGCACCCTGGCGCGATCTGCCTGAGCGACACGGGCCTTAAACGACGCATACAATCGCTTCAACCGCTGGCGCAAAGCAGGAACCTGAGATCGGCTGATGGTTGCCGTCGTCAATGCGCACGACGGCAAGGTTCAGTTGATCGACATTTCGATCGTGCGCGTGCATCAGCAGGCCGGGGTGGAGATCGTTGCGTGGGCTGAAGCCGGGGCGACCTCACCACGAAAATCCACGCGCGCGTCGACGCGAAAGGTCGCCCGGTCCGCCTGATCATCACGCCCGGCAAGGCCCACGACGTCAGATGCGCCGAGGCCCTGCTCAAGGCCTTGAGCCCTCGCACCGTCGTCATCGCCGACCAAGGCTATGATGCCGATCGTGTTCGTGCCTACATCCGTGATCAAGGTGCGATCCCCAACATTTCCCAACAAATCCCACCGGAAGAAGCCGTTCCGCTGGAAGAAAGCCACCTGTCGTGAGCGCAACCACGTCGAGCGCTTCTTCAAAAGGCTGAAGCAGTTCCGGCGTATCCCTACCCGATAAGAGAAACTGGGCGCCACCTTCTTCGCTTTTCGTAAGCTCGCCTCCGTGCTTCAGCGCTTTTGTCGTGCGAAAACTACCCGTTTCGCGCAAAATCCGACGTGCGCGCCATGCGCTGCGCAGATGGCGGCGTGCCGTGTGGCGGGGCCAGCCTCGACTTTTGTGCAGTTCTGTTGCCCCTCGACGAAGACTGACGCGTTCGCGTGATATCACTTGTGAATGCGACCCGAAGATTTGCCGCCGAGTGACACCAGCCCACGCTTCCATCGATCGTCTGAAGCGCAAAATTGATCGTCATCGTTTTGTCGTCTGCGGCTTCTTCGATCAAACCGCTCCCTTTGTGCGTGCAGCCGCAATCAGCTGCTGTCGAGTAAGGCGCTTCTGGGCCCAACTCCTGCACAAGCTCGACGCTGAGCACCGTAGAGTCCACGATTGTCAGTGAGCCCTCGGCCCGCTGGGCCGCACGATTTCTCCTTCACGGAGTGAACGTGCATGAAGCGGGTACGAGCGGTTCGCTGCTGCGGAGTGGGGCGATCTGCGGCGGGTCGATCGAGATCGATTTTGCTGCCGGGCTCGGATGCGGATCACGGGTACGGTCGACGCGGCGACGCTGAAGGCCGCCGTCGCGGCGCTGGCAGATCGACGCTTACGGTGATCCCCATTGCGTCGGGCGTGCGGGTGTGGATTGCGACCGACCACACCGATATGCGTCGCGGCATGAACTCGCTGGCCTTGCTGGTGCAGGAAGCGTTCACGCGAGACCCGCACGGCGGCGACCTCTATGTGTTCCGTGGCAAAACCGGCAAGCTGATTAAAATCCTTTGGCACGATGGACTGAGCATGCCGCTTTATGCCAAGCGGCTGGAGCGCGGCCGCTTCCTGTGGCCGGCGCCGGCTGATGGCGTGGTGACAATCACCAACGCCCAGCTTGGCTACCTGCTCGATCCATGTTGATGCCCTTTCTTCCTAGGCTGACAGATTCTTGTTGCGCAATGACCTGGCTTCGAAGGTCTCCGATAGCGCCAGATGGTGTATTCGGACAGGGATAGGCGCGGCTTGACTGCGATCAATCAGCAAACGCTTACTTCGGATCTGCACATACATCCAGTTCACCGGGATCTCAAGCGTTCGGGCCAGTTCGGGCGGGCTGAGGAGTGAGTCGGCATGCACCGAGTCGGTTGCGCTGGGTAGTCACCTTCATGGTAGCGGCACGACGGAGCCGCCCAACGTTGATGGGCAGCACCTTTCGGGGCAATGAGGAGAGCGGTGGCTTTCCTGAGTAAGGAATGCGGCGATCTCGTCGTCTGGGACGCCGTCGCGGGCAACCGTGAGCGCCCGCATTTCTGTGCCTCGCGTCAATCTGGTGACGGAGTTGACGCTCATCCTCACCTCGAGCTCCGTCACGGCGCCTCCTCGCCAGACGATCCTGGCCAGGGCCAAGTCGTGCTCACCGCGGTCGAGGACGACCTTTTCGATGAGGCATCGCAACGACGCCTTGCGATGCGCATCCGAGATAGTCTCGTCAGCCCATATCTGCGGCAAGCGGCGGGTGAGGCTGATCACCTTGTTGTCGAGCTCCTTGCTTATGGCCCTTGTGTGATGGCTTTGGAGGGCGTCTGTCGGGCAAGCGCCTCTTCGGCGGCGCGCACATCGGTTAGCGCCGCTTCCCATCGGCGCTCGAGTTCTGAGGCGACCAGGCGATTGGCTGGGATCAGCTCGATTGAACTGCCGCTCGGCGAGCGCCGCCGTGTATCACTTGTGTTCGAGCTCTCGTTCTGCGCTGGCCGTAAGGCACCCGGCGGGAGTGCGATAAGGATCAAGTTCGGCCCGCGCTAATGCAGTTAGGAATGCATCGGCAACGGCCGCATCGATAGGGGGGGCCCGGATGTGTTGCAGGTCGGCTGGCCTTCCTGGGTCCGCAGGTGATTGCATACATGCTCGCCGCCCCCCCTGTAGCGGACGTACATCTTATGGCCACGTCGTGCACACCAGGCGATGCCGTGGAGCAGAAGCTCGCCATTGCGAGGCGCCTCGGGTTCTGATGCGCATGTATTCGGCTCGGTTTCTCTGATGACGGCTCGGAGTTTTTTATAAATTTGGCCAGTCGATATAGGGAGGATATCGATCTTTGACGACGATCCGCCACTCCTCAATCGCCCGCTGAGCCTTTTGCGGCAGGGCGCCCTCCCGCCTCGGTGGCCGGAAGCGGGTTCGTCCATAGACGAAGGCACCCGCGTATGCGGGGTTCTTCAAGACGGGCCACCGCAGGACGCTGTTGCTGCTCGCGCACGCGCCGCGCCAGCGGCAGCAGCTTTGCAAACGCGGCTTCGAGCCCGCTGTTGCCATCTTGCGGCCGATTTCGCGGATCACGCGGCCGAGATAGGTCCGCAGTGTCTTGAGCGCCCGGTTGGCGCGCTTGAACTGCTTGGCGTGGGCGTAGCGCTGATGCTGGATCAGGGCGAACTTGCCCACCCGCGCATAGGATTGACGCAAGCTCACCCCATGGCGCTGCGCCAGCCGCACCGGCTTCTCGCGCGCCCCGTTCAGAAGCTTCGCATCGGTGGGGAACGTCACGTTCTTGGGCTGAACCGTGGTGTCGACGATCACCCGAGACAAGTCAGACGGCTTGATCGCCTTGGTCCTGGCGGCAAGAGGCTCTCCTGAATCAGCGCAGCCAGTCGCTCCTCGCCCATGCGGTTGCGCCAGCGCGTCAGCGACGAGCGATCGAACACCAGCCGGTGCTGGAAGAACTCCTCGCCGCAGAAGTATGGTAATAGGGGTTCTCGGCCCAACGCTCGCACAGCACCTCGTCGGACAGGTCGTAGGTGTGCTTGAGGATCGCCAGCCCCGCCATCAACCGCGTCGGCAGCGGCGGCCGCCCGGGATCATCGGTGTACACCTCGCCGAACCGCTCCTCCAGGAACTCCAATCACCGTGCGGCCCAGCGCGACCAGCGGATGCTTCATGTCGATGATCTGATCGAGCCGGGACCGGAAAGGTCCTGCGCTCCCGTCTGGATCCGCTCCCGTGGTCGCATCTCGTTCCTCGCCAACCCAGTCAAAGGCGAGTGAATCACAAATCAAGTTTGCAAGGAATCCCGATCGAAAAACCGATTTCCGGCAAATCCGGTCACGGCAAAACGCCGTTTCCAGATTCCAAATCAACAGCTTGGGAGCTCTTCACGGACGACTAGCTCAAGCTCGGAGATCGAACCGCCGAGGAGCTATCGCCCAAAGTTGGTGACGGCGGGAATCGGAAAGGCGGCATATCGTAGGGGTGCTTGACGCCTCCACTTCTCCACCGAAGGAGCGATATGCCGTGTCCAACGATAACGTCATCCATCTGATTCAGCCAGGAATCTTCGACGATCAACTCACAGAAGTCTTGCGCAATGGAGCGCGTGCCCTGCTGGCCCAGGCGGTCGAGGCCGAGGTTGCAGACTTTCTAGGCCAGCATGCCGATTTGAAGACCCTGGACGGCCACCAGCGCGTCGTCCGCCACGGTCACCTGCCGGAGCGCGAGGTTATGACCGGCATCGGTCCGGTCGCCGTCCGCCAGCCGCGTGTACGCGATCGCGAAGCGGACGCCGCCGATCCTGCCCGCATCCGGTTCTCGCCGTCGATCCTGCCGCCCTACATGCGCCGGTCGAAGTCGATCGAGACGCTGCTGCCGATCCTTTACCGGAAGGGTGTCTCGACCGGCGACTTCGCTGAGGCGCTGGCTGCGCTGCTCGGCAAGGATGCTGCCGGGTTGTCGGCATCCGCCATCGGTCGCCTGAAGGATGGCTGGCTCGACGAGCACGCCGCGTGGCAGAGGCGCGATCTGTCGGCGAAGCGCTACGTCTACATCTGGGCCGATGGCACCCATCTTCAAGCGCGCCTCGAAGACGAAAAGCAGTGCATCCTGGTGCTGATCGGCGCGACCCCGGAAGGCCGCAAGGAACTGGTCGGCTTCACCGATGGCGCCCGCGAGAGCGCGCAGGACTGGCGCGATCTGCTGCTCGATCTGAAGCGGCGCGGGCTCGACGTGGCGCCGCAGCTTACCATCGCCGATGGCGCACTCGGGTTCTGGAAGGCGGCCGGCGAGGTCTGGCCGAAAACGCGCGAGCAGCGCTGCTGGGTGCACAAGACCGCCAACGTGCTCGCCAAGTTGCCGAAGAGTCCAAACGCGCGTTGCAGGAGATCTGGATGGCTGAAACGAAGCTCGCCGCCGAGCTGGCGTTCGACACCTTCATCGAGAGCTACGCGCTGAAGTACGAGAAGGCCGCCGATTGCCTGAGCAAGGATCGAGACACGCTACTGGCGTTCTACGACTTCCCGGCCGAGCACTGGAAACACTTGCGGACGACGGATGAGATGGACAAGCGATTTTTTTCATGACCGAGATGACGATTGCAGAAATCGCGTACGTCCATTCTTTTGTTCGGCTGCGCCGCGGGCCATTCTTCCGTCCCGGCCATCGATCTCGCAGCCGCCGCGCGCAGGGGCGGTCAAGGCTGGCCGCGTTTGCGGCCACCGCAAGGCTTGGCCTTGACCGGCCCGAGCACGGCGGCATGCTGGCGTGGAACGGGACTGCATTCCTGGCTGGCACTTGCCGTCAGGCGGGATTATCCTGGGTGGGCGCGGGCGACCTCGTGGCGAAGCGTGGCGCATCGGCTGCAAGCGCCACCAGGCTGCCCTATTTTGTCTTGCCGAGCTGAGGCGCCCGCGCGCCGGTTTTTGGCCGCCGTGGTTTCCATTGCCTCACCAGGCGCTCGTAGCTTTGCTCCGCCTGTGCGGCAATCAACACCTCGCGGTCGCGCAATGCCTTGATGTTGTAGGCATACGCTGGCCCACGCCGGCTGCCTTTCTGTTGCGGATGTCCGGCTTGAAGTTGCATCGCGCGGGTCTTGATGGCGACCAGTGCCGGGCGTGCCCACAGGTAATCCTCGCCCTTCGTCAACAAATGCCAGCAAAGCACGCCAGGGGGCCGCTCCCCGGATGCGTAATTTTGCGCGGAGTTGGCTAGGTGTTGACCATGACGTACTCACGCTGCCGAAATTCATCGATCCGCAATAGCGGCTATGACGCATCGACACTGGCGCTGGGGACATCCTACATTTTGACGGTGGAGCGCTGGTTGTAGCTCGCCGCCGGCATGGACCTCTTCAGTCGCAAGATCGAGGTTTGACGAGCGCTGCCATAGCCCGGGATAACAGACGAGTTGCTGTGATGGATCACCCTAAAGTTCAAGGTGGCGACCAGCACTTGAAAGCGACGAATCAGCACGGTCAGGACGATCATGATTTGAATTCGTCCACCCAGCAGCCGGCGCGTAACTCCGCAGGAGCTACGCGACCCGGAAGTGCTCGAATTAAGGCGCGACACAGCACCAGCTTGGCTGGCTGCCGCTTGCCGCGTGGATATATCGATCTGCTTGTGCATTGCTGCTCCTCGATCGTCGGCCTCCTTTCCTTTCGAGGAAGAGTAGTGCGCGAGCCTCACCTGCAGCGAGCTTTGCCAGCTGCCCGGTGCCATTCCTGCGACCACCTCTACAATCCCGTCCGATTTCTGACGTGGCGCAAATGATGTCCGGTCTAAGACACCGAGCGTCAAATCCTGTTTGCTGGCAAATTCTCAGGACTACGCTCTGAATCTGGCTGGCATGGCTATTGCTTTTTTAGGCACAACACAAGCGAGGGAGTATCGCATGCGCAAAACAGCTGGCTTCTGCGACAGGGAGAGACCCATATTCTTCCTGGTGGCTTCTGGCATATCCGACCGCGCCTACCGTACTGGGCTCAAACGCTGATGAACCGTCCACTTTGGGGGCAGGAGTTTCTCACGGCGCTAAGTAGGACCGCCAGAGCGAACACGTGCTTTCCTTCCGAAGAGATAACGCGTTGGCAAGCGCTTTCGGTAACGCGCTTTGTTAAACAAAGGCAGGTACACACATGAGCATGACCACCATTGAAGCTCTAGAATCCGCTGTGCGCACGTACTCACGCTCCTTTCCAGCTGTTTTCACCACAGCGCGAGAGTCCATCATGCTGACCGACAGCGGCCGCAAAATTATCGACTTCCTCTCCGGTGCGGGAGCACTAAATTACGGCCATAACAATCAGGAGATCAAAGCTGCTCTAATCGAGTACCTGGCATCGGATGCCGTGATTCACGGTCTCGACCTAGCCACTCCTGCTAAAGGCGAGTTTATGGAGACCTTCAACTCTGTTATACTTAAGAAACGCGATCTGCAGTACCGTTTTCAGTTTACGGGGCCGACCGGGGCTAATGCTGTTGAGGCAGCTCTAAAGCTGTCCCGCAAGATCACCGGGCGTCAAAATGTCATTTCATTCACGAATGGATATCACGGCATGAGTTTAGGAGCCGTTGCCGCGAGCGGAAATCGCTGTTACCGCAAAGCAAGCGGCATTTTACTATCTGGCGCAATTTTCATGCCGTATGATGGCTATCTTGGTCCGGCTGAGAATACGTCCGATTACCTGCGAAAGGTGCTGAGGGACGAGGGCAGTGGTATGGACAGTCCGGCTGCCATTCTCGTCGAAACTGTTCAAGGCGACGGAGGCATAAACGTCGCCGGCAAGGAATGGTTGCACTCAATTCAGACCATAGCAAACGATGCTGGCGCCGTTTTCATAGTAGACGACATTCAAATGGGCTGTGGTCGTACGGGCGATTTTTTTAGCTTCGAGTTCGCGGGGTTGAACCCAGACATTGTCGTAATGTCAAAGTCGCTAAGTGGATATGGTTTACCACTGTCAATGTTGTTAATTAAGGAGGAGCTCGACGCATGGCACCCTGGAGAACACACAGGCACCTTCCGGGGAAATAACCTTGCGCTCGTATCCGCAAAGGCTGCTCTAGATTTATATTGGCGCAGCTCGACATTCGTGCAGGAGGTGAAGCGCATGGGATTGCTTATGCGAAACCGGCTGGAGAACATTGCATACAAGCACGGAAACGGTTTTGCTGTTCGGGGGCGAGGCATGGCGCTTGGGTTCGATTGCAAGACGACCGAGATCGCGCAGGCGACCTCACGGAGGGCATTTGAACACGGATTAATGATTGAGCGATGCGGAGCGATTGATCAGGTCCTGAAATTTCTTCCTGCACTCACGATCGACCGTGAAACGCTGACGGAAGGTCTGGATATATTCGAGTATGCCTTGAGCGGGCCGAAGCGTTGAAATCGAGAACGATCGGAGCGAGCTGATCCATTCTCGTGCAGATGCCGCACACACCTCTGAACTTACGGAGATTGGCCGAACAATCCTTCCGTCGCACTCAAAAAAGCTCGGCAAATTCTTTGTGCGGCAGGTCGTCACCGTTAAAGGCTGGGATTCACCAGAATAGATTGTCAATCGGCCCTTTAATTGCGGTTTGTTGTCAAGCTACCCTTCTTTTTCTCTCCAGTGACACGCCGGTAGCGATTGCTCCGTCGGAGCGGGTCAGGTTGCGGAGTCGGAGCGATCGCGGGTGGCGAGACGATTGCCTGGCGGGATTGGCAACCGACGTCGTTGGCCGCTTCAGCGGAGTTGGGTTGATGTCGTAGCTGGGGTCATGGTCCTTTCCGAGGTCGCGAGCGCCTCATGATATGTCCGGATCGGGCGCCTCAACGTTTGCAGCGGAGTGCGGGCGAACCGCCACCACGACCACCGCCCAGCGGGACATCGCCAGTCCGGCGGACCGGACCAGGAATTTGCGAGCAAATATCAGATTGGCTTCGGCTGGCCCCAGTCAAACGATGTACCATCGACCCAGATGCAGGGGAGAATCACGGCGATCTTTCGGGCGATGGCGACCTTTGCCTTCTTCATGCCGATCCGCTTGGCGAGCTTCATGCCCCAGGCCGTTACGGAGGACCACTTTTTGGTTCGATAAAGAAGGACAGTGGCGGCCTCGAACAACTAAGTTCGGAGAAGCCGGTCGCCCCATCGAGATATCTTTCCATTGGCGTCGGTTTCGCCGGATTGGCTGCGCCTCGGAAGGCCGAGGTAGGCGCCGACCGTCGAAGCCGATCGGAAGCGGGAGGGGTCATCGATCGTGTGGCGGAACGTTAGGGCCGTCACGACATCGACCCCCCGGACCGTCATCAGGCGACGCGTTGTCTCGTCCAGCTTTGCCAACCGGTGGACCTCGTTGTCGAACTTACCTTGTTGTTGACAAACGTTCTCATGGATCGAGGGCAGCGGCGATACTACCCTAAGAAGCAAATGATCAACGCCCAAGAGTTCGCTGACCTGGTTGCGGAACTGTTGGCCGATCGCGCGAGGGAATAGTAATCCACGTTCCTTGATCAAACTGCGAACCTGGTTCTCGATGTCTCGGCGCATGGACACTAGCCGAGATCTGGCGACGAGGATCGCTCGGATCTTCTGGCTCTCCTCACTTTTGACTTTGACCTCTCGATACCATCCAACCCGCACCAGTTCGGCAAGCCCTCGCGCATCATTCTGATCGCTCTTGGCGAGTCCCATCTCGTCCATCTGTGATTCACTGCGCCGCATGGATGCCGACCGCGACGCTGTTCCGGATGAGATTGCCGCCCTGAAGAAAGCACTGGCAGTCGAGCGCACGAAGGGTTTGGAGATCGCCGCCGAACTCGCGGTCGCCCGCGCGAAAGTGTCGGAAGACGAGGCGCTGATCGCACAGCATAAGCTGCAGATCGCCAACCTAAACCATCAGATCTATGGTCTGCGGTCTGACCGTTCGACGCGGCTGATCGAGCAATTCGCGTTGGTACTCGAAGAGCTGGAAGCGACGCCACCGAGGACGAGCTGGCGGCAGAACGGCCATGGCGAAGACGGCCACGGTGCGCGGATTTACGCGCAAGCCGCGCCGGGCGCCAGACCTTCCCCGTGCACCTTCCCGGGAGCCCGTAGTGATCGACGGGCCTACGGCTTGTCAATGCTGCGGCAGCAATCGCCTTCGCAAGCTCGGCGAGGCCGGAACTCCTCGGTGTTCTGCGGCTCTGATCGCGGCGGACGGCCCGCGGAGCCCATGTACAGCCTAATCGTCACGGCGAAAATGAACGGCGCCGATCCGCAAGCGTAGCTTTCCTTGCAAGCGTTGCCACCCATTCGGCTCATCGGCTCGACGAGCGATGCCGTCCAGAGCCGCACACGCAACGCTGCCGTAGATCGCGCGCAAGGAGCTCACTTGGCTGATTCATGGATCTAGGCCAAGCAGCATAACGCCTCATCGCCTAGCGTATGCCAATGTGGTCCTGAGCGGCGGTTGGTATCGTCTCTTGCGATCGATGTTCGCTACCAGACCGCTGATGGCGAAGAACCGACACAATTGGTTGGGCCACTCCCTAGGTATGCTGGGCCGCGTGCATCTGGTAAGCAAGACCTATTCACCATGAGCAAAATGGCACGTCTGTTGCTTTGAGGTAAACGAAAAAGGTGTAGCGAACGCAGAGCAAGCCTCAATCAGGTTGCCGATAACTGTTTCTCGAGTGGTTCGGACGAATGTGCGGCTTCTGGACACATTTTTTAGGCAGATCACGCCAACTGCGCGGTCCCGGCGCTTTTGTCGGCCTAAGACGGTGAGTATCGAGTTGGTTGTCTCCCAACGTGAGCTAAGTGTACCAAGGACTCCGGGCCCTGCGGCTGGCGCGGTGCCGACGCTTAGCACAGCAGCGTTTATGAGATCGGTAGGGCCTGGGCTCGAAGTTATACGGGACGAACGAGTATGCTACGGCAGTCGTCAACGAGTATGCAGCTGACCGATGGACGAGCCCTTCAAAGCTATGACACACAAAGTCGAGGAGTGCCCTTCTGCCAGCCGCAGACCATTAGTCGTCTTTGTTGGCAAGAATAGCCGCGGGAACTGGGTCGCCCGCGAGCAAAGCGGTATTTTTGGAGGCCTGTTCCTGACACGTGCTCAAGCGCTCAAATACGCATTGGCGGAAAATGACCATCATGCAGAAGCCATTGTCGAGGTTTCAGTCGAAATGGATCTGGATATCCCCGGAGGCCGGTCGGAAGCGGTGTGATATGCCGTCCCAATTGGCCCCGTTTCGAGAATTCTTCCGACCAGACGCACATCATCAACAGGATCACACCACAAGGAACAGGTCTTCGGCTATCGTGATAGATCGCCATGGCGAGTTGCCGCATGAGTGCCGACGCTCCGAGATGCCCAAATCAGAGCGGCCAACCGCGCAGGGTGATTAGTAGCGAAAGAACTCTCCCTCCCATGGGCAGCGTCATACGGATGCGGACTGCTAGAGCGCGATGCTTTTTACACGGAAACGTAGGCTGACTTTTTGAGGTAGTTGGCGCACTCCTCCGCAGAGAAGAGGCCGAGGAGTTCGCCCACCTTAGGCCAGGTTGCCTCGAGATCGCGCGGCTCCGCAGGTCGCATCATGTGTTTGAGCTTGACGAATACCTATTCGATCGGATTGAGATCAGGGCTGTAGGGCGGCACGAAGAGCAGGTGCGCTCCGGCGGCGCGGATCGCGATTTCGAGCGGACTGGCCCTTGTGGCTGCGGAGGTTGTCGAGGATGACGACCTCGCCTTTTGCCAGAGTTGGAGCCAGCACCTTCTCGACTAGAGGGCGAAGAGTTCGCCATTGATGGGGCAGTCTATAACCCAAGGTGCGCTGATCTGGTCGTGCCGCAGAGCTGCGATGAAGGTCATCGTCTTCCGGTGACCGAAAGGCGCGGATGCTTGGAGCCGCGCTCCACTTGGTCCCCAACCGCGCAGTGGCACCATGTTGGTCTTGATCCAGGTCTCGTCGATAAAGATCAACCGTGAAGCGTCAATCTTGGCCTTGATGGGCCTTCCAGCGGGCCCGTTTACGCGCGATGTAGGGACGATCCTGTTCGGCTGGCAGTCTCGTTTTTTTGAAACTCAGCCCTTCGGCATGCACAACACACCGACCCGCACGTCTGTCTTGATACGCCGCGCGGCCAGCTCCTGTGTCAGCTTCCGCAAGGTGAACGGTTCTTGCGCATTTCGCTGATGGTGAGCGGTGATTTCACGCGATGGTGAGCAGGGATTTCGCGCGATCGTGAGCAGCCGCTTTGGCCGACATGGTTATTGGGTCAGGGGTTTGAGTTGGCGTCAAGAGTGTGATTGCGGGCGTTTTGTTTTCGCATGCTTTCTCCGGAGAGTTGAAGGCGGTGAGCGTTGTGAACGAGGCGGTCCAGGATGGCGTCGCCGAGGGTTGGGTCGCCGATAACGTCGTGCCAATGTTCAACAGGGACCTGACTGGTGACGATGGTGGAGGCGCGACCGTGGCGATCATCGAGGATCTCCAGAAGGTCGCGCCGTTCGGGCGGATTTAGAACTGACAGGCCCCAATCATCGAGGATCAGAAGTTGAACGCGGCCGATGGTTTTGAGCAGCCGGCCATATCGGCCGTCGCCGCGAGCCAGGGCGAGCGCCTCGAACAGGCGCGGGACGCGGTGATACTGGACCGAACGATTGTCGCGGCAGGCCTTGTGGCCGAGGGCGCAGGCAATCCAGCTCTTGCCGAGCCCGGTTGCCCCTGTGACGAGCAGGTTCTCGTTGCGGTCGATCCAGTCGCCGCCGACGAGCCTGGCGAAGACGGCGCGATCGATACCGCGTGGCGTGCGCAAATCGACGTCTTCCACGCATGCGCTCTGGCGCAACGCGGCGAACTTGAGACGGGTCGTGAGACGTTTGGTGTCGCGCTCGGCGGCTTCCCGATCGACCAGCAATCCGACGCGCTGCTCGAACGACAGGGCATCGAGATCCGGTGATCGTCGCTGCTCCTGGAGGGCCTTGGCCATTCCGGTCAAGCCGAGCGTAATCAGCCGTTCATGGGTCGGATGTGTCAGCATTGGGGGGTCTCCCTATCAGTGGAAATAGCCCTGACCGCGGATGTTGCCGTGGTGCAGGGGCTGGTGGTCGGACGTCTCGTCGAGAAAAGCGCGATCAAGGCCATTCTTGAGGATCGAACGGATCGAGGCGACGGAGCGAGCCTTGATCAGGATGCCGCGTCGGCAGGCGGCATCGACACGCGCGTTGTCGTAGCTCCTGGCCAGCGACAGGATACCGAGGCAGGTGCGAAAGCCTTGCTCGGGATGCGGCCGGGCCGCGATGACGGCCTGGAAAAACGCCGCGGCAGAGGGACCGATCTTCTCGCCGGCAGCGATCAATCCTCCCGGCGTCCATTTGCCGTAGCGGCGGTGGGCGCTCGGCATATGATCGGCGATGGTGGTATGGCCACGCCGGTTGGGCGCGCGGGCGTGGCTGGCGATCCTCTGTCCCTTCTGGAAGACCTCGATGGTCTTGTCGGCGATGCGGACATCGACGAGTTCACGGATCAGCCGATAAGGGGTGGAATACCAATGGCCGTCGATCTCGACATGATAGTCGGGCGCGACGCGGCAACGCTTCCAGCGCGCAAAGACGTAGGGCTGGTCCGGCAGTTCTCCCAGCTTGGGACGATCGATCTCGGCGAACAGCTCGGTCCGGCTGGAGCCAAAACCGCGCATCTGGCGGGCGTTGAGTTCGACGACGAGGCCGCGGATGGCCGCATTGAGCTCCGCCAGGGAAAAGAAGCGCTGGTTGCGCAGGCGGGCCAGGATCCAGCGCTGGGCGATCTGGACGGCGACCTCAACCTTGGCCTTGTCCTTTGGCCGCCTCGGCCTCGCCGCCAGGATCGCGGTGCCGTAATGACCGGCCATCTCGGCATAGGTTCGGTTGATCCCGGGATCGTAGCGATCGGGGTTGGTCACGGCGGCCTTGAGATTATCGCAGACCACGAACTTCGGCACGCCGCCGAGATACCTGAACAGGTTGGCATGCACGCCGATCCAGTCGGACAGGCTCTCGCTTGGGCAGGCCTCGGCGTAGGTGTAGTTCGAGGCCCCCATCGCCGCGACGAACAGCTTCATGGCGCGCACTTCGCCGGTGATGGGATCGAAAATGTCGATGGTGTCGCCAGCGAAATCGACGAACACCTTCTCCCCACCGATGTGGGTCTGACGCATGCTCGGCTGCGCCCGCTGCTTCCAGGCCTCGAAAGTCGTGCAAAACCAGGTATAGCCAAAGCCGTCTGGATTGGCGGCGCGATACTCTTCCCACAACAGCAGGCGTGTCACGCTGCGCCGGCGTAGCTCCTTCTCCACATAAACCCAGTCGGGGGACGGTCGTCGGTCGCTTTGCGAGGCAGCCTTTGGCGCCGGGAACAGCAGCAGCTCCAGGCCCTCGTCATCCATGCCCTCCGGCAGCTGCCAGCTCAGCCCGGCAAGGCGGGCGCGACGCACGTAGCCATGCACGACACCATTGCTCACTCCCAACGTCCGCGCGATGGCGCGCTCGGTCAGGCCCTGATGCCTCAAACGTAGAACTTCTCGGATCCGGCGCATCGACAATCTCTGGGTAGGCATCAGGCTTCCTCATTGGTTGAATGAGAAACCCGTAGCCCGGTTGAGTTGTCGGCCGAAGCGTCCGGCACCGCCAAACGGTGCTCATGATCGCCTGAAATCGCTGCTCACGATCCTCTGAAATCGTTGCTCACGATGCGGTGAAATCTGTGCTCACGATCCCGCGAAACACGCAGTTCCGAGAGAACGCGCTTGCGCAGCCGGTCAGCATCGGCGGACAGAACCGGCTTCTTGTGAGCGCCAATCTTGCCTGGCGAAACACCTCGTTCTACCGTGGCAGAATCTTCCACTTCGTTACACAGCATGGGTGATCTGAAGCGCTTCTGCGATCGAGCGAACCGTCTCTCCCGCATTCGCCCGCGCCAGGGCTCGTTCAGGAAGGTATTCTGAATACGGTCGCGTCTTCCCTGCTGGCGCGCCGTTCTCCAGCATGAAGTTTGAATCAGAAATCACGCCCGCTGGGAATCACGATTCTGGTAAAACAATCTGGTTCTTCGCGCATGTCGAGCTCGCGGCTGGCATCGGTGGAACTTGCGTGGCTCGGACCACGCGCGCCAAAGCAGCCTGTCTGTCCTGAAGTGCCGTGCTCGCTTCAGCCAGGCGCCACGGGCTCCGGCATTGCGCCAAAGCAGCGATATTCTTGGAAGTTCTCCGGACCGGGCTTGCGTTCGATCCGTCGTGCTTGGACGTTACGTGCGAAGAACTTCGAAACGCGCGAGCGAACGGGGCGTGTAGCGCGACAAACCGGATAAGAGGCGGGCGACAATCAGGATGAGAATCCGTTGTCGCGGGAGAACGATAATTGCGGCGTTAATTGTCGCGCGCAAGGACTTTGTCAGGTTGATTGTCGCGGCGCGTCAATCAGCAGCGATATTGGCAGGTCTGACGTATGAGGCCGGCCGCCCCGAACCTCGCTTTCGTTCGATGGCCTCGCGCCGGCGGTAGCTCTCGACATTCATCTCGAAGATGCTGGCGTGATGGACCAGGCGATCGACAGCGGCGAGCGTCGTGGCGGGATCACCGAACACGTCAGAGCACCCCTATTCTCGAGCGGTCGTGTCTCACGTCACCATTACTGACCCGCATCATTTTCTGTTCGGGCACCGGCTTGAGGTGCTGAAGGAGCGGTCGGGGCGCGGTCCCGCCTATGTCGTTCGCGCTGCCGGACGGCCGGCCGCGGGCGGTTCGGATCGCGTCGACGGATCTTGCCGAGACAATAAGTTCTGGCCCGAACGCCACCGATCTGCCGCGCATCAGCGCACGTACGCTGATCCCATTGATGCAACATTTGAGCGCGAGTCTGAGCCTTCTTGACGAGAAGGTGATTCGCGATGACCACCGACCGCTTCGAGGTCGCGTTGCGTATCGACCCCTGCCGACGTTGGCAACTCCAGCTTGCCGTCCGGCCGACATTCCGCGCCTGTGGCGGAATCTGTCGACCACGACGCAAACCCAGATCGCTCAAATGTTCGCCGCGCTGCTGCGGCGAATGCAAGCGGTTCCCGGCAAGCCCGGAAGGGGACTGGGTCGTGCTGAGCAGCTTGAACGTCGCTGACGAGCAGCTCACCACTGCGCACCGAGCCAAGTTGGCCTATGTTTACGTGCGGCAGTCATCCGTGAACCAGGTGCGCCAGCATCAAGAGAGCACGGAGCTGCAGTACCGCCTCGTCGATCGGGCCATCGGTCTGGGCTGGCCGCCGGAGCGCCTCCAGGTCATTGACGAGGACCTGGGCAAATCCGGTGCTGGCGGTGTGGATCGTCATGGCTTCCAGAAGCTCATTGCCGAGATCGGTCTTGGCAACGCCGGTCTTGTGGTGAGCCTCGACGCTTCTCGCTTGGCCCGCAACAACCGGGACTGGCATCAGTTGCTCGAACTGTGCTCGTTGTTCGGTGTGCTCATTGCGGATGGCGAGCGGCTTTACGATCCGCGCGCCTACCACGACCGCCTGATATTGGGCTTGTCCGGCATGATGAGCGAGGCGGAGTTTTGCATCAGCTTCGAATGCGCCTTCACCAAGGGGAACGCCAGAAGGCGGCGCGGAGCGAACTGCGGCTGCCCCTGCCAGCCGGGCTCGCCTATGGTCGCGCCGGCACGATTATTCTCAATCCTGATGAGGAGGTGCAGGCCCGTCTTCATCTCGTTTTTGCCAAATTCCAGGAACTGCAAAGCGCCCGCCGTGTGATGCGGTACTTGGACCGGAACGGATTGTCCTTGCCGGTTCGGCCGCTGCTTGGACCAGCTCCACACGAGACCGTCTGGCGTGTGCCAGATAGTGCACGCGCCCTTAGTATCCTTCAAAATCCGGCTTATGCTGGGGCGTATGTATATGGCTGCCGGCAAAAGGATCCGAGCCGATGCCAATCGGGATCGCTGACAGGAACGGTCAAGGTGGCGATCGCCGACTGGGCGGTTTGCCTCCGCGCTGCTCACCCGGGTTATATCAGCTGGGAGGAGTTCATGGCCAACCAGCGCCGACTGGCAGATAACGCCGCCCACTTTGAGGCAGGACATTCTGGCGTGCCGCGCAAGGGGGCAGCCCTGTTACAAGGAATTGCGATCTGCGGCCGTTGCGGACGGCGCATGAGCATGCGCTACACTGGCCCGAATGCCGATTATCCGGTCTATTGCTGCCGGTCGGATCGGGATCAGGAAGGCACTGCACTTTGCCAGGAACTCCGGGCCTCAGCGGTTGACGCGTTGGTCCAGCGGGTGGTCCTCGACGCCCTGTTACCGGATCAGGATGAGATCGCACTCGCGGCAGCGAGCCAACTGGCGCAGGACAGCCGTCAGCTCGAGCGCCAATGGGCGCTTCGCGTAGAGCGCGCCCGCTACGAGGCCGAACGCGCTCGACGTCAGTATGATGCCGCAGAGCCCGAGAACCGTCTCATGGCGCGCTCACTTGAGCGGGCTCGGGAAGAGAAGCTGCGTGCCGTCGAGGCGGTCGAGCAGGAGCATGCGCGTTTGGCGCGGGCAACAGCCGCTTCTGATTGGCCCGGTGGAACGCGCAGGGCTACAAGCACTCGGCGAGAACCTGCCGCACATTTGGAAAGCGGCCACCACGTCGGCAGCCGATCGCAAGCGCATTCTGCGATTTGTCATAAAGGAACCAACTCGGTCCCGGCCATCACCTCTAAAACCGTTTGGACTGCCCCGGACTGGGCAAAGGGAAATATCCGAACGGAGGATGCGGCTGAGATTGGTATCTCGCAGACGGAGCTTTTGGCGATCGCGCCTTTCCATCTGGCGGGAGGGCGTGTCGCGGAGCGAACGCGGTAGTTCAAGCAAATACTGGCGATCCATTACCTCGCTTGGGCGGGCGAGCTTGGAGCTGTCTTTCGACATCTGAAGAAGATCGTAGAACGCACGGTAGCGATCGGCATAGGCGGCATCCTTCGGGGCAATTGTTACGCTCACCCTACGGAATATCAAGCCTTCCGCGAGCTGTGCGTCCCCTGAGCCCTCTGCGTCGGGCGGCGGCTTTCGAGGGCACTCCAAAACCATGCTCAAAGCGTCGCGGAGAGGCGCTCCGGGTTTTCTTTAAAGACCCCCTTCTTTGAGAAGTTCCGAAATAACAAGGCAGGCTTCGCTTGCCGAGGCTTCGCCGGTCTCGACCTTTGCTACGTCCTGCCCTACATCACCACTGTCCGGATCATTTGCAACTTCACTCTGATTTTTAGCCCTCGGAAAGCGTTGGGTTGGACGTACGTTTGGGCGGTCGCCCGGTTGAGTTCGACCTCGCGGTCACCGCGACAGCTCAGGCGATGCCCCGACAACCTGCCGGTGAACAAGATAATCATTGAATAGCGCCGCGCGCCATGATTGTTATATATCAATAGTATGTGTTGCGTTCGATAAACTAGATCAATCGTAACGCAGGGCGCGTGGACGCGGCGGCTTCGGTCGCGACGTGGCTCGAACAGGAGATGCTACATGGCTGAATCGCGTGCGGTCGCGGTCATAGGTGGGGGCGTGGTCGGCGTAAGTTGCGCGCTCATGCTGGCGCGGGAAGGGCACAACGTCACCGTGGTCGAGGCGGGGCGCATCGGCCATGGCTGCTCTTGGGGCAACGGCGCACAATACAATGCGGGGTCGGCTCTCCCCATGGCGCATCCCGGTGTCATGTGGCGGGCGATGCGCTGGTTTGCTGACGCTAATGGCCCGGTGCGCTTGGCCCCTCGGGAGTTACCTCGCATCCTACCTTGGCTCGTCCGCTTCCTGCGTACGGGGCGCCCGCAGGCTTGGGAGGCGGCGTATACGGCTTTGCACGCTCTGAACCAGCCGTGTTCCGCGCTTTATCACGACATGCTCGGCGACACCGATTGGAGACGATTATTCCGGCCGAACGGTGCGCTCCACGTGTGGCGCGACCTAACGCCAAGTGCGCTAGATGAGCGAGTGGACAATCTGCGGACCAAGCATGGCGTGACTTTTGAGAGGCTGAGCGCCGACCAGCTTCGCGAATTGGAGCCAGCTTTATCCCGCGACTACAAACGCGGGATATACTTTCCAAACAGTGGTCATGTGACTTCCCCTCTGGCTCTCGTGGAGGGTCTGATGGAGCGAGCCGCTGCGCTTGGCGTTTCAATTCAGGCCGCGCGGGTTGAGGCCGTAGAGCCGAGCACGGAAGGTGTAACGGTGCAGACCAGTGCCGGGCCCTACCGCTACGACACGGTCGTTATCGCAGCGGGTATCACTAGCCGCGATCTGGCCCGCTCCCTGGGAGTTTCCCTGTGGCTGGCCAGCGAGCGTGGCTATCACATTACAATGCCGGGGACGTTCGGCGCCATCAGCCGCCCGGTTACCGACGCAGCGGCAGCCTTCGTTGCAACGCCCCTCGACGCAGGACTGCGCATCGTCGGCATCGCCGAATTCGATGGGCCCGATGCGCCGCGTGATGCGAAGCAGAACAAGAAGCTGCAAGCATACGCCCGCACAATGCTCCCGGACATATCCATCAGCCAGGTGAATGACTGGATGGGCGTAAGACCATCGACTCCAGACAGCCTCCCGATCATCGGCGCCCATCCCAAGCACGCGTCCATCTTGTTCGCCACTGGTCATGGTCACATGGGCATCAGCGGAGCCCCCATGACTGCGGCTATCATCTCCGACCTTGTCGCGGGCCGCGCACCACGTATTTCGAGCGCGCCATACCGCCTGCGATAACCAGTAGGCCGCGCAAGTTTAACCTTGCGCGGCCAAACAGTTATGTTATGGTTCATTCAGTAAATTGACCTAGTTCAATGCGAGGAGGCCCTGATGAGCCGTTGGATCTGTATGATCATCGCTGCTGTGATTGGTGCGGTCGCGCTGTGCGGGCCGGCTTCCAAGCCGGCCCGCGCCGAAAACCCCTCCCTGGTGCTCGACCGCATCAAGGCGAGTGGCAAGCTCAAATTTCCGGTCATGGTTGCGGAAGAGCCAGGCTACATCAAGGATCCGCGCACGGGCGAATGGTCCGGATTTTTCGTCGACTGGGGCAAGGACATCGCGACACTGCTCGGCGTTCAAGTCGAATATTATGAGACGACCTGGGGCAACCTCGCTGCCGACTTTCAGGCGGGTAAAATCGACCTTGCCGTGGCGCTAAATCCGAACCCTCGCCGTGGCCTCGTCATCGATTATGTGCCGGGCTCCATCGTCGAGGGCATCTGGGCGCTGGTCGCGCGTCCTGGCTTTACGCCCAAGACCTGGCGCGAGATGGACAAGAAGGAAGTGCGCATCGCCGTGCAGAAGGGCGGCACAATGCAAGTCATCGCCGAATCCGTGATCCCGAACTCCACCATCGTCGTGGTGCCCACGCGCGACCAGGCGGTACTCGAGCTACAGTCAGGCAAAATCGATGCGATGATCATTGCCGACCAGGATGCGGCCCTTCTCGACTCCAAGGGCGTCGGCAAGGCCGTGGTTCCGACACCGATCCTGCGCAACCCTGCGACGATCGGTATCCGCCGCGAAGCCGGAAACGAGGGCTTCTCCAACTTCCTCGCTAATTGGATGTCGCAGCAGAATTCGCTCGGCCTCGCTTGCTCGCGCATCACTCGTTACATGCTCGAGCGCGGCATCGACATGAAAGTGGTTCCCCAGTCCGGCAAGTATTGCTGACGCCATGCGTACGAGCCGTCTCTTCACAGTCATCGACAGCCACACGGCAGGGCATCCCACCCGAACAGTCATGGCAGGCATCCCTGTGTTGCGCGGGAACAGCGTCCGCGAGCAGCGGGACGATTTCCGTAACAATCATGACGGCTTGAGAACGTTACTGCTCCATGAGCCGCGCGGGCATGCCGCCATGGCTGCGGCCGTGCCGGTGGCTTCCCGTGAGGCGGACCAGGGGCTGTTTTTCATCTTCTCCTACGTCTACGCCGACATGTGCGGGCACGCCACGATCGGCTACATCGCGAGTCTGGCTGCAACGGGGGCTCTGCCGCAGGGCTTTGAACAAAACGGCATGTCGATCGAGACCCCGGCGGGTATCGTCCGTGTGACCGGCACGTTCGACGCCGGCCAGCTCACGTCCGTCTTGTTGCGCAACGTGCCCTCTTTCGTGCTCGCCTCCGATGTTGTTTCCGAGGTCGAAGGTCTCGGCACGGTGACCTGCGATATTGCTTACAGCGGGATTACCTACGCATTGGTCGACGCTGATAAACTCGATCTTCCATTCAGCATTGATCACGCCAGCCGCTGGTGCCGTGTGGGATTGGGAATCAAGGAAGCGCTGAATCAAAGCGGAGTGCCGAAGGTCGACAGCGTTCTGTTTTATCAGTCGATCACGGGTGGCGGCCGCCATCTGGTGATTTTGGCCGGCAATAAGTTCGACCGTTCGCCTTGCGGCACCGGGACCTCCGCCCGATTGGCCCAGCTTCACGCCCGCGGGCAGCTGGCCGTGGGCGCGCACTACCGAGCGGAGAACATTCTTGGCGTGCCCTTTGAGGCCAAGATCGCCGAGTTGGGCAGAGGGCATGATGGCCAGCCCGCGGTGATCCCGGAGGTGCGGGGCATGGCTCATATAACGGGATTCTCCACGCTCGTGCTGGAAACGGACGATCCGCTGCCAGCCGGCTTTCTTCCCAATTGATGGAGAGTGCCATGAAATTCGATCCCTCCATCGTCTTCGCGAATTGGGACATTCTGGCCTACGGGCTGCTCGTCACTCTGAAATACACGATCTACACCTGCGCCATCGGGCTCGCGATCGGCCTCTTTGTGGCGCTGCTTCAGCTCACCCCATGGATGATCTTGCGCTGGACCGGCCGTGTCTGGGTCGAGTTCTTCCGCAACATCCCGCTGCTCGTGCTGCTGATGTGGACCTATTATGCCCTGCCGATCTTTCTTCAGATCCAGATCGGAAAAGAAACTGCGGGCATTCTGGGTCTCGGATTCTATGCCAGCGGCTTCTATGCCGAGATCCTGCGCGCTGGCGTCCAGTCGATCGACCGTGGCCAGACTGACGCCGCAATCGCCTTGGGAATGGGGTACGTGCAGCGCATGAAGCGGATCATCCTGCCGCAGGCACTCCGCCGCATGGTGCCGCCGCTGATGGGCCAGACCATCATGCAGCTCAAAAATACGACGCTGCTCTCGGTGCTCACCATCCCTGATCTGCTTTATCAGGCAGGCTACATCGCGAGCTTCACCTACCGGCCAATGGAGGTCTACACCGCGATCGGCGCCGTCTTTATCCTCTTGCTGTTCCCCCTCAGCGCTCTTTCTCGCCGCTTCGAGCGCAAGGAGGCCGCGTGATGACCGTGACATCCGCCGAAATCGTACTGAGCGTTCGGGGCATCGAGAAGTCCTATGGTAAAAACCATGTACTTCGCGGCGTCGATCTCGACGTCCATCGCGGAGAGGTGGTCTGCCTGATTGGCGCGAGCGGCTCGGGCAAAACCTCGCTGCTGCGATGCATGAACCTGTTGATGGAGCCAGACCAGGGCGAGATCGTCATCGAGGGGGCGCCTCTCTTCCGTCGCTCCGGGGCCGAGCGGCTGAAGCTCTCTGGCCGGCAGGTCAGCGCCGCGCGCGTCAAAACCGGAATGGTGTTCCAGAGCTTTAACCTGTTCCCCCACCGTACGGCGCTAGAGAACATCATTGAAGCCCCAGTGGTGGTGAAGAAAGTGTCGCGCGCCGAAGCCGAGGCTCGGGGTCGCGAGCTCCTCACCCGTATGGGTCTTCCCGAGGCCGGGCACAAATATCCTTCGCAATTATCGGGCGGTCAGCAGCAGCGCGTTGCCATCGCTAGGGCGCTCGCTATGCAGCCCACCATCATGCTTTTCGACGAGCCGACCTCGGCGCTGGACCCAGAACTAGTTGGCGAGGTGCTCGCCGCGATCCGCCAGCTCGCCGCCGAAGGAATGACCATGGTGATCGTCACCCATGAAATCGGCTTCGCCTATGAGCTAGCCGATCGAGTGGTCTTCATGGACCAAGGAGTCGTTGCAGCCAGCGGAGCTCCGCGTGAACTCCTGCTTTCGAACGCAAACCCGAGGCTCGCTGCCTTCGTCGGCCGGTTCACTGAGCAGGCCCGTCTTCTCGGCCCCCTCACTTCGCAGGCGGCCGCACCTTCAACCACATCTCCAGCATAGGACAGTAGATCATGACCAACGTGAACTGGGGCGGTATCTTCCCCGTGCTCGTCACTCCCTTCGGCGTCAATGGCTCGATTGATGAGACCAGATATAAGGCGCTCATTGACGATGCGATCGCCAATGGCGCGCAGGGCGTCGTGGCGGCCGGCAGCACCGGAGAATTTTATGCGCTCACCAAGGCCGAGCGCGCGCGTCTCTACAAGTTGACCGTTGACCATGTGGGCGGCCGCGTTCCCGTGCTGGCGGGCGTCGCCGACTTGCGTGTCGAGGACGTGCTTGAAGCGTGCCAATCGGCCGTGGCAGCGGGATGCGCGGGGGGCATGATCCTGCCACCTATCTACGCCATGCCGAGTCCGCGTGAGATCGTCACCTTCTTCGAACACATCTCCCGTAACACGTCACTGCCGCTGATGCTCTACAACAGCCCGCGGCGCGCTGGCGTCGACATCACGCCAGCCCTTGTGGAGCAGCTCTCCGCACTGCCAACGGTGGTCGCGATCAAGGATAGCTCCGGCGTCATTACTCAAGTGACTGAACTTGTGCAGCGTGTCGGGAACAGACTTCGTGTCTTCGTCGGCTACGAGACAATGATCGTGCCCGCCCGCGCTGTTGGTGCCCACGGCGTTGTCGCCATGGCGCATCAAATCGCAGGGCCTTTGATCCGCGACTACTGGGACAAGGCCCTGAATGGTGACAAGGCATTGGATGATCTCGGCCGCGATGTCTTCGCCTTCTATCGTTGCTTCCAGTCCGGATCCTATTACGCGGCCATCAAAGAGACCATGAGCCAGCTCGGTCGGAGCGTGGGTGACCCGCGTCTGCCGCTGCTGCCGTTGGCAGACGAACAGAAGGCGGCCATCGCGAAGATCATCTCCGATGCTGGTCTTACTCGCTGGGCTAAAGGCTAAGGAGTTCGGACGAATCCTGCCACTGGGGAAATCAACGTCGATCGCAGAGCCCACTTGCTTGCGAGCAGAGACGGTTCACATCGGTGCCGCCTCGACAGATCGGGCTCGGTCGAATCGGACTCTCGTTCACTCGCGCCTGAGCGCAACATATCCGTCTAAGGAATCGAAGATGTATACGAAACTGGCACTCCTCATCGATGGTGAGTGGATCGAGGAAACCAATGCTGGAAGCGAGACCGTTCTCAACCCAGCGACGGAGCAGCCGCTTGGCAAGCTGCCGCACGCGGGGACGGAAGAACTAGACCGCGCACTCACGGCGGCAAACCGGGCCTTCGCAGGCTGGAGGCGCACCTCGCCTTATGAGCGGGGGCAGATCTTGCGCCGCGCGGCTGGCCTGATGCGAGAGCGTTTAGACGATATCGCCACTGTGCTGACCCTGGAGGAAGGTAAGACCTTCGCGGAAGCGAAGGGTGAGATCACCGCCGCGGCAGAGTTTTTTGACTGGTTCGCGGAAGAGGGGCGGCGCAGTTATGGGCGAGTGATCCCGGCGCGCCTGCCCGATATGCGCCAGACGGTCACGCAGGAGCCGGTCGGTCCCGTCGCTTGCTTCACGCCCTGGAACTTCCCGGCAGTAACGCCCGCGCGCAAAATCGCCCCCGCTCTTGCCGCCGGATGCACTTGCATCATCAAGCCAGCTGAGGAAACGCCGGGTACGACGCTGGAGATCGCGCGGGCGCTCACCGACGCAGGGCTCCCCAAAGGCGTGCTGAACGTGGTTTTCGGCATCCCGGCAAAAGTCTCCGAATATCTCCTGCGTTCCCCCATCATCCGCAAAATCTCGTTCACGGGATCAACACCCGTGGGACGTCACCTCGCTCGGCTTGCAGGAGAGACCCTGACCCTCGCCACAATGGAGCTGGGCGGCCATGCACCGGTGATCGTCGCGAAAGACGCCGACGTACAGCGCGCGGCGGAGCTCTCCATGACCATCAAGCTGCGCAACACTGGCCAGGTTTGCACTTCGCCGACACGGTTTTTCGTGGAACAGCCGGTCTACGAAGAGTACCTCGAACACGCTCGTGCCTTCGTGGAGAAGCAGGTTGTCGGTGATGGCCTGCAGGCGGGCACCACAGTGGGGCCCGTCGCCAACACGCGCCGTGTCGCTGCCATGGACGACCTGATCTCCGACGCCTTGTCCCACTCGGCGCGCCTTGTGGTCGGAGGTGAACGACTGAAGGGGACGGGTCTGATGTATCGACCCACGATCCTGGCGGATATGCCGGACCGGGCGCGGGCTATGAGAGAAGAGCCGTTCGGCCCGCTTGCGCTGGTACAACCTGTTGATGACCTAGAACAGGCCATCGCACGGGCGAATGCATTGCCCTACGGTCTGGCCGGATATGCCTTCACCCGCTGCGCCGCGACTGCCAATCGCATAGCGGAGGAGATGGAGGTCGGCGTCATCGGCATCAACCAGATGGTGGTGACGATACCCGAGACGCCATTCGGCGGAATCGGCGACAGTGGCTGGGGCCGCGAGGGCGGCATCGAGGGTCTGGAGTCCTACACTGTCAGAAAATATGTCGGCCATCTTCATGTCTAGCATCCGATGGGACCGAAAGGAAAAGGAGCGCGAGACGTGAGCTTGGACGGGCCACTTTCCGCCTGGCGACCTCGGCAGCTCGCTTCCGAGGGACCGCGCTATCTAGCCTTGGTCAATGCTCTTGAGCAGGACATCGCCGATGGCCGGCTATCGGACGGCGATCGTCTGCCGCCGCACCGTGACCTGGCACGTGAGCTTAGTCTCTCCGTCGGGACTGTGAGCAAAGCCTATCAGGAGGCCGAACAACGCGGTATCGTCAGCGGTCATGTCGGGCAGGGTACGTTCGTCCGGCGCCGTTCAGCCGCCCGAGCCGAGCCGCCACCTAGAGATGAGCCGATCAATTTGGCCTTGAACGTACCCGTCGAGGGCGGCGAGACCCAGATCCTCTCACAGACGTTCAGTGAGGTGATGCGCGAGGCTGATCTTGCACCGTTGCTCCGCTACCATCCCCATGGGGGCATTTGGCAGCATCGCGAAATCATCGCTGCTTCGATGTCGGATAGCAAGCTGACCGTCAACCCGACTCAGCTGTTCCTGTGCAACGGCGCTCAGCACGCGATCGACATTGCCCTTCGCTTGGTAGCAAAGCCGGGCGACAATATCCTGGTCGATACCTTCACCTATTCCGGCTTCAAAGCGATCGCGGCGGCCAGCCACCTCAACTTGGTACCAGTCGAGATGGACGACGAGGGCATCAAGCCGGAGGCGCTAAAAGAGGCCTATCGCACGTCCGGGGCGCGGGTGCTCTACTGCATGCCGACGTTACAGAGCCCCACGGCTCGTACGATGAGTCTCGCCCGCCGGCAGCGCATCGCCGAAGTGGCCGAAGAGCTCGATCTCGCCGTGATAGAGGATGATGTTTACGGCTTTTTCTTCACCGAGCGTCCGGTGCCGATCGCCTCCTTGGCACCGAGCCGCACCTTCTACATCACCTCCTACTCCAAGTGCCTTGCTCCCGCCTTCCGGCTCGGAACATTGACGGTCCCGACCGACCACATTTCTCAAACCGAGCTCCTTATGCACGCCTCCGCCTGGTTCGTAGCTCCGATGCTGAGCGAGGTGGTGGTGCGGCTGATCGAGAGCGGCAAGCTTGAACATCTTCTGCGTGAGCGGCGCCTGCAGGCGCTTGAGCGTTACCGGGTGTTCCTGGACGTCTTTCCCAAAGCCCCAAAGCTTCAGTGCCCGGCGTTCTATGCATGGTTGCCATTGCCGCGGGAGTGGTCCGCAGATCAATTTGCCGCCGCGGCCCGCGGCCGCGGCATACTCGTAACCCCACGCATCGCATTCGCGGTTAATGACGGCGACCCCGGCGCAAGCCGCATCTGCCTTGGCGCACCAAAAGATGTTGTCGCACTCTCCGATGCGCTACAGACTTTACGCGAAATCCTCGTCCGGCACCCAGTAAACGTCGTTTCTGTCGCCTGACGTTGCAACCGGCGAGCGGAAGACATTTACGCCACGCAATCCGTCGCGGAACTATACTGTCGATCAATCGCAAGAAACCGTGTTTGCTCCCGCAACCTGAACTTACTAGCCCTTGGCGAACGACCGCCCATTTCTGCCGACTCTCCAACACTCGGTCCTTGGGATTGCGTCGGTTGACGCGGTCGGCCGCCCTTCGCGTAGAACCGGACCTTATTATCGGTCGCGTCGATTTAGAATGAAATAGTTGGCCAGCCCGATCGTTAATAGCAAGAAGGCCGACACCACTGTACGAATCAGGATGGAGTCGATCTCGGACTTGAACACGGCGTTGTTGGCTTCAGCACCTGTTGAGAAATCGACATAGGACCCGGCGGCGAGGAGGAAAATGGCCAAAAGGCTGGAGAGGAGAAAGAAAGCCGTCTTCATGCCTGCTTACTGTTCGCGAGTCTGGATGTGGGTGCGGAAACAGTCTCAGGCAATCGCCTTGACTGCGCTGGAGTAGACGCTGGCCGGCCGCGCGAGTCCGTAGTGCTCGCGCAAGGTCGTGCCGGTGTAGTCCTCGCGGAACAGGCTGCGCTTGCGCAGGATCGGGATGACCTGCTCGGCGAATGTATCGAAGCCGCCGGACAGCCATGCCGGCATAACATTGAAGCCATCGGCCGCGCCGCCCTCGAACCAGGTCTGGATGTTGTCCGCGATCTTCTCCGGCGTGCCGGCAATGACCCAGTGGCCGCGCGCGCCGGCGAGGCGCTGCACCAGCTGGCGAATGGTCGGCTTCTCGCGGTCGACGATATCGACCACGAGCTTGAAGCGGTTGCGACTCCGCGCGCGCTCGCTGTGTCGATGAGATCCCGGGGAACCGGGCTATCGAGATCGTAGCCGGTGAGGTCGAGGCCGATCATCTGACGCAGCTGCGTCAGGGAGAATTCGGGCTGGATCAGC
Organism: Bradyrhizobium sp. 187; assembly: GCF_023101005.1. Classification (NCBI taxonomy): domain Bacteria; kingdom Pseudomonadati; phylum Pseudomonadota; class Alphaproteobacteria; order Hyphomicrobiales; family Nitrobacteraceae; genus Bradyrhizobium; species Bradyrhizobium sp. 187. The sequence goes on from NZ_CP064694.1 coordinate 383,797, forward strand.
TCGTGGAATTCGTCCTGAAGTCGATCGGCTTCAGCCTGCGTGCTGCCGATAAAGGGGCTGATGCCGGGCAGGATCTTGATCTCGTCGGGACTGCGATCGAAGGTAAGCGCTTAGCCGCAACCCTATTGAGGCTGGCTTGACGTTTTGCGGAATCGCCACGGCATGAGGTCTTCGATGCGGCTATGGGGATGGCCGTCGATGATCGTCTCGAGTGTTTCGGCGATGTAGGCGGCCGGGTTGACGTCGTTGAGCTTGCAGGTGGCGACGATCGAGGCGAGCAAGGCCCAGTTTTCGGCTCCGACCTCATGACCGGCGAAGAGCGCATTTTTTCTGGTCAGGCAGACTGGCCGGATGGCGTTCTCGACAGGGTTCGTGTCAAGCTCGAGGCGCCCGTCTTCGAGGAAGCGGGTCAGACCTTGCCAGTGATTGAGCGCGTAGCGGATGTCCTCGGCGAGCGTCGAACCGCTGGAGATCATCGACAGCTGTTTTTCGAACCACGACTTCAACGCGGCTACCATTGGCAGCGAGTGCTCCTTGCGCGCGGCCAACCGTATGTCCGGCGATGAGCCGCGCACCATGGCTTCGATGGCGTAAAGCTGCGCGATGTGCCGAACAGCGGCCTTGGCGATTGGTGACTTGCTGTTGCGCACCAATTTGACGAAGCGCCGGCGCAAATGGCTCCAGCAATGCACGAGCGTCCATGGCCCTTGCGGTCGAACGACTCCGTTCAACCGGTCATACCCGTCATAGGCATCGCATTGCAGGAAGCGTCCGCCAAAGCCATCTAGGAACTGCTCAGCGAAGGCACCGCTGCGACCGGGGCATATCGGAACAGCACGATCGGCGGACTTGCCCCGCTGTGGCCGCGGTCGTCTGAGGCGATCGCCCAGAAGTAGCCTTTCTTCGTTTGGCCGCGCCCGGGATCGAGTACCGGCGCCTTGGTCTCATCCATGAACAGCCGATCCGCCATGGCCAGGTGGTGGCGCATGTGGTCGGCGATGGGCTGAAGATGGAAGCAGGCGCGGCCAGACCAGTTGCCCAGTGTCGCCCGATCAAGCCGGATTCCCTGGCGCGCATAGATCTCGGCCTGACGGTAAAATGGCGTATGGTCGCCAAATTTGGAGACGATCACGTGCGCGATGGCCGCTTCGGTCGGCAGCCCGCCGGGCACGACGTGCTCCGGTGCGTGCGCCTGCACGACGGGGCCCGAGCAGCGGCGACAGATATATTTCGGGCGGCGCGTGACCAGCACGCGCCATTGCGCCGGGATCACGTCAAGACGCTGGCTGACGTCCTCGCCGATCTTCGTCATGGCGCCGCAACCGCACGGGCAAAGCGTGCTCACAGGCCCGATAATCCGCTCCACCCGCGGCAAATGGACAGGCAAGCAGCCGCGATTGCGATGAGAACCATGATCTGGCGCGTTCCGTGATCGGCCCTGGATCGCCGCCTCGGCTCTGCGCGGCATCCAGGATGCCTTGCGCGATCTCCACGTCTTCGAGCGGCAAATGATACTGATCTGGTCGCAGCTTCTCGGATTTCGCGCCGAACCTGTCGCGTCGCAATTCGCCGAGAATGATCTCCAGGCGGCGTCGGGCTTCTTCCGACGCCGCCAGCGCCCCCTGATGCTCGCTCAAGGCCGCCTGCGTTTGCGTCAAAAGCGCCTTCAGGCGTTCGTTTTCGTCGCGCAGCGCCGCGATGCTCATGCGCTATTTCGAGCACATCGCCGCCGCGTGTGCCACGATCAAAATAGCTGCCGAGTCAACCTGCCGCAGTCATCCAGCTGCCTGGGAACGCCGCGCTTCTTCCGGCCGGACCAACCTCCAATCCAGCCCTTCGAACAGGGCTGCGAACATCGCCGGCGATATCCGTATCACGCCGTCTGCGATCGTTGGCCAAACAAACTTGCAACCTTCAAGACGCTTGTGCACCAACACCAGACCCGTTCGATCCCAGACCAAAATCTTGATCCGGTCCGCTCGTTTCGATCGGAACACGAAGGCTGCGCCGCTGAACGGGTCCAGACGAAGCATCTCCTGCACCTTCGCCGCAAGCCCATCGTGGCCACAGCGGAAGTCGATCGGCCGCGTCGCGATGTAAATCTTCAGATCGGCACCGGCCGCGATCATCGTGACGCTCGCATCGCGCGGATCACACGGGACAGCTGCTCGCCATCTATGGCTGTGTCCGTCCGCAGCACGACATCGCCGATCGCGATCTCAAGCTTGATCGCCGGAACCTGACGCTCCTCCAACGCACCTTCCACGACTAGCGGCGCGAATGTCGGCTGCGATACCTCGCGCGGCGGCAACATGCCTCGCTGTCGAAACCGCCGCCGCCAATCGTAGATTTGCCAGCGCGTCGCTCCGTGCTTGCGCGCCACCTCGGACACCTGGGCACCGGGTAACAGACTCTCGGCGACGATCCGAGCTCTCTCAGCTTCCAAACGTACGCGGCGCCCCGATGCTCCTTCAAGAACCTCCAGCCGGCTCACCGACCCCCTCGTTGAGCCGTCCAAATGGACGTCCTTTTTGCTGTCCAATCCCATCCCGAACCTCCGTCCAAGCCGGAGGCTTCTTTCGCACCTTCATTCGAATTCTGAAGCAAGGGTATCGGCTTCGCGCTTACCTCCAGACGCGGTTCGGGTTGCTATGGAAACCGGGCCGCTGGCGATCTGGCTTTGGCATGGGCTGCGCGCTCTCGAAGTTCCAATCGACTGCATCCACGCGCGCCATGTCGCGGCGACGCTCTCGCTACAAGTGAACGATGCATTTGGGATCGCGCAAGTGGTCCGCTCCGGTTGTACCGGCCCGTCGCCATCAAGAGCCTGCAGAGCTGTCGTATCCGAGCCCTGCTCTCAGCCAGAAGCGAACTCGTCGCGATTCGTACGACGCTTTACAATCAAATTCGTGGTCTACTGAAGACCTTCGGCGTGGTGCTCGCAGCCGGTAAGGGTCCGGGCGCTCGGGACCAGGACGCGGATGGTGGTGCCGATAGTGCCGAATGACCGCTGCTTGCTCGACTTCGTCTCCGATCAGCTTACCGATGGCCGCTGCTTCCGCATCCTGACCCTGGTCGACAAGTGCACGCGCGAGTGCCTCGCGTTGGGCTGTAGAAGTGTCGACTTAATCTGATGGCAAGGTTTGAACTGGCAGGGAATGGAGCTGCGGGCGAGCAGGAGCGTTCACCCAAAGGGCACCCCCGGGCAGCCCGGAGCGTCTCACACAGACGTTACCGTGACCCAGGAACAGAAGGTCATTCCGCGAAAGTCGGAATCCTGGAAGATCGTGGTCGAGTAGCTCAGCCATTTGGCTTTCGCCCTCACAGATCCGGGCGAGCGGATTTCCCGCACCCGGCTGAGCTATCGCCAAATTTTGGTGACGGCCGGCGCCGGTCAGGCGGCGGCGGTTGTGGGCTGACGGTCGGTCGGCTTGGCGATGACCTCAATCCCGTCGTTGAATGTCACACCAAGAACGAGTTTTGGCAACTGGTTGGTGCCGTCGAGGCCGCGCCAGCTTCTCTGCGCGGTTTCCAGCAGTTTGAAGACCATCGCGAGCGCGGTCCTGTTTGGACAGGCAGCCCTTCGATCGGATCGTGCGATGGCGCACGGTGGCGAAGGTGCTTTCGATCGGGTTGGTACCGGTATGAGAGTTTCTGGGTGCCGATGTTCCGCTGCGATATTCAGGATCGTAGCGTATGGTGCGACCATCGGGACAGAGGCACCGGGAGCACGAAAGGTGCGGGCAGGCCGATGCATTCGATGAGCCGCGAGCTCGAGTTAGTAGCTGGCCGCCTCTGCGACTCGCCCGGTTGCGCTGAGAGCGCGAATCCGTAGTTGTCGTGTCGCCCGTAGCTCCCGTCATGTGGTCTGATTGGCAGGAGGTGCGAATGCGACGGGTGATTGGCATCGACGTCCACCGAACTTTCGGGGAAGTGGTGATTTGGGAGGATGGCAGGCTCCGACATGCGGGCCGGGTTGATATGACGCGGACTGCGTTGGAGGGATTTGGCAAGACGCTGCTGGCCAGTGATGAGGTGGTGGTCGAAGCGACTGGCAACAGCATGGCGGTATCGCGGGTTCTGGCCCCGTTCGTGGCACGGGTGATTATCGCCAATCCGCTGCAGGTGTGAAGGCGATCGCCCAGGCTCACGTCAAGACCGACAAGATCGATGCCGGCACGCTCGCCAGTCTGCAGGCGGCTGGGTACCTGCCGCAGATCTGGACGCCTGACGCGGAGACGGAACGCAAGCGTCGGCTGGTGGCGCGGCGCTACCAGGTCGTGCGCCATCGCACGCGGCTCAAGAACGAGGTGCATTCGATCCTGCACGCGCACCTGATCCCGAAGTGCCCGCATGCCGATCTTTTCAACGGCCGCGGCCGGGTGGTTGGCCGCCCAACCGTTGCCGGACGATGAGCGCGCGGCGATCGATCGGCACGTCCGCGAGCTTGACCGGCTGACGGAAGATCTGGCCCTGCTCGACCGCGAGATCGCGCAGGACGCCATCGACGATTCCGCGGTCAACAGATTGATGACGATCACCGGCGTCAACTTGGCGGTCGCTGCCGGCATCATGGCGGCCATCGGCGACATCAGCCGGTTCAACAGCCCGCAGAAGCTGGTGAGCTATTGTGGGCTGAACCCGCGGGTACGGCAGTCCGGACTGGGCGCCGCCCATCACGGCCGCATCAGCAAGATCGGCCGCAGTCACGCGCGCGCCATGCTGGTCGAGGCGGCCTGGGCAGCGGCCAAGGCGCCCGGTCCGCTGCATGCGTTTTTCGTGCGCATCCGCGCCCGGCGCGGCCATCAGATCGCCGCGGTGGCCGTGGCCCGGAAGCTCACCGTGCTTTGCTGGCATTTGTTGACGAAGGGCGAGGATTACCTGTGGGGGCGCCCGGCACTGGTCGCCATCAAGACCCGCGCGATCCAGCTTCAAGCCGGACATCCGCAACAGAAAGGCAGCCGGCGTGGGCCAGCGTATGCCTACAACATCAAGGCACTGCGCGACCGCGAGATGTTGATTGCCGCACAGGCGGAGCAAAGCTACGAGCGCTTGGTGACGCAATGGAAACCACGGCGGCCAAAAACCGGCGCGCGGGCGCCTCAACTCGGCAAGACAAAATAGGGCAGCCTGGTGGCGCTTGCAGCCGATGCGCCACGCTTCGCCACGAGGTCGCCCGCGCCCACCCAGGATAATCCCGCCTGACGGCAAGTGCCAGCCAGGAATGCAGTCCCGTTCCACGCCAGCATGCCGCCGTGCTCGGGCCGGTCAAGGCCAAGCCTTGCGGTGGCCGCAAACGCGGCCAGCCTTGACCGCCCCTGCGCGCGGCGGCTGCGAGATCCATGGCCGGGGCGGAAGAATGGCCCGCGGCGCAGCCGAACAAAAGAATGGACGTACGAGATTTCTGCAATCGTCATCTCGGTCATGAAAAAAATCGCTTGTCCATCTCATCCGTCGTCCGCAAGTGTTTCCAGTGCTCGGCCGGGAAGTCGTAGAACGCCAGTAGCGTGTCTCGATCCTTGCTCAGGCAATCGGCGGCCTTTTCGTACTTCAGCGCGTAGCTCTCGATGAAGGCGTCGAAAGCCAGCTCGGCGGCGACTTCGTTTCAGCCATCCAGATCTCCTGCAACGCGCGTTTGGCCTTCGGCTGCTGGCTCTTCGGTAACTTGGCGAGCACGTTGGCGGTCTTGTGCACCCAGCAGCGCTGCTCGCGCGTTTTCGGCCAGAGCTCGCCAGCGGCCTTCCAGAAGGACGGTGACAAGTACAGCGTTGCATTTGCAAAGCCTGGAGCTGACAAAGCGAGCGATCCGGCTACGGGCGTGCAGCGGTTTACGCTTCAACCTGCCGAGATGAAGGCGCTGACGAGCGGCGCGGCTCTTCCAGCCGATCACGCCATTGTTCCCTTGATCAATCAGCTGAAGGATGCCGCCATCGTTGAATGTTCCAACCCATTTATGGCCGCCGACAATGACAAGAGTTTCGCGTGGCGGCTGACTCTTTCGCATTTGGTCTTCAGCGAAGCTTTCCCGAGAGACAGATCTATCGAGACTCACTATCGGACCGAACGGCGTCGATTGTCGGGAACCTGAGCGCACACGCCGTCGGCAACCCGAGCGCGCCGTCGGCGATGGTAAGCTGCGGCGCCACGTCGAGCCCGCGCCGCTTCAGGTCGAGCAGCAGATCGCGCCAATCGTGCGCGCTCTCCCGGGCGCCATCGGTGAAGCCGACCAGTTCCTTGCGGCCTTCCAGCGTCACGCCGATCAGCACCAGGATGCATTGCTTTTCGTCTTCGAGCCGGGCTTCGAGGTGGATGCCATCAGCCCAGATGTAGACGTAGCGCTTGGCCGACAGATCGCGCTTCTGCCAGGCGGTGTGCTCGTCGAGCCAGCCGTCCTTCAGGCGGCCGATTGCGGATACCGACAATCCGGCAGCATCCTTGCCAAGCAGCGCCGCCAGCGCCTCGGAGAAGTCGCCGGTCGAGATACCCTTCAGATATAGGATCGGCAGCAGCGTCTCGATCGACTTCGAGCGGCGCATGTAGGGCGGCAGGATCGACGGCGAGAACCGGATGCGGCCAGGATCGGCAGCGGCGGCATCGCGATCGCGTACACGCGGCTGGCGGACGGCGACCGGACCGATACCGGTCATCACCTCGCGCTCCGGCAGGTGACCGTGGCGGACGACGCGCTGGTGGCCCTCCCGGGTCTTCAAATCGGCATGCTGGCCGAGAAAGTCCGCGACCTCGGCCTCGACCGCCTTGGCGGCGAGAAGGGCACGTGCTCCGTTGCGCAAGACTTCTGTGAGTTGATCGTCGAAGATTCCTGGCTGAATCAGTTGGATGACGTTATCGTTGGACACGGCATATCGCTCCTTCGGTGGAGAAGTGGAGGCGTCAAGCACCCCCACGATATGCCGCCTTCCCGATTCCCGCCGTCACCAACTTTCGGCGATAGCTCCACCCGGCTCTTCCCGAGGGTAACCCGCGTCATATCCGCGCCTGCCCAAGTGCGAGTGATGCGTGGAACGGGCAGACGGAAGCGTGCCGTCAGGGTCTCGAACTCCGACCAGCCCATGCGCCGACTTTTCTGACTGCGCCGTCTCAGACAGCGCATCCACGTCCGACGCACTTCGCGGTAGAAGCCGTTGAGCGCTGGATAAGCGGTCTGCCGTAGTAGCCGTAGTGTCCACGCAGCACTGCGGCGAACCACTCGTGCTGGGTGGTCAGTGACTCGTGCATGAGCCGCCAGGCTTCCTGGCGCAACGCCGTCAGCTTGCGCGTCAGGCGCTTCCCTTCCGTTTTGTGCTTCACGATAAACCGGCCGTCCCGGGTCCGCCCGCAGTAGTGGGTGAAGCCGAGGAAGGCGAAGGTCTCGGGTCGCCGCTCGCCGCGCCGCTGACGCGAGAGGGCCGCAAATCGACCGAACTCGATCAGCCGCGTCTTGCCCTCATGAAGCAACAGGCATGCGGAGAGGCTGAGATGGGTCTGGCAAAATCGGGGGACGTCGCGTCGCGGTTTTCCGCGTATGTTGATGGTCTTTACGAGCTTGATCCGGCACGCAGGCCGAGCGAAACCGCTTCGCGATTACTGTACCGGTCTGATGATGCCTTACGATCGCGAGAGTGTCGAGACGATGGCGGCGATCACGGCTCCTGAGCGGACAGCAGCGCAGCACGATCGCTATTGCAATTTGTCGCTCAACGCGACTGGTCGGACCAGCAAGTGTTGGCCAAGGTCCGTGAGTTAGTGCTGCCGAGCATCGAACGAGCGGGAGAGATCGAAGCTTGGATCATCGACGAAACGAGCTTTCCTAAGAAAGGGCGGCATTCGGTCGAAGTTGCACGGCAATATTGCGGCCAACTGGGCAAGCAAGACAATTGTAAGGTCGCCGTGACCCTATCAACCGGCAGCGAGCCTGCCGGTGGCGTATCGCCTTTATCTACCAAAAGGAGTGGGCGACCGGCCGTCCGCGTCGGCGCAAAGCCGGCGTGCCCAAGGAGATCACGAGGCGTGCTCAGATTTCACTTACGTTATGGCCCGCTGGATTGCTCCCACCCAAGACGATCCTTTGTCTCGAGGCTTCGGTCCGTCCGGTTGCTCGTCCAAGCCGCTCGTCAGCACCAGATCATCGACAACTATCTGGGTGGATCCTTCCTCTCCACTGATAATGCGCGCCGTCGGGAAGGCACATTTTCGTTTGGCATCGGTCTTCACCGAGATTGACGCGGACCACCAGAACAGGTCGGTGTTTGGTGTGTAGTGTTGTGCTACGTCAGCCTGTAGGCACGAGCCGTCAAGATCGTCGAGGCTGCTCAAGCCGGACCGACCAGGTTGCCATGAGCGATTAGCGTGGCGCGGTGACGTAGGCCCTGGACTTGCGTACAAAGGCTAAGATCGGAGCAGAAAATGTGCGGCATCTGTGGATGGATTGACTTCGATCGAGATCTAAGAGCGCCGGACGCGCGACTGGAGATTGCCACCATGACTGACACCATGGCCCGCCGGGGTCCAGACGGCGAGGGGACTTGGATCGATGGCCCCGCGGCGCTGGGACATCGCCGCCTCGCGATCATCGACATCGAGGGCGGTCGCCAGCCGATGACTCTCGAAGAGGAAGGTCGACCCGCATTGGTGCTCGTCTACACCGGCGAGACCTACAACTACCGCGAGCTGCGCCAGCGGCTCGCCGCGCGAGGCCATCGTTTCGAGACGAACAGTGACACCGAGGTGGTGCTGCGTGCCCACCGCGAGTGGGGCCAACGCGATCCCCGCATGGCCGTGAGCGAACTTAACGGGATGTTTGCCTACGCCCTCTGGGACACTCACACGCGGGAACTGCTTCTCATCCGCGATCGTCTCGGCATCAAGCCGCTTTACTACTATCCCACAGAGCACGGAGTGTTGTTCGGCTCAGAACCAAAGGCGATCCTCGCTAATCGTCTCGCGGAAAGAGTCATGGACGCCGACGGGCTTCGTCGCACGCTATGTTCTGTGGCCGACCCGTATAACACCGTATTCCGCAGCATGCGTGAGGTACGGCCCGGCCACATCGTGCGCGTAACCCGCGACGGGATCAAGCAGGTGAACTACTGGCAGCTCACCGACAGCGCGCACTCTGACGACGTCCCTACCACCGTGCGCCGCGTCCGAGAGCTGCTCGAGGACACGATCCAGCGGCAGCTCATTGCGGATGTACCACTGTGCACGCTGTTGTCGGGGGGGCTTGACTCGTCCGCCATGACCGCATTGGCCAGTCGCTTCAGCGACGAAGGGCTCCGGTCCGTCGCGATCGATTTCGTCGGCTACACCGACAACTTTATGCCTGGCCCGATGTGCGCCACGCCCGACGGCCCATACGTGCAGGAGGTCGCCAAGTTCGTTGGCACCGACCACACGAACATAACGTTGTCGGCCGACGAGCTCATGGACCCGGACGTGCGGATCAGCACGCTCCGTGCGCGCGACCTACCGTTCACCATGGGCGACATCGACAGCTCGCTCTATCTGCTGTTTCGGGCCATCCGGCAACACTCGACGGTCGCCCTGTCCGGCGAGTCAGCCGATGAGCTTTTCGGCGGATACTCTTGGTTTCACGATCCCGCGCGCCTCCAGTCCGACACGTTTCCCTGGTTCGGCGTTAGCGTGGATACCGTCTGGCAGTCCCTAGAGCGCGGCCTCGTGGACAAGCTCGACCTCCCCGGCTACCTCAACGCGCAGTACCGCAGGGCGCTTGCTGAAGTCCCCCCCATCGCGGGGCCCGCCTCGGCCGATCCGCACGAGCGTCGCATGCGCGAGGTCTGCTACCTCTTTCTCACGCGTTACCTGCCTAGGATGCTCGACCGCAAGGACCGGCTAAGCATGGCTTCGGGTCTCGAGGTACGGGTCCCTTACTGTGACCACCGCCTTGTAGAATACGTGTTCGGCACCCCTTGGGCCCACAAAGTTTTCGACGGGCGCGAGAAGAGCCTGCTGCGGGCTGCGACCGCGGACCTGCTGCCGCAGTCCGTCGTACAGCGAGTCAAAAGCGTGTATCCGCCTATCCAGGACCCGAACTACGACGGAATGCTGCGCAAGCGATTCAACACACTGCTGAATGACCGGAATGCGGCAATTGCACCATTATTATCCCTCGAAGGTTCCCGCGCGTTGCTCAACGACAACGTCAGGTCCGTCGAGAATCTCCTGACCCTCCAGGATTTCCTGACCGAGTACAAAGTGAGCGTCAAAATCTGAGAGGGCGGGACCAAAATTGTGGTTGAGCGGGACCAATCGGCCCTCAATGCAGATAGTCGCCCGTGAAGTAACGCGAACAGCCCGAAGTTACGGGCGAATTCGAGGAATGCCGACGATTGATTTTGCCGGCAATCGCAATGGCGGGGCCGATTTCCTTGCAAGATCGAATGAGGGATTGGGTCATGGTCGAGTAGCTCAGCCATTTGGCTTTCGCCCTCACAGATCCGGGCGGGTGGCTTTCCCGCACCCGGCTCTTCCCGAGGGTAACCCGCGTCATATCCGCGCCTGCGCCCAAGTGCGAGTGACGCGTGGAACGGGCAGACGGAAGCGTGCCGTCAGGGTCTCGAACTCCGACCAGCCCATGCGCCGGCTTTTCTGACTGCGCCGTCTCAGACAGCGTAGCCAAGTCCGACGCACTTCGCGATAGAAGCCGTTGAGCGCTGGATAATTGTGCGGCCTGCCGTAGTAGCCGTAGTGTCCACGCAGCACTGCGGCGCACCACTCGTGCTGGGTGGTCAGTGATTCGTGCATGAGCCGCCAGGCTTCCTGGCGCAACGCCGTCAGCTTGCGCGTCAGGCGCTTCCCTTCCGTTTTGTGCTTCACGATAAACCGGCCGTCCCGGGTCGCCGCTCGCCGCGCCGCTGACGCGAGAGGGCCGCAAACCGGCCGAACTCGATCAGCCGCGTCTTGCCCTCATGAAGCATCAGGCCAAAGCTGGCCAGCCGCGCCTTGAGGGCCAAGAGCATCTCCTGCGCCTCCGCCTTGTTCTCGAAGCCCATGACGAAGTCGTCCGCATAGCGCACGGCCACAACGCGACCGCGTGCGCGGCGACGGCGCCATTGATGGATCCAGAGGTCGAGGATCTAGTGCAGAAAGATGTTGGCGAGGAGCGGGCTGATGCCCGCCCCCAGCGGGGTACCCCTGTCCGTTTCTTGCTTCTCGCCGCTCTCAAGAACGCCGGCCCGCAGCCACAGCTCGATGAGCCGCAAGATGCGAGGATCGGCGATCCTGTGCGCCACCATCCGCAATAGCCACTCGTGGTCGACCGCGTCGAAGAAGTTGCGTATGTCGGCATCGAGCACCCAGTTGACGCGCTGGCTCATGATCGCCGTGTGCAAGGCGTCAAGCGCCATATGAGGGTTCCGCCCCGGCCGGAAGCCGTAGGAGAACCCGAGGAAGTCGGCTTCATAGACGGCACTCAGCACCTCGGCTACCGCGCTTTGGACAATCTTGTCCTCTAGCGCCGGCACACCAAGAGGCCGCTTACCGCCATCGGCTTTGGGGATGTAGACTCGTCGCACCGGCTGTGGCCGGTAGCAACCCGTGTGGACGCGTCCGCAGAGCTCGCGCAGGTTGTCCGTGAGCCTCTCTTCGTACTTCGCCACCGTTACCCCATCGACCCCCGCGCTGGCCTGCCGCTTTTGTCGTCGAAACGCCCGAAGCAGGGCGTCCTCGTCGACGTGGTGCAGCAAGGCTGTGAACCGGGTTTGGGCAGCCTGCTTGGCCGCCGCGTTCACCCGTTCGAGGTTCGGCGGCAAGGCAACCCGGCTCTGTGTCCGGACCCTGGCCTTCTCGCGCGGGCTCCCCTCGGGCTGCTCCCTTCCCTCCATGCGTCTCGTTTCCTTCGACGACTTCACAGGTACTATGGACCAGTCCGACTCCCGACCTCAGCTCGGACCGCGGCTCTGGCAGTGCCTTGCCGCTGCCCCCCGTTGGAGACCAATCCGACGGACCCGGTCGGGCCTCTCATGTTCCGATGATTGCCTTCCATGCGTGATGCGGCCATCGACCCCGACCGAGCGGCATCGTCTCGCATAGCGACAATGCTCATGCTGCCTTCGTGTTTAGGGAACACACTCGGCCTCCGCGAACATCCACCTTTCGAGGCTCATTCCCGCACCCCGCATGGCTCCTGTCTACACTTCGAACCCCGCGTTGCCGCGACGCCCGCAAGACTTGGTCCCGGCTTGCCTGCTATGGCTTTGGCCGGATGGGACTTGTACCCACAAGCATTCATCAGCTTGGCATGACGTACTCCCCGGTGGTGGTGTAGCTCGGTAGAGCAAAGCCGCCCGGACGCGCGCCCCCAATAGCGCCGTAGCGGGCGGGCGGCTTTGCGGTGGTCATCGGCAGTTCTCCGGTAGGATTGCGACACGCCAACGCAACCGAGGAACCACTGATGACCGACGACATGATGAACCTGCGCACGCTGGTAGAGAAGACCCCCGACGCCGATCTGCTGCGCGAGGTGATCGGCTTTGCCGCCCAGCGTCTGATGGAGCTGGAAGTGGGAGGCCAGACCGGGGCGGCCTATGGCGAGAAGAACCCCGAACGCCTGGCCCAGCGTAACGGTTACCGCGACCGGATCTGGGAGACCCGTGCCGGCGCCGTCGAGCTGCGCATCCCCAAGCTGCGCAAGGGCTCCTACTTCCCGGGCTTCCTGGAGCCGCGGCGCATGGCCGAGAAGGCGCTCACCGCCGTGGTGCAGGAGGCCTATGTGCAGGGCGTTTCGACCCGCTCGGTCGACGATCTGGTGCAGGCCATGGGCATGACCGGCATCTCCAAGAGCCAGGTCAGCCGGCTGTGCGGCGAGATCGACGACAAGGTGAAGGCCTTCCTCGCCCGTCCGATCGAGGGCGACTGGCCATATCTGTGGAACGCCACCTACGTGAAGGTGCGCCAGAATGGCCGCATCGTCTCAGTCGCGGTGATTGTCGCGGTCGGCGTCAACAGCGACGGCCGGCGCGAGGTTCTGGGCATGGACATCGGGCCGTCCGAGGCCGAGACGTTCTGGACGGCGTTCCTGCGCAAGCTCACCCGCCGCGGCCTGCGCGGTGTCAAGCTGGTGGTGTCTGACGCCCACGAGGGCATCAAGGCCACCGTAGCCAAGGTGCTCAATGCCGGCTGGCAGCGGTGCCGCGTCCACTTCATGCGCAACGCGCTGGCGCATGCCGGCAAGAGCGGCCGCCGCGTCGTCTCGGCCTTCATTGCCACAGCATTCGCACAGGACGATGCCGAAGCCGCGCGAGCACAGTGGCGGAAGGTTGCCGATCAGCTCCGGCCAAAGCTGCCGAAGTTGGCCTGCTTCCTAGACGAGGCCGAGACCGACGTGAGCTGCTGCCGGTTTGATGGACACCGAGATTGGGTGTTTTATCGAGCCAGAGGTGGGTCATGCAGAGACGGAAGTTCAGTCGAGAGTTCAAGATCGAGGCGGTCAAGCTCGTCAGGGAGCGCGGGGTATCTGTGGCGCAAGCTGGCCGAGACCTGGGCGTTCATGAGAACGTGCTGCGCAAATGGGTGAAGGAGTTCGGCTTCGACGCTGCGCAGTCGTTCCCCGGCCACGGGCAACTGAAGCCTGAGCAATTGGAGATCGAGCGGCTGCGGCGCGAGGTCAACAAGCTGAAGGCGGAGCGGGATATCCTAAAAAAGGCCGCTGCCTACTTCGCGAAGGAAGCGACATGAAGTTCGGCTTCATCGCGAAGCACCGGGGCATCTGGCCGGTGGCATGGCTATGCGAAGCGATGGGCGTGTCGCGGTCGGGCTTTCATGCCTGGCTGAACCGATCGCCCAGCGCCAGATCCCGGAGCGACGAGACCGTAGGCCAGCAGGTCAAGGTCAGCTTCCTTGCCAGTGACCGGACTTACGGCGCGCGGCGCGTCTGGCGAGACCTTCTGGCGGACGGCGTCGAATGCGGCCTGCACCGGGTCGAACGGCTGATGCGCCTGCAGGCCCTGCGGGCGCGGCCACGACGCCGGCGTCTGCCGAAGGACGCAGGCCATCGCCAGATTGCGAATGTGGCGTCGAATCTTCTGGATCGGCAGTTCGAGGCCGAGCGCCCGAACCAGAAGTGGATCGCCGACTTCACCTACATCTGGACGGCTGAGGGCTGGCTCTATGTGTCGGCGGTGATCGACCTGTTCTCGCGCCGGGTGGTCGGCTGGTCGATGAGCGCCAGCATGACCGCCCAGTTGGTTGCGGACGCCCTGTTGATGGCGGTCTGGCGGCGCGGCAAGCCGGATGCCCTGATGCATCATTCCGATCGCGGCAGCCAGTACGTCAGCGAGCAGTTCCAGCGCTTGATGGCTGATAGCGGCATCGTCTGCAGCATGAGTCGGTCCGGCAACGTCTGGGACAACGCGGCGATGGAGAGCTTCTTCTCGTCGCTGAAAACCGAACGCACCGAGCGCAAAACCTATCGCACCAGGAACGAGGCCAGAGCAGATGTGTTCGATTACATCGAGCGGTTCTACAACCGCGCATCAGAACACCCATCTGTCTATGTTGTTGAAGAGAAAAGACTTTGCTGATTGGGATTCGATCCCGTGGGGTATCTTGGGTTCTGTCGCGCTCGTTCGGCGATAGATCGAGCAGCAGTTGTTATCAGCGAGCTGCGGGCGAAGATCCAAGGACCATCCGACAGAGGATGGATGGCTTCGATTTCACCGGCTTCAGCGGCCAGCCGGAGCGTCTTGGGCGCGATCTTCAGGAGCTTGGCGGCGTTGCTGAGGTTTAGCCAGTGCTCGATGCCGTCCTCGGCGGGCTTGAACACCGGGATGCGATAGTTCGAGCGCAGCGAAGTAACACGCTCGCGCGTCCAGCGATTGCCGTTACCGGTCTCGAGGCCGTTGCGGTTGAGGAGGCCGGCGATCAGATCGTCGCTGGCGATCAGCACCAGTCGGCGCACAGCCTCGATGATGTTGGCGGAGGTGCTGTTACGCTGCCCGCGCCGGCGCTTGGGCAAGCGTATCTCGCTGTGAACGCCGCCGACCCAGTGGACGATGAGGACGATCTCGGAGGCCGCATCGTCGATATCGGCCACGACCTCATGGACGAGGGTGCGCACAATGCGCTTCTTGAGGCGAGCATCCGTCGTCGGCGCATCCCAGGCCGTTTTGAGGTTCGAGGCCAGTACGCCGAGCGAAGCTGGATCAGCAATGGGTGCGGGCGTCGCCGCATCATGCATAGCGATCTTGTCCTCGACCTCCGCCGCGTGAGCGAGCGCTCTGTTCCAGCGCGCTTCAAGCTCACTCGCCACCAGCCGGTTCGCGGGGTCAGCGGCATCGTATTGCCGGAAAGCCCGGTCGGCGGCATAGCGCGCCGCTTCGAGGTCGCGACTGAGAGCATCGCGCACCTGATCCCGTCGTTCTCCGGCTTCCTTGGCGGCAGCGGTTGCAGCGGCGATAGCGCCTGGGCCGACAACGCTAAGCAGTGCTTCCTCGATTGCATCATCGACGCGCAATCCTCCGAAGGCGATGCAGTGAGGGCCACCATTGTCCATCCAAGCGCGGCTGCAGCTGTAGCGCGGGATATGGTGCTTCATGCCGGAGTACCGGAGCGTGAGCTTGCGGCCGCAGCGCTTGCACCGGATCAGACCGGCCAGCAGCGCGTCTCCATGCTTGGGCGCGCCGTGATGCCGACCAGTGGGAACGTTGCTGCTGTCCATCGCGCGGATCGCCTCGAACCTCTCCCAGCTCACATACCCGTCGTGGGTATTAGGCTTCAACGTCAACCATTCGTTCCGCGTCTTGCGGCGGATCTTCACGCTCACGCCCTCGGCGGTGTATCCCGCCGCCACAGCCGTCTTACCATAGGCATAGGCGCCGCCGTAGACCGGGTTCTCAATGATCCGGTGGATGGCGGAGTAACTCGGTCGCCGCCAGGCTGTGTCGCCGTTGGACTGCTTCACCGGCAGATCGAGATTGTACTCGTGGAGCCAGCAGAGCGCCTGTCGGGCACTGCCCAGTTCCTCGACCTTGTCGAACACCAACTGGATCGCTTCCTGGACGCGCCGATCCGGATCTTTCTCATAGCGGTCGCCGGCCTTCACGAAGCCAACGGGCGCCGCCACAATCAACTCGCCCCGGCGCGCCTTCTCGTAGCGGGCCGAGAGCGAGCGCTGGCGCAACAGATCCAGCTCGTACTCGTTGAGGCTACCCTTGAGCCCGAGCAGCAGGCGGTCGTTGCCGTGCCTTGGCGCATAGATAGTCTCCTGATCGACCAGAACGGTGTCGACCACGCGGCACATCTCGATGAGTTGCTGCCAATCCCGGCTGTTGCGAGCGAAGCGCGAGACCTCGCGGGCGCAAACCGCACCAACCTTACCGAGGCAAACCTCCGCTACCATCCGCTCAAAACCAGCGCGTTGTACCCCGCCGGCGGCTGAACGACCGAGATCATCATCGATCACTTCGATCTCAGACCAACCGAGCGCCGTCAGCCGGTCCCGCATGGCGTATTGCAACGCGCTGCTCTCGCGATTGTGCAACACCTGATGTGCCGAGGATTGACGCACGTAAAGAATCGCCTTGCGCTCCAGATGATGAGGCCTGACCTTGTCAGAGATCATGACCGACCTCCTTCGCGCGCGGCGTCGCTGTCATCGCAGCATGGTCGACGATCAACTGCGTCATCAGGCTTGTGAGGGCCGCCCGGGCTTCCGCCGGCAGCTCCAGCCATGCTGGTGCGCCGATGGCGCCGTTCGACAGGCCGCTCCCGAACAGATCCATCTGCGGCCGCGATCGTCGATTGTGTCGGTATCCGCTCCCTGGCATTGCCGTCTGCCGTGACATGGGTCTCTCCCCGATTCTGGTCGTGAGAGGCTCTGGATGCGCTAGAAAGCAGGACAGCTGATGGCGTTCGATCCATCAACGCCAGATCGAGAAGCGCAGAAAGCGCTGCAAGTGCGGTTATGCTGACAAATGGCCGAGCTGCCAAAAGCTCCGCCTCAGGGCATGCCGTCCGGTCGAACATCCATGCTGGAACCTCCAGCCAACGATCTGCTTGCGATCCATCCAGCGTGCAGCGGAAGGCGACATCGCCAGCCTTGTCGACGGCCCCATGAACGCAAACTCGGCAACCAAACCAAGGATGATATCGATAAAGAACCTCGCGAAGAACGGTCCTGTGGGCGTTCTCAAACCTCGTTGTACAACACGACCCGACGTCACTCGACGATCGGTTACCTCAGCCCTGTTGAGTTCGAGCGCAAGGTGGGATTAGCTTAACCCGGTGTCCATCAAACCGGCAGCAGCTCATATGTCCAAGCCAACATAAAGGGTCATCATATGCTCCTCGTTTGCACTAAGGAGAACATTCTGCCTCAGCCTCGCGCGTGCGATTTAGGCCATGTGGTTGACCCGATAGCCCTCCCGCTTGAGCACAACATGGAGGCGCCGATAGCCGAAGCGACTGCGCTCATGCGGCACCAGCCGATTGCTTTACACGCCCGCCGTTCGCTCATCCCGTGGGCATCCACGAGATGGGCGACAGCTTTCCGCTTGCCCGCGGGCGCCACCACTTCTTCCCAGGAGATCCTTCAAAGCCACATTGTCCAGCATGGCGTCGGCCAAAAGCCGCTTCGGCCGCGTGTTCTCGTCCTCCAGCGTCCTCCGCCGCTTGGCCTCCGAGACCTCCATTTCGCCAAACTTGGTTCCATTTGTAGATGTTGGCATCGCTGACGCCGTGCTTCCGGCACAAATGGCAACCGACACGCCACCCTCGTGCTCCTTCCATATCCCGATGATCTGCTCTTCCGTAAAGCGGCTGCGCTTCATGTTTTGGTCCTCATATGGGCCAGAGCGAACTTCAATCTGGACTAAGTCCAGGGGGCGAGGTCAGCGCCTTTGTAGATGGGGACGTGGGCATAGAGTAGATTGGCGAGGAGCCTACTCCCGATAAGATCAGGAGCCTTCAGAGAAAGCTTTATTGCAAGGCGAAACGCGGAGCCCGACTTCCAGTTTTACTTCTGTACAACAAGATCTTCCGCGGGGGCATCCCGAGCCATGCTTCAAGGCCCGCGCAATGCGGGTGCCTGGAGAGGATGAGATAGCCTTCGAGCAAATCGACCGCGGTGCGGCGGGTGATGATCCTGAAGCCCGGCGGGGCGAACGTGGAAATTTCATTGAAAGCTGCGATAAGCTATTGTACCGACACAATCAGACCAGATAATACATCTATTTGATCTATTTCAATTCCTGGCTCCAGACGGAGCTGCCGGTGGCCTCGCTGGGTTATCGAGGACCACGCTGATTGGCGTGGATGGGAGATATTGCATGCCTAAACGGTGTACTGTTGCTGTTATTGGCGGCGGTGTAGTCGGCGTGAGTTGCGCGTTCATGCTGGCGCGGGAAAGGCATCGCGTCACGTTGGTCGAGAAAGGGCGCGTCGGTCATGGTTGCTCTTGGGGCAACGGCCGCCAATACAATGCAGGATCTGCCTTGCCCATGACTCACCCCGGCATCGTGTGGCGTGCACTGCGCTGGTTCGCTGACGCCAACGGCCCAGTGCGGCTTGCCCCGCGCGAGCTACCCCGCACCCTCCCATGGCTGGTCCGCTTCTTACGCACCGGGGCGCCCGTAGGCTTGGGAGGCTGCTTATGCGGCGCTGCACGCCCTTAACCAACCGTGCGCTGGACTCTATCGCGATATGCTCGGTGACACCGATTGGAAACGCTTGTTCCGGCCGAATGGTGCCCTCCATGTATGGCGCGATGTATCACCTAGCGCGCTGGATGAGCGCATAGCCAGTCTGCGAATGCCGCGCAGAGTGTCTTTTGAGAGACTGGGCGCGGAGCAGCTGCGCGAGTTGGAGCCGGCTTTGTCCCCCAGCTACAAGCGCGGGATATACTTTCCCGACAGTGGGCATGTAATTTCGCCGCCGGCCCTCGTAGCGGGTCTGATGGATCGGGCAGCTGCGCTTGGCGCTTCGATCCTGTCGGCCCGGGTTGAGGCTATAGTACCTTAGCACCCGAAGAAGTTGTGCTGCAGACGAGCACCGGATCTCACCGGTACGACATGGTGGTGGTTGCGGCCGGCATCGGGAGCCGGGATCTTGCGCGATCGCTAGTGGTCTGATTCATTCGAAGATTCCCAAATCGACCGAAGCAGTTCAAGCTCTGGGCATGAGAGCAGGAACTATCGTAAAGGTGACCCGGGCGGACCGCCATCGGCTTGAGGCGATCGTCTCGGATCGCAGCGCACCTCAGAAGCACGTGTGGCGGGCCAACATCATTCTTGCCACTGCCGACGGCTGTGGCACCGCCGAGATCATGCGCCCTCCAAGCCCGTGGTGTGGAGATGGCAGGCCCGGTTCATGGCGGAGGGTGTCGAAGGGCTAACGCGCGACAAGACGCGAAAGCCCGGCAAACCACCGCTGCCGACGGGCACCGTGCAGAGAGTGGTCGACCTGGCGCTCGGGCCGCCGCCGGGAGAAACAACCCACTGGACCGGCCGGATGCTGGCGAAAGCCGCAGGGGTGAGCCTGCGTTCGGTGCAGCGTATCCTCGAAGCCCACCAACTCGCGCCGCATCGCATCCGTACGTTCAAGCTGTCGAACGACCCGAAGTTCGCCGAGAAACTCAAGGACGTCGTCGGCCTCTATGTCGATCCTCCCGCCCATGCGGTCGTCCTCTCAGTCGACGAAACGAGCCAGATTCAGGCGCTCGACCGCACCCAGCCAGGGTTGCCGATGAAGCCGGGCCGTGCCGGCACGATGACCCACGACTACAAACGTCACGGCACCACCACGCTGTTCGCTGCCCTCAACGTCCTCGACGGCACCGTCATCGGCCGCAACATGCAGCGCCATCGCCACCAGGAGTTCATTCGCTTCGTCAACACGATCGAGGAGCAGGTCCCGGCAGGGAAAGTAATCCACGCCATCGTCCACAACTATGCCACCCACAAGCATCCGAAGGTACGCCAATGGCTGGCTCGGCATCCCGCTGGACGTTCCACTTCACCCGACCTCTGCATCCTGGCTCAATGCGGTCGAAGGCTTCTTCGCCAAGCTCACGCGCCGTCGCCTCAAGCGAGGCGTGTTCCGATCCGTCGTTGACCTGCAAGTCGCCATCAACCGCTTCGTCGCCGAGACAAACGCCGATCCCAAACCCTTCGTATGGACCGCCGATCCAAAGCGTGTCCTCGCCGCTGTCAAACGCGGGAAACAAGCGTTAGAGTCGCTCCACTAGGAGTTTCCCTGCCGCTGGCCAGTGAACGTGGCTACCACATCACCATGCCCGGGGCTTCCGGTACCATCAGCCGCCCAGTCACGGACGCGGCCTTGGCCTTCGTTGCCACGCCGCTCGACGACGAGCTGCGGGTCGTGGGCATTGCCGAATTTGACGCGCCCAATGCGCCGCGTGATGCGAAGCAAAAGAGAAAGCTGCAGGACTACGCCCGCACAATGCTGCCGGACTTATCCATCGGCCAAGTGATCGACTGGATGGGCGTAAGACCATCGACGCCAGACAGTCTCCCGATCATTGCCCGCCATCCGAGGCATGCCGCGATCTTGTTCGCTACTGGCCCTGGTCATCCAGGCATCAGTGGAGCGCCGATGACCGCCGGCATCATCTCCGATCTCGTCGCTGGCCGCACTCCCCGGATCTCGAGCGTGCCATATCGGCTGCGGTAGAGCTCAGACAAATTGTTCTTGCGCAATCCGCTACTGATGTTATGGTTCATTCAGAACTTGGTATAGGTCAATGGGGCGCGGAGGTAATCCGCGCCCAAATAATGCCACACAGCGGGAGACATGGGCGCAGCGCTCGGGAGACGTTTAAATCAATAAGGCAAATAGAGGAGGGACTGCGTTATGAAGTCATTTTTCGCGACACTGGCGGTATCGAGCTTGCTAGCTGTGGTGTCCTTGGGGCATGCGAGCGCGGACTCGACGCTCGACAGAGTCATTGCATCTAAGAAGCTTCGCTGTGGCGCGATGCTGGATAATCCGCCTTCCGGTTTCCGGAATCAGCAAGGCAAGCCTGATGGGTTTGACGTTGCCTACTGCAAGGATATGGCAAAGGTGTTGGGAGCCGAGGCTGAGATCGTGGAGACGCCTTCGCCCGACCGCATCCCAGCACTGGTTTCAAAGCGCATTGACGTTTTGATTGCTGGAACAACTGCTACTGCACAGCGCGGATTATCGGTTGCTTTCACCCAGCCTTATGTCAATTACACCACTATCGTCGTCACGCGCAAAGGCGCGAACATTAAATCCTATGCTGACCTGAAGAGAGCGAAGCTGGGTGGTGTCACTGGCACAACGACCGAGCAATTGCTCAATTCTGAGATCGACAAGGGATGGAAGAGCAGTGGCGCCGCATACTACAGCTTTGCCAACGACACTGACGCCTACATGGCGCTGCAGCAGGGCAAGGTAGACGCCATCCTTCAATCTGCAGTCGTATACAACGCCCTGCACCAAAGTGGGCAGTTTCCGGAATTCGAGTCGGCCGGCTTGGCGCCTCTTAACGACCTCGCCGCAATCGCGGTCCTGCGCGATGACCAATTATTCCTGAACTGGGCAAAGCTTTTTGTCTTCCAACAGGTTTCGAGCGGGCGCTTTGCCGAGCTTTACAAGCAGTACTTCGGAAATGGTGAGATCCCGCCGCTCACGGCCAGCGGTGTCAGCTACTAAAGCGTTTGTTTTAGGTGCCGTCCTGCGGCCTCGAGTGCGGGTGGCGACGCATCGAACTCGCCACCCATCCTCAAGATAAGCTCACATGCTAAACTATCAATTCTACTGGCCGCTCGTCTGGAGCGCACTTCCGGATCTCCTCGCGGGAGCGGGGGTGAGCCTTCAAATTGCGTTCCTCTCCCTTGTCTTGGGGACGTTGATCGCTTTGCCCATGGCCGTGGCACGACAGTTGGAGAATGGCTGGTGTTACATCGCGGCTACGACATGGGTCGAACTCTCGAGGAATACTCCGTGCGTCTTCCAAGTCTATCTGATGTACTTCGGACTTGGGGCACTTGGCATCAACATATCGAGCTACGTTTCGCTCCTTGCGGCGATTACATTCAACAACGCCGGATATTTGGCTGAAATATTTCGGGGTGGGCTTGGAGTGATACCTTTCCAGCAAATGTCAGGAGCGAGATCGCTCGGCTTAACAAGATTTCAAGGGTTTGCTCACGTCATTTTTCCGCAGGTCTTCAACGTCGTCTTCTTCGCTTATGTGACGCAGGGCATCTGGGGATTGTTAAATACATCCCTTGGAATGTTGATCGGGCTTCGCGAACTAGCCGGCGCCGCTAATTACGCCCAATCAGTCTCTTTTCGTACTTTCGAGTTCTTCATCGTGACCGCAGTAATCTACTACATAATGGCCAAGATCCTGCAGTTTTCAGCGCAACTGGTCTACCGCGCGATGTACAGGAGCTGAAAATGCAGTTTCAGCTGGCAAACCAGGGTCTGCAATGGTCAGACAGTTTCTTCCTGCTTAACGGTGCAATCAACACTGTGCAAATGGCGATCTGTGCGGCAACCATCGGAACTGTTCTCGGAACTGTCCTAGGTTGGATCCGCTCAGTCTCTTCCGCGGCAACGACTATCACATCGCCATTCGTTGACATGCTCCGCTCTGTGCCGATGGTGATCACGCTCATTCTCTCTAACAGCGTCCTGTCCATCTTGGGATTTCCGACATCGCCTTTCTGGTTCGGCATTGCGGCGCTCAGCGCCTGGATGGCAGCGGTGACAGCCGAGGTCGCGCGTTTTGCCTTTCGGTCCGTGCCGGCTAACTATCAGCGTGGCGCCAGATCGCTCGGTATGACCTACTTCCAGGAGCTACGGTACGT
Organism: Bradyrhizobium sp. 187; assembly: GCF_023101005.1. Classification (NCBI taxonomy): domain Bacteria; kingdom Pseudomonadati; phylum Pseudomonadota; class Alphaproteobacteria; order Hyphomicrobiales; family Nitrobacteraceae; genus Bradyrhizobium; species Bradyrhizobium sp. 187. The sequence goes on from NZ_CP064694.1 coordinate 406,608, forward strand.
ATCCATTCCCCTCGCATACAGGGCCGGATTGACATCTTGGATTGGCCTGCTCCTCGGTCTCATCAAGGATACTGCGCTTGCAAGCATCATTGGCTATGTCGAGTTCATGCGTAGTGCACAAATCCTGATAACAAGAACGCACGAGACATGGCTGTTGTTGCTCGGGACCGGTCTCTTCTATTTCGTGATATGCTATCCAATATCGCGATACGGCCGGTACCTTGAAAGAAAGGTTGCCGCATGATCGAAATCCGCGATGTACACAAGGCATTCGGGTCCTTGACTGTACTTAATGGCATAAGCCTCAATGTGAACCGGGGCGAGCTCTTATGTCTGATTGGAGCGAGTGGGTCTGGAAAATCGACTCTGCTACAGTGCATCAATGGGCTCGAGCCAATACAAGGCGGTGAAATCGTCGTCGACGGCGTGCGTGTCCATGACCCTAAGACAAACATAAACACATTGCGGCGAAAACTCGGGATTGTCTTCCAACAGTACAACGCATTTCCACATTTGACTGCATTGGAGAACGTGGCGCTAGCTCCTCGCGTTGTCGCGAAACGCAGTAGCCGAGAAGCTAAAGCGCTGGCGCAGAAGCATCTTGAACATGTGGGTCTTGGAGACAAAGCGGACAGTCTTCCATCCCGAATGTCAGGCGGCCAGCAGCAACGTCTTGCGATAGCTCGCGCTCTTGCCATGGAGCCCAGCTATATGCTGTTTGACGAAGTGACGAGCGCCTTGGATCCAGAGCTTGTCGGCGAAGTGCTTGAGACTATGCGTCTTCTCAAGAGTGAAGGGATGACGATGGTCGCCGTTACACACGACATTAGCTTTGTTCGCGACTCCGCCGACCGCGTCGCTTTCCTCCATAAGGGCGAAGTCTGTGAGATCGGGCCGCCTGCGGAGGTGATCGATAACCCTCAACTGGAACAAACCCAAAAATTTCTCCGCCGTGAGATGCGCAAGCCAGCCGAAAAGAGCGGAGCTCTGTCGCCGGATCCCAACCATTCATCGGCTGCGCATTAGGTCATGCATGATGGCGCTGGGCGGCCTAATGCGCCCCTGGTGATGAGGCCCTTGATGAAATTCAACAGCTCCCGCTCAATCGTTGATCTCAAGTCCGCGTTTTTATCGGACGCTGTCTCTCCGGCGCAGGCCGTCGAGGACGTTCTTGGAAGGATCGAGAAGTCTGACTTCAATGCCTTCATAGAAGTGGATCGTGCGGGTGCGACGCTTGCCGCAGCCTCGGCAACTTTGGTCGGCCAAAGTGGGGGGTCGCTCGGCGCCTTGCACGGCATTCCGATCGGCGTGAAGGATGTCATCGACGTCGCTGGAATGAAAACCACGGCAGGCTCAGGCTTTCTTGGAGCCGAAGCAGCGACTGCTGACGCTCTGGCGATCAGGCGACTTCGTGCGGAAGGCGCAATCATTGTTGGGAAAACCAATGTGCATCAATTTGCAACAGGAGCTACAGGAGACATCTCCCACTTCGGTCCAGTGCTGAATCCCTTAGATCGAACCCGCGTGCCAGGGGGGTCCAGCAGCGGCTCGGGTGCTGCCGTCGCAGCGCAACTTTGTCCGGCCGCGATCGGAACTGACACCGGCGGCTCCGTGCGCATGCCCGCGGCCCTTTGCGGGATTGTTGGCATGAAGCCGACCTATGGTCTTGTCCCGACTGAAGGCGTCTTTCCGCTGGCGAGGACGCTTGACCATGTCGGCCCTATGACCGCGACGGTTGAGGATAACGCCACGCTTCTTGAAGTCTTAGCAGATAGGGCGGGACATTACGTAAGTGAAATGCGGCGCTCGCCCGCGGGCATGCGAGTTGGGTTGCTTCGCGGATATTTCTCGAACTTCGTAGAGCCGGAAATAGAAGCGACCTTACAGCAGGCCTGTGAACTTCTCCGAAAGCTCGAAGTCGACGTTGTGGAGATCGCGGTCGACGAAGCCGAAGAGGCCTATCATTGGATGCAAACGGTGTTGAAGGCGGAATCAGCCGCTCTTCACCGGAAATGGCTCGATGGAGCAAAGCCCTACGCGGACGACGTAAGAAGCCGGTTGATCGGAAACCGTAATGTCAGCGCAGACGATTACTTGGAGGCGCTCTGGAGCCGTCCTCGCGCGCGGGCGATATACGATAAGGCGCTCGACGGACTTGATCTCCTACTGAGCCCAACCTGCGGAATCTTTGCGCCCCCACAAGGTGAGCGGAATACTGCACTGCAGGGAAACACTCATCCGACGTTCTGGCTTCTGGCGCGAATGACAGGGTCTTTCAATTTCTCAGGGCATCCTGCCTTGTCGTTGCCGGTGATGTCGACTTCCGGCCAGTCGGCCGGGCTGCAATTCATCGCCCGCCATTATGACGAGGCTTCGATCTACCGGGTTGCCGCGGCGCTTTCAGCTGAACTGCGCAATCCATCCTGAGATATTGACTGCAGATCGCATGATCGGGCGTGCAACCGCGGGCAGCAGGGTGGTGCTGCACCCAAGTGATCGGAGCCGACGGGAACGGGATCGCGCAGCGGGAAGGGCGTTGAGGGTAAGCGTCGCTCTGAGGCCCATTTGATTGGTGCTTGACGTCTATTTTGAACGCGTGGTGCGCCGGCGCGGCTTCCATATTTCCGACAATGCGTTGACGGCGGCCTCGAGCGCCTTCCGGTCGACGACGTTGGGATCAAACTGCTCAGGGCCCCAGAGGCGCATTTGTTCGTGCTCCGGATGGGTGGGGTCGCGGATGGCGTCGAGGTATTCGGTATAGCCTGACGCACCGCCGACATCTTCCGGAGGACAACGGCCGGCGGCCTCGAGCAAGAGGGGAAGTCCCTCCGTTGTCGTGTTGTCGAACCACTTTTCGAGCTTGATCACGTGATCCCAGCTGTCGCCGAAGTCGTAGAGATAATGGATCGTCTTCGCGCCGGTCTCGTGAACGATATTGGAGAGCCGCGTCTTGCGAGCATCGATGGGCTGAGGGCCAAAATCTCCATCGGGATCAGGGATACCCCAACGTCCTTCGCCAGCCAAAAACTCGAAGAGATGGCTATTCGTCCAGCCAAACGCCGCCTGAAGCGTCAGATGCAGCCGATCAAGGCGCAGCGTGAGCGGCACGACAAGGCATCGCATCACCTCCGGTTTCACGTCCTCGAGGGTCACCTTGATCCGGACCGCGGTCGTGCTGAGGCTCATGCCGCAAGCCTCGGATCTTGTGCATGCATCGTATAGGTGGATGCCCAGGGAAGCAGTTCGTCCAGCCGTGCCGCCGGCCAGCCATTGACGAGCTTTGCGAGAACGTCGGCAAGCCAATACTCGGCGCTGACGCCGTTGAGCTTACAGGTCTCAATGAGCGACGCCAGCAATGCCCAATTCTCAGCACCCTCGTCACACCCGGCGAACAGGGCGTTCTTGGCATTGAGCTTGATCGGCCGCATCGCACGCTCGACTGCGTTGGTGTCCATTTCGATGCGCCCGTCATCAAGGTAGAGCGTCAAGCCGTCCCAATGACGCAGTGCATAGCGTAAAGCTTTCGCCGTCTCACTCTTCTGCGCGAGGTGACCAAGCTTCGCCTCAAACCACTGCTTCAAGGCTGCAGCCAACGGCCGGGCATGCGCCTGCCGGCCCGCGCGGCGCTCGGCGTCAGATCGGCCACGGAGGACTTTCTCGACCGCGTAGAGCTGGGCGATGCGCTCGAGGGCCTCGCGGGCAACCGGCGCCGGCGCCGGCGAAGCCTCGCGCTCGATCTTCACAAACTGGCGCCGGAGATGCGACCAGCAGAATGCGAGCGTCCCGGACAAGGCGTCCGCACGCGTCTCTCGCATCATGGTCTTGTAAGCCTGATAGCCGTCGCAGTGGATGATGCCGCGATAGCCTTCGAGCAGTCGCAAGCCATGAACGGCGCCGCGGCCTGGTGCATAGGCATAGACCACGCCGGGCGGATCAGGCCCGGCCCAAGGCCTGTCATCGCGCGACAGCGCCCAGAAGTAGCCGGTTTTGGTCCTGCCGCGCCCGGGATCCAGCACCGGCGCCGGGGTCTCATCGACACAGAGCTTCGGAGAGGCGAGCAGAAGCTGGCGCAGACGATGCCACAAGGGCTTCAATTCCTGGGCCGCATAGCCGACCCAGAAGGCGAGCGTGGAACGGTCGATGGCAATACCGTGCGTCGCCAGCATCTGCGTCTGGCGGTAAAGCGGCAAATGCCAATGATACTTGGCATCGATCACATGCGCGACGAGCCGCTCGGTCGGCAGTCCTCCCCTGATCAATCGCTCGGGAGCAGCATGCTGGAGGACGACGCCGTGACAGGCGCGGCAGGCCAGTTTGGGGCGGCGGGTGACGATAACGCGATACTGCGCCGGTACGACGTCCAGCCTCTGGCTCTCATCGTGACCGATCTCAAAAAGGTCGCCTGCGCAGCATGGGCAGCAGGTTGCAGCGGGCATCAGGTCCTCGATGATGCGCGGCAAATGCTCCGGCAGCTTGCCACGATTGGCCCTGCGCTCGGCAGCTCTCTTCTCGCGTGTTTTGGGATTGGCGCGGTCCTCGGCTGCTTCGAGAGCCGCGACAGCCTGATCAATATCCTCCAGAATAAGCTGGAGCTGATCAGCGTCAAGCTTTTCCGACGATCGACCGAACTGCGCGTCTTTTGCAAGCTTGAGCAACCGCTCGAGCCTGGCGCAGCGATCCAGCAGAGCCGCGGCAAAGGCACGCAACTCGGCTGGATCGCTCGGCAGTTCATCAGGCAAATCACTCATTGGCCCGAGTCTGCCATGCTTCGCGCCCCGATGCAGCGAAGATTTTATGTCCTACGCAAGCGCTTTCGGCTGCGGGATTCGAGGCGCATGCATGCGTGTCCAATCCATGCCGGCCAGAAGCGCGGACAACTGCGCGGCGTTCATTCGCATGACGCCGTCAACGACCGGCGGCCACTTGAAGGCGCTGCCCTCAAGCCGCTTCCAATACAGCACGAGGCCACTACCATCCCAGACCACGATCTTCACCCGATCAGCGCGCTTCGCACGGAAGACCACCGCCACGCCCTTCATCGGATCGTGGCCCAGCGTCTCCTTCGCCAACAGCGCCAGACCATCCGCGCCCTTCCTGAAGTCTACAGGTCGGGTCGCAACGTAAATCATGAGGCCAGCGGGAGCCGTCAGCATGAACGTGCCCGGCGCAACGCAACAAACACATCACTCAGCACGGCAAGTCCAGGCGTCCCTCGCACCTCAACTCGTGCCCCCTGGAGCTCAACCGTCACAACGGCTGCTTCCGGCGATGAGGAGGGCGCGGCAGCCGCCGATGGCGACGATTCCGACACCAACGGCACAAACGACAGTGCACCCGCCGCAGCTGGCAGCACCAGTTGACCTAAACGCGCCCGGCGCCGCCAGTCATGCACCTGCTGTGGCCGGCAGCCATGCCGGCGTGCGATATCTGTTACAACCGCGCCCGGCTCAAGGCTTTCCGCGACAATCCGGGCCTTCAAATCATCCGGCCACTGCTTACGGCCTGCGCCGGCGTACACTTCGATACGCTGTGTCAATGGTCGTCTTATGTCGTCCGAATGGTCGTCCATTATGAGCACCCTTGCAGAAGATGACTCTTCTAACGGTGCTCCCAAGATCGCGCACAGACAATCTAAAGGGCCGCGGCGCTACGCTTACCGTTGAGGGAAGCACCTCACCGCTCAACAGGCGCGCGGGTCATCGCAGACATAGTTCTCCTCAAATCCCGATCTTCCGCGGGGCGCCCGTGGATGCGGACGGCACCTGGAAGTCACCATCGATCGCGCCCCTTACCGGGCGGGCGAGGGTGCAATTGACCAACGAAAGAGTAGCCCTGGTTCTGCCGTGCCTAGTCCTTTCGTGGAAGGGCCGCTCTGATGGGCACAGGGTCGCGATTGCCGACGCTCGTCGAGGCGATCGAACGCGCCAACCGCGAAGGCGACCAGACCATCCTGAGGAGCATCATCGAGCGCCCGGCCGATCCGCGCGACTTCTTGGACGACCCCGAGCGCCACCGGGCCGTCATCGACTATCTCAACGCGCGGCTCTCCTACGACGGGCTCGACCTGCAGCGGGTCGGGTCGGCCGTACGGCTCGGGGTGCCCGGCAGATCTTCGAGCGTGGTCGACGCATTGGCGAACGTCGTCGTCGTGATCGATTTCGACACCGTCACGCGGGATCTCGATCGCGCGCTGAAGAGCGTCGAAGACGATCCGAAGGACGCTGTAACGTGCGTGTTCGGTGGTCCGAACGGCCCGGTCCGTTTCTTGTTCGGTGGGATCGACTACGGAAGTCACAGATTCCAGTCTGGAGGCGTAGGGGCCATCTTCATCCACGCACCGGGGCGCGTATGGGTTGATCCCGAGATTCCGTGCGATCCGCGGCCGACCGTCCGGGCTTTCGCCGGCCCAACGGTGCACGCTCGCTGCTCAGTGCCAAATTCTCGTCTGAGACAAGTTCGGGCAACCAACGCCGCAAACCGAAGAAACGAGTATCAAACCGACGAAGCGGTGACGACATTCAGCCTGGGGCAAGTTAACCGCAAAACTGGCTGTCGCGCGCAAAAGATCAGGATCGCGCCGATCGACAACGCCGCGGACGCGGACGAGCAGGGTAGGATCGATGTTCCTAGTTATGGAATCTGTTATGCCCATCCCATTGAAAAAGCTGGCGTGTTTCAGTTCGCATAACATAGATTATGGAATACTTCGAACTTCTTGAAATATGAGCGAACATGACTTCGGATTACTTTGATATACTTTGGTTGGCATTTTGTCCAGATCGGCCGGCTCGCGGCGCGTTGCACGCCGGCTCCGCGCGCGAAAAGTGCCGCTGGACGTAACCACGACGGGTTTTGCGCCTGAGCCAGGACTCGAGGGCCTCGACGGCCTGCACCTGACCATCGAACAGATCGAGCCGCCGTCGGCCGCGCCCACCGAGACGGCCCCATTCGCGCACCAATGCGGTATCGCCAAACAGCGTCGGCTCGGTCGTGAGCACATAGAACCGCGCCATGTTGCGGGCCGGATCGCGCCGCTCGAGCACGAGATATTGCACGGTGAGTTCGGACATGCGCCAGAATCGCAATTCCCGAATCGACCGTCCAATTAAATAAATGATTCGATCAGGGCCAACGATTCAGAAATTTCATGCGGGCAGGCAACGAGACAGTCGCGCTCAGGCTCGCGATCTCCTGGGAAAGAAGTGGTGACGCCCGCCGGGAAGCGGAAAGCTGTCGCTCATCTGGTGGATGCCCATAGGATGAGCGAACGGCGGGCGTGTAAAGCCATCGGCTGCTGCCGCATGACCATGAGATATCGGACGACCCAGGCTGACGATGCCAGCCTTCGCCAGCGCATGCGGGCGATGGCCCAGGAACGCCGCCGCTTTGGCTACCGGCGACTGCATGTTCTGCTCAAGCGGGAGGGGTATCTGATCAACCACAAAAAGCTCTTCCGGCTCTATCGGGAAGAGAAGCTAACGGTGCGTCGCCGTGGTGGCCGCAAGCGGGCGATCGGGACGCGGGCGCCGATGCTGGTTCCGATGATGCCGAACGACCGGTGGTCGCTCGACTTTGTGTCGGACCAACTGACCTGCGGCCGCCGCTTCCGCATCCTGACCGTCGTCGATGATTGTACCCGCGAGTGCCTGGCGCTGGTGGCCGACACCTCGCTCTCCGGCACCCGCGTGGCGCGGGAACTGGACCGGCTGATGATCGAGCGTGGCAAGCCCAGCATGGTGGTCAGCGACAACGGCACCGAGCTCACCAGCAACGCCATTCTCGCATGGGCCGACCAGAGCCGTGTCGCGTGGCACTACATCGCGCCGGGCAAACCCATGCAGAACGCCTTCATCGAGAGCTTCAACGGTCGGCTGCGGGATGAGTTTTTGAACGAGACGCTGTTCACGTCATTGGCCCAAGCCCGCGTCGCGCTTGGATGCTGGCGGGCCGACTACAACGATACGCGACCCCACTCGCAGCTCGGATGGAGAACCCCGTCCGAGTTCGCCATGACCTGTCACCCGCGCCGGGATCTGGCGCTGCGCTATGCCGAAGGCTCCGCGCCAGCTCCCGTCGCTCCCACCGCCCAAGAGGGCAAGTCCAACTGCCGGAGCGAACTCAAAACTGGATAAAACTTGGGGGCAAGGTCACAGGAAGTTTGTCCAGATTCAGCGGACCGCAGGCAGCTTCTCCGCGCCGGGGGCACGGAGTTGGCGCTGAGGCTGGTGTCCTGCAGTTAAGCTTACGTCAGCGACGATTCCAGTTGCTATCGTCATCTTCATCATCTTCCTCCGAAGGCTCCACAGAAAGAAGAATGAGTGCGTAGCCTTGTTGTTGGCGACGGACTTGCTCGAACAAGGTTGGTGCGCGATGGCCGCGAGAAACATCCAGCCATTGCGCCGCATCGGTCTCCTCAATCTCGCTCGTCACCGATTGTTCGTGATTTTTGCGAATGAGAAGAGAAGCCTTAGGAACGGGATCGCCCCACCGGACTGAAATGAACGGGAAAGAGCCCTTACGGTAAAAGTAGCGCAAGACGCGCCCGTTGTGCGTAACGACGAAAGCGACAGGCTCTTCACGATAGCCGACATAAGCGCGCCCGAGAACCTCTTTGCTTACTTCGTACCGCTCAGCAAGTCGAACGACCTCCCCCAAATCGGGATCAGGGCTCGAGTTTGCCTCCTTGCGAAAATGATGCGGTGGCACAAGCAGCAAGGACGAGAACCGATTGGCCTCGGCCTCCCAACGCCGGCGCATGTCGGCGATTTTCGGATCGAGTTCCAAGAGATCGCTCATCGAACAAAGGAAGCGGTCTTCTTTCCCGGGCCGGTGCGCCGGAATTAAGAAATGCCCCAGCTCATGGCCGATGGTGAACCGTCGCCGCTCGACCTTCATTCGTCGTTGCACCAGAACGACGCCGCGCGACTTTGTCTCGTTGGTGATCAAACCGCCTATGAAACCGTCGCTCTCAAGCTCTTTGATTTCTTCGATGCCGAGCTGAATCGCTAGCGTTTCAACCGGGATCGGGATCGGAAGATCAGGCTCGGCTTTGAAGATCTCAATTACGAGTCTTTCCGGCGAGCCGACATCGGCGAGATCGATCCGTGATACGGCCATTACTCTTTCTTCGCTTCTTTTAGGCCACGCATGATGGTCTCGATGGTTTTTAGATCGGACTTACTTAGCGTCTTCAAGTCGCGGTAGAGCGCGACCAGCTCGGAAGGCTCGCTCGATGCGTTCGGATCTTCTTCCAAAAGCTCCGACACGCTAATCCTGAAATGCGTCGCCAGCCGTTCGATGAGTTCGCGCGAGGGGTTGGCACTGTTGCCCTGCTCGAGGTCCCAGATGTGGGTCTTCGACGTTTGGACCCCGTCGGCAACCTGCTGAAGAGATTGCCGTCTGGCAGCGCGCAATTCCTTGATCTTCGTCGCGAGCGACATTCCAGTTCCTTCACGGATTCAGTTACTTATACCCCTGCCCGTTCGATCTGTCGATACAAAATCGTAGGCTATTGACAGTCCGAACGTTAGATAATACACAACGATTATGTTCAACAATGGCGGGACACCTGAGCACGCCCCGATAAAGAGGATCTGTGGAATGTCTGAGGCTGAAGCTGAAAAGAATCGTCTGTTTCGCATCCATATCGATCGCCAGACCTTCGAGTCGCCGAACCCGACAACAGGAACTGCCCTCTACGCGCTGGGCGACGTGGGGCCGCATAAGAAGCTGTTCCGCGAAGTCGACGGCAATCACGACGACGAATTCATCCCGCGCGAAGATGAACATGTGCGACTCAAGGAGGATGACCATTTCTATTCGCAGAAGGCGACGACGATCTTCGTGAACGGAACGCCCGAAGCGTGGCCGCATCGGAAGATTTCGTACGACCAGGCTGTAAAGCTGGCCTTCCCTCACGGCCCGACCGGCGGCGATATCCGTTACAGCGTGTCCTGGACGAAGCCCGACGGACAGGAAGGATCTTTGCGCCACGGCCAGTCGGTCGTCGTTGTCGAGGAGATGATTTTCGATGTCCGTAACACCGATAAATCCTAAGCTCAGCGCCGATCTGACGAAGCTTGAGGCGGAAGGCTTCCGCCTCAAGCTCGTTCAAGGCTCGGCCTACCATCTTCTGATCGAGGGCATTCCGGCCGTCACATCAAACCGCGAGGTGGTGCTCGGCACACTTTATACCACGCTCGACATCGGTCCGAACGGTGTGACGGTCAATCCCGTCGCCGACCATCAGTGCTGGTGGATCGGAGAGGCCCCCTGCAATGCCGACGGCGAAGTTATGCAGGAAATGATCTCGAACAAGGACCCTGCAGATAAGGGTGACGGCATCAGGACGACTATAGGCTTTTCGCGGAAGCGCGGCGACAAAGCTTCCTATCCCGATTATTATGAGAAGATTTGGACCTATGTGCGTTTGATCTGGCACGAGGCCCAGGCTATCGACCCTGATTGCGACCCGCGCAGCGACAAGCCCGTGCCGGCGATCGTTGAAGCCTCGCGGCGAGTTTTCCATTATCCAGACATGGCGACAACGAGGGCCGGGATTGGCGCAGCGATTACGAAGCTGCTTGCTAGTCGGGTTGCGATCATCGGCCTCGGCGGCACGGGGTCCTACATTCTCGACCTTATGGCCAAGACGCCCGTCGCGGAGCTTCATCTGTTCGACGGCGATGTGTTCGCCGTCCACAATGCCTTTCGTTCCCCTGGCGCTCCCGCGAAGGAAGAACTAAAAGACCCACCGAAAGTCGATTGGTTCGCCGACATTTACGATCGGATGCGCACCGGCATTATCCGACACCCGTACTATGTAGGCGCCGAGCAGCTTGCAGAGTTGAAGGACTTTGACTTCGTTTTTGTCGCGATCGACAACGCTAAGGCGCGAAAGATCATCCTCGAAGGCCTGATCGCCTTCAACATCTCCTTCATCGATGTCGGAATCGATATCTCAATCGACAATCGAGGGTTCCTGCGAGGCCAAAGCCGTTTCACAGTCGGCACGCCAGAGCATTATAGTCATATCCCGGAGGTCGTATCGTTCGACGTTCCGGCCGAAAACGATATCTATCGAAATATCCAAGTAGCGGACCTCAACATGCTGAATGCCGCCATGGCCGTCAAGAAATGGAAGAAACTACGCGGCTTCTACGCTGACGATATGCGCGAGCATCACTCGCTCTACACCGTTGCGACTCACGGCCTGACCAAGGAAGACAAAGCGTGAGAATTAACGAGTTCAGGCCCGCATTCGCCGATTTCATCCCGAAGACATTGGACGACGGGGTCCTTTATATTTCGCGACGCTTTAGCACCGCAAGCCACCGCTGCGCATGCGGATGCGGCACCAAAATCGTGACGCCAATCCGCGAGACGGACTATCTGCTCACCGAACGCGTCGGGCTGGTTTCATTGACACCGTCGATCGGCAATTGGGATCATCCTTGCCAATCGCACTATTGGATCCGAGACAACAAGGTCGTATGGGCCAGCGCTATGTCGAAAGATGCGATCCGTGCGGGGCGCATTCGCGACGATGCCGATCGAGCGGCCTATTTTGCACAAGTAGCATGGCCTTGGTGGCGTCGCTTGGCACGCAGCTTGACGGATTGGTGGAACAGTATGTTTGGCTGATCGCGTAACAAATGGCCATATGCCCTCGGCGCCCCAAGGAGAGCCGCGCATAACCGATGAGCAAAGCATGAGCGATTCTTCGACCGGTGCAACGGTTTTTCGAGTTCTCAGCCTTGATGGCGGCGGAGCGAAAGGCTTTTGCACGCTCGGAGCGCTCAAAGAGATAGCCGGCAGCCCTCTGCGAGACGTTAGATCTCATCTACGGGACTTCGACCAGCGCTATCGTCGCGGCGTTCGCGCACGAGGAGTTCGTGCGGCAACGTCGCTCTTCCGACAATTGGCGCACGCGCCGCCCGATCAATTAACGTATGAAATGAAGCCGATGTCGATTGCGATAACCGCCCCCCAAAAGTTCGATTTCCAAGATCTCGTTTGCATCGAATTGATGCTTCGCTTCGGGGCAAGTCCCGGCCTCACCCTCCTTGTCGAGGGCGACGAGGATGCCGAAATGGCCCTGCCACGATCGGCACTCGCGCCTCTCGTGGTCGAGGTGCAAGTAAAGGGCGCGAGCGGGCCGGTAACAATGGCCAAAATCGTCGACTGCCTGGCGCACTGTCCGGACCGCCAGGCGAGCGGTTGTCTCTTCGAGCGGATTCTCGGCTTTCCCGACAGGATCGCCCTTCTTGTCATGTCGGGGCGATGCGACGACGCGGCTTCCGCCTTCGTTCTGCCCTTCAAGTGGGATGGAACGGCTCCGCCAGTCGGTCGGATCAAGACGGCGACCGCGGCAGCATTGCTACAAGAATTCGGAGCGCTACCCGCGAGCTCGGACTCAGACCTCATGACCAGGCGGAAGGCCCACCGGGACGCGTTCGTCGCGAAGCTCACTACAGATGTGGTTCGTCAGGTGCTCGACAGAGTCATCGTTTTCGAACGCATCGGCGACGGCGATCTTCAGATTGCCTGCGAACAGCATCTCAAAAAGCAGTTCCGCATTCCACAGGATCTCATCGTCGACATGGTCAACCGGCTACACAAGAGGATCAAGGACGCAAAGAGCGACGGAACCGATGCCGTTCCGGCGATGCGCGCGGTTCTAGCGGAGGCATCCCCGGCCTCGCTTCGCCCCCAAGGCTATGTGTCTCGTGGTGTTGAATCCGAACTGATCGCGACATTGACGGACAGGAACTGTCTTCTGCTGTCGGGCCCACCCCGTTGTGGCAAGTCGGCCATGGCGCGGTGGGTCGCCGCCGAGTTCGAGCAACTCGGATACGACGTTCAGCAAGGATCTGATCTGGAAACAGCAAGCCGCTTCCTGCTCGAGCCGGGAAACGCGCAACGTCTTTTCGTCCTGGACGACCCGCTCGGCGGCGCGCATCTCGATCCCGAAGCGGGTCGCGTATTTGAACGATTGGCGACACTGCTCTCGCGGCTATCTGTTCGGCGGAAAGTCATCGTCTCGCAGTCGCAGGATGCGATCTTTCACACCCTGGGGCGGACCGAGCTCCGAGCATGCACCGTCACCGGAATTGCCTGGACCGATCTCGGGCAATATTCTCCAGACTTCTTGCAGAGTCTGTGGATTCAAATGGCAACGCGCGCAAACGCGCCGCCACATTTGCGTGCTCGAATGGCCACTGCGCTTGCCAACGGGGAGAATGAACTTGAACCCGGCTGTCTGCAGCATTTGGCACTATCCAACGACTTGTCCGATGACATGCCGCTGGACCAGGCTGTTCGCCTCGCCCGCGAGCCTGCACGAAGCCTAGGCCATGCCCTTGCGGCCCAGCCCTCCATGGCCGATCTCCTCGCCGCACTTGCGATAGCGTCAACGCCCAGTGCGCCAATCGATGCGCGCGAACTGGCCTTCGCGCTGGACGACGCTACGACATCCCTGCCGGGGAAAGTTGCCTCCGCATTGCCGGCACTCCAGCTCGGCGGAACTCCTCCAACCGAGATCACGCCGACCTATGACAAGGAGCCCGTCCTAGAGCGGGAAGCGGAAATCGATCTGGAGAAACTCGAGCGCCGCGGAATCGTGGCCGTGACGTCCCCGCGGATCGCGTTCACGCATCCGTACTACCGTGCCTGCGCGGAAGCGATCCTCGATGGCCCGAGCGCCCGCATTGCGGCCGGTGTTGTGCGGATGTCGGAACGAGCGTTGTTTAGCCTTTCCCCGCTCACATCACGCGCGGCAGCACGAAATCTCGACTGGCTTTTCCGGGCGATGGCGGGCAGAAGAGATGCGCAGCACAAGCTGATCTCGATCTGTGTCGACGGTCTGCACTCGATCTATCCCGCAACGCGGGACCTGTGTTTCGCCTTTCTGGTTCGCCATTTGACCGACCTCTCGGACGAGCTGAAAAGCGAGCTCCCGGGCTGGGTCCGGACCATCGCGCACACGAGCCTGGATGGCATTCGTTGGCGGGATGGCGAAGCTGTCTTTCCGAGCGAAAGCATCGTCGACGGCCGTGAGCGGTTCATGCGTCACCTGCGGCAGGTGAAGCAGGCCAATGTTTCGGTCGAGCTGAAGACGCTCGAAAGTGACGACGCATCATACCTCTCTCCCGAAAGAGCGACCGAGGCGCTCGCCTATTTCAAGCGCAAGCCAGCAAAGCTTACGCTCCGGGCAATGGGCCGATTGCTCGGCTACGACGAAGCCGTATTGCGCGCCGAAGCAGCAAAACTCTGGTTGCTTCGAAACCGCTCCGACGATCGTGCCCTGCTCTCCCGTATCTTTGATGACGAGAATCCAGCTGTCATTTTGGGTGCGTTCAAGGGCGTCTGCCTGGGCTGGAGCGAATTCTCGGCAAGCCGCCAGGCGAGCATTTTGAATCGTCTGATGCGTGTCGCGGCCAATCCGTTCGTCGCGCTGCTTCTGCTCGATCGCCTCGTTATCTTCAACCGGGTGGAATACATGGGTGAAAACCCACCATGGGCGGTGTTTGGCGCGCTAATGCCAATTGTGCTTGCGGTCCTTCCCGCCGATGCCAATTTTTCGGAGACCCGTCTGTTCGCGGCCATGGGGGAGGCGTGTGAAAGGCTGCCGGTCGACGCGGTTATTCCGATCCTGACAAGTTGGACATCCTGGATCGAACGTGAAATTGCTCGCGGCATCATACCCGACGAGTACACCCTGGCCGTCTCGGAAATCCTGCTGGACGTGACGGAAACGCGGCCTAGTCTCCGCCAAGATTTGGTGAAGCGTCTCCTCGCCCTGCCAGGAACGACCGCCGCGGCGGGGACCATTCGCGACTTCATCGATGCTTGGCCGAACCTTGATCAGTCCGAACGGGACCGCCTTATTGACGTTCTCACCAGCGATCGCGTGGATCTGCGTTGGTTGCAAGCGGTCGTGCTGACAAGACACGTTGTGCCGCCCGAACTGCAAGACCTCATTCTTGGGAATCCTTCGGCCCTTTCGGCCGATGCGTCCGACATAGTCCGGAACACTCCCCTTTCTCTTCTCGACGCGGCCGTGTCGGTCTATTGCGGCCGTCCACAACCACTTTGGTGGCTTGGAACGCATCATACGCGGGGGACAATCTGGAAGGCTGTCACCCGCGAGATCGCTCTGCAGCCGGCACATTCCAAGTTCGACACCGTGCTGGCGGACATGATCTATCAGCAAGACGATAAGCGGATCGCCTCGATTGTAGAAAGCGTCGACCCCGAGCATCTCGAAAAACTCTTCGAGATGTTGCTTCATCACAGGCTTGAAACGAATGGAAATTATTTGCGCAAGGCATGGGGCGCATTATTTGGACGCGTCAAGGGCACGACCAGCGACGCCTGGCTTGATCGCATTAACCAGCTTGCCCCCGTCATGCTCGACGACCTCGACGAGATAAGCAGATGGTTGCCTGAATTGCAGGCGGAGCAGCTGTTCGAGCGGCTCAAAGCCGATCTGACGCCGCTTCTCCTTCTCGACAGGCTTGGGGACTTGCCCCAGGAGGCCTTGGCTTCGCTTAGGGGCGACACGATCACGGCATTGAAAGGTCTGCTGAAGGCTGCTCCGCCTCGGCTCTTCGGAACGTACGATCGCATCGGTCGCGAGTGCGAAAGTCTAGGACTGCAGGACGCTGAGCTTGCTTCCATGTTGGAGAATGAGCGCGCGAAAATCTTTGCCGTACGCAAAGAATGCGAAGATGCAAGACGCGGCGATAATGCGCTGCCAGACGGTTGGGTCTCTCCCTAGCTAAAAAGGCCGTATGGGCTTTCTCGGCGTTTGCGTGTCGGGGCGTCGTTGCCACTGGAAGAGCAGCCCCGCCTGGTCACGAGGCAGAGATTGTCGAGGCCTCGTCCCGAAAGTCGCCACGAGCTTGTGCCCAGCCGCCGCGCAACCTTTGTCACATTGGGACCGTCTTGGCCACGAGGCCGAGTTGCCATTTAAGCGGAGTGCAGGATTACGATTGCTGGATTGTTGAAAGCGGCAACAACCAGACCCCAGTGTACATGTTCTCTATTTGTTCTATATATGATAGGAACTTAGACCCCATACGTAAGGTGGAAGAAAAGTGGCTCGTCCGTACGCGCAAGAGATTGAAAAGCTCGCTGAAACGCTAGCTTGGGCGGGATCGGCCCCTGTCGACGATCTGGTTCGCGCAGCGCGAACGGCCTCGCTTGGCCCTCTGGTGGCAGTTGGTTCAGGTGGCTCGCTCAGCGCCGCGCACTTCCTCGCTCATACCCACCAGAGTTTATCCGGCCAGCTTGGACAGACAGCGACCCCTTCCGAGTTGCTTAACGAGCCTGCGCCACGTTCAGCCGCGATTTGGCTCTTGAGCGCTGGTGGAAGTAACGTCGATATCAATGGTGCTTTCGACGACGCGGTGGCGCGCGAACCTCGCCAGCTTGCTGTCCTATGCGGACGCGCGCAAAGTCGATTGTCAGATACGGCGCAGCAGCACTCCTACTGCGATCTGCTGCTCTACGAGCTGCCAGCGGGCAAGGATGGCTTTCTGGCGACCAATTCCCTCTTCGGCTTTTCCGCCCTGATCTTGCGGGCCTATCTGGCAGCGACCCAAGCAAGTGCCGAATGGGACGCCATTGAGCAGCAAATGTCTCGCCTGCTCTCGGCAGAAAATCAAACGATGTGGCGTAACTCCACCGAACAATTGTGGGGGCGGTCGACAACGGTCGTGCTGCACAGTCCGAATGCCCGAGTTGGTGCGATAGATCTGGAATCAAAATTCACCGAAGCAGCAATCGGGAACCTTCATTACGCTGATTGGCGAAACTTCGCGCACGGACGTCATCACTGGTTGGCTAAGCGTGGAAGAGAGAGCGCGATCATTGCACTCATCGGCGATGACGACGAACCGCTCGCGGAACGGACACTCGCCCTGATACCCGATGATATCCCGGTCTCTCGCCTCCGATTGCCTGGCCCACCGGAAGCAGCGCCCCTTGGCGCCCTCGCAGCGTCACTGCTGCTGACGGGATGGGCGGGCGAGGCCCGAGGCATAGATCCCGGACGGCCGGGCGTCCCGGAATTCGGACGAAAGCTTTACGGTCTCCCCCTCAAGAAGTCCGCCAAATCACGTCGTGGCGCCGACATCGCGGCGATAGAACGAAAGGCCTTCGCATCGCACGCACTGCTCGTTGAACGCGGGCAGTTTACATTCTGGCAGAGCGCATACAACGACTTTGAAGAACGACTGCGCGCGGCCTCGTTCTCCGGCGCAGTGCTCGACTATGACGGCACAATTGTGGACGCGCGCGCGCGCACCTTGCCGCCTGACAAAGATATTGTGCAAGTTCTTGTTCGCCTCATCGAAAATGGCTTGGTCCTGGCCATCGCGACGGGGCGCGGAAAATCGGTGCGCTTGTCTTTGCGCGAAGTCCTGCCGAAGGTGCTGTGGCCGAGTGTCACGATCGGCTATTACAATGGCCTCGAGATCGCGCCATTGAGTGACGATCGATCACCGAACGACACGACTAAGCCGACGGAGGCTCTGGCCGCGGTTGCCGCTCGTCTGCGGGCCCAACCGGAGGTCTCTTTTTGTGCGGAGCAGACGGATCGCGCGCACCAGATTACCCTGGAGCCCAAGCATTCCTTGCGAGAAGACCACCTTTGGCTCCTCGCGCAACAGGCTATTTTGTCGGAGGGGGCCAGCGGCGTTCGCGTCGTGAGATCCAGTCATTCGATCGACATTATCGACGCCAAGCGCGCCAAGGGGGCCGTCGTTGATGCAATGCGAAGCCGGGCAAGGAACAGCGCCATACTGTGCGTAGGCGACCGGGGACGCTGGCCCGGAAACGATCACGAATTGCTAGCCGAACCTCTTTCGCTGAGCGTTGACGAGGTCAACCTCGATCCTGCGACGTGTTGGCATCTGGGGTCCGAAGGATCGCGTGGGCCGGCCGTTCTGCTCGAATATTTGAGAAGACTGCGTCCGCACGACGGTCGTTTCCTGTGGGAATGATCAGGGAAATCGACAATGGGGTCGCCGTATTCACACATAAGTTGTAACTTGACTGTTCAATTCGCTCCTGAAGGAAGCAAAGTAAATGCCCGTCAGATCCCAGCGCGATGCCGAGCCAACGCCGGCCGTCAGGTCATCGAAGGCGCGCGGCACGAAACAGACCGGAACCAGACGCCCCACTGCGTTCGGCTCCGGTTTGATTGCGCTCGATCTCATCGTCAGCGCTGACTCGTCCTCATCATTTCAGGCGCATGCTGGCGGGACCTGCGGCAATGTACTCACCGTGCTTGCCTATCTCGGATGGGAGTCCTATCCGGTTGCGCGGCTGGGCGACGATGCCGCCTCCCAGGTCTTGCAGGCCGACATGAGCCGATGGGGGGTGCATCTTGATCATGCCCGCTGCACCCCCAGTGCCCACACACCGATTATCGTCCAGCAGATCCGCCGCAAGCGCGACGGCACGCCCACTCATTCCTTTTCCTGGGCCTGCCCCCGCTGCGGCAAGCGTTTGCCTAGCTTCCAGCCGATCACCCGAACCGTGGTGGATTCGATTGCGCCTCACCTTGCGTCAGCGAAGGTCTTCTTCATGGATCGCTTGTCGAGAGGCATTCTCGACCTGGCTGCCTCGGCTGCCAAGAACGGCGCTCTGATCATGTACGAGCCATCCGGCGTCGCCGAACCGCGGCTGCTCCGAGAAGCGATCGAACTTGCTCACATCTTGAAGTACGCAGATGCGCGTCTTTCGGAAATCGAGAGGGCATGGACCGAGCGCGCGGCAACTGCGATCGAGATCCAGACCATGGGCGATCGTGGACTTCGCTATCGCCACAAGCTTGGCAGCAAGCGAAGCAGCTGGCTGAGCATCCCCGCCATAAGTGCGCCTCGGCTGGTCGATACCTGCGGTTCCGGAGATTGGTTCAGCGCCGGCTTTCTTACCGAGATATTCAGGCTGCAACCTGAGGGCCTGCCAAAATTGAAAGCTGCCCAACTGACGCAGGCGATTCACTATGGCCAAGCACTCGCTGCCTGGAATTGTGGCTTTGAAGGAGCTCGAGGCGGCATGTACGCCTCGACCAAGAACGTGTTTCAGAAGCAGATTGCAAAGCTGCTGGAGGGCGGCACCCCAGCTCTCCCGGCATCCACTAAGGCGACCGTCGAAGGCGAGAGTCTCGCCTGCCCCGCTTGCGTCGCGTGAGAGCTCCATCCCGGAGGAGGAATGAAGGAAGAACTTGCGCAGCGCCTGCTCGCTCTGGTCATGGAGTGGGACGAGAATCGACTTGCCCAGGAACTTCCGCGATTGGATCGGATGGCCCGGTTCAAGTACGACGAATATCAGCAGTTCGGTCCCGGTCAAAAGTTTCTCGAAGCCCTTTGCCTCTGGTTGAAGCAGTTCTCCACCAAAGCCGAACGTGAGATTGCCTACGCCTTTGTGCGCGACCGCGTCGTCTTCGTTTCTGCAGCCGACATGCGCCATCTCGTCGAGTCTAGCTTCCCCGACGTTATCCGCCCCTCCTTGATTGCCGATGTCGCCAGTTCCATCGGTATTGCCCCCCATTGCATCACTGAAGTGATCCGTCATCCCGACTATCAACGTTCGCTGCGTCAGACGCTCTTCCTGGGGCTGAGCGACGGCTCGAGAATGGATATCTTTCGGCGAGCAGCTTCCCTCGACAATGAGCAAGTCTGGCAGGCGTACGAAATCGGTAAACCGAAATCGGCGGGGATGCTCAAAGACCTGCAATCAGCTCTCGGCGATACGAATGCGCAGTTTGCTAGAATTGTGCTGATCGACGATTTTTCGGCGAGCGGCATTTCCTATATCCGCAAAGAGGAAGATCGATGGAAGGGCAAGCTGGTCAAGGCATTGAAACAGTTTCAGCCTAACGAAGACGCGTCCTGCCTGATCAAGTACTCCACGATTAAGATGCACATCGTTCTGTATGTGGCGACCAAGGCGGCCGTCGATTACATGGGCGACAAGTTGGCCACCTACTGCAAAGAGCAATCGATCCCCGTCCCAAGCATAACCGCCGTCTACGAGCTTGCGCCCGACATGGCCCTCGCCTCGCCCCGCGACAAGGAGTTTCTCGCGCTGGTCGATTCCAATTCCTACTATCGAACTCGCCCGCTCGACGAGCACGAGGCAAAGGGAGGAACAGACACCATCAAGCGCGGCTTCGCGGCCTGTGGCTTGCCGTTGGTCCTGGCGCACAACTGTCCTAACAATAGCATCTATCTGCTCTGGGCCGATCCTCTCGAAGTCGGCAGCGCGCGTGGCCTCTTCCCGCGCATTGTGCGTCACCGCGAGGTCTCATAGTGGCTCGAAATGCCTTTGCCATCCGAACCTCGGAGACATCGTCCCCCGACGACGTATTCTCGCGGTATTTTGCGCCCGAGGTGCTGAGTATTCTCCCGCAGGATCTATTCGCCACAAGTGCGCTGGTGTTACGGAGCGCCCCTGGCGGGGGCAAAACATCGCTTCTGCGAATATTTACTCCAGGTCCTCTGATCCAGGTCATTCGTAATCGTCATCTCTCGCCGCACGACGAAATTCATCGAAGCCTGGCTCAGCTGGGTGTGGTCGACGAGGCGACGGCGCTCGCATTTGGAATTCTCGTTCCCTGCGCGAGTGGATACGCCGAAATCGGCCCTCAACTTGAAGAACGCACGTCTCGCGCGCTATTTCGTGCTCTGGTGAATGCTCGCATCATCCTCCGGTCGCTGCGAGCACTGTGCACGCTCCATGACCTTGATTATCCCAATGGCTTGGGCACGATCACGTGCGAGTACGCAGCATCGTTGTTCGACGAGGGGCCCATTCCGCGAAACGCCGAGCTCGGCGCCCTGCGCGCATGGGCCGAGGACGTCGAGACTCGCTGCTTCGCTCAACTCGACGCCGTCGGAAATACGTCCGTAGATCTGCCGCTTCACATGCAGTTTGATGCCGTGCTGTGGCTGTCGCAAGTGTCATTCGTCATTCATGGCAGAGCCGTCGCAGCAAAGCCAATCGTCATGTTCGACGATGTCCATCGGCTCCGCCCTTGGCAAAGAACTCTGCTGTACAGCGAACTGCTTGATCACAGACAGGGGGCATCCGTCTGGTTCGCTGAACGAACCTATGTGATCAATCCTTCTGAACTTTTGACAGGCGCGATCCCGCGGCGCGACTACGAAGAAGTGCGCATGGAGCAAGCCTGGAGCACGGCCAAATCCAAGCAGTATCTGAATTTCGTGACGTCCATTGCGAACCGACGCATGGCGCAGATGCGCACCGATCTGGAGAGCTTCGGCGACTATCTTTCGAACACTGTCACGGACTACGCGACCCAAGACAAAATCGCAAAGGCCTTGCCAGAGATGGAGCAGAAGGTTCGCGACCTTGCAAATGGTAGCGGCCTCTTCGACGAGTGGATCTCCAGCGCCGCTTCCTCCACGGCAGAGCCTTTCGACAAGGCGATCGAATGGACCCGAATTGGCATTCTCATCACGCGAGAGAAGCAGAAGGTTCAAGCATCCCTGGATCTAGCGCCTCTGTCGGACGACGATCTGGAAGCGCGGACAGGCTCTGGCGTGCCCGCCGCTGCAGAGCGGTTTGTTTGCCACAGGCACGACGTACCCTATTTCTACGGAATTGAACGCGTGGTGCGGCTCAGCTCCTACAATGTCGAGGAATTTCTCCAGATTTGCGCGGTCCTGTATGACCATATTTATGCGCAGAAGATCACACGCTCGCGCGGCAGCGGTCCGGTATCGGTCAGCGCAAAAATTCAGAACGACGCCCTGACCAAACTTGCCGAGAAAAGATTTAAAGAGCTGCCACGCCTGTTCGCGCTCGGCCCCCAGGCGCAACGCCTCATCGAAGCAATCGGCCTCATGTGCCGTGAGAAAACCTACGAGCCAAACGCTCCTTATGCACCTGGCGTGACTGGCATTGCCCTTTCCACGCAGGATCGCGAGGCGCTGGTGCAGGCTGGGCGGGATGGCCCCGGCAACCCGTATTTCGAACTCGCATCCACGATCAGCTCTTGCGTGGCGCAAAATCTGTTTGAGGTGCGCGACAATCACAAGCAGGACAACAAGACGTGGGTCGTTCTGTATCTAAACCGGCTATTTTGCGCGCAATTTGATCTTGTCTATCACGTTGGTGGTTGGCAACGCGTCTCTCTCCGTCGGCTTCAGGATTGGTCGCGTGGGCTGGTACCGCGCGCGAATGAAAAGATAACATTGGTCTGATAGCATGTGGTGGGACCCCTACAATCTATATCGATCCGACCAGTTCAGCGCCTTTTGGCGCAAACACCTGGAAGATCGAGAGCGACGTCTGCTGTTCATCGTCGGAGCGGGTTTCGATCCGCGCGTGATGGGCCCGGCGAAGGAGATCATTGCCTGCGGGCCTGACGCGACGCGCAAGTGCCTGGCAATCGAGATGTCGGAGGGATATGGCACGGACGCTGCGGCCTCCAAACTAGGCAAAAAAAACCTCACCGGGCTAAAGACGCTGTTTCCTGACGGTCGTCTTGAGGTCAGAGAACTGGTCACAACCGACACGGACGGAATTCGAGACGTTTCGCGGAGTGCCGCAGTTCTATTTGCGGATTTTGAGACCTGGATATCCGATTATACCGACATCATTGTAGACATCAGCGCGCTCCCCCGCCTGGTCTATCTCACTCTGCTCAACACGTTGCTTACCCATCTTGTGAAGCCCAGCTCCGAAACACCACTTGGTTCCGCGATCAACCTTCACGTCGTTTATGCGGAATCCGCGGTGATCGATAACGCCATCGCCAAATTTGAGATCGATACGGATCTTGCACCTATCCAGAGCTTGGGAATCCGGCTCGATGAAGAGGCTTCATTGGGCTGGCCGGTCGTTTGGTTTCCGGTGCTCGCGGAGGACGTGCTCGAACAACTCACCCGCATCGGAGAGCGCACCAATCCCGATGAGATCTGCCCGGTATTGCCCATTCAGTCCGCGGATGCTCGCCGCGGCGACAACATCATAAATGCGTTGGGCGAGTTTCTGTTTGACCGTTACGACGTCGATATCCGCGACATCTTGCGGGCGACCGAATGGAACCCGTTCCAGCTTTATCGCTCGCTGATGCAGACGATGGCGCGTTATGAAGACAGTCTCAAGCTCGCCGGCGGCGCAAAATTCGTCCTGTCGCCCTTGTCGAGCAAAGGCCTGTCGATTGGATGCCTACTGGCAGCCTTTGAGAAGCGGGCGACCGGCAATCGCGCAGCCGTCCGCGTCGGCATGGCGCATGTCGAATCCCGGCGATATGAAGCGGCCAAGATACAATCGAATCCGCAGTATCAGCTCATTTCCGCCTGGGTCGCGGGTGAATGCTATAGCGTGACCGCCCACAAAAAGCAGGCCGAAGAGGCGCAGAAAGCGCTTGTCGGCGCGGACGCCAAATGACGGTCCACCCCAACCGATCGAGGCGTTCTCGATTAGTCTCTGCACATTGTCCAAGCCGAAGCGGCATAGTTGCCACTCTCAGCCTTGGCCGGGGCCGCTTTTGCCGGATAGATGGCCGACTGTAGTCTCGTGGCAATGTCGAACATCACAGTATGAAGGCAAACAACCCAGATTGGACCGCGCCACGCGGTAACCAAGATTGGCGCGACGACGAATTGATGCTCGCGGTTGTCTGGTTGAAGTCGTTTGTTCATCGCAGGGAGATGGAGCAGAGGCTAGACGTCGCGAAGGCCAACCTTCTGACTGCCCAAGCCCGCATGCGCGCCGGCGTTATGGGCCATTGTTTGACCCTGCGGATACGGCGGCTTGGTACATACTGCAGGCCGAGACCTTTGCCACCGACCGGGCCCTGTGGACGCCCGAGGGCACAATGCGAGTTGTGCCCTTCCTTACGCGTATCGGAAAGGAACTGAAGCTTCTTCTCGGCGTGAAGGGGGTTGAAGACCGAGCCGCCCGCATGATGCTACAGGAGAGGCGCCAACCCGACAGCAGCATTTTCGAGATGCTCGTCGCCCTCGCCTACCGCCGCAGACGATGGAGCCGGGTCGAGTTCGTGCCGGAGACACCCGGGCGCGGACAAACTCCGGACATGTACGTCTTCCGGACAGGAAGCCGCTGGGCAGCAGAGTGCAAGCGAATGGTGCCCTCGACCTACGCCACGCGCGAGAAGTCGCGGGGCACGGTACTCGCCCAGCCCGTCCATCAAATGTGCCTGGAGCTTGGCGAAGCCGTCATTGTCGAAGTGAAGTACCAAGTCGAACTGCACGAGGTCGAGGACGACTATCTCGTGCGACATGTGAGATCGGCTATTGAACGGCGATCGCTGACGCCCTGGAAGGATGAGGTGGCAACCGGACGAGTGCGCCCCATCGACTGGACGCTGCTCCGGCGAATTCTCGCCAAAGACTACGTCTATTTCGATGGAAGTCGGATGATCGAACTCCTGGCCGGACGATATATCCATACGGCCGATCACAGCATGGCGGCCAAGTGGCGTCCGGCGCCTTTGAGGCCTACGTATGCCGACGCTGTCTACCAGGCCAGCGTGGTCAGCTGGGTCAGCGAATCCGAGGCCGCCGTGCGTCAAAAGGCGCGTCATTTCCGCAGCACGATCGCGAACGCAGAGCGGCAACTTCCAAGCGATCGTCCTGGGGTGATCCACGTCGGCATTGAAACCTCAGCGGGCTCCGAGGTTGATTTCACTCGCCATTTCTTCAACACGATGCAAGCCAGAACATTTGCACCGGCGACCTCACGTCTCAGGTGGGTCTACGCAAACTACTTTGTTCCCGAAGCAACTACGCGAGAGAACGAGACGTGGGCGATTACCGAGACGATGGTGCCCTACAAGATCGGTCACCATCGAACGCGCTGGCCACTGCCCGGCCACATGCTGGTCTCGCCGGAGGACGGAAGCGAAAGCGGGGTCCATTGGCATCCCAGGAATGGCGTGGTGGCGAGTTCGAACGAAGAATGATTGCTGCGCGAGGCCGGGATTTTGGCGAGAAGGAACCTGGAAATAATACTAACCAGTCAGACGGTACCGCGCATCATCGGGTCACCAATCCGCGGGTCCACACTCAGTTGACTTCGCCGCGCCGTGGCGCAGTTCACCACCGAACTTGCGCGGACCTTTCCGTCTCTTGACGCGGCAAACGATTTGTCGGCCGCTTCGACGGGGATGTTATTCACGTGCTTGTTCATTTGAGCCTCCCCGCGGCCTTGAGCGGACTAGCCCACCGGTCCCATCGGCGTTCCGCTCGCCGCGAATTCTGTTGACACGCACGGAATGGGCGCTCGGCGCAAAGCTGCCGCTTCCGGCCGTCTTCCTGCTGCACGTCAGGTCGGACAGGGACGAGGAGGATGCGCGCGCTTCGGATCGACGACGGCGCGTTCTTCCGCGGTCCGTCCGTATTCCCGGCATCGACGGGATGGTCCGCACTCGCCGCAGCCATGGAGACCACGTCGCGCTGGCTTCGCGCGCGCCATATCGCGGATCCGGTTCGGCGCATTGTACCGATTGGCACGTTCGCCTGCGAGTTTCAGGACGGCGTCCTTGGCCTGAGCGACGGCGTTCTGCGCGGGCTGCGCTTTCAGGATGTGCGTCTTCAGAATATCCGCCAAGCCGGCATCGACACCCTCCCTCTGCGTCAAGCCTTCTCCCAATCTCGCAAGAAATGCCTCGGGCGACTCTATAGGCTCTACTTCACTTTCCACGCGCTTATCCCCTATTGTCTGCTCCTCCTGAGGCACCGAGACTGCCGCAGAAAAATGGCACTTCCTTCAAATTTACCAGCTTAGGAAATTCTTTTGCGGAGACTATCCTGTACCAGGAGCCCAAAATCGCGACACGCTTCCGCTGCTGCGCGATTCGGCTGATTCGTCTTTCTCGGAGGACGGCCAATGGTCACTCGGATCCACACTAAAGCGACCATCGCAAGCAGGAGAGCGATGAGTCTGCAACCCGTGCGAGGGATCGCAGAATCTCATGATGTAGCTCCTGGCTGCCCGACATTGGCCGATGAAGAAGAGAATCAGCGACTCCGTTGGAGAATAGGCGGTGTGCTGATTCGGTGCACGTCGCGCACTCACGTAATGATGCACGATAACTGCGCCACAGCAGGCGTGCGGGTACCGGAACCATAGCTCCCTCTTTTTGATCCGAGGCGCGCCGCCTCGGGAATGAGATCGGAGAAGGCTTGCCCCCGACAAAGGCGCTCTAAAGCGCGCGATCTCCCGTGGCGCAGCCGCCTTCGGCGGAGCGGCGCTAACGTTATATCGATGTCGGGCCGCAATCCTTGCTTGGGTGGCACGATGTCGGGCGCATCTCGGCGGGCCGGTCGATCTAACCTGCGGTGATTTCCCTTGCCTGGGTGCTGGCCAAAACGCCAATGTCCGCGTCATTCCCAACGCAACGAGCTTGGAGCAACTGAAAGCCAATGCTCGTGCTGCGGATCTCATCCTTTCCAAAACAGAAACCACCGACCCGATCTGATCGGCGAGTTCGTCGACATGTCACGGCAGTACGCAACTCGAATGCACATTCTGGACGCGCCGCCTCCGTTGAACGCGATCTACGCCTTTCGCCGAGCGTGATTGCTGCAGACGGCTGGGTGGGCGTGTCGATCGCCGCGTCCGAACTGCGGGCAAGCGTTCGGCTTCGACCAGCTCAGCGCCGCTCAGAATATGCAGCAGCACGATGGGCCCAAGTAATCCGCAGGCACAATCTATGATACGTTTTCGGAACTATCACATTCGCGATGGGGTGAAATGCCGAAGAACATTGTGATCTTCTCAGATGGCACCGGCCAGGCCGGCGGCATCAATTTCGACGAGGCTAGAACGAACGTCTACAAGCTCTACCGAGCTTGTCGCGTTGGTCCTGATACCAAGGTTGACCCATCAGCACAGGTTGCCTTCTACGATCCTGGTCTGGGGTCGGCTTCCGACGGCGGCCACTTCAAGATTGGCTGGATGCGGTGGCTCTATAACCTGGCCAGCATGGCAACGGGCCTCGGGATCACCCGCAACATCGTCGATTGCTACGCGGCGATCATCGCTCTCTACGAAGAGGGCGATCGAATCTATCTGATCGGCTTCAGTCGCGGCGCCTATACGGTTCGGTCTGTCGCCGGCGTGATGACCCAATGCGGCATCCCGCAATACCTGCCCGATGGTTCTCCCCTCAACCGCGACTCCAAAAGTATCAAGAAATTGGCCGAGCACGCGGTCAAGAATGTTTACCAATTCTGCCCCTCCTACACCCGGGCCGGAAGGACACCATAGGTTACCGAAAATTCCTGCTCGAAGCGCGGGATGCCATCGCAGCGCAACTCCGGCGCGAGCATGGCAGTTCACAGACCGTTGGCGAGGTCGAGCAGGCCAATGTATTTCCGTATTTCATCGGCGTCTTCGATACCGTCGCGGCTCTCGGGCACAGATATCTTGGCTCTGCGCTCGTAGCACTTGGCATCGCCATCCTGGTCGGACTGCATGCGGGCGGCAGCGTGCTCGAGCCTTACTTTCCGTGGGCTGGATGGGCAGCGCGCATCTTGAGCTATTTCGGCATCACAGCCGCTTTGATTGCGTTTCTGAGGAAAATCTCAAGGTCGCGCCGCCAATGCCGGGCTACAGTCTGGCCAAGCGGCTCATGACCCTGCACCTGGCGCCCCCCAAGCACAAATTCTATGACACCACATTGAACCGCAATGTCGGCTACGCCAAACATGCGATTTCGATCGACGAGAACCGCGCCGATTTCAAACGGGTTCTCTGGTCGCCGACAGCCGAGAAGCAGGACCAACGCGATGCTCACGGCAATCTCTATTTCGAGCAAGTCTGGTTTCCGGGCGTACACGCCGACATTGGTGGTGGCTATCTGGAGAATGAAGCGCGCCTGTCGGACGTGGCGCTAAAATGGATGGTCGCTGGGGCG
Organism: Bradyrhizobium sp. 187; assembly: GCF_023101005.1. Lineage (NCBI taxonomy): Bacteria > Pseudomonadati > Pseudomonadota > Alphaproteobacteria > Hyphomicrobiales > Nitrobacteraceae > Bradyrhizobium > Bradyrhizobium sp. 187. The sequence goes on from NZ_CP064694.1 coordinate 434,536, forward strand.
TCGCTCGTCCCGGATGGTCTCAAACATCATGGCAGCGTCTTGCGGCTATCTCCAGACCCCGCCGGACCGCAACACAATGAGCAAGCGGGCAGCATCCTCACGGCTGGTGTGCGCCACCTTCCTGTCGATCCGGAGACCGGCGAGTCCGCGTCACCAATGCACAAATCCGTCTACAAGCGGTTCGAAACAGACCACGTCCTGCTTTATGATCGGATGGCACCTTATCGTCCGGACAACATGCGCGTTCACGTCGATTTCCGGAGCTATTTCGACCACGGGACGCCTCCATTGCCTAAGTGCGTTGCAGACGATCTCGAGTCGAAATGGGAAAAAGCCGACCATGTGGGCCGGCTATAGAGCTTGAGCCTTCACGTCCCTATCGTCGGATAGGCGACATCGATGCACCCGTGCCGCGGTCCTCCTTGATCACCGCTCCTTCACCGGCTGCCCACCGAAGATTGGCTGCGACCGCGCCGGGAGCAATCGATCTCCCACGAAACTCCGCGAATGGGACTTGCGTATAGCCTCGATTGCTCTCAAGTGAAGCAGCAGATCAGCCGACAGCTTTTTGCTTGATCCAGTATGCGATAATGTAGGCTTGGTCCGTAAAAGTCGATGCGATAGGGTCCAAGTCGAGTTCTTTGCAAATCTTGCGCTTTTGCTTTTCGAATTCCATATATTCCTTGGCTATCACAGTCCCGCCAGGAAGAACTTTCTGATTTGACTCCGCTCGAAGAAAGTCGCGGACCTGAGCTATGACAGAATTGGTATTTCCGTCATGCGACTGTATGTCTTGCCCGGCGATGTCGGAGATAAATTTCTGATATCGATACTTTTCTTTATCCAACACCAAACAACTTTTCCGACGCTGTTGCGCTGCTCCAAATCGCTTCGCTCCCAAGAAAATTCCTAGTTCAAGGGGCATGTTGAACCGCGGTAGTCGACTTGTACTATCCAGCTCAGTTCGACAAAGATCGTGAATGCCATACCGGCATTGTTCGACCAGCTTCATGATCTTTTCGATCCGGGTCCCCCCGCTATCGATACTTTCGAGCGCGCAACGAGGCTGGAAGCCGCAGCGAGCGACAGTGAAAACTATCGCGTCGAAAAAAGGTCTATATTTCTTATCGAAGGGACAATTTATGAAGACAGCCAGGTCCGCAGATGGGCGAGACATTAAGATCTTCCGCGAACACCTGTAATGGCCTTCTCTAGGCGCTGCACACTGAATGCGCGTGGCTTACCTGGCGGCTTCACGATGACGACTCCGTCTGGCGTCGCCCCGATCGGATCGTAACCAGCCGTCTTGTACAGGTTTTTTATCCGCTTCACGCCGGGATTCTTGCTTTCGCCTACTGTGACCCAGCGCCCGCCTGCGGCCTTCTTCACCTCCGCGGGAGGTAACATTCGGAAGGTTGCTCCAACCAAGTTCCCCGAATGCCCGGTACCGGCGGTGGACTTTTTAGCCGCCGCTCTACTGGATTTCTTCACTGCCATTTGATGCCATGTCTCTCGAAATTCGCGACTCTCATCTACAGCAAGATGTAAGGCCACTCCATCCATACGAAAAGAGGAATCATGAAGTTCTTAGAGAACCACCACCGTATGGAGACGCAAAGAGACGAAAGAAGTCTCCTCGGATCGGCACCTTAAGTAGTAGCAAAATTCTTTAGCAATTACAACAGGCAACTTCGGGATAGCGTCGTCAGATATGCGCCCAGTATCATTTGGATTCGATCGATCTGCTGCAGGCACATGAAGTACGTGCGACTACTCTCCCCGCGGTCGAGCAGGTCATGAGCGTGGTCCACCAACCATTCGGTGAGCCGCCGCCCAGGAAGCTAACGCGGCCCGTTCTGATTTTCGTTCGGTTCGAGAAACCTTTTTAAGTTACTCAGCGCGAGAAAAGGTTTCCGCCTGCCATTAGATGCGCTTTGAGCGCGAGCATGAAAGCGTCCATGCGTTCGTCGGATCCCTCACCGCCAACGGCCATCTTTTGTCGCAATGGCGCGGCTACAATCGCGGACAGGGTTTTTCGATCGGCTTCGACGCCGACTGGCTGCTGCAGAACGCCGCCGCGCAAGGCTTCGACATCACGCCCATTATCTACGACACCGAACAGCAGCACGCGGCCGCCGATGCGGCTGTCGCCCTGCTCGTCGCACTTCTGTTGGAAGGCACCGATGAGCCGGAAGGCCCCCACGCTGAGCTCAAGAGATGGTGGCCGCATGCGCTGAAAACAGCGCTCGTGCTCAAGAACGAGCATTTCCGTGAAGAGTGCGAATCCCGTCTGGTCTGGGCCGATGTATCCTGGCCGGCCGGGCTGAAAAGGCGCGTCGCGCCTGCCGGGCTTGTCCCCTACCGGTATGCCAGTTTAACGAAGTCATCATCCACAATTCGACCACGCATCCCAACAACTGCGGGATCGAGGAAATCATCGTCGGTCCGGCTCTCGCGCCCCAGCAGGCCTGGGCGGTGGAGGCACTCCTCGCCACCCATCAGATGCGCCTTGCAATCAAACGATCGGCGATACCGTATGTCGCGGTCTGAAGGCCGTTGCGCCTGATAAGTTGCTTATCGAGTGACCGCCATTTTTAAGAACTTGCCGCCATGCCAAAACACCGGGTCTACACACGAGCTTCGCCAGCGTTTACCCGCTCCAGGTTGCCAAGGCCGAGAAAAAGGAGCCGAAAAAAGCCGAGGTCGATCAGATCATCGTTTGGCTGACGGGCTATGGTCAAAAGAATTTGAGGCCCAGCTCGAACGGAAAACCGATTTCGAGACGTTCTTTGCAGAGGCGCCTCGGCCGAATCCGTCGCGCGCGCAGATCAAGGGGTGATTTGCAGCGTGCGCGTCGAGACATCAAAGAGCCGACGATGCAGGTGATCCGCTACCTGGACAAGTTGATCGACGAACTCGCCGTAAAGGCCATGGAGAAACTTCTCAGACATTGACGTTGCCTGGACGGAGCATTGTCGTCACTAGCCTGTTACTTTAGCCATCATTCGTTGGATAACTCGATCTTATCCTCCCGCACGCGCTATAGCACACAATCATCCTATGCGGTATGGAGCGTGCTCGGATGTAGCTTGGCGCGTGCTAGGATTGCTGCTCCTTCCACCGACGATGCCTCTCACGAAGCGCGGCCTCTGTTGCGGCAAGCTGGCGATCGTAGTCCAGTCCGTCGAGGCTTTTGGCAGCCACTTGTGCAGAAAGGATAAGGATCCGCCACGCCGCGTACTCGTGAAATGGGTTTAGGCCAATAACGTTACCGACCGTGAGATCAGTCGGCGCCGGGGCCAACAACAGCCTGGAGAAGGCTGCGATGGCAGCATTCATATCCCAATCCGAGACGAACAGCACCAATGCGCACAGGGCGAGCAACGCGACCGGAGGTCCCTTCATCCTACAGTACTCCGGGCGGACCTTACCAAAATCGATCCCGCCATTCGCAGCGACGAAGGCGGCAAGCGAGACCGCCGCATCGTAGTAGCGCTGGAGTACGGTAGGATCGAACACCTGGCGCTCATAGTGCTTCCGAAGGAGCTCTCCCGCTTGTCGACAAATCCCGTCGTCGATTGGGATACCCTTTATCAGATCGAACAGATGCTGATGGTCTTCGGTGAATTGATACTTGGCGGCGGCTTTCCAGTTGAATGCGGGCATTTCCGCTTGAGCTGGGTGGAATGTCCAACGCTGGTAGCTAGGATGACGATGGAGCGCTCGCGTCCAGGAAATCGCCTCCGGCGACGTCGTTAGTGTGAAGCGGCTGGCAGACTTGAGGTCGAAAAACCATTGGCGCAATTCCTGAATACGCCGCTGGTCGAATAATTTTTGCTCGATACCTTTGCACACGAGGAGCCTCACGGCTCTGGTTTCTGTGCTTTTCTCCGAACCGAAATCGAGGAGGCTTGCCTGCGCGGATCGATTCTCGTCATCGCCGTGGAACTCGCAAAGTGGGTGGTGGGCGTCGCCGCCATTGGGATCGACGAACCTGAAATGCGCTTGCCCGAGAACGGCCTTTGATGCGCGCGACTTCGCGGTGCGAACCACGCGAGCACCGAACTTGCCGCACGATGAGCATCGGATATCGGCGCGGATCAATTCGCCAGACGCGCTGAGAAGCTCAGCTCCATCTCGTCCCGACGTCGGATTTTCGCCCGTCATCAATATCGCGAGCTGGTCGACATCGAGTTCGCGGGCGAATCTGACTGAATAAGCAGTTGCGGGCATTTACCCCACCCCAAAGCAAATCTGAAAACCTGAAGCGCGGGACAATGGATCGAGCGACGCGACGGTACGCTAGATATCAGGATTAGCGCGAGTCAGAACTCCCATGGACCTCTTATCAACTATAGGCTTAGGCCAGCTCCTCACCGCTCACTCTTGTAGTTTTCGATCTGTGCGCGATAACATGACGAGATACTACTTTCAACGTTTGCCGTTCGGTGTTGCCGATGAGCTTTAGATTTCGCCGCAGCTTCAAGATCGTCCCCGGCGTCCGCCTGAATCTGAGCGGGAGCGGTGCCAGTGTCACGCTGGGCGCGCGCGGCCCGCACTACACCATCGGCCCGCGTGGCACGCGAACGACGATCGGTCTGCCGGGATCCGGGGTTTCGTGGAGCGCCTACCAACCATACGCCGCGGCTGGAGCCTCGCCGCCTCCCTTGCCGGTCGAGCCCCATCCGCCGGTTAGCTGGCCGATCAAGGTCAGCCAGGGCACGGTGATCTACAGTGCTCCGATTGATGAGCTGGTGTCGCCGTCGCCGCATGGCTTTGAGATTGAGCGCGCCGAGGTGGCGCGGTCACGCCGATGTGGATGTCGCCCGCCAAATCATCCCGCGCGCTACGGATCTCGCTGAGCCGCTTGTGAATGCCGGCACGTCATCCTGATCACGGGAAATGCCGTCTAAGGCCTCAGCGACGGCGACTTCGAACTTTCCGGCTTTGTCGCGACGAGTAGTTGCCAGCCGAGCCTAATTCATTGTGCTTGCGCCGGAATAGCACGGTGACGTAGAATGGGGACCACGACCAATTCGCGTTTCGCAAATGGCGCGACCGAGTGAGACCTTGTCTTCAAAGGGACCGGTGAGTTTGCAGGTTTGAGCTAAATTGTGCGTAGATCGCCGCTTTCATCGCGTGGAATGTGTCATATCGCCGCTCACAACCCGCGACCGCCGCAGCGCGAGCAAGAGAACGACCCATCATCGCCTCGGTCTTTTTTCATCGTGCGGATCTCGAGCATGAGGACTCGTGGCTTGATGCGAGTGATCAAGCGACGCAGGCCGCTGCATGCGTGCGTCACTTCTGCGCGTTTCGCGTAAAATCCGGCATTTCGAGAGGCGCGACCGAGCTATCTGTAGCTCGTTCGACTGAGGGCGACGAGCCGGGGGCGGCCGTCGCTGCCGACGCGGTTCTGGCAGGGGCTGGCGATCCTCAAACACACCTACGACCTGTCCGACGAGGTGCTGTGCGAGCGTTGGGTCGAGAAGCCCTATTATGGGCGAGGAGCGACTGGCTGCGCTGATTCAGGAGAGCCTGTCGGTTGCCGCCAGCACCAAGGCGATCAAGCCGTCTGACTTGTCTCGGGTGATCGTCGACACCACGGTTCAGCCCAAGAACGTGACGCTCCCCACCGATGCGAAGCTTCTGAACCGGACGCGCGAGAAGCCGGTGCGGCTGGCGCAGCGCCATGGGGTGAGCTTGCGTCAATCCTATGCGCCGGTGGGCAAGTTCGCCCTGATCCAGCATCAGCGGTATGCCTACGCCAAGCAGTTCAAGCGCGCCAACCGGGCGCTCAAGACACTGCGGACCTATCTCGGCCGCGTGATCCGCGACATCGGCCGCAAGATCGATGGCAACAGCGGGCTCGAAGCCGCGTTTGCAAAGCTGCTGCCGCTGGCGCGGCGCGTGCGCGAGCAGCAACAGCGTCAACGCGGGCCGAAGGTTTATTCCCTGTACGCGCCGGCGGTCGAAATGCATGGGCAAGGGCAAGGCCCACCACACCCTGGCCACCGTGATCCCGGACGTGGAGCCGCTGGTCGGCAGCACCATCGAACGCATCCTTCGACAACAAGGGATACCGCGGCCACAATGCGCCGCCCGATCACAAGTTCAGGGTCTTCATCTCCGGCCAGAAGCGAGGGGTGACGCCCAAGATCAAGCGTGAACTGCGCCGCAGGGCCGCCGTCGAACCCGCCATCGGCCATCTCAAGGCCGAGCACCGCATGGGCCGCAATTATCTCTGGCTCCGCCAGGGGACGCTGCCAACGCCGTCCTCGCCGCCGCCGGCTACAACTTCCGCCGCGTCATCCGCTGGCTCAGCCTGTTGCTGCGCCAAATCCTCACCGCTCTCACCGCCGCGTTTCAGACTGCTCCCACTTGAAGCCAGAGTTCTTCACGGACGACCAGATATTCTGGACCAGCGTTGTTCCGAGCGCTCCCATCTACTTTGTCTTCACGTCGCATCATCCTACTGACTACCCCAGAGACGCTCAAGCATCGGACTGCATCGGGGTTGCGGTTAGGCGCGCAGGATCAGGCACAAATGCTACTGGGCGAGTTCCTGCGGGTGTGATATCTCAAACTTCATTTTCTTGAAGCGGCTCCGACGCCACAAGGATCGACTTCGGAAGGTGTTGAAGCCGCATTCCAAACGACTAGGTTGGAAGGCCTCCCCCGAAAGCGTCTTTCCATTGAGAGGCGAACGCGATCGCCGCGCTTCTCTTCAAGCTCGCGATTGTGCATAGATCTCAGCCTCCCACCTTCGGCAAATCAATCCATATATCTGCAGGACCATCCAAAAGTGTATCTTGATCCGGCACATAGATATTATCAGACACTCTGAGGCCGTGACCAACGGCGACTCCACCAATTATAAAGGGAAGCTCGATCTGCTTCTGATCTTCAAAGGTGTCCGCGCTAACAATTCGAATGGATTCCAATTCAAACCGTCGGAATTCGATCAGCGATTTTGCGGACTCTATCAGATCTTGGGCGCAAGACACTCCACGCGCGGCCTCTTTTCTCAAGTGGTTCAGCGCCATGAAGAGGGACGAAAGCTCGTCCAGCTCGGAACGATTGAAGTGTCGCAAACGCGACGAAATCGGCACTCCGTTCTTGTATCGTACTGTCGGCACAAATCGTATCTCGCAATCAAGAAGCAGGTCTGCGACCGCTCGCTTTACTAGTAGGGCCTGTCCAATATCCTTTAAACCGAAATAGCTGCGAGACGGTCTCGCGAAACAGATCCAGCGGATGCACCCGGTGACACCTTCCTTTAGGAGCCCATGAGGCCCGTTTGCACGCAGCGGATAATTCCCTTGAGACACAAAGGTTAGGTATCCCGGCGGGAACATCTCCGCGTCGGTCGTTGAAATCACGGCAGAAGCGCCCGCTCCTAGCGCAAGCGCGATGTCATCATCCAAGTTGAATTCGTAGTTAGGACCTGGGCTAAGCTGAATCTTGTTCGGATAGACTGTGACAATGGCCACATCGTTCTCGAGTGCAGCCCTTCTGATTAGCTCCGCGTGCCCGGGATGCAACGCGCCTAAAGTGTGTACCGTACCGATAGTTTGACCTCTTCTTGCTACGTCCGTAATGAAGGTTTTGCCAGCTACAAGAGACGCCAGATGCATATAACCTGCTCCGTCTTGTTGATTGCCCAGCAGCCCTGCTGCTGGATCAGACATGACGCGTGGTGAGAGCTACCTGCACATCAATCGCGCGAATGAGAAGAGCGCCCCAGTTTCTCGACCGCGGTGAAGCGTCGCGCTACTCCATCTTCCCTTCTATGATCACAGCTGCTCCAGATCGTCATGCGTCTTCCGCCCAATCAGCTCGATCCTTCTCGACCGCGCCTCATTAGCGATGAGAAATCAGCCAGATACTCTGAAGGTTCGCATCTCTGATCTTCCACGCCCTTCAAAGCGGCCTGGAGCCCAGAACATCTGTCTGCAAAAAACGGCGGTTCAAACGTCGTTATTATTGCGTCCGAAAAGTCGGTTTTTACAAAGCTTGCCTGGAAAGGCGTAATTCCACTCAAGTTAGCCTTGCAGAGCGACGATTGATTCATTCGGACGTATGCGGTACGGGCGGCTGCCAGGTTGCTGCCAGTCATTCCTGCGGCAATATATGATTGAACAAGGTTGGCTCCCTCAAAATTGGCGCGATTCAAAGCCATGGACTGCGGAGGATCACCGGTAATCATCGCGCGATATAGGTACGCGTTTGTAAAATCTGAATCATCGATGTTGCAATCGCGTATAAACGCACAGCGCGCACGAAAGCCGCGCAATTGGGCGGATCGCATCGTGCTCTCGGTGATCGAAATGGCTTCCCCTGATGCGCGAGATAGATCAGCTCCATCGAGCTGGCAAGAGCAAATGGATACGCCGTTCAACACCGCGCCCACGAGGTTGGCGTTGGCGAGGTTTACGGACAGAAGTCGCGCCTCCGATAGGTCTGCCTCCTCGAGCTCCGCCTTCGCAAGATTTGAGAGGCTGAAATCTGAAAATGGAGCGCTCAGCGCTTTGGCCAAGATGCGACCGCTCGCCTTTGAAAGCCTGAAATAAGGAAGATGAGCGTTTTCTAGCACAAGATCATCCATCGACGTGGGGCGTACAATTGATAGACACTCCCCCCTTGACTGCAAGAGTGAGCTGCCGGACAGATGCGCCTTCGTCATCGTAACTTGGCTCAACTTGGCAAAGTGGAAGGATGAGCAAGGCAAATAGCATTCGTTGATGGTCGATCCTTGCAGTTCGGCACCATCAAAGACAGCCTGTGTCGCGTCACATTGATAAAAGAGAACGCCACTTAGGACTGCGTTGTCGAAACGCGCCCTTTTCATGCTGCACCCGTGGAATAGGCTACCGGTTGCATCGATGAGATTGCGCAAACTTGCATCATCGAAATTGCAGACCTGCGCGGCGATAGCATGCATATACGCAAAATCGAGTTTGGCTCCGCGGAAACTTGCTCGCTCTAAGCCGGGGCAAATAAGATTGGCCTCGGACAGATCGGCTCCATCCAGCTTCGCTCCGTGAAGTTGCGCACGATTGAGGATGCATCGCCGCAACGGAAATCCGGATAGATCGTGACCGTTGAAGTTCTCTGAAGATAGCCGCAGGCCGATGCCGGTCTTCTTGATCGCTTCGTCGGTTCGCTTACCCACCGCAACCAACGCGGACGCCCGATCACTGTTTCGGCTCCAGAAGCGGACAAAATCACCATCTGCCGAGAATTGGCTTATCGTCCTTGCAGGGATTCCCAACTCCTCATGCACGCTGAAATGGCTGGGTGCGTCCATAGCTTCTGTCATTGTGGGCGTTTTTCCATTTTTGGTCACGAGCGCGCTTTCTCAGCCTCGTTTGCCGGGCGTTTTTGGATTGCCTGCTGTGTTTCGGGTAACCAAGGTTTGCATCCGCAGGCCCTTTTTGATTTCTTACGACAAAAGCATCATCACACATCGGGGATGTTAATCAGCTGAAGGCCCTTCTGGAATTGTGCCATCACAAACCGAAGCACGACAAGTCCAAGCAAGTTATAGAAGACGGAGTTGATCTCCCCAGGGCCTCGCCGTTTGAGTACGTGATCAGTGTGTCCATAGCTGAGCGAAAGAAGCTGCAACTTGAGCGCCCCGTTGTTTCCTGCAGCATTGATACAAGTAGTTGGCCTTCACGATGCAGTTCAATAGCAACGTCTGTGCCACCCTCATCTATCCTGTATTGGCGTTGAATACTTGTCGAGAAACGGCGCTCGGCAGAACCGCCGACGTTTTGTATCTGACAGGAAGCGCGTCTCTGTCACAAACCGGACAATGGCTTGCAACGCTCGTCTCGCTTATTCCTTATGGCTTGCACAGCACATGGATATTCCTGCATGACGCTCGAGTAATGGCTGCATTCAACTGCACTGCGCACGTGGGCACGTTCTCCAGATGTCGTACTATTGAGCCACAAATCGCCGCTGGTGGTGGTCAAGTAGCTCGGCATTTGGCTTTGCCCTCACAGATCTGGGCAGGCGGCTTTCCCGCACCCGGCTCTTCCCGAGGGTAGCCCGCGTCATATCCGCGCCTGTGCCCAAGTGCGAGTGATGCGTGGAACGGGCAGACAGAAGCGCGCCGTCAAGGTCTCGAATTCCGACCACCCCATGCGCCGGCTTTTCTGGCTGCGCCGTCTCAGACAGCGCATCCAAGTCCGACGCACTTCGCGACAAGCCGTTGAGCGCTGGATAATTGTGCGGCCTGCCGTAGAGCCGTAGTGTCCACGCAGCACAGCGGCGAACCACTCGCGCTGCTTGGCCATTGGCGCGTGCATGAGCCGCCAAGCCTCGTGGCGCAACGCCGTCAGCTTACGCGTCAGGCGTTTCCCTTCCGTCTTATGCTTCACGATGAACCGGCCATCTCGGGTCCACCCGCAGTAGTGGGTGAAGCCGAGGAAGGCGAAGGTCTCGGGTCGCCGCTCGCCGCGCCGCTGGCGCGAGAGGGCCGCGAACCGGCCAAACTCGATCAGCCGCGTCTTGTCCTCATGGAGCATCAGGCCAAAGCTCGCCAGCCGCGCCTTGAGGGCCAAGAGCATCTCCTGCGCATCCGCCCTGCTCTCGAAGCCCCTGACGAAGTCGTCCGCATAGCGCACGGCCACAACGCGACCGCGTGCGCGGCGACGACCCCATTGATGGATCCAGAGGTCGAGGATGTAGTGCAGAAAGATGTTGGCGAGGAGCGGACTGACGCCCGCCCCTTGCGGGGTATCCCTGTCCTTCTCGCCGCTCTCAAGAACGCCGGCCCGCAGCCACAGCTCTATGAGCCGCAAGATGCGAGGATCGGCAATCCTGTGCGCCACCATCCGCAGCAGCCACTCGTGGTCGACCGCGTCGAAGAAGTTGCGTATGTCGGCATCGAGCACCCAGTTGACGCGCTGGCTCATGATCGCCGTGTGCAAGGCGTCAAGCGCCATATGAGGATTCCGCCCCGGCCGGAAGCCGTAGGAGAACCCGAGGAAGTCGACCTCGTAGACGGCGCTCAGCACCTCGGCTACCGCGCTTTGGACAATCTTGTCCTCTAACGCCGGCACACCGAGAGGCCGCTTACCGCCATCGGCTTTGGGGATGTAGACTCGCCGTACCGGCTGTGGCCGATAACGACCCGTGTGGACCCGCCCGCAGAGCTCGCGGAGGTTATCCGTGAGCCTCTGTTCGTACTTCGCCACCGTTACCCCATCGACCCCCGCGCTGGCCTGCCGCTTCTGTCGTCGAAACGCCCGAAGCAGGGCGTCCTCGTCGACGTGGTGCAGCAAGGCTGTGAACCGGGTTTGGGCAGCCTGCTTGGCCGCCGCGTTCACCCGTTCGAGGTTCGGCGGCAAGGCAACCCGGCTCTGTGTCCGGACCCTGGCCTTCTCGCGCGGGCTCCCCTCGGGCTGGCCCTTCCCTCCATGCGTCTCGTTTCCTTCGACGACTTCACAGGTACTATGGACCAGTCCGACTCCCGACCTCAGCTCGAACCGCGGCTCTGGCAGTGCCTTGCCGCTGCCCCCCGTTGGAGACCAATCCGACGGACCCGGTCGGGCCTCTCATGTTCCGATGATTACCTTCCATGCGTGATCCGGCCATCAAGCCCGACGGAGCGGCATCGTCTCGCATAAGGCGGTAATCATGCTGCCTTCGTGTTTAGGGAACACACTCGGCCTCCGCGAACTTCCACCTTTGGAGGCTCATTCCCGCACCCCGCATGGCTCCTGTCTACACTTCGAACCCCGCGTTGCCGCGACGCCCGCAAGACTCGGTCCCGACCTGCCTGCTTCGGCTTTGGCCGGATGGGGCTTGCACCCACAAGCACTCATCAGCTTGTCATGACGTACTCCCCGGTGGTGGTGTATGCGGATTCCGACGAAGTCGCCCAGGCGTACCGATATGAAGTCGCCCGTGGATTCCGAGACGATGTCGCCCACCTTTCCGATTTGATCTCGCCCAGCGGCGAGGCGTTCTGGCCGGCTGGTTCTCTGGCATCGGTCAAGCCGCGTGGTCAATCTGGAATCGCGACTTCAACCTGTTTTTCTTCTTCTTCTGCAGTTGCTGTGGGCATGTGGGCAACGCGATTGCGTTGTCCAAGCACAGCGGCATGTCCACAGCGCCACGGGCTCAGGTCTTTCGGGCGGATTGCCGGGTTCGCCGCAGGCTCTCACCGGTGAGGTCGAGCCGATGGGCATTGTGGACGAGACGATCGAGCACGGCGTCGGCATAGGTGGGATCTCCAATGAGCAGATGCCACTGGTCCACGGGGAGCTGGCTGGTGACGATGGTGGAGCGATGACCGTAGCGATCTTCGAGGATTTCCAGGAGGTCGTGACGTGCACCGGCGTCGAGCGGCTCGAGTCCCCAATCATCGAGGATCAGCAGATCGACACGGCCAAGGCCGCGCAACAGGCGTGGATGGCGGCCGTCGCCGCGGGCGAGCGCCAGATCGTCGAACAGTCGCGGGACGCGCTGATAGAGCACAGAGCGATTGTCGCGACAGGCCTTGTGGCCGAGCGCCGAGGCGAGCCAACTCTTGCCGACGCCGGCCGGGCCGCAGATCAGGAGATTGACGTGGTCGTCGATCCAACGGCCCTCGACAAGCTTAGCGAACAGCGGGCGGTCGAGACCGCGCGGGGTGCGGTAGTCGATGTCCTCGACGCACGCCTGCTGGCGCAGCTTGGCGTAGCGCAGGCGAGTGGCGAGCCGTTTGTCGTGCCGCAGCGAGGCTTCACGTTCGAGCAGCAGCGCAAGCCATTCGGTGTGACCGAGGCTTGCGGCCTCACCGGTGGCTTCGATGTCGGCGAAGGCCTTGGCCATGCCATGGAGGCCGAGGGCGTTGAGGCGGTCGAGGGTCGGATGGGTGAGCAAGGGATGATCTCCTAATTGTAGTAGCGCGGTCCGCGGATGTTGGCATGCAGGATCGGCGCATCGTCCGCGGAACGCTGGTGAGCAGAACGCCGATCGAGATTGTTGGCGAGGATCGACTTGACCGAGCCATAGGTGCGCGCGCCGATGTCGATTGCCCGCGCAGCCGCGGCGTCCAGCCGTTCGCGCCCATAGGAGGCGGCGAGCCTGAGGATGCCGAGGCAGGCGCGGAAGCCTTGCTCGGGGTGCGAGCGCTCGTCGAGAATGAGGTCGCACAACGCGCTGGTCGCCGGCCCGATCGCGGCGGCGTCCTGGCGGATACGCGCGATGGTCCAGCCGGCGTAGCGCCGATGGCTGGAGGCCATGTGCTCCGGCACGGTGGTGTGTTTGTGATTGCCGCTCATGCGCTGATGCGCGGCGATCCGCTCGCCCTTGTGGAAGATCTCGACGGTACGGGCCGTGAACCGCACCTCGACCTCGGCGCGGGCGAAGCGATGCGGAACGCTGTAGTAATGCTTCTCCACCTCGACGTGGTAATCGAGACTGACGCGGCGGATCCGCCACTCGGCGAGGACATAGGGGGACGCCGGCAATGGCTTGAGCGCCGGCCGGTCGACCTCCTCGAGCAACCGGCGGCGTGTCACGCCGAGCCGCCGGATCGGCCGTTCCTCATTCAGCCTCGTGAGCAGTTCGCCGATCGCCGCATTGACCTCGGCCAGGCTGTAGAAGGTGCGATGGCGCAGGCGGCCGAGCAGCCAGCGCTCGACGATGAGGACGGCCTGCTCGACCTTGGCCTTGTCGCGCGGCTTGCGCGGCCGCGCCGGCAAGATGGCGGTGCCGTAATGCGCCGCCATCTCCGCGTAGGTACGATTGATCTGCGGGTCGTACAGGCTCGCCTTAATGACCGCGACCTTGGTGTTGTCGGGCACCACCAGCGCCGGTATGCCGCCGATCGCCGCGAAGGCGCCAACATGGGCGCTGATCCAGTCGGCGAGCCCCTGCGTCCACGTCGCCTGCGCGTAGGTGAAGCTCGATGCGCCGAGCACGGCGACGAAGATCTGCGCCGTTCTGCGCTCACCGGTCAGGCGGTCGACCACCACCGGCACGCCATCGCCGGCATAGTCGACGAACAACTTGTCGCCGGCCGCATGGGCCTGGCGCATCGTCACCGACAGGCGGCCCTCCCAGGCGCGGTAGAGCTCACAGAAGCGCGAGTACCGGTATCCGCCGGGCTCGGTGGCGATATATTCCTCCCACAGGATCGACAGCGTCACGTGCTTGCGTTTGAGCTCGCGGTGCACGGTCGCCCAGTCGGGCTCGGCGATGCGGCGGTGACCCTGACGGTTGCCATTGCCGGTCTTCGCGAACAGGCGAAGTTCCAGAACCGTGTCGGTGACGTCGTCTGGCAACGGCTAGCTCAAGCCCGCGGCCTCGAACCGCCGGAGCGCCAGGCGCACCGTCGAGGGCGCCGCGCCCACTCGTCCCGCAATCTCGCGGCTCGGCAGCCCGGCCGCCTTCATTCTGATCACATCGCGCACACGGCGCATCGCAAGCCTCTCTGTCGGCATCCAGGGTCCCCTTCGCAAAGCCGAAAGAGTTGACCCTATGGGAGCCAGAAGAGGCCTCGTCACCCGGGCGACATCATCCCGGAATGGTGGGCGACATCATTTCGGAACGGGTGGGCGACTTCAAATCGGAATGGTGGGCGAGATCATCTCGGAATCCTGGGCGACATCGATCGGAATCCGCAGGTGTAGCTCGGTAGAGCAAAGCCGCCCGGACGCGCGCCCCCAAATAGCGCCGTAGCGGGCGGGCGGCTTTGCGGTGGTCACCGGCGATTCTCCGGTAGGATCGGGTTGCGACACGCCAACGCAACCAGAGGAACCACCGATGACCGACGACATGATGAACCTGCGCACGCTCGTAGAGAAGACCCCTGATGCCGATCTATTGCGCGAGATGATCGGCTTTGCCGCCCAGCGCCTGATGGAGTGGAAGTCGAAGGCCAGACCGGGGCAGCCTATGGCGAGAAGGACCCGGAGCGCCTAGCCCAGCGCAACGGTTACCGCGACCGGATCTGGGAGACCCGTGCCGGCACCGTCGAGCTGCGGATTCCAAAGCTGCGCAAGGGCCACAGCTTGACCTTGGCGAACGTTCCCACCAGCACGATCATCCAGTTGACGACCATGAGGGCTGCACCACGCCCGAAGGCGAGATTCTGGAATGCGATAATGTAGGCGCGCACGGAAAGAACGGAGGTGCTATCTCCAGGCCCGCCTTGCGTAGTGCCAAAAATGATGTCGAACTGATTGAGCGATTCGATCAGCCGAAACACAGCGGCGATCAGAATGTAGGGAGCGATCAGCGGCAACTCGATATGCACAAAGGTTGCCCACCCCTTTGCGCCATTGACACGCGCGGCCTCCCTCACTTCTTCATTGATACCCTGAAGGCCTGCGAAAATGATCAGCGCAAAAAATGGCGTGTAGGTCCAGACGTCAATCAGGACGAGCGAGCACATTGCGGTGTTGGGATCTGAAATCCATGCAAAACGGGCGATTCCTGCAAGCGAGAGCAGATAGTTAAGGATCCCGCTTTGCGGGTCCATCATCGTCGTCCACATGAGCGCTACGCTCATCGGAGGCAGCACGAGGGGCAAGAGGATGACCGGCCGCATCAGCCGTGCAACGATGACTTCGGTCGCGAACAATTTTGCAAGTGCAAGACCGAAGGCAGCCTCCGCAACCACCGCCGATCCGGCGTAGACAAGAGTGGCCCGAATGCTGTTCCAGAAATCATTCGACTTGATCAGCGCTGCATAGTTGTTGAGGCCGACGAAGTGGACCAGCGGCCGACCGAACTTGAGATCCGTCAGCGACTGAAAGACGCCATAGAAGAACAGAAAAAGAAAGCCGAGCAATATGGTGATCGCTGGCGCTATGGCTGCGATGCTCCACCAGTCAAGATGCGTTTCCTCGGCGCGCGCGGCCGCCTTATCGTTTGACGCAACAAGTGGGCTGGCTGAAGACTGCAGCGTCACGAGTCCGTCGGATCCTCGAAGGTCCATCTCAGTCTATCTCTAAAATGCATGGGGCCGCGATGAGCTCGCCGCCCCATTTGTTTCACATTGACGAACGGATTTCCGAGGCAAGGGCGGCCAGCGTCGCCTTCACGTCGGCTCCGTTGACCATTTTCTGCATGGCTACGGCCCATGCGTTCATTGCTTCGGCAAAGCCGACGCGGGCTGTGAAGGCGAGTTGCGCCCGTTCCTGCACGGTTTTAAACGTGTCTACGAAATTGTTGAACTCTGGCTTTGCCGCATAGTCGAGCCAGGCCTTGTCGCTCCAGGTCGAGGCGCGCGGAGAGTTGACGAGCTTGCCGGCGATGGCGCCGTTCAGCTCGACTTGCTTCGATGTCGCCCATTGGATGAACAGCCAGGCGGCTCCTTTCTTCTGGGACGCAGCGTTCATCGCAAGCGACCAGATCCAGATATTCGACTCGAAGTTCTTGCTGGTCGGTGCGTGCAATGGGGGTGCGAACGCGATTTTGCCGGACGCGGGCTTGCCAGCCACGTCGTTCCAAAACCCGAACATATTAGAATCAATCGCCATCGCGGTGCGCCCTGAATTGATGCCATCAACGACCTGGTACCAGTTGTCATTGGCAAAGGACGGCGCCGCGCATTTCTTGATCATGTCCACATAGTCTTTGTGGAAGGCGATCGACTCGGCCGAATCCAGCCCTGTCTCCAACTTGCCGTCCTGGACGACGAAATCATGCACGCCATAGGACCTGGCAATCGAGATGGCAGCTGTGTGGATGCTGCTCCAAAAGCGCACGCCGCGCACGCCCAAAGGGGTGATGGCGGGATCCGCAGCCTTCAGCTTTTCGCAGGCGGCGGACATCTCTGGCGGAGTCGTTGGGACGCCGATGCCGTATTTTTCAAGTATGTCCTTACGGTAGAACAGCTGGATGTTCTCAAAGCCATGCGGGATCGCCCACACCTGCCCGCTTCCCGGCTCGATTTGGCCTTCCTTGACTTTCCAGGTCAGCGCATCCCGCAATGCAGGGAAGAAATCCTTGTAGTCGTAGCCCGCGGCCGTGAGCTTAGCGTCGTTCAGATACTGATCGAGCGGCTCGAGCAACTGGCCCGGTGCGAGATCCCACGCCGGTTGAATGCCCGTGCCCACCACGTCCCAGCTGCGGGATTTTGTACTGAGCTGGATGGTCAGCTTATTCCAATAGGCATCGTCGGGATACAGTTCGGGCGTCACCTTGATGCCGGTGAGCTTCTCGAATTCCGGCAACTGGGCCGCGACCGCGTCGGCATACGGATGAATGTCGTAGGCCCAGACGATCGACGTGCCTTCGAACCGGCGCCAGTTGATGTCGTCCGCCTTAGCTTGGGAAAACGCCATGGCCGTTCCGGCCAAAAGCGTGGAGCAGATGAGAGCGTTTTTTGCATAACTAGCCGTATGGCCGCGCAAAGCGGCGAGCGTCCTTGGCATGATTCCCTCCGATGGGCTCTTTGGCCCGCAAACCACGCGCCCCCTCCTCTTCAAGCGGCCGCGGCGTTACCGAGGCTAATCTTCGCGCATCCAACGAAAGCGGCCTTTGAGGCTCGGATTGGGTAAGGTTGGGTAAGTCAAAAAGTCGGGCGATTGGGAAAGTATCAATTGGAAGAAGCGGAGTTTGGAATGGGCCCCGGTTGACGACAACAGCCTGGCGAGCGCTGTGATGGCTGCGTTTATACCCCAGTTCGAGACGAACAGCACTAAGGCGTACAGGGCGAGCATCGCGATCGGTGCTCCGTCGCCGTATACGATATACGGCTTCTGGAGCGCGATCCAAGCGGCGATGTGATGGGCGTTAGTGCAGCCAAGAGATATGGGCGCAGCAATATTCGAGTTGAGGCGGTCGCCGCCTTCCACGGTAATCGCGACAGGAGAAAGCACTCAAATCAATCTGCACCTACTCCATCCCGTCACAGGTGGAGAAGTCGTGAGATTCCCGGACAGATCGTCGTGCATGGCGCTAATCAGCAAGCAACATAGACTCTAGAGAAGCTTGTGCGGCTTGGACCGCGCGCATACTCGCCTTCAATGAGCCGGCTCAACCATATCAAGAGCGGTCTCGTCTATTGGTTGAGACGGATCCTCCGATCCGTTTGCGGGCGAGAGGTATCGGCAGCCCCGATGGGATTGGCGGGACATCGGTCTCGGCGGGCAGTATATTGGTCCTCGATCCACGCTAAACCTAACCGAAAGTACTGGCGCATTCATGCGACCTCTCCGCTGACGAGGCTCGACGAGCGATCGCTTGCGACAGGTCGGACGAGGCGAGGTACCGCAGCAATCAGACGCTTGGTATAGTCCGCCCGTGGATTGAGGAAAACCTCATCCGTATCGCCACTCTCGACGACGCGTCCATGGCGCATGACCATGACCCGGTCGCTGAGATGGCGAATCACGCCGAGATCGTGCGAAATGAAGAGATAGCTCATACCGAGCTGCGCCTTGAGATCCCCGAGCAGATCGAGCACCTGCGCCTGGATCGAGACATCCAGAGCGGAAACCGGTTCATCGCAGACGATCACGGCTGGCTTTGGCGCGATCGCACGCGCGATCGCGACGCGTTGGCGCTGGCCGCCCGAGAGCTCCAGCGGGCGGCGATCCAGGAATGCTGGCGAGAGGCCCACCGACTCGAGCAGCTCAATGCTGCGCAGGCGACGCTCCGACCCGGTGTCCACATCAAGGAGGCTGTCGGATATGATGCGGCCGACGGTCCAGCGTGGATCAAAGGAGCTGAGCGGATCTTGATAGATCACGGAGATCGAGCGGCGTCGTGCCCTACGCTTGCGTTCGGCGATTTCGCTCCACGCCTCTCCCTGGAACAGAACGGCTCCCTCGTCGGGAGTATCCAGAGCCATCGCCAGGCGGGCTGTGGTGGATTTACCTGATCCTGATTCCCCCACAAGGCCCAGCGTTTCGCCTGACCGAAGCTCGAAGGACACACCGTCAACCACCGTCCGCGGGACGCCATCAGGGCCGTTGAATCGCTTCACAAGATTGGTCGCACTGAGGATGATTGCAGTGGTTTTGGGCGAGGGTTGTTGTTGCAGCGGACTCAGAGACTTGGGTAGCCGTGCAATCGCCGTGGACGACAAACGGGAGCCGCGGGGACGTCCCGAGGGTACCGCGTTCAGGAGCTGCGAGGTGTAATCGTGTTGCGGGTCGCCGAAGATCTGCGCAGCTGGTCCACGCTCGACGACCTCGCCTTCGCGCATGACCAGAACATCATCCGCCATGCGCGAGACCACCGCCAGGTCATGGCTGATCAGGATCAGAGCCTTGCCCCGTACCTTGGTTTCCTCGAGCAGCGCCAGCACCTGTGCCTGCACGGTCACGTCGAGCGCGGTGGTTGGCTCATCGGCGATCAAGAGGTCTGGATCGAGTGCGAGCGCCGACGCAATGAGGGCTCGCTGGCGTTGGCCACCGGACAATTGATGCGGCAGCTGCCGGGCTTTGATCTCAGGCTCAGGAACCCCAACGAGTTCGAGCAGCTCAACCACGCGGCGTTTGAGTTCCTCACGGGATTGGACAGCACGATGGAGAAGGAGGCCCTCGCCGATTTCCCTGCCGACCTGACGGAGTGGATCGAGCGAGAGAAGGGCGTCCTGCAGCACGAAGCCGATCTTCTTGCCCCGGATGAGCCGCCATGAACGTTCATTGAGGTCAGTCAGGTCTGTGCCTGTGAAGTTCATTTCGTGCGCATGAACATGTGCCCCATGGCCCGCAAGCCCGACGAGAGCGCGCGCGGTTACGCTCTTGCCCGAGCCGGATTCGCCGACGATCGCGAGGCAACGCCCCGGTCGAAGCGAGAACGACACGCCACGCACGGCCGTGCCGTTTGGATTGTCGCGTCCGAATGACACGCGCAGCGAATCTACGTTGAGAAGACTTGGCTGAGGAGGCTGGGGAGGAAGAACATGCAACATGTCAGCCCTTTCCTTCGAGGCGGTTCTGCAGATAACGTCCGATCACCGTCACGCTGAGAGCAAAGATCACCACTGCCAGACCCGGCATGATCTCGAGCCACCACGCATAGATTACGTAGTTGCGGCCAGCATTCAGGAGCGCCCCCCATTCAGGGGCTGGAGGGGGAACACCGAGTCCCAGAAACGCAACGCCCGATGCCCAGATGATGGCCTGGCCGACGCCAAGCGTGATCATCGCGGTCAACGGGTTCATGGCATTCGGGAGGATGTGTCTTCGCACGATACGCCAATAAGGGTGTCCAAGCGCCTTGGCTGCTTCCACATATCCTGCGCCCTTAACAGACAGGACCTGCCCCCTGATCATCCGGGCATAACCCGGGGCCGTTCCGATCCCGACCGCGATGACCAACGTCAGCACAGTCGTGCCGAAAACGGCCACGAACAGAAGCGCAAGGAAAAGCACCGGTAGCGCGAAAAGTGCGTCGAGCAAACGGCTGAGAACATTATCGATGGCTCCGCCGCAAAGACCGGCGGCGAACCCCAGAACGAGTGCAATTGACACGCTCAACGCGGTCGCGCCAAGACCGATGGTCAGGGACTGCCCTGCCCCTTCAACAATGCGGGAGTATAAATCGCGACCGGACTGATCAGTCCCCAGCCAGTGGCTGGGCGACGGGGCCTGTAGTGAGGACGTCAGGTCAATCGCCAGCGGATCATGGGTCTGTAGCAGCCAGGGCGCGGCCGCCGCTGTTAAGAAGAACGTAACGATGGTTATGGCCAAGCAAACCCGCAAAGGAATTGCCTGTGCCGCTGAAAGTGCTTCCTTCCAGTAGTGAGATTTGGGGACGTCTGGTAGTGCGGCAGAGCAAGTCATGCCAATTTGATCCTTGGGTCAACGATACTGTAGGCGAAATCGACGGTCACGCTGACAATGACAAACAGGCCAGCGGAGACCAGAATGACGCCGGAGACGACGGGAACGTCGCGCGTGGATGTAGCGGCGGCCAGGACGCCGCCAAGACCCTGTCGGGCAAAGACGGCCTCAATTAAAACGGCACCGGACAGAAGCTTACCGAACGCCCAGCCTGACAAGGTGATTGCTGGCAAAGCTGCATGGCGCAGGACATGACGAAACCGCACGCCGAGATCGCCCATGCCTCGCGTTCGCGCCGAAGTTACAAAGGGCAACTCGAGCAAACGCGTGAACTCACTCGTAACGACTTGCCCGAAGAGCCCAGACAGTTCCAACGCCAGCGCCAGGGTTGGAAGAATGAGGCCGATCGCCGAATTGCCTCCCACCACAGGAAAGATGCGAAGCTGTACGGCAAAGACGACGAGCAGGATGGTAGCTAGCCAGTAAGGCGGCACGGTCGCCAACAGAACCTGCATCCCGCTCAGCAGCTTCGCCCAGATATTATCTCTCCCGGCTGCAAAAACTGTGGTCAGAATAGTGATCACCCACGCGGTTACGAGCGCGGCGACCGCAAGGAGGACGGTTGGCCCAATCTGTTCGGCAATGATGGCTGCCACTGGGCGATGCTGGTGGTAGGATTGGCCAAGGTCCCCCTGCAAAATCCCGGAGATGTATTTCGCGTATTGCAAGAAAATCGGCTCGTCGAAGCCATATTGTGCGTTGATTGCCGCAAGCTCTTGTCGAGGGGCCGCCCCTACATTGCCGCTGACGACGTTGAGGATGATCTGGGCGCGGTCACCTGGCAGCAGACACTGGACAAGGAAGGTGAATGTTGCCGCAGCCCATACGGTCGCTGCGGCGGACAGGATGCGATGTGCGAACCACACGGCCTGTCTGCGGGTTGCGACTTTCACGGGGCGGATTTCTTGTCGAAATAGCTATCAAAGAAGACTGGCTCGCCGACGGAGCCGCGGTCGAGCCAAATGTCCTTTAGATGTGCTTGCACAGCTAGAGTGACGTCAAGGACTGCGAAGCCCACGACAGGAGCGTCAGCGGCGATCTTGCGCTCTGCTTCCTGATAGAGTGCGGTTCGCTCAGCATTGTCGAAGTGTTTTTCGGCGTTCTGAATAATGTCCCACAGTGCCCGGTCCTGGTAGCGTGAGGGATTGAAGCGATTGAGCTCACCATTAAGGTCAGGCTTCCAGGAGATGCGGAAGATTTCAGCCCCGGGAGCAACCCAGTAGAGAAGGACGACCTCGTAATCGTTCGGACCGAGATTTTTCCCGGCGAAGAAATCGGCCTGGTTCGTTGGCTGAAGCCGCACGTCGAAGCCGGCAGCCTTTGCCTGCTGTTGGATCACCTGCACGGCCTGCTCACCGTCGGGCTTCAAGAACGAACTCGAATAGGAGATGCGTACGACGAGCGGCTTGCCATGCTTGAGGCGAACGCCCCTGCTGTCACGCTCGATCCAACCTGCCTGATCCAGGAGCTGATTGGCTTTGCCGACGTCATATCTGTATGACGGGGCAAGCTCGCTGATATATTCGGGCGAGCTTTGGCTTAGCGCGCCATTGCCTTCAAACGGCAGGGAGCCCAGGAACGAGGACTCGACCGCGGCTTTTCGGTCGGCGGCATAGGCAAACGCCTGGCGAACGAGAAGATCGTCAAAAGGTGAGCGAGCCGTATACAACGCCAAGCGCAGGGGCGTGCCACCCGTAATGTGCCGCAAGACGGTGAAGCGCGAGTTGGCATCTTTCCAAGCGACGGCTGGAACGTCGTAAGCTGCATCAGATTCCCCGGTTAGCAGAGAGCCATACCGAACGGTCTGATCGGGGAAGAACTTCCACTGGATCCCGTCAACGTAAGCCGGTCCCTGGTGCTTGGCTGTTGCCGGCGCCGAGTTGTAGTTGGGATTGCGGCGGAATATAACCTCTTTTCCCCGATTCCACTTCTGGACGATGAATGGACCCGATCCGACCGGGTTCTCGCAGTTCACCGCAAGTCCACGCTTGAGCGCCGTTGGCGACAGAATGCCCTGGGACGACTGGGCCAGAACATTGAGCAACGGCTGGAACGGCGCCTTTAGCGTTAGTCGAAGTGTCGCGGGGGCGATTGCCGCTGCCGATTCAAAGTTGTCGCTGAGGTAAGGAGCGGCCGTCGGATTGCGGAGGTCCGGATTGGTGCTGAGCCAGCCATTGATGTTGTCGGCGACTGCCTGTGCATCGAGCGGTGTCCCGTCGGTGAATTTCACGTTCGGCTTGATCTCAAACGTGTACACTTTCTTGTCGTCGGAGATGGTCCATGATGTGGCCAGCCATGGCACAATCTCCCCGTCCTTGGTCCGGGCGACTAGATTGTCGCTATATTGCCGCTGTAGATACCATTGCTGGACCCATCCTCCGAACAAGCAAGGCGGCTCCTGAAAGTGGCCATATCGAATAATGCCACCGCGCCTCGTACTATCGCTCGAACCGTCCTGAGCAAAAATGCTGGGCGCATAGGCGATCTGCGACATCGTGGAGAGCGCGATTGCAATGGCTGCTGCCTTTTGCTTTCTGTAAGCGTGTGGCTGGCCCGCGAGAAACGCAGATGATTGTGTGTCGGACAGAGACATATCGAACTCCAAGCTATTGATAGTAAACCGCGAGGCAGACGGGCGATCAGGCCGTCGCCCGCTCTTGCGACGGAACGCCCCCTGGGAGCGCAAGGCCAAAACGGTCACGCAAGGTTTCTTCCCGATACTCGGTGCGAAACAGTCCGCGGCGCTGCAGTATTGGAACGACATGATCGATGAAGGCGGGCGCACCATCCTCCAACACATCTGGGATGATGTTGAAGCCATCAACTGCGCCGGCGCGGTACCATGCCTCGATCGAATCGGCGATCTGTTCCGGTGCGCCCGCGATCACGCGATGGCCGAAACCTTGAACGCTGCTTATGATCTCCCTAACTGTCCGGCCCTGGCGTGCCAAGCTTTCGATGGTGCGGTGATGACCGACCGAAAATGGGACATCATTCGGATCGGGCAGCAGTTCCTCGGGAATGGGTTTGTCAAGGCTGAGCTTTTCGGGCGCCACATTGATGCCTCGCGCCAAAGCGACAAGGGCGCCGGGCAGATCGAGTAATTCGTCGATCGCTCTCTTGCGGCGATACGCCTCCTCTTCCGTGCCGCCAACGAAGGTGACCAGGCCCGGCAGTATGATCGGCGCCGTCCGCCGGCCGAGTTGATGCGACAGCGCACGCAGGCGTCCCGCCTCGCGCAGCGCTGTCTCCAGGTCGCCCGCAGCAGCGAACACCAGATCGGCGCTGCGCGCAGCGAGCCGCAATCCGTCGTCTGAGCCTCCCGCTTGAACGATGATCGGGTGCACTTGTGGCGAACCGGGGTGCGTGAGCGGACCGCGGGCGCTAAAGATATTGGTGTTGGGGTCGAGCAGTCGAAACTGGGGATTGGCGTAGATTCCAGATGTCTGATCCCCGACGATTGTTCCATCTCCCCAGCTCAGCCATAGCCCACGGACCGTTTCGACGAAGTCTTCGGCGCGCTTGTAGCGCTCCTCGCGACCGAGCTCGCGCCCACCGAAATTGCCGACCGTCGCGGGGCTGGAGGTCGTGACAGCATTCCAGGCGACGCGGCCGCCGCTAATGACATCAAGTGATTGGAAACGACGCGCCAGGTTGTACGGCTCATTGTACGTCGTCGATGCGGTTGCAATCAGTCCGATGTGCTTCGTCTCACGTGCGATTACGGTGAGAACAAGCGTAGGTTCAAGCCCGTTGAGTGGCGGTCGGCGGGTAATATCCCAAGATATTGCCGGGGTATCTGCAAGAAACACCGCGTCGAACAAGCCGCGCTCGGCCACCTTCGCTGCGCGAAGATAATGCTCGATGTCAAAGAAAGCGCTCGGATTGGTGCTCGGCCAACGCCATGCTGCGGCGTGTCCGCCCGCGCCGTGAAGATTAAGCCCAAGATGAAGCGTTCCGGTTGCAGAAGACATGAATTCTCCAGGCGCGGGATGGCACGCGCAGTTCAAGGGGTGGGTTGGCTCGGCTACGCTATCTGGCTGCTTCTTCCGCTCTCGAGCAGAGAACGAGCGGCATCCGAGGACGCAGCGAGGCCGCCGGTCGAGATTAGCGGATCAGGTGAAGCAACTCGCGCGGTCAAAGAGCCCGAACACTCGCCCAAGCGCGAACCAGCTGGACCTCTGACGAATTGACTCGAGCGACGGTTGGCCGGCGACCATTGTGTATTGTACTTGCCCGAAACTCTGCTGGTGAGCCTTACAATCCGCGCAACTCGCGCGATGACCAAAGCCGCTGTCATGACCACTCCACGGCCGACACCCGCGGCCTTCGATCGCGAGAGAATCAAGCGACGGGACATCAAACGCAATAGTTGCGTATTTCATTCTGCTACCGCGCGCTGGCATACTCTTCCACGACAGCCTCGTTGTCTTCGAGCTTGCAGGATTTGCGCGCGTGCAGCCTGCTTGTCGCAGTTTCGGAGCGCGATCCCAAAGTCACGCTAAGGCGAGTGATTGCAAATCTGGTATGTTTCTTGGAGCACCGTCGTTCTGACGCGCGCACGCTGTCAGCGACGGGGATTCTCGATGCCACCATCGAGCCGGCGCGCGCAGGCAATCTGGCCGAGACTTTTCAGCGGCTGCATCGAGGCTAAGAGCATTGCCAACGGGACCAAACAGGCGACGACGGAAAGCGGCGCCGAGGTCGGCTGGCCCTGCGGCACCTCGGCTCGATCAGGACGGTCGTGAGCAACGTCCGCGCTGAGGAAGTCGCCGGCGAGCGCCCAGCCATTCTGCCATGCTGTAATCTCCCCGCCCGCGGCAAAGAAGTGCTCCGTGATACGGGTGCGTCGCGCCGCCCAATCAGGAGCGTCAGGACAACAAATGCGAAGAAGAAGCCGATCGAGAGCGAGTTGATGGCCACCGCGAGGTCCTAGGTGTTTGGTCCCAAGCTTTGATGGTGCATTCTTATCGCATGATTCGAAGGATGCGCTGCCGGGAAAATGGCATCGAACATCGGCTGACCAAGATCAAGCATCCTTGGACCAATGGCCAGGTCGAGCGCATGAACCGAACGATCAAGGAAGCGACTGTCCAACGCTATCATTACGACCGACACGATCAGCTCAAGGCACACCTTGCCGACTTCATCACCGCCTACAACTACGCTCGGCGGCTGAAAACCCTGAAGGGCCTCACGCCTTACGAATACATCTGCAAATGCTGGACCTCCCAGCCACAACGATTCAATCTCAATCCGCTCCAGCAAATGCCGGGACTAAACACCTAACGTTCGAGGTCGCGAAAGCTGGGATCAAATACCGGGTTGGCCCACAGCAGATAGATCACCAGAGGAGGAACGATGAAATGATGACGAGAGGGCCGATCATGATTCAAAGCGAGAGCCCGGGCGCAAGCACAAACAGCGGCTTGTCGACGCGAATAATGGCATGAAGCCGAAATAGATCGTGATCATCGTCGCACAAAGCAGCAGCGCGATCCTGAGACGCCTCGGCGCGAGCGTGACAGCACGACACGCGACGCCGGAATTGACCGAAGTCTGCGTATCCATCCACCCCCAAAGGTCTTATATCCACTAGCGGCCAGCTTCCGCCGAGCCGCAAGCGAGGGAGCCATGAAATTTTGCAATGTACTGTGCGGATTTGCTGCCTCGCCGAAGGCAAGGCTGTCTCGTCGGGGTCGTCGCGGGACAACAACCATGTCGGCGAATGACGGCATGCCTACGACGGCATCGATCCTTGCGCGCAAGGACTACGGTGACGGGGTGGCTCGGACACGCGTGAGCCCTCGATGATGCGCAACATGCAAAGCGAAAGCACATTGGCGCTAATTGCCAAGATACCGGGCAACTCGAACAGGGAATGTAGGCTTTGCCGCAACACCATGCCTCGCCCCAGGAGGAACGCACGGGTCTATTTTTTAGCGGAAGACTGGATGAGCGGGTCGAGGGACTATCGAGCGAGATCGAAACGCCGGCCGGTCAAGACCGGCCCTCACAGGGATCCGAACTAAGCGGACCCCACCAGCATGACGAACACGCTTGCTCATGCGATGTCACCGGCGACGGCCTCTCTCTTGCGGTCAGGGTCGGAGCCGGGATTGACAAGGATGTGGCCTCTGCGGGCTTCTGGACGCCCGGGTCAATCTTCAAGAGCGGCAGCGCCTCGCAGGTCGTGCCGTGCGGTTGGCTGGACCGCGGTCGTCCCGCGGCATCGCAGTGCGTGAATGCCAGGAGAATTCGTCGTCTTCGGCGGATAATCAGCCCTATCGGAACGTCATGAAAATGACGGCGAGCACGGAAACCAGAACGTCGGCGATCACCGGCGCCATGACGGGTTCCATCCCGGACCGACCTGGTCCGCTACTGTAATGGTGGGCCGGGTTCTCCGCCCAAAGTGAACCATTTTCATGGTTAATCCATTGAGAGACTATTTTTCACGTGGTATGATGGAATTTCGAAATCCAAGCCCTCAGTGACTAAAATTCGAGGTCGGAAATGTTTTTCAGAGGAATGTAAGTGAGCGCAGAATTTTCAGGATCGGTGAATGTTTTTCACGATAGGCGATTGCCTGAGTCCGCTGTCCCCGCGGGTTATGCCGCGCTCATCGACACTTACAAGCTGGCCGTGCCGGTCCCCCGCACCCTTTCGGCCATCGGAGCCCGGCACCGCATCATTGAACAGGATGGTTGGCGGATCTACACGCCTCGCCATGCTCCCCAGGCCTCGCTTGAGGGACACCTGACTTTTGCCCTTAAGAACGAAGGACTCGATCTTTCCGTCCTGAAGCGGCTTTTCCTAGTCGTTAACGAGGGTGACATCGCGGAGCTTGTCCGGCAGAAGCCGACCGGCATTTACACACGACGCATCTGGTTTCTGTACGAGTGGTTGCTTGGCTGCGAGCTGAATCTGTCGCTTACAGACAAGGTCTCATATGTAGACGCCATCGATACCGACCTCCAGTTCGGAGGGATTGGCACGAATTCCGCCCGGCATCGCGTTCGCAACAACCTTCCCGGCACCCCGGAATTTTGTCCGCTCGTTTTCAAGACGGCCGCGCTGAACCAATTTCTCGCGCAGAACTGGAAGGAGCGCGCGCGCGCTGTCGTCAGCGAAGTCCCGAAGGATTTGCTCGCGCGCACCGCCTCCTTTCTGCTGCTGAAAGATTCAAAGTCTAGTTACATCATCGAGGGAGAAAGGCCGCCTCAGGATCGCATTCAAAGATGGGGACGCGCCATCGGCGAGGCTGGGCGCGCGCCGCTCGATGAGCGGGAGTTTTTGCGCCTGCAAGGCATCGTCATCGGAGACGAGCGTTTCGTGAAGCTCGGGTTCCGGCAGGAAGGAGGCTTCGTCGGAGAGCATGACCGCGATACACAGCGCCCTATCCCGGACCATATCAGCGCGAGGCATGAAGACATCGCCTCTCTTATGGCAGGATTGATCGCATTCGATCTCGCCGCCGAGAACGAGCTCGATCCCATTATCGCGGCGGCGGTGCTCGCGTTCGGCTTTGTTTATATCCATCCATTCGAGGACGGCAACGGACGCATCCATCGATATCTGATGCATCATGTCCTCGCGCGGCGCGGATTTAATCCGGCCGGGGTCCATTTTCCAGTGTCGTCGGCGATTCTTGACCGGATCACCGAGTACAAAGGCGTGCTGGAAAGCTATTCCAGCAGGCTACTTCCGTGCGTTCAATGGGAAGCAACCCCAAAGAATAATGTGAAAGTTTTGAACGATACCGGCGATTTCTACCGCTTCTTCGACGCCACCCCGCATGCGGAATTTCTCTACGAATGTGTACGCCAGACGATTGAGCTGGACCTTCCGAATGAGACGAGCTTCCTTCGCAACTTCGATATGTTCCGATCCGGAGTCGAAAACATCATCGACATGCCCGAGCGAACGCTCAGCAACCTGTTTGGGTTTCTGCGACAGAATCAAGGAAGACTTTCAAAACGGGCACGAGAGAACGAATTTGCCGAGCTCACTCAAGATGAAGCTGCGAAAATTGAGCAATTGTACGCGGACTCATTCGGTCAAAGCGGAGCCTTAAGCGACTGACGGCGCGTCTTGCGCAGAGACAGGAAGCCTATTCTGTTCCAGCGGTGGTACGGGTCGTGTCCACGGTTGTGAGCTGGGTAGAGCAAAGCCACCCGGACGTGCGCCCCCAATAGCGCCGTAGCAGGCGGGCGCCATTGCGCTGGTCACCGGCAATTCTCCGATAGGTTCTGGGTGCGACACGCCAACGCAACCAGAGGAACCACCGATGATCGACGACATGATGCGAGCAGGCGCGACATCGCCGGGGACCGGCGCGCCCGATTTGGACCGCGAGCAGCAGTTATGGCTTCGCTTGGGCTTTGGTGGTGTCGGTTGCACTCGGACGGCGGCTTCGCCACTCAAACGACAAGAAACAACAGCAATTGGCGTCTCCCGCGGACGGCCTATGCGGAAACCTGATTGACCGACCCGCGTACCCGCTTCAAACGGTGACGCGGCGAGAAAGCTCGGGCGAGACTCACGAAATCCTCCGCCGGCATAGGCCGTCCGAACAAATAGCCCTGGTAACTGAGCTGTCCTTGTCGCGCCAGGAACGCATATTGCTCCTCCGTTTCGACGCCTTCGGCGATGACTGAAAGGCCAAGGCTTCTGCTAAGCGCTATGATCATCTGGGCTATCACGGCGTCATTAGAGTCAACCAGAACGTCCTTGACGAAGCTGCGATCGATCTTGAGCTGGTCAAGCGGCAAACGCTTCAGATATGAAAGCGCTGAATAGCCGGTTCCAAAATCATCGAGGCTGAAACCGATGCCAATCGCTTCCAATTTGCACATCTTGGCGATCACATCGTCGACGTTGCTGACTAATGTGCTTTCAGTGAGTTCGATTTTGAGGCGATGGGGATTGGCGCCGGTTTGCTCAATGATCGCGCGGACCTCTTCGACAAAATTCTTCTGACGCATCTGCAGGGCGCTGACATTGATCGCGATGGTCACGCGTTCGGTCGCCGGATCGGCCGACCAGCGAGCCAGCTGACGGCACGCAGTCTTCAACATCAAGGCGCCGAGCGGAAGGATCAGGCCGGTGCTTTCTGCCACCGGGATGAACTCGCTAGGAGAAATCATCCCTTTATGCGCATGCGGCCAGCGCGCCAGCGCTTCTGCCCGCAGCAGCCTTCCTTCGTGATCGACCTGCGGCTGGTAATGCAGCAAAAGCCGTTCCTTCTTAAGGTCATCTCGTAGATCGGTCTCGAGGGCAGCGCGGGCTGTAATCATAGTCTGCATGGCCGGGTCGAAAAACCGGAGGCCATTTCGCCCCGCCGTTTTCGCATCGTACATTGCCAGATCGGCTCTCTTGAGCAACTCGTCAACGTTGCACTCATCAGTCGAAAACAAGGTCACGCCAACACTTGCAGTACAGGGATATTCATACGTATCGAGTTGGAAGACCTCGGTGAAGGCTGCGAGTATCTTTTCGCCTATCGCTTCGGCCTGCAAGGCAGCGGCCTTTGCTTTCTGTGTACCCAGATTGGCGAGAAGAACGACAAATTCGTCCCCGCCAAAGCGGGCAACTGTGTCATCCGCCCTCACACAATGGGAGAGGCGCTGATAGCAACAGACCTTTCCTGCGCCCGCGCCGTCAGTTCTTATCCTGATTTTGCACAGATTTCCGGCTGTTGCGGCTCGGAAATGCATTTTTTGAGCACCACACACGGCGACTCGGCCGTGTTTCGGCACGAATAATTGGTATTGCTTTCGGCTCAGCAAACGGGACCTGAAGAGTGGCGCCATATTGTGCGCGACGCGCGTCGTCTGGCCCGAGTGTGAGGGGTTTCATAATTGCGAAATGAATTCTGAAGTAGTTCTTGGTCATGCCTCGGTCTCTGATTTTCTTCGTGGTCTTTGCGATCATCCTGGCAGCGCGTGGGCAGCAGCGAGAACAATTCGTGTTACGCCCGACTGCGGCCATGCCTCCGGTCAACGTACCCTGAGCGCAAGCGCACGGAACGTCTCGGCGAGATGATGATCATTTGGGGCACTTATCTGGTCAATCAAATCCGGCGGGCCATCCGCCGGCGGAGATCGTGAGAGTCCAGCATCGTTGCGCCGGCCTCGTTAGCCATCAGTGACCCTGGAGGACCGGCGCCGCCCCAGTCGTTCGGGCTCACGCCGGCGTAGTTCGAGAGGAAGAGATCCTGCCGGCACTGGCGATGGCAGCTCAGGAGCTCTCGTGTCCTCTGGTTGGGCTTGGTGAGTAGTACGGCGCGGCTCCATCAGCTCGAGCACCGCTCGTCCCTTTTCCGTGATGCGCCACCCTCCATGCAAGCGCTCGACGAGTTGCTGCGTAAAAAGGTCGAGCTCTGGCACACGGGCGCCCATTCGTTTGGTGCGCGCCGCCCAATCCGGACCGCTCGTGGCCAAAATGGCCATGTCTCGCTTGAGATCCGGCATGGATGCGAACCCCTTGGGGTAGCTCACAAGGATCTTCAACACCGTGACCTGGAAATTCACATGAGCACTATCGGTCTTGTCCGTATCTAGCGCCACATGGTTGGCGCGGAGCGAAGAGCTTGCATTGCGACCTGCCGAAGGCGCTCCGCCGTGATCTCACCTTTGTTGGCGGCCTCCAAGATCTTGGAAGCGACATGGGCCCGAGTGCCGGTTTCGCTGCGAGGCAGACTGTCGCAAACCTCCTCAAGAACAGCACGCAGAAGCGCAGTGGTCGTTGCGTCCAACACTTGGCGACTCCGCAAGGCGCAAAGAATGGTAGCAGAGAAAGCGCGGTGACCCCCTCAAAGAGACTACTAGCTGATTCCAAAGTCGAGTATGAACTTCACCACAGTCGTCGTTGCTTGTTGATTGCCCAAGACGTTGTTGGCATGCCCTCGAAGCAGGAGAGTTGTGCTGGTCTGGCTCCGCACGCCAGCGCTGGAGGAACGCCTCCGTGATGGAATTCAGCGCTGGAGGGGCTCTTTTTGACGATTTTGGCCGCGATGTCCGTGCGATGTCTCGCCACTTGCCAGAGTGTCTATTTTCCGCCACAGGCGAATCCATCTCCGGGGCAGCCGCAGCGGGCGTTCCGGACAGACAGACCATCGATGTTGATGTCCGATCGTTTTTCCTTCTTTGAGATTTCCTTTAAGCGCCGTCGGCGAAGCTGGTCATGGTCCGTCAGCACGAGCGAGGGCACGCCGGTTATAGCAGGCTCACGAAGCAGTCGAGCCGCCGCCAGATACGAAGCGAACAGGGCGTTACTTCTGCTGCTAAGCGCGCCAATGGGCCCGCCTGTAACAGTTTCGTCACGCCGAGCTGGCGAGCGGTGTCGGTCACGGCGTTGGGTCCCGCGCCATTAGGCCCTGGTCTGTGAGTGGCCATGTCCCAGTCCTCGTATTTTGCCGAATGCATCTAGGGAATGTCGATGAAGCAGACCAAGCGTAAGCGTCGCTCTGAGGCCCATTTGATTGGTGCTTGACGTCTATTTTGAACGCGTGGTGCGCCGGCGCGGCTTCCATATTTCCGACAATGCGTTGACGGGGGCCTCGAGCGCCTTCCGGTCGACGACGTTGGGATCAAACTGCTCAGGGCCCCAGAGGCGCATTTGTTCGTGCTCCGGATGGGTGGGATCGCGGATGGCGTCGAGGTATTCGGTATAGCCTGACGCACCGCCGACATCTTCCGGAGGACAACGGCCGGCGGCCTCGAGCAAGAGGGGAAGTCCCTCCGTTGTCGTGTTGTCGAACCACTTTTCGAGCTTGATCACGTGATCCCAGCTGTCGCCGAAGTCGTAGAGATAATGGATCGTCTTCGCGCCGGTCTCGTGAACGATATTGGAGAGCCGCGTCTTGCGAGCATCGATGGGCTGAGGGCCAAAATCTCCATCGGGATCAGGGATACCCCAACGTCCTTCGCCAGCCAAAAACTCGAAGAGATGGCTATTCGTCCAGCCAAACGCCGCCTGAAGCGTCAGATGCAGCCGATCAAGGCGCAGCGTGAGCGGCACGACAAGGCATCGCATCACCTCCGGTTTCACGTCCTCGAGGGTCACCTTGATCCGGACCGCGGTCGTGCTGAGGCTCATGCCGCAAGCCTCGGATCTTGTGCATGCATCGTATAGGTGGATGCCCAGGGAAGCAGTTCGTCCAGCCGTGCCGCCGGCCAGCCATTGACGAGCTTTGCGAGAACGTCGGCAAGCCAATACTCGGCGCTGACGCCGTTGAGCTTACAGGTCTCAATGAGCGACGCCAGCAATGCCCAATTCTCAGCACCCTCGTCACACCCGGCGAACAGGGCGTTCTTGGCATTGAGCTTGATCGGCCGCATCGCACGCTCGACTGCGTTGGTGTCCATTTCGATGCGCCCGTCATCAAGGTAGAGCGTCAAGCCGTCCCAATGACGCAGTGCATAGCGTAAAGCTTTCGCCGTCTCACTCTTCTGCGCGAGGTGACCAAGCTTCGCCTCAAACCACTGCTTCAAGGCTGCAGCCAACGGCCGGGCATGCGCCTGCCGGCCCGCGCGGCGCTCGGCGTCAGATCGGCCACGGAGGACTTTCTCGACCGCGTAGAGCTGGGCGATGCGCTCGAGGGCCTCGCGGGCAACCGGCGCCGGCGCCGGCGAAGCCTCGCGCTCGATCTTCACAAACTGGCGCCGGAGATGCGACCAGCAGAATGCGAGCGTCCCGGACAAGGCGTCCGCACGCGTCTCTCGCATCATGGTCTTGTAAGCCTGATAGCCGTCGCAGTGGATGATGCCGCGATAGCCTTCGAGCAGTCGCAAGCCATGAACGGCGCCGCGGCCTGGTGCATAGGCATAGACCACGCCGGGCGGATCAGGCCCGGCCCAAGGCCTGTCATCGCGCGACAGCGCCCAGAAGTAGCCGGTTTTGGTCCTGCCGCGCCCGGGATCCAGCACCGGCGCCGGGGTCTCATCGACACAGAGCTTCGGAGAGGCGAGCAGAAGCTGGCGCAGACGATGCCACAAGGGCTTCAATTCCTGGGCCGCATAGCCGACCCAGAAGGCGAGCGTGGAACGGTCGATGGCAATACCGTGCGTCGCCAGCATCTGCGTCTGGCGGTAAAGCGGCAAATGCCAATGATACTTGGCATCGATCACATGCGCGACGAGCCGCTCGGTCGGCAGTCCTCCCCTGATCAATCGCTCGGGAGCAGCATGCTGGAGGACGACGCCGTGACAGGCGCGGCAGGCCAGTTTGGGGCGGCGGGTGACGATAACGCGATACTGCGCCGGTACGACGTCCAGCCTCTGGCTCTCATCGTGACCGATCTCAAAAAGGTCGCCTGCGCAGCATGGGCAGCAGGTTGCAGCGGGCATCAGGTCCTCGATGATGCGCGGCAAATGCTCCGGCAGCTTGCCACGATTGGCCCTGCGCTCGGCAGCTCTCTTCTCGCGTGTTTTGGGATTGGCGCGGTCCTCGGCTGCTTCGAGAGCCGCGACAGCCTGATCAATATCCTCCAGAATAAGCTGGAGCTGATCAGCGTCAAGCTTTTCCGACGATCGACCGAACTGCGCGTCTTTTGCAAGCTTGAGCAACCGCTCGAGCCTGGCGCAGCGATCCAGCAGAGCCGCGGCAAAGGCACGCAACTCGGCTGGATCGCTCGGCAGTTCATCAGGCAAATCACTCATTGGCCCGAGTCTGCCATGCTTCGCGCCCCGATGCAGCGAAGATTTTATGTCCTACGCAAGCGCTTTCGGCTGCGGGATTCGAGGCGCATGCATGCGTGTCCAATCCATGCCGGCCAGAAGCGCGGACAACTGCGCGGCGTTCATTCGCATGACGCCGTCAACGACCGGCGGCCACTTGAAGGCGCTGCCCTCAAGCCGCTTCCAATACAGCACGAGGCCACTACCATCCCAGACCACGATCTTCACCCGATCAGCGCGCTTCGCACGGAAGACCACCGCCACGCCCTTCATCGGATCGTGGCCCAGCGTCTCCTTCGCCAACAGCGCCAGACCATCCGCGCCCTTCCTGAAGTCTACAGGTCGGGTCGCAACGTAAATCATGAGGCCAGCGGGAGCCGTCAGCATGAACGTGTCCGGCGCAACGCAACAAACACATCACTCAGCACGGCAAGTCCAGGCGTCCCTCGCACCTCAACTCGTGCCCCCTGGAGCTCAACCGTCACGACGGCTGCTTCCGGCGATCCGGAGGGCGCGGCAGCCGCCGATGGCGGCGATTCCGACACCAACGGCACAAACGACAGTGCACCCGCCGCAGCTGGCAGCACCAGTTGACCTAAACGCGCCCGGCGCCGCCAGTCATGCACCTGCTGTGGCCGGCAGCCATGCCGGCGTGCGATATCTGTTACAACCGCGCCCGGCTCAAGGCTTTCCGCGACAATCCGGGCCTTCAAATCATCCGGCCACTGCTTACGGCCTGCGCCGGCGTACACTTCGATACGCTGTGTCAATGGTCGTCTTATGTCGTCCGAATGGTCGTCCATTGTGAGCACCCTTGCAGAAGATGACTCTTCTAACGGTGCTCCCAAGATCGCGCACAGACAATCTAAAGGGCCGCGGCGCTACGCTTACGACCAAGCAAAACGAGAGATCACAACGTGGGAGTCTCGTCGGCAAAGTACTTGGTGGGAAAACGAAAAAACTGACCGCGACGATGAAGCGCCGTGCCCTCAAGATACAAAAATCTGAGCGACCGGATCCGCCATCTCGATAGAAACGCGCTCCACGCCTGGTCGCACTAAGCTCGTCAGGTGGCGCCCCTCCAATGGTCGCTCGCTTCCTCTCCGACAGCGCCTCTCTGCACCTGCTTGCTGTCACGTTGTGAGAGGCCCACCGACTGGGAGCTTCCTATCTCCTGGCGGCGTCCGGATCGAGCATGACGTTATCAATAAGCCGGGTCGAGCCAACATAGCCTGCTGCACAAATGGCGACCGGACGCGATAACGGGTTTGTGGCCGGCTTTAGCGTTTCAGCGTCCACGATTTCGAGGTATTGCAACTCATCCAGCGCCTCCAGGGGAGGCCTGACAAGCAATAGCAGCCGGGCGGGATCGCGCTCTCCTTCGCGAAACGCGGTTTCCGCCGCGAGCAGGCCCCGGCTGATCGCCAATGCACGCTTGCGCTCCGGGGCGCTGAGATAGCGGTTTCGGCTGCTCATTGCGAGGCCATCCGGCTCGCGGACCGTCGGCACGGTGACGATATCGATCGGCAGGTTGAGATCAAAGGTCATGCGGCGGACGACTGCACATTGCTGCAAGTCTTTCTGCCCGAACAACGCGACGTCCGGCTGAACCATGTTGAACAGCTTGCAGACAACGGTTGCAACGCCGCGGAAATGGCCGGGCCTGAACGGCCCGCACAGGGGCTGTGCGGGTGCACCGGGTTCAACAAAGGTATCAAACTGAGGCGGGTAGACCTCCCGCACCTCCGGAGCAAAGAGGACGTCGGCTCCTGCCTCCTGGCAAAGTTGTTCATCGCGAGTGAAGTCGCGAGGGTAGGTGGTAAGATCTTCCGTTAGGCCAAACTGGGTAGGATTAACGAAGATGCTGACGACCGTGGCGTCGCAACGAGCCTGGCTGTTTTCGACCAGGGCCATGTGGCCCTGGTGCAGGTATCCCATCGTGGGCACAAATCCGATGTGTCTGTCGGGCCCCCGAGCCTCAGCTAAAGCCCGACGCAGTTCAGCAACGGATCGGATGGTTCGCATGATCACGACCCTGAGGTTTGTTCGTCTGGAGTCCAGTTTGCGACGAGCTCCTTGAGCGCGTCCGGAAGGCGATAGGATTCCTGCCCTCCTGGAAATGTACCGTCACGGACGTCAGTCGCCCAGCGGGAGAGCGCCTCCTGCATCAGCTGAAATCCATTCGAATAGGCGCGCACGAATTTGGGCGGCTTACCGTCGGTAAGACCCACGACATCATGAAACACGAGCACCTGCCCCGAACAACCAAGACCGGCTCCGATTCCGATGGTCGGAATCTTGAGGATCTCCGTCGCTCGCGCTGCTAGCTCCGCCGGGATTCCTTCCAGCACCAGAGCAAAACAACCGGCCTCCTCCAGACGATGCGCGTCCTCGAGTAGGCGGAAGGCGTCGGTGGCAGTCCGACCCTGCACCTTGAAACCACCCATGACGTTGACGCTCTGTGGCGTGAGACCGAGATGTCCCATCACGGGAATTTCACAGTCGACCAGGGCGCGTACCATATCGAGGCGGTTTGCACCGCCTTCGAGCTTCACCGCATCGGCGCCACGCTGGAGGAAGCCGCCAGCGTTGCGGATGGTCTCTTCGCGGCTGACATGGAAGCTGAGGAAGGGCATATCGGCAATGAGCAGGGAACGAGGTTTTGTGCGCGCCACGGCTTCGAGGTGATGATTCATCATGGGGACGCTGACTGGTAAGGTATTGTCGAATCCGAGGCAAACATTCCCAACACTGTCGCCGACAAGGATAATATCCACGATCGGATCAGCGATGCGCGCTGCAACCGCCTCGTAAGCGGTGGTCATTGCGATCCGCCGCCCCTGCTCCTTCCATTGCTGAACAAGGGGTATGGTAACTCGCTGGGTTGGCAACTGCGGCGTGTGGCTCATCTCGATCCTGATCTGTTTCTTAACGCCGGCAGTTCCACTCCTGGCACTTCTACTCCCGACGCTTCCTAGGCCAGAGGAGAGATAAGGGTCAATGCACCGGTACACAAAGAAAGCTTTCGCTCCAAAGTGGAAGAAGGGCGCACCGAACCTCCCAATGATCGCGCAATCATCGTGGGAATGATTCTCTGCGGCCGAGAGGAAGGTCGCGGTACGAGTCATGGATCGCAAAGCGGCGGATACGGACCAAAAACGCCGATGATCGGCCCGGCTGAACCGCTGTAGTGCCCCAGCAACTCTGATGCGAGACCGCAAGCTCATGGTCGGCAAGGTCTGTAACGCCGCCGCGGCACTCACTTTCAACGTGGTGGTCGTCGCTGCATTTTGGAGCCTTTCGAACAGCTATTTCATTTGCGGGCTTGCGCTAGTCGCTTCAATATTTGCCCGTCGCTCGGTTGAACGCTCGTTCATCAAGCGCGCCCATCGCGACATGGTGCGCATTCATGGCGCGGACTGGGGCTGTGCCGACCCTACGGGCACGCGCTTAGCCGACAAGCCATCGAGCGGCCACGCTCGTCACGACCTCCCGGCGACGAGCCGTCGCATTCTAGCCGATTGACCCGTCTTGATGACCACCCCTGCTTCACCTTTCCAGGCCGCGCGCATCGAACGCCTGCGCGACTTACTCGGTCAGACGGTCGAGTCTTGCAATCGCGAAGCTTGCGATGTGGGCGTTCGTTGGGCTGCCGCGACAATTTCGGTTGCGCAGCGCCATGAGTCACGGCCCCCTAAAAGCAAGCGTACTCGCATGATGTGATGGAGCATGCGGTCAGCTTGAGCCGCCGGTCTAACTACCTCATAAACTGATTTGGCTCAGCGGCGACCTAAAACCCAATAGACGATCATGTGATCTGAAAAGGGGAGGCCCCTAGACTTACCCACCGGCCGAAACTTTGGCATTTTCTAGCATGCGTCTTGGGGTCTGCCTACCTGACATACGGCTGATGTCCGGAGATTGGCGTATCTATCGATGCAGGTCGCGGTGATTTCGCGCGACTATGCAGTCGGTCATCTCACTCAATTCATCACGAGTGTAGCGCCTAATGCCGCACGGCAAAAGCCGTCCTTATAGACCACATACCGTCTGGCAGAGCTGAAGCTGTTCATCCCGCAACCGAATGGCCGATACGCAGATACTCGTCCATACGGCTTGTCATTCCTGCCGTCCAGAAATAACTCCTCCTTGAAGATTTCCCGATCATGCTCTGCAACAGGCCAAATACAACTTTCCCTTAGGCCTGGCCGAAACCGCCGGGGGGCCCAGCTGCGATGCTCAAGATGCGGGCAAGTTAGTCGTTTTGCCAGGTCGGCACTGATCGTCTGCTCAAAGAGTTCAACGACTATCCAAGAGTCGTCTAGTTCGGGAGGAATGTCTCCCCAGCGACGTCAACGCTGCTCGGTCCAATCTGTTCGAGGCCGGAGTCATGGTCCTGCCAAAATCGAACACCACACCTCCGACTATCGATTCATCATAGAGAGCGGGCTTCGCTGTGAAGCGCTCGAAAAGCACCCAGTCGGTGGCGGGCTCGATATTGTTGCCATGTTGCTCGCACATTACGCGCCCATCCACAGCTTCGCAAGATCGTGTGTGATGCGGCTCTCTTGGGAGCGGCGACCCAGCACAGATTCCCCTGCAAACCGAAAACGGCTACCGCACGCGACCAGGAAGGAGAATATCTCGCCATCGACTGGCGTCTCCATCTGCGTCGCGCCGACAGCTTGGCGAAAGCAAAGGTGCATCTACGGGCGGCGCATTCCCGTCGACTCTCGCGTTGGGCGATCATCGGTTGCGAGCGAATGCAAAATGAGGAAATTGACCACGAACATGGTTCCGGCGTTGCATAGAACAGGAGCTTGGGGCGGCGACCATCTGGCTGATAGAGTTGGGCGGCGATGGCGGGGCGAGCAAGCCGTATTCGCCTGCAGCGGCGGTTCTGCACAGCTGACGTCAGTTACTCTGCGATCGCATACGAGGATCGTCGTGGATCTGCGCCACCCATCAAAAGGACACCCTTCTTTCGGATGGCATTCACTCCGCCCATGAGACGGGACCAGCCGTCCAGTCGCTTGACGACCCAGCCGGCTTTCGTCAGGGCGGTGTCCCAGGTCAACGGACATCTGCTCTCGAGCATCACTTCCCGGCCGACGTCGTGGCGTAGCCGAGGCCACTCTACTGCTGACTGTATATTGAGCTCCTGCTCGAAATGCCGTCTCATGACCTGGAATAACGACTGCGGCTGGCCGTGGTCGCCTGGCGTAGCTATAGCAAGTTCGATGCCTTCCTCGCCCGTCACCAGCGCCGGGCAGAGTGTATGGAACGGACGAAACCCACCACGCACGCCGCGGACCGGATCATCATCGAGGCGCTCGAGCATAGCTCGATTGTGCAGCACCAACCCGTGATTCGGACAGACAACGCCCGAGCCGAAAGATTCGAACAACGACTGAACCCAGGACACCGCATTCCCGGTTGCATCGACCACGACTAATGTCGACGTATCCCCGCCGCCTGCCATGCTCATGGCTGGTCCGGCATCGAGCGTCAATGTCCTCAGCCGATCGAGGGAAAGGAGGTCCGGCGGAAGGCTGATCCTGCGTTGATCGGCACAGTAACGGTCGCGCATCGCAAACGCTACGGCCTTCGGGGATAAATAGGCCACCGGATCGATCAAAGGATCGGACTGATCGGATGGCGGCGCAGCCGGTTGAGCTTCGGTCAGAGCCAGCATGGCGAGCAGCGCGAGCCCTTGCGAGTTAGGTGGCGCCACATGAACGCGTCTCTCTCGCCAGGTCGTCGACAATGCCCGCTCGAACGAGGTGCTGTGAGCTGCGAGATCCTCGAGATCTATCAGAACGCCCTGATCGCGTGCTTCCGCAAGCCATTGGCGGGCAAGATTTCCTGAATAAAACGATTGCCAGCCGTTTTTCGCGAGAATGCGCATGGTCTCAGCGGCTTCGGGCTGCTTCAAACGCTCTCCAAGCCGGCGCCCGCCGGCCGGGCCGAATTTTGCGGCCAGTGCAGGGAAATCTTTGCAAAGCGTGGAGTATTCGGGTCCGTTGAAGAACTCCACGGCGGAGACGTCCAGCGGAACTCCCTGCTCGGCGAGCGCGATTGCCGGCTCTAGCACTTCTGCAAGAGAGCAGCGGCCGAACCGATCAAGTGCCTCCCCCCAGGCTGCGACCACCCCCGGGACGGTAACCGGGACGGGACCCCGCTGCGGCATCGCCGTCAGGCCGCGGTTACGTAGCGCGCCGACGGACAGTGCGCGTGGGGTCGCGCCGGAGCCGTTGATCGCGGTAACCTCTCCGTCCGGCCGTCCGTGAAGAGCGATTGCGTCTCCCCCAAGACCGTTCATAAATGGGATCGCGATTGCCAAGGTCGCAGCGGCGGAAATCGCTGCGTCCATCGCGCTCCCGCCGCGGCGGAGCATGGCTGCTCCCGCTTCCGACGCCTTGGGATGACCGGCCACGACCATTCCGCGGTCGCCCATGACGACGGGGCGGTGCGATCTGAGTGCTTCGCTTTGGAGGGTCACATCCACGGTCAATCACTCCACGAATCCGGATGCGTTCATCAACATCCGTATGCGCTCACAAGCGCTATAGAATTCTGGCTCGCGTAGAGAAGAAAAATGTCGCGGCCGCGGCAGTCCGACTTTTATGATTTCCTGGATGCGCCCTGGGCGCGGCGTCATCACAACGACCCGGTCAGCCAGCATGACAGACTCCGTGATGCTGTGCGTGATCAGAAGGACGGTTTTTCTGGTTTCCATCCATACCCGCTGGAGTTCGAGATTCATCTGCTCGCGCGTCAGCGCGTCGAGAGCCCCGAACGGCTCGTCCATGAGGAGCAACGACGGATTGGTTACTAGTGCGCGGCAGAGCGCCACCCGCTGTTGCATACCACCGGACAGCTCGTATGGCCTGCTGTGTTCGAAGCCACGAAGGCCGACCAGCGCTAGCAACTCCGCTATCCGTTTTGGCTCTTTGCCGGAGCGTTGAATGTCCAGAGGTAGCTGCACGTTCTGCTGTACCGTGCGCCAAGGGAGAAGCACCGGCGTCTGAAATACGATGCCGATACCTGGGCTTGGCTCGGTTACCACCTTGCCGCCGATCTTGACCTGCCCGTTGCTCGGCGCCATCAGGCCACCGACGAGACGCAGCAACGTGGATTTTCCGCAACCCGAGGCCCCAACGATGGCGACGAACTCGCCGGCGTTCACCTCTAGTTCGATGTCTCGCAAGGCCTCAACACTACCCTTGCCCACGCCAAAGGCTTTCGAGACACCGCTTATTGTAATTGGCTGAACCATCAGGCGCGCTCAGAGCTCGAGCATTTCGTTCGTGTAGAGATTGCTCAGTTCGACCTCTTTGGAAAGCCCTCCATATTTCAACAGCAAGTCCTGCGTCGCCCGCCAATCTCGTTCGGCCATGAAGCCTGGCAGTTTATCCTTCGTGTTGCGCGTTTCGAGCGTCGCAAACGTCAGCTCGAGTTGCCGGCGCAGAACGCTTCTGTTGCGCGACTGTTGTGGCACTCGTTTGATGAGGAGATCGATGGCCTTGTCAGGGTCCTCTTTCGACAGCCTGAACGCATCTAACGAGGTGCGCACGAAAGCCTTGGCCGCATCGCGGTTCTGCCGAACCCAGTCGGCATTCGCCACGATTCCATTGTTCATCATCTCGACACCGAATTCACTGAAGAGGAAATAGTGGAGCTTTGCGCCCTGCTGCTCCAGTTGCGCGATTTGCACATTCACGTTCGCCGGGATCGCATCGGCCCGCTTCTGCAGAAAGATCGCATTCTTTGCGCCCGTTGCCGGGTTGAGCACGTTGATCTTGCCTGCGTCCACGCCCGACTGCTGCAACAGCGCGGGAAGCATCTGTCCAGTACTCTCGGAAGGCGCATACGCGACGAACTTGCCCTCCAATTCCTTGGGCGCACGAATGGGTGCGTCTGCATGACTGATGATGCACATCGCGTTGGAAATTACCCGCCCGATCGCAATGAGCGGAATGCCCTGTTCGACCGCCCTGATCGTACTGGTAAAATCGAGGAAGCCGATAGGATCGGTGCCCTGCCCTACGATCTTGGCGACGGTCGCCGATCCTTGACCCTCGCCGATGCTCACATCCAGTCCAGCCTTCTCGTACATCTTTTCGCCCAACGCCAGGTAGAAGGGCGCATGCGAGCCGTAGATCGCCCAATCCAGCCTGAAACTGATTGGGGCAGATGCCTTCGCCCGTTTGATGAATGGGCCGGGCAGGATCAGTGCGCCCGTTCCGAGTACGACACTCCGCCTCGAGATCTTCTTCATAGCTAATGCTCCTAAACTCTATGCCATCACGAAGATCACGCTGCCGGGTTCTGCAGACGTATTGTGCAGTGCCAGGGTATGACCAACTGCTCGATGAATTCGGTTGCGTAATATAGTACCACCCCGATGATGAGCAGCACGATCAGAACAGCGAACAGCAGCGTCGTGTCGAGATTCGCATTCGCCTGCAGCAATAGGTATCCAAGACCTGCATTGGCTCCCACCCATTCCGCGATCACAGCGCCGACCACCGAGAACGCGATCGCGACCTTCGTGCCGGCGAAAATATTGGGCAGGGCCATGGGAAGGCGAAAGTGAAAGAACATCTGCAGGGTATTGGCGCGAACAGACCTCGCGAGCTCGATCATCTCGCGCTCTATGCTCCGCAGACCAACGATGGTGGAAATCAGGATCGGGAAGAAAGCGACCAGAAACGTAATCACGAATTTCGGGCCAAGCCCTAGGCCGAACCAGACCACGATGAGTGGCGCAAGAGCAACCTTGGGAAACGTCTGGCTCAGGATCAGCCATGGCATCACCGCACGTTCGAGCATGGGGGATGCGACGAGGGCGATCGCCAGCGGCACCCCGATGGCGATCGAAAGCAAAAAGCCGCCCATCGTAATGCAGATGGTAATCCAGCTGTGATGAAGCAGGAACCAAGAGTCCTCTCTCATGCGCTGGATCACGTCACCCGGCAATGGCAGCAGATACGATGGAACGCGGAAGACTTTCACCGCGGTGTACCAAATTAAGAGCAAGGCGACGAACGTGCTGGCGGGATAGAGGCACGATATGATCCGGTTCATCATCAGAGCAGACCCGAAAAAGGCGTTCGCGCGCATGCCGAGTGGACGAGTGTGACCAAGTGCGTGAAATCGAAAACGGGGAGGCGAATTGCCGCTTGGATTGCAGCCGCATAGGGCGGCAGCAACGAGCATTCGAGTAGGAGAGCTCCCGTATCGGGGGCTTCCTGGACGAGTCGTTTAGCGACGGCGACGACCTCGTTGGTGATCCGCGCGATGTCCAGCGTCGTCCTGTCATTCCATGCCGTTGCTGCGAACTCCGTACAGCCATCCATCCCGGCAAGGTGGATTGTCGCCCTGTCAATACCTGCCGCTCGAAGATGCCGGGCGGATAGGCTTGTTGCGTCAGCGGTGATCACGCCGACGCGACGCCCGTTTCCCAACGTCGCGGCGATGAAGGGGACCAACATGAGCGATGACGCGAATACCGGGACGCCGACTGCCTCGAGCAAATGGTGCTGAAACAATGCCGCGAACCCGCAAGACGTCGTTATGGCCCAGCAGCCCTGATCCTCTAGGTGGCGAGCACCGTCGACCCAGGGCTGTATCGCCTGTCGAAATTCCGTGCCTTGCGGGTCGAGGGCGGCGAGATCGCGTACCGTGTGGCTTCCAGAACATCCCTTTACGACGTGGTGCATGACCGGGAACGAAAATGACGACGCGTTCCCGATTGCGCCGGGTGGCCGCGGGAAGCGACCTTCGATCATCAGGATCCCAATCCGATGACCGTAGACGTTGTGGCCTCCTCTGAGCAAAGTACTTTCCATTGCGGATCCCTCAGCTCTTGGACAGCAGTTCGCGCGGGAAGTCGGCGAAGACATCGGCACCGCGCTCTGTCACTGCGAACGTCTCCGAGATCACGACTCCGTAGTCCTCGGTCCAGATCGCCGGAATGCAGTGGAATGTCATGTTCGGCTCCAGCTCTGTCCGATCTCCAGCGCGGATACTGGCAGTGAGTTCGCCCCAGGTCGGCGGGTATCCGATGCCAACTGGGTAGCCAATTCGGCTTTCCTTCTCGACTCCGTGTCGTGCGATGACCGCCTTCCACACCGCAGCCAGCTCTTCACACAAAACGCCAGGCCGCACCTTCTCCAGCACGGCATTCAAGCCCTCGGCGATCACCTTGGCCATGAAAGCCATCCGCTC
The DNA here is from genome assembly GCF_023101005.1 of Bradyrhizobium sp. 187. NCBI lineage: Bacteria > Pseudomonadati > Pseudomonadota > Alphaproteobacteria > Hyphomicrobiales > Nitrobacteraceae > Bradyrhizobium > Bradyrhizobium sp. 187. Next base: position 479,261 of record NZ_CP064694.1, read on the forward strand.
TGTTGGCTTACCAAGATAGATGCACCGGGAAAGCGGTGAGTGATAACGATGCCTGACGCCGCCGAGTTCGATGTAGAACAGATCGTTGTCGACGAGCGGCGCATCGGTCCACGACAAGTGCGGCGCCGAGCAATATTCACCCACCATGGCATTTGGCGGTTTGCACGGGAACGTTCCGCCGAACTCTGGCAATCCTGCCGTCGTTACACGATAGACTTCGGCCATGACATCGCACTGCCGGACTCCGGGTCGCGCGGCATCGAATGCGGCTTGCTGTGCAGCAGCAGCAATGCGGCCGGCCTGTCGCATGTACTCGATCTCGCGTTCGGATTTGACCATCCGGCAGCGGTTGACAAGCAGGAAGGCGTCCACGAACTCGCCATTCGGAAGGGTCGTTCTGAGGATCGCGTCCCACTTGGCTGTGTAATAGTAATCATCGGTCTCGACGCCAATCCGGCCTCGATCCCATCTGCGGCGCTTCAACTCCTCGCTGACGAACTGCATGGGGTGAAGCTCCGATGAGCCGACATACTTGTCAGGATAAGGCACCACGTTCTTCGGAGCGAGAAACGCGGTAAACTTTGCCCCGACGGCATCCATGCCGCGGCCTATCCAGATCGGCTCTTCCTGGTGATGGCTGACCACCACCATTTGAGGCGTGTAGAAGGACCACCCGTCGTAGCCGGTGAGCCAGAATTGGTTTGCCGGGGAAGCAACCAGCAGAAGATCGATGCCGCGCTGCGTCATCGCTTTCTTCACTCGAGCGACACGCGACAAGTATTCCGATCTTTCGAACAGCAGCATCTTCGGTCCTTCCGCCTCTTTGAAGTTCGCCTCGAGTGTTGCGCGCCCCAGACATTCCGTCTAATGAATAGTTCTGTGGAGTAGATAACCGGACGGTTATGAGGCGGCTCAACCTAAGACTGCTCGATGTGTTCAGGGTGGTGTTCGAGACCGGCAATGTGACGGTTGCCGCAGACAAGCTCGGAGTGACGCAGCCCGCAGTCAGCAAAGCACTGATCGAGTTGGAGCAGGATGTCGGCTTGGTACTGTTCGGACGGGGACGGCGCCGGATCATTCCGACGGAAGATGCGGCGCGCCTCTACGAGGAAACTGCACGGCTTTTCACGCACGTGGAGGTATTCGAGGATCGCATTGATGACTTCCGATCTGGATCCGCAGGGCAGTTGTCGGTCGCTGCGATTCCGACGTTGGCGGGTTCTGTCGTTGTTCAAGCGGCCCTGGCTCTGCAGAACAAGGCCCCGCTTGTGAAGGTGAGGATTGTCACCGTCTCTCGTGCCGAGGTCATCAGCTCAACTACGCATCACCAAGTGGATCTCGGGCTGCTGCATGCGCCCGTGGCAGATCGTGATCTCGACGTCGAGATCATCGGCGAAAGCGAGATCGTTGCAGCGGTCCATCGCGGTCACGTCTTCCAGACCTACGACCATGTCACCCCGCGCGATCTGGATGGTTATCTGCTCATAGGCACATACGTCGGCTCGCCAGCCAGCTATCTCGTTCGCGAATGCTTCGAGGCAGCTGGCATTAAGATGCAAGTGGCCCTGGAGGTGAATAGCTCGGCTGTGGCGTTCGCGGCCGCCGCTTCTGGGCGCTGCATAGCGCTGATCGATCCCTGGCCCAGCTGGGTTGTTAGCGACGATCGATGCGTGCTCGTTAAATTCCGGCCCGTCGTACCACAACGCATCGCGTTGCTGACCTCTACGTTTCGACCGCCATCACGTCTTGCCCAGCTGTTTGCCGAGGAGCTGAGGCACGAAATTATCAAGGCCGCAGCTTCTTCACATTTCGTGAGAGGGATGATCAAGAGCACCTGAATAGTTGCCACGCCCAAGCATCCGATGCCATTCGCCCTATCTCAGCACTGGAATGGACCGCTCACCCCAATGAGTAACAGCAGCGCGGTGAAATGGCTAACATGGAGGCGTATCCAGTCAAGTCCCCCGCAGGGAAAAGGGCCCTGCCAGCGCACCGATTGATGTTGCGGCAAAACTCGCCAGTCTTGTGCTGTCGGCCCAGCTCCAGCCCGCTCGGGCCACCAGTTGAGTTGCAGGACAGCGGCCAACGCAAGAACTCCGCAGAAATTCTGCGCCGAACCTGCCGTTTTTACAGCTTAACTTCAGCCCCCTATGGCTAACCTTTGACTGAAGATTACAGCTTGTGAAGGATGAAGCGGGGCTTGATCATTTTCGGAGCAAACGGCATGAGTCGGCCCCTAGCTGCGTCGAACGGCAAAGCAATACTCGCTGCCTCTGGAAAATGTCGCAACATCGCTACGGCCCTAGCAGTGAGCCGATGTGTTCCCTCAATGTCCGCCTGCCGAAAGACCTCAACGCGACCTGGGCGAGAAACCAATGAAAAACATCACGAACAAATTGCTTACCGTTGCGGAGCGAGACGCAATCGTCGAATTGCGTCACGCCATGCACCGCGAGCCGGAGCTGTCCAATGCTGAATGGAAGACCCAGCAACGAATCCGTGACACTCTGGAGAGATTTGGATTGTCTGGCGCGAAGACGTTCCATAAGACCGGCCTCTACGTCGATATCGAGGGGGCTGGCTCAGGACCGCAGCGCTCCGTTGCCGTGCGGGGCGACATTGATGCATTGCCAATCCAGGAGACGCGGGACGATCTCTCCTACGGATCGCTAGTTCCCGGCATAATGCACGCCTGCGGCCATGATATGCATGCATCGATTGCCATGGGCGCCGCGCTCGCATTCCATCGGATGCGCGAAACGTTCTCTGGCAAGCTGCGCGTGTTTTTCCAACCTGCTGAGGAGGCTGAGCCGCTCGGTGGCCGTTCGGTGGCCGAAGAGGGCTTACTCAGCGGCTTCGATGCCGCGATTGGCTTTCACGTTAAACCGGATTTGCCCGCCGGGATGTATGGCGCGCGCGCAGGCGCAGTAACCAAGTCAGCCGATCAATTCGCGCTCAAACTCATCGGAACAATGGCCCATGGCGCCAAGCCGCATGCCGGTGTGGATGCAATCGCGATGGCGGGGGCGTTCATTAACGAGGTCCAAAAAATAGTATCGCGAGAGATGCCTGTCGATGATGGTGCGATTATCACGATTGGCACTATCGCTGGTGGCGAGGCCACAAACATCATCTGTCCGTCTGTCACCATGACTGGGACGATTCGAACGAGCGGCGCAGAGAGAAGAATGCTCTTGGTTCAGCGTGTTCGAGACATAGCTGAAGGTATCGCCGCCATGCATCGTGGGAAGGCAGAATTTTCCCACAGGCTTGGCGAGCCGCCCGTCGTGAATGATGCTGCCATGGTCGATCGCTTTCGACGTCTGGTTATCGAGACGGTGGGCGAAGACAAGTTCTCCGACAAGAAATCGCCGACGGCCGGCGGGGGCGCCGATGATTTTGGCTTCTATTCCGGCTGCGTGCCTTCGATCTATTTTTGGTTTGGTAGTGAGGAACAAGGAAATCAGTCCGGGGTGCACACGCCAACCTTCGGAGCATCGGACGACCTGCTTGTTCCGACAACCGAATTGGCGGTTCGGTACTGCTTGGAGATGCTTAGTTGATTGCAGCCTCGATGTTCGCTCTCCGCCAAGCGCTCACAACAGAGTGCATTCCGCTCAGGTCATTCGCGTCCTCGGACCGTCGTCTTACCTTGCATTGAGTGCTTACCGGTCGCCCGCCTCCAGCGCGAGAACCAACCTACGAAGTATGGTCCGTAACACAACAGAAGAACGCAATCGTTCATCCAAGGAGCTGAAATCATGACAATACCGAAAGCCGCGCAGGCGTTCCCCCGGTCTGAATATCTGCGACGCTTGTCCGCCGTTAAGTCGGAGATGGAGCGGCGGGAGATTGAAGTTCTGGTGGTCACGGTCCCAGCGAACATTACATACCTTTCTGGATACACCTCAAAGTCTGGATATGTGCCCCAAGCCTTGATCGTCTCGTTGAAGGACGAAGAGCCAACTTTCATTACGCGCCGTATGGATGCGCCAGCGGCACTCCATCAGATGTTTATCGATCGAAACAATGTGATCGGCTACCCGGAAGCGCTGATCGCCAATCCGGAGCGCGATGGGTACGACGCGATCATCGATTTCATCTCGGACAAAGGGCTCGGCCGGAAGGGGATAGGCCTTGAAGCGAAGCTCCTGCCGTCGTTGACCGTCGAGAAATTCAGGTCCCGCGTGGCCGGAGCGAGAATCCTCGATTGTACAAACGCCATCACCTGGATCCGCGGGGAGAAATCGGACCTGGAAATTGCCATGATGCGCGAAGCCGCCGCGATTTCTGATGCCGGAATGCTTAAAGCGAAGGACGTAATTCGCCCGGGTGTGCGCGAAGCGGATGCTTCCGCCGAGATCATCGGAGCGCTCGTGCGCGGTGCTAACGGCAAGCCGGGCACCGATGCCGGGAGCTTCTTTCTGTGCGCTACACCACGCACTTCAACGTGCCACATTCGGTGGACAGAGGACGTGTTCCAGCAGGGATCGCAGATCAACCTCGAGTTCACCGGCGTGCGTCACGGGTATACCTCTCCATTGATGCGCACCTTGTCGATTGGCAAGCCGTCAGATCACATACGCCGGCTGCATGAAGGAGAAGTTGCTGGCCTGGAAGCGGCGCTTGCGGCGGCTAAGACCGGAACGACCTGTAGCGACGTCGCAGCGGCTTTCAACACCACGCTCAAAAAGCACGGCTTTGAGAAGGAGTCGCGGTGTGGCTACGCCGTCGGAATCGATTGGACGGAACCAACCGCTAGCTTGAAGGAAGGTGACACGACCATTCTGAAGCCGAACATGACCTTTCACCTCATGCTCGGTAACTGGATTGGTGAAGATGTGGGCTACGTGATCAGCGAAACGTTTCGCGTTACCGACGCTGGTGGCGAGCCATTCACTAGGTTGCCACGCGAACTGTTCGAAATTTGATCAAAACGCGACTCGACGTCAAAAGATAGCTGTCGGGCTGCAGGCAAGGTGATCGGGAGCCCGCAGGCGTTAGTCTCGACGGCTGGGGTTTTGCCCTAGGTGTGTTTGGCCGAGTTCGCGGGCCAACACGCGCGTATCCGCGCCTGGCCATATCCACAAGTGGCTGAACCTGCGCAGGGCACGGGCTTTCGACATAGTTAAAAGAAATTCATTGCCGCATCTTCATCAGGAACTAAAATATGGATTTGAGCGGTGTTCCGACGATTGTGACAGGGGGCGGCTCGGGCCTGGGCGCGGCAACAGCGCGCGCCATTATCGACATCAGTCGCGATAATGTCGAACGGGTCGCGGCGGAGATTCAGGGTGTGAGCGCTGTGGCAGACGTCTCGGTCGAGGAGCAAGTGAAACTGGCTTTGAATAAGAGCGAGGCAGCACATGGCGTGGCTCGCGTCCTGGTCAATTGCGCCGGAATTGGGGGAGGCGGCAAGCGTACGGTTGGAAAGGACGGTCCGTATCCTCTCGATCAGTTCGAGCGAGTAATAGACGTCAACCTGATTGGAACGTTCAATATGATCCGGCTTGTCGCGCAGAGGCTCGCAGCCGAGCCGACGCAAGGCGAGGAACGCGGAGTCTTCATCAATACTACCAGTATTGCCGCCTACGATGGACAAATCGGACAAGCCGGCTACGCTGCCTCCAAGGCCGGCATCGTCGGAATGACGCTTCCCGTCGCGCGGGATCTTTCCAGGATCAAGATTCGGGTGAATTCCATTGCCCCGGGCTTGTTTCTTACTCCGATGCTGATGGGGTTAAGCGAAGAAGTGCGGGCTAGTCTCGCCGAGCAGGTGCCACACCCGGCTCGGCTTGGCACCCCGGATGAGTTCGCTGCGCTCGCGATTCACATCGCGGAAAATGCGATGATCAACGGCGAGACCATCCGGCTCGACGGTGCGATCCGGATGGCGCCAAGTTGAAGCCCACGACAACTGGTTCGTGAAGAACTCTGGCTACAAGCTGGAACAGCCTAAAGCGCGGCGGTGAGAGGAGTGAGGAGTTGGCGCAGCAGCAGGGTGGGACGCGGAAGGTGTGTGCGGCGGCGGCGGGGACGGCCTTTGCAGCGCCCCCTTGGCGGAGCGAGAGATAATTGTGGCCTGTGCGATCTGGGCCTTGAGATTACCGGTGGGCGGTTCAACGGTAGCCCTCCGGCGCAGTTCGCGCGATCTTAAGCGTCACCCCTCGTTTTTGGTCGGAGATGAAGGGTCTGAAATTTGTGATCCGGCGGCGCATTGTGGCCGCGGTATCCCTTGTCGGCGAGGATACGTGCGATGATGTTGCCGACCAGCGCCTCGGTGTCGCCGGATAACCAGGGTGTGACCGTCACTTGGGCATGCCGGGCAGCGGCTTCACATTGGCCACGAACTGGCCGCCCTTCGCGCGGCTGATCGTGGTTTGAATCGAGACGTTGGCCCCGAGCTCGTTTGGCCGATGGGCAGTGCCCTTGCTGATGGATTCGACCTCCGGCGCGTGCAGGGAATAGACCTTCGGCCCGCCTTGACGCTGTTGCTGCTCGCGCACGCGCCGCGCCAGCAGTGCAGCGTTTCGAACGCTGCTTCGAGCCCGCTGTTGCCTCAATCTTTGCGGCGCCGCTGTCGCGGATCACGCGGCCGAGATAAGTCCGCAGCGTCTTGAGCGCTCGGTTGGCGCGCTTGAACTGCTTGGCGTGGGCATTGCGCTGATGCTCGATCAGTGCGAACTTGCCCACCCGCGCAGAGGATTGACGCAGGCTCACCCCATGGCGCCGCGCCGGCCGCACCAGCGTTTCGCGTACCCGGTTTAGATCGTTCGGATCGCTGGGGAACGTCACTTCTTAGGCTGAACTGTGGTGTCGACCATCACCCGAGACAAGTCAGACGGCTTGATCGCCTTGGTCCTGAGCTACCGACAAGCTCTCCTCGATCAGCGCAGCCAGTCGTTCCTCGCCTATGCAGTTGCGCCAAGGCGTCAGCGAGGAGCGATCGAACACCAGCCGGTGTGGAAGAACTCCTCGCCGCAGAGTATTGGTAGCAGGCTTCCCGACCGAAACTCGCACAGCACCTCTCGGACAGGTCGTTAGGTGTGTTTGAGGATCGCGAGCCCGCCAGAACCGTGTCGGCAGCGACGGTCGCCCGTGACGATCGGTGTACATTTCGCTGAGCCGCTCCTCCAGGAAGCTCCGATCCACCGTGCGGCCCAGCGCCGTCAACGGATGCATCAAGTCGGTGATCTGATCGAGCCGGGACCGGAAACGATCCTGCTCTCCCGTCTGGATCCGCTCCCCTAGCCGCATCTCGTCCGCTCGTCAAAGCATTCAAAGGCGAGTGAATCATGAACGTTGCAAGGAATCCCAATCTAGAAGCGCGGTTTCCGGCAAATGCGGCGCGGCAAAAGCCGTTTTCTGATTCCAAGTCAACAGCCTGGGATTTGCTCACTGGCGACTAGGACGACGAGGTGAGACAGAACTCGCCCGCCGTGGTCGCTGGCGGGGATAGCTCCTAATCGCGAGCGCGGCTGCGTGCCGCGCCGCTACTCCGTTTCTAAGCAGGATCGAAGTAATGAATTTCTAGCAATAGGCAGCCGCCCTCAGATTTAAATGGGCCGTGAAATGCGCCCGGCGGCCGGCAAGCATAGGTTAGCGGAGCAAACCCCCGCCCCCCCCTTCCTTGCTTGTCGTTCCCGACGGTCAGATCGCCGGCAACCAAGAAGACTTCCTCCCAGTACTCGTGAATGAATGGATCGGTAGTGAACGTTCCCGGATCGAACTTAAGCAGCCTCGTGCGGCTGCCACGACGGTTCAGCTCATCGAGCGCGCCCGACAATATCTTCTGCTTGATACCTGAGGGATAGTTAGTCGGGGTCTCCCATCCGGACTGCATGTCCAGCGTGTAAAACTCGTCATGCGACTTTTGTATGGGCACCTTGAGGGCTCCTCTACTTGGTTGTAGCGTTAAATACACGTCGCGTCAGCCGAGCACTGGCAACTGCTCGATTTGGTAGGCCTTCCGGATTGATCGGTGTAGGCGTGTATCGCTGAGCTCAAGCTCAAATCCCTGAGTGGAACGTACTGGCCCATGCACCGCGAGCGTACCGCAGAACATCAACGTGCCCTCGGAAAGTGTCCCGCCGCCGGCATAGAGGGCGATCAGCTCCTCGGGTGGCCGCATCTCGGAAGTCGCTCCTTCCTGGTACAGTACGCGTGTTCCGTCGTTCACAGCATAGGAACGGAGTATCAGATCGTCCCAGTGCTTCCTGACATCGTCGTAAGCCCAAAACTCGACCGCTACCGGCTTGTCGCACATCTGCTTTGATAGGGTGACCCCGATCCTTTCCGCTTCGCGGTCGGTGTGGTCGGACCCGACGCCGATCCAAAGCCTTCCGCCGCTCTGGAGCAAGACGAATTCCACCTCACCACTGGATGAGTTGCCGACTACCTCGATCGCCTCGGCTGTCGAGAGGCGCGAGGCCGATACCCGGTAAAAGATTGGCACATATGTCGGTCGCCTGACTCCGATCTTCTCGAGCTCGGCGATGTGCGCTTCGAGCGCGCCTCGATTGCGTCCGGTCCACCCAGCAATCACACACTCCTTGATCGTAACGGTTCGCTCTTCCCAGCGAGCACCCTCAAGAAACCGAAGCCAGAGATCATGGGTTGCCATTTTTTCACCATCAGGCTCATCCGAGCTCGGCCGCGCGCTTCAGGCTTGCGAGCATCGAAATTTTCATTAGATAGTTTCGAGCTAGTTCGGGGTTTGCCGCCGTCCGCGCCATTTCCGTACGGAACGATTGTTGCTCGCGGGGATCCCGCGACTCGAGGTTCCTCTTGTTTTCGATCGTGTGCTTCTGAACATATTCCAAGGTCACAAGACGGCGCTGGCGATCGTAGCGGTCGAGCTCGGAAGGATCTGCTTCGCGGCGCCAGACTTTCGTCAGCCGGCCGCAAAGGTTGACGACATCATGGATGCCCCCGTTCATGCCCATGCCGCCGAGAGGATTATTGATGTGAGCGGCGTCTCCGGCAAGAAATACGCGGCCTGACCTGAATGTCGCGGCGACGCGCTGATGTACGCGGTACAGCGTGACATGGTCTATCGGCGCGGTCGCGGCCATCGCGAAGTGCCGGGCGAGCGTGTTGGCTCCGTATTTTCGGGTCGCCGCTTCCTCATCCGGCACGTCCGGGGCAATCGGAAACATCGCTCGCCACATACCGGGCACCCTAAGCAAGAAGTACCATTGCACAGGATCCGCCACGTAGCTCACCGAAGCTAGGTCAGGAAAGATCTTGAGAAAGTCGAATCTCGTGGAGACAACCAGGAAACGCTCCGGCCAGGTGAATCCATCGAAGGTGATGCCGATCGATTTGCGAACGGCGCTGCGAGCGCCGTCGGCGCCGATCAACCAGAGGCCTTCGCGTCGCTCTATCGAACCATCCGGCTTACGGACGGTCACCGAGACGCCGTGCTCGCCCTGCCCTGCTTCCAGAATTTCGGCGTCGAATTCGATCCTGAAGTGCGGATCTGACCCGTACGTCCGCGCTATGATGCGGGTTAGCTTGTACTGCTCGCATTGAAGCCGGTACGGATGACCTGTAAGATCGGAGATCTGACCGAAGTCGAAGTTTGCGATGGGCCCTTCGGTGCTGCGATACTGAACTGTTGGGGCGATCAACCCTTGCGCAATCAGGTCTTTCGCAACTCCAATATCCTCCAGCATGTCTAGGGTCGGCGGATGAAAAGTCGAGGCGCGCGATTCCGTGCTGAGGTCAGATGCCGCTTCCAACAAAGTAACGGGAATTCCCTTCTTCGCGAGTGTGGCAGCGGCCACCATTCCGACCGGTCCCGCCCCGGCAATCAGAACTCGCCTCGCATCAGCCACGACTATACCCTCACTTTGCGAATGATCTTTTGAGACGCACCAGAGGCCTCTGGGAGAACATCTTCTCGCACGGCCCGCCAGAATAGAAAACCCTCCGAAGCTATCCTTGCCAATCTCCAAATCTGCACCGCTTGTTTTCAGATTTGCTTGCTGTTGTAGAGGAGGCCTCTGGCTTACACTTTTGAGCAATCCATGACGTGTAAGGCTTCCGCAATGAGAGACGCTGCCCTGCGTCGACGCGATTTCACGAGAGTTTTCGCACTTCCCCACTCGACGCTGACCGACAATCTTTTCGTCACCTCGGCGCGTTTCCCCAATGTTGCGGCTATCCATTTCTTGGGTAGTTCCATCTCATATCTCGAATTTCATGGAAAGGTGGAGCGCCTTGCCGGCTGGCTGCAGAAGCGCGCCGGCCTAAAGCGCGGCGACCGGGTCGTACTATTCATGCAAAATTCGCCACAATGGCTGATTGCTTGCTACGCGATTTTCCGCGCCGACCTCGTCCTGGTACCGATCAGCCCGATGAACCGGCAGGGCGAAGTCGCGCACTACCTCCGTGATTGCGGCGCACGCGCAATGATCGTCGCTCAGGATCTGGCGGAAATCGCAGTTGCAGCCGCAAAGGACTCAGAAGTCGGCACGCTCATCGTGGCGACATATTCGGATTATCTTGTGAAGGAGACTAGGTACAAGCTTCCCGACTGGCTATCGGCCGGACGCATGAAGGTGAGTGGCTGCAGCATGTGGACGGATCTGATCGAGGCGGGCGTGTTGCCGGATGCGCCGCGCGCGGGTCCGCTTAGCGTATGCGCTTTGCCATACACCTCTGGTTCTACAGGCAAGCCGAAAGCCTGCATGCACACCCATCGCAGCCTTGGGCACAATGCTGCCGGGCTGACCTTCTGGCATGGACTGCGGCCTGGGGACGTCTCTCTCGGCGCGGCGCCGATGTATCACGTATCCGGCTTCAACCATGCAGTGACTAGTCCTATCATCGCGGGCGCCTCTATCGCTATCGTACCGCGCTGGGACCGCGACCTGGCGACAGATGTGATGGTCAATTACGGCGTTACCCATGCATCGTTGGCGCCTACGGCTGTCATTGACTTGCTGACCAACCCTCAGCTCGGCGAGCTCAATTTGGCACGGTTGCGCCGCATCACCTCAGGCGGTGCGGCAATGCCCGACGAAGTATGGAAGCGGCTGAACGAACGGCTTGGCTTGCCCTTCATCGAGGCGTACGGCATGACTGAGACCGCGGCTACGACGCATCTCAATCCGATCGAAGATCCCCGACCAAAATGCCTCGGCATCCCATTCTTCAACACTAGCTCGTGCATCATCGATGTGGAGAAAGGCCAGGAAGTGGCTATTGGCGAAGTCGGCGAAATCGCCGTGCACGGGCCTCAGCTCTTCAGCGGCTATTGGAACCAACCAGACGCGACGCGCGAAGCCTTTGTCGAGGTTCAGGGCCAGTCCTTCTATCGAACTGGTGACATCGGATATCGCGATGAGGACGGCTTCTTCTACATGACTGATCGTGCCAAGCGGATGATCAATGCGTCGGGTCTAAAGGTCTGGCCCGCGGAAGTTGAAAACACACTCTATGAGCACGAACATGTGCTCGAGGTCTGCGTGATCGCCGCCAAAGAGGCCTATCGCGGCGAGACAGTGAAAGCGCTAATCAGGTTGCGGGACAAAATGCGCGGCAGGATAACCGAAAATGAAATCATCGAGTGGTCGCGCCAGCGCATGGCGGCTTACAAGTATCCCCGAATAGTGGAATTCGTCGACGCGCTTCCGAAATCGCCAGCAGGCAAGATTCTCTGGCGCGAGTTGCAGGATCGAGAGAATGCCAAGGAGATCAGTCTGCCATGAATGAAGCGCAACAGTTATCCGGCCCGGAGGAGGCGTACCAGCGCGCCCTGAATGTAGGCAGGTTCGTTATCCAGCGCTGCGGCGATTGCGAGCGCCCGGTGTTCTACCCCCGCACAGTCTGCCCTCATTGCGGTGCCAACAAGCTGTCGTGGTTCTCGCCCATCGGCGAAGGGCACGTCTACTCTACGACAACCGTGCGTCGCGACCAGGAAGATGGCGGTGACTACAATGTGTGCATTGTCGAGCTGGCGGAGGGCGTCCGCTTGATGAGTAGCATCCGAGGGATTCTACCGGACCGCGTTATCATCGGGACTAAGGTCCGGATCAAGGTAGTCAAGTCCGAGGGCAAAGGACTTGTAATTTGCGAGGTGAAATAGATCGATGACCCTAGACAATCTACGCGGTGCGACCGCAATCGTTGGCGTTGGCATGGCGGGCTGCGGTGAAGCTCCCGGTTTCAGCGAGATCGAAATCCTTGCGCAGGCAGCTCATGCGGCGATAAGGGACGCAGCCTTACGTTTGCAGGATATTGATGGGCTTTGCACCGCTAATCTCAACGCCGCGATGTGGCCGCTCAACGTCGCCGAATATCTCGGACTTCGGCCTTCATTTATCGAAGGCACTAACATCGGCGGATCCGCCTTCATTGCGCATCTGCAACCGGCTATGCTCGCGCTTTCGGTCGGCCTCTGCAATGCGGTGCTGGTGTGCTACGGCAGCACACAAAGAACCGCTACATTCGGCCGGAAGGCACGAGGCGCAGCGCGCAACATGCTCGATCCGACCCCGTTTGATGCGCCGTATCGACCATTCAATCCGCCCTCGAGCTATGCCCTCATGGCAGCCCGCCACATGCACGAATTCGGCACGACTCGCCAGCACCTCGCGGAAGTAGCCGTCTCAGCCAGATGCTGGGCGCAGCTCAATCCTGCCGCGTTCAGCCGCAAGCCGCTGACCATTGAAGACGTCCTCGGCGCGAGAATGGTCTCTGATCCGTTTACCGTGTACGATTGCTGTCTCGTGACGGATGGCGCCGGCGCTTTCATCCTGATGCGCGCCGATGCCGCGAGAGACCGGCCGCAACGGCCAGCCTATTTGCTTGGCATTGGCAATGCCGCCTGGCATCGTACCGTCTCCAGCATGGCCGATCTTACTGTAACCCCGGCGCGGGACTCGGGCCGGCGCGCTTATGCCATGGCGGGGATGCAACCAAATGACATCGACATGCTGCAGCTCTATGATGCCTTCACGATCAACCCAATACTGTTCGTCGAAGATCTCGGCTTCTGCCGCAAAGGGGAGGGCGGGCCCTTCATTGCTAGCGGTCTGTCGCGGCCGGGCGGAAAACTGCCCGTCAACACCAATGGGGGCGGTCTGTCATGCGTGCAGCCGAACATGTACGGTGTCTTTGCCATCATTGAGGCCGTACAGCAGCTGCGGGGGGTATGCGGCGATCGCCAGGTCGTGAACCCGAATACGGTCCTTGTCAACGGCAACGGCGGCAACGCCGCTTCCAGCCAGTCAACCGCCATTCTCGGAAGCTCGGCCACGATTTGACAACAGATGCCTTCCACGGGACTCTCGCGGAGACGCCAATGCCGGCGCCAAAATCGCAGGTGTCTTTGGTGTTTGTACGATCAGTTGGGTGGCCCAATCGCGTTTTTGGGCCGAGAGTCATCACCGACCAAAGCTTGATATCGCGCTCGTGGAGTCCACCCGCAGCATTGATCTCTTAGAATACAAACCTGTCGCAGAAGATTGTTCGATGTCGAAGATGCGCTTGTACTATCGGCCAAGGGCCGCGCCGCGAGCGCGATAAACTAGGCGAGTCCGACAATTGCCGACAAAGGTAAAAGAACGGCGGTCTCGACCATTGGGCGACTATGTCAGGCTTGCCCCATCGACTTCGTTTTCTTCTCCAGAAACTCCCGCAAACGCTCGGCGGTCTCCGGCGGCCTCACGATCGCTGTGTTGAGGTATTCCATGAACAAGCCGTCATCATGCGAGAGGTCGTTCATCCGCGGCAGTACGTTGGTGATTTGCCAGTTCGTCTGTGGCGTATTCCGCGCGATCTGAGATGCCAAACTCTTCGCTTTGTCCAGCGCCCCGCCGCGATCCACCACGTATTGGACAAGTCGGACCTCTCGCGCTTCTTCGGCTGTGAGCATTCGCCCGGTCAGCATCAGGTCAGCCATTGTTGAGTAGCCGATAATTCGTTGGATACGTACGGAGCCGCCGCCGCCAACAAATATGCCGCGCTGCCCTTCAGGCAACCCGAAGAGGGTCGTCTCGTCGGCAACGCGAATATGCGCGGCTGCCGCCAACTCGAGCCCGCCACCTATCGTGGCACCGTGCAGCGCGGCGACGAACGGTATCGTTCCTCTTGCAATTAGGTCAAAAGTCGTGTGCCAGATGTAGCGCTTGCGTTTTCTGACCACAGGTGCGTCCGGCCGCAATCGTTCCGCAAGCTGCCTAAGATCGAGGCCAGCAGAAAAGTGCGACCCATGACCGAAGATCACGCCCGCATCCGCCTCGTCGCCGGCACGTATCACAGCCTCGCCTAGCGCTGTTAAGACGGCGTCGCTCAGTGCGTTCCGCTTGTCGGCTCGATTCAAGCCAATGATTGCAATGTTGCCTTCACGCTCGTACGTCACGAGTTCAGACGATGACATGGCAAACCCCAATAACGTGCCTACTAACAACCGGAGAATCGCTTCCATTGTCAGCATGATGCAAGGCTAGCTGAGAGCTCCAAGTCCAGCTATACTCAAAAATGAAAAGAAGCGGTTCAGAAATTGACAAGGAAAATGGCTGCCGGATTCGAAGTTGATGCACTTCTGTTGTTTTCGGAAGTCGTTCGGTCCGGAAACCTGACGCGCGCCAGCGATGCAACTGGTCTCTCCAAGGCGACGATCAGCCGCAGGCTAGCTTCTCTCGAAGAGCAGGTCGGCTCGTTGCTTCTGAAGCGCAACTCCCGCGGCCTCGCCCCGACATCAATCGGTATGCGCCTTCTCGAGTATGCGGAGCGGATTGAAGCCGAGGTCAAGGAAGCGCGGATCGAAGTAGACGAGCTGCAATCCGGTACCCGCGGCACGTTGCGTCTAAGCATTCCGATTGAATTCGGCAACGCCTGGCTCGGCAAAGCGGTCGCAGAATTCGCACTTGAATACCCCGACGTTTCTTTGATCGTGGCGACTAACAACGGTGTCGTGGACTTGGTTCGCGAGCAATTCGACGTCGCCATCATGTTGGGACGGCTACCTGATTCGAGGCTCATTCACCGAAAGCTGACGTCTCTCAGACGCGCCGCCTATGCGTCCCCAAAATATATCGAGAGGCACGGCATGCCGAAGACACTTGAAGATCTGTCCCAACATCGCTGCATCGTCACTGAGCTCCAAAAGCGAGATGGCGTCTGGACATTCCTGAAGCGCGCACAACGTCGGCACGTCGACGTGGCTGCCCACGCCACGGTCGCCAACATCAGCCTTGTGCGCGAACTTCTGCTTGCCGGAGTGGGCATCGGTATACTGAACGATGTTATGTGCGCTAACGACCTCAAGCATGCGCGACTAGTGCGCGTGTTGCCCGATTGGGACAGTCCTCCGCTTCACACGTCGGCCGTTACGCTGAAGCGCACCCTGCTCCCTAAGCGGAACCGTCTTTTCCTCGACTTTATGGTGCGGCGATTGCGCTAACAGTTCTCTGGGCTCAGCGTGAGTCTAGGGACATTGCCCTGAAATGGCAGAGGGGATGCATCCAGTAGCGGGATCATGCTGTTCGCTTTGGTGGCCGTGTGTCGGCGGAGGTGACAAAAGGATGCGCGCTCTGGCGTGCTGTCGGAGCGCGGCTCGACCACTCTGATTGTCACTCGCAACACGCAGTCTCGTGTCAGCTCCAAAATGAATCGGCCGCTGGCTCTTTGTGCTAAAGTAGAGTTCTTATGCCGTTTGGGTTTCCGAAATGATTGGGCTTCCACGTCGCTGGGCCTTTTGATAGCGGTGGCGTGCGCTCCTCAGCAGACCGTCGACCGCACCCTGCACGCCAGACACGGACGGCATTGCTCGGCCGAAAAATCGTCGCCGGTGTAGCCGAGCCATCGCCGCAGAGAGCGGCAGAAGGTAAGTGTGAGGGGTGCACCGTCGCATACCTCCTTTCATTCTCTCCTTCATAGGAGCCGCGCGGACAGCCAGCTGAGCTAGGGTGGCGCGCAATCTACATGCTACGAGCTTTAAAATGTTCACTCCTCCCGCAGGTGCGCCATACGATCCAACATCAACTCAACAATTCCAAAGAGCTCGCGGCCAAGCCGCTCTCGGCGGCCGAGCGCAACCTCTGTTACTCCAGCGGGTGTAGAGCGTTCTTTTTCGGCTATTTGCGAAGAGTCGCTGCTCCCAAGCGATCGCCTCGCTAATTCGGTAAAGACGAGCTGTTCGAGCTCGCCTTGGAAGTGCCTCGGATAATGGCGAGCCTCAAGGCTGATCTCAATCGTACGCGAGATGGCCGATTTCAGAAGCGTTAGCAGGGGGCCAGCAAGAAGCGTAGTAAGATCATACAGGGCTTCTTCGTCGATCCATGTCACTGGTCCGAGCAACTCCAAAGCTGCCCTTGCTGAATTTAGGCGACAGTTCCCCAAAGCAGGTGCATCCAAAAGGCCGACACTGACGATTTCTCCGCCCCCTTGTGGGATGGCCGGACTCAGTCGGACGACCAATGCTTGTGCAAATACTTCTCGAACGCGTTGAACCTGAGCGTCAATTCCCATGGCAAATATGACACCATTGAAACTGCGCCATCGATGGTCTGAAGAGAGGTGAAGGAGAGCTTGATTCGGTATAGCAGAGAACAGAACGTCGAACGTAGCGACTGAATCAAAGGCCACCAACCTGTAGTCTCGCCCAATTGAGGACGGCGGCGCACCATTGGCGTACCTTCGGCTCCAAAGCGGCACATCTACCCCAATTGAGTTCAATCGGCTTGCCAAGGCCAAGCCAAGCCTTCCTGCGCCTAAAATGGCTACGCTGTGAGCAAATCCGTCATTTCGGGGAGGTGCCATGGTCATGATTAGATCTCAATAACTTAAAAGCCAGGGTCGAGAGCCAGGGCAAGTCGACGATGCTCCGTCACCGTATTGTTCAGCTTCGTGCTGGCCATTCTGCTAAAGTTGCCCTACTTCTTCTAACACCAGAGCTGAGCGGAGGGAGATCGGCGTTGTGCGACATTGAAGCGCTGACTCTTCGCTCGATCGCGCTAGCACGTTCACTGCCAACAGCATAACCTCGCCCGCGCCACCGGTGGCAAATAACGCAGATAAACTTCAAGAACTCCGCTGACTTCGCGGAAGTTCGCCGAGGTCCTTTGGTATAGTATGATCAATCCGGACTCCGCTTCTAGAGGTGTAAATGTCTACCTTCAAAGGTCGCTCGTTAGGCATTCTTGAGCTCGAGCGTGGTATCCCGCCAGAGGCGGTTGAGCCGAACCACAACCCCAATTCAATCCGAAATCCCTCGACTTTTAGCTTCCCGACGATGTTTGAGACCGTTTCAGGCGCTTGGGTCGATAACGTTGTTCCCGGCGACCCAAGAATGGAGACGCCGTACATTGAAGCTGCCCAACGCCTGGTAGAGCGAGGCGCCTCGGTGATCAGTTCGAATTGTGGGTTCTCCGTAAGGCATCAAGCTGCGGTCGCGGCTGCCGTGAACGTCCCGGTCATCATGTCCAGTCTTCTGCTTGCCCCATCCATTTTGTTGCAATTACCGGCGGCCGCAAAGATTGCTATTTTGACGTATGACTCGAAACATTGTGGCGACGATATCTTCGAGGTCCTGGGCATCAGCCGTGCGACGCGAGAGGCTAGGTTTGTAGTTGGCGGAATTGAAGGCGGCGAGTTCTGGCGCAACTCGCTCGAAAAACCGGTGGTACGCACGAGCCTTAAAAGTATCCAAGAAGACGTGGCCGCATGTGCGGAACGTCTTCGAACGACAAATCCGGAGATTAAATGCGTTCTGCTGGAATGCGCCGAGTTCCCGATTGCGGCCAGCGTGGTTCGCGAGCGTACGGCCTTGCCGGTCTATGATCTGGTGAGCCTTTGTAAGACGACCGTGGCCGCATTGGCCCGTGACGGCTCCGACGTCGGCCCACGTTGACGCGTATTTCGGAAAGCTCGGCTACGCGCACGTACCCGCAAAAGAAAAGCGCAGCCCAAATGTCCCGGCTCCGCAAATAGCTCCGCATCACAAGATAGCTGCGATGATCCATCTTTTGCCTAGGCATCCAGCGGCTCGGGATCGGTTGATCAGCGTCTTCACCCACCCAAGCCAGTCCGACCGCGGAAGAGCAGGCTGCGGATGTCCATTCCGCCTCGCTCGATGGCGTCGCGGGGCACAAAGACGCGGTCTGTCGACGGGAGAGTGCGGCAGCGACGGTGCCGGGGTCGTCTCCGCCGCCTTCCTTATTGCGTCCTCTTGCCGAATACCAGGCAGTGATTGGAGGGAGCTTCTCAGGGGCGCGTGCAAAGAGAACAACCGAAGCCTCCATCCATCTGGTGCAGGTGATGTCGGGCGTGGTGTCCCCGCCGCTGGTGTAGCTCGGTAGAGCAAAAAGCCGCCCGGAGGTGCGCCTCCAATAGCGCCGCAGCGGGCGGGCGGCTTTGCGGTGGTCACCGGCAGGTCTCCGGTAGGATCGGGTTGCGACACGCCAACGCAGCCACGGAACCACCGTGGCGACGATATGATGAACCGGTGCACGCTGGGCGCCCATGCTGAGGGCATCAAGGCTCGCGTCGCCAAGGTGCTCAACGCCAGTTAGCAGCGTTGCCGCGTCCAGTTCATGCGTAACGACCTGGCTCATGCGGGTAAGAGCCGACCAGCACGTCGTCTCCGGCTTCATCGCCACCGCGTTTGCCCAGGACGATGCCGAGGCCGCGTGAACGCAGTGGCGCAAGGTCTCCGATCAGCTCCGCGGCAAAAGCTGCCCAAAACTTGCCGGCTCCCTCATCGAGGCCGATGTGCTCGCCTACGTCACCTTCGCGCCAGCGGCGAACTAAGCTGCATTCGACTGCCCCGATCGAGCGCCTCAACGGCGAGATCAAGCGGCGGATCGAGGTGGTCGGCATCTCCCAATGATGACATCATCGTTCGCCTCATCCGGGCGCTCCTGCTTGAGCAAACGATGAAATGGACCCTGCAACTAGCTCGATATATGACGCCGGAGACCATCGCGACGTTGAGCGATGATCCGACTCTCACTTTTCAGGGCGAGTGCGAGCTGACCTGCCCGGTCCTGGCCGGCGAACGCAGTTCATGCCGCGAGCTACACCAACCTCGGGGCACGAGCTCGCGATGATTGTTTCGCACGCAAAAAATAGGCTAGTGATCTGTCTAGATTGGTTCTGCCTGCCACTACTTCCAAGTTCTCGTCAGGCGCGATGCTCAGCTTGCTGCGTTTGGACTCACGTTCTCCGCGGCGTCGGCCGCCAGCCCGTCACGTGAAGCGCAACTAACCAGAGCAAGGGCAAAAGTATCAGCATTGATGCTACAGCAGCAATCGTCGGGTCGATCTGGTTGCGGATGTTCTCCCACATCTTCAGCGGCAAGGTACGGATCGAGAATCCGCTGACGAGCGATGTTTTCACGACCTCATCGAAGGAGTGGATGAATGCGAACAGAGCGCCGCCCATGACACCCGGTCTGATGAGCGGCAACGTCACCCTCCTGAAGGTCTGGAGTGGCCCAGCCCGCATACTTTTCGCCGCTTGCTCGAGCCGCCGGTCAAAATTCGCCAGAGTCGCCGAAACGATCACCACCACATAAGCAATGGCGCCGATGCTGTGTGTCAGGACAATGCCGCTCTTAGTGCCGATCAGTCCCAGGTTGAGCAGCCCCAAATAGGCAGCAATGCCGACAACGATGCTCGGAAAAGTGATGGGCGCGAGTATGATCAGGGTCAGAAAGCTGCGCAGCCGCGGAAAGGTGCGGTTAAGTCCGTATGCAGCGAGCGTCCCAACTACGGTCGACAGGACGGCGACCGCCACTCCGATCTGGATGCTCGTCCAGGCTGCGCTGGTCCACGAAGGATCTCCGAAGAAGGACCTATACCATTTCAGCGAAAGGGTAGAAGGCGGGAACTCCAGAAACTCCCCGCCGCTGAACGACATGATGACAACCACAACACTAGGAAACAACAAGTAAAACATAACGAGCAGCACGAACAACGTACCGACGATTATCCACCAGTCGCTATTGCCGCCAGGCTGGTAGAGCTCAGCCGTCCAGCGCGTCGCCCGATAAGGGCTCGCAAGCTCATTGAGATGCCGTGTCAAAGTACGGAATGAAGGCAGACCGCCGCTCCAAGATTTTCGCGCTAGCTGCGCCCCACGGCTCTGCGTACCAGAAAGGTCGAGCCCAAGAATAGAGAGCACCAGCGCGGCGATGCCGAGAAGAATAAACGCCGAAGCCGCGGTTTGCGCCACATTGAAGGAGGCTGCGACTTGTGCAGCGATGAAGGTCGAGAGCATGGCGTCGCGTAACCCGCCGAGCGCTGCGGGCGTGATGTAGAAGCCGAGGCAGAAGACGAAAACTAGCAACAAACCGCTGCGCATTCCCGGCAAGCTGAGCGGGAGGAAAACGCGCCAGAAGGCGGCAAAAGGGCGCGCACCCATGCTACGAGCGGCAGCCATCAACGACTTGTCGATACCCATCATAACGCTGACCAACGGCAAAATCATCACCGGGAGCATGATATGGATCATGCCGATATAGACGGCCATTCGGCTGTAGATGAGTGGCAGCGGGCTCGAGATCAATCCGAGTCCGAGCAGGAGGTTATTAACCAATCCCTTGTCGCCGAGTATCACGATCCATGCATAGGTGCGAACCAAAAGGCTGGTCAGATAGGGAATGATAACGAGTACGAGCAGCACCATACGCAGGCGCTTCGAAGCGGCCGTGATGAGATAGGCCATGGGATAGCCTATGATTACGCAAATAGCCGTGGCTACTACGCTGACCTGAATGGTCTGCAATAATACGCGGACGTTTGCTGGCTGACGCAAAAACGCCTGATAGTTGATGAGTGAGAAGGCAGGCGCATTAAAGCTGGTCAGGAAGAGTAGAACGATAGGCAAGCCGAAAACGACTAGCAAGATTGTAAAAGCTGGCGCGGTGAGCCCGATGGGCATGCGGACGAGTTTCTGAAGCGTTTGCATCTTCCTTACCTCTCAACGCCTCATGCCGCAACGAATCGGATATCGGAGCGCAACCATTCGAGCCGCACTTCGTCGCCGGGTCGGAAAATCTCCTGTCCCGAAGCAACATGCTCACGTGCCAGGAGCAAACTGTTCCCAACGCGCACGCGGTATTTGCGCAAAGGACCAGCATAGATCATGTCGTCCACAGTGCCGGTGACGGACTGGCGCTGGTCTGCATCGGCGCGGTTCGCTGTTTCAGCAGGAAGCACACGGATACGTTCCGGTCGGATCATGGCCAGCGTACCAAGCGGTTGGATGGCAGCGGATCCGACGTCAAAACCTGCATTGTCGAGGATGTTGGCTTCGCCAAGAAAATTGGCCACAAAACGGCTCGTTGGTCGGTCATAAAGCGATTCCGGTGTGTCCGTCTGCTCGATGCGGCCTTCTCGCATGACGACGATGCGATCCGACAGCGTCAGTGCTTCCTCCTGATCGTGCGTAACGCAAACAGTGGTGATGCCAAACTCCTTGTGCAGGCTCTTGATCTCCCCCTGCATCTGTTCGCGAAGGTTGCGATCGAGAGCCCCGAGCGGCTCGTCAAGCAGCAGGACCGGCGGATCGGCGATCAGCGCGCGGGCAAGCGCAACTCGTTGCTGCTGGCCACCACTTAGCTGCGATGGCATGCGGTCATAGAGCTCGCTGAGGTGCACACGCTCGAGGATGCGATCCACCCGCGTTTTCCTCTCAGCCGCCTTGACGCCGCGCATTTCCAGGGGAAATTCAAGATTTCGTCGCACCGTGAGGTGAGGAAAAAGCGCATAGCTTTGGAACACGATGCCTTGGTCGCGCCGGTACGAAGGTACTGCGGCGACGGATTTTCCGGCAATCAGAATGTCACCCAGGGTGGGCGCCTCGAAGCCGGCGAGCAGCATGAGTGTCGTCGTCTTGCCCGAGCCGCTTGGACCAAGAATGGTTAGGAATTCGCCGCGATGAACGGTCAGCGAAAGGTCCGTGACGGCGGCTACGGGGCCATACATCTTCGTGACGCTTCGAAATTCTATTTGTACCGGAACCAAGCGTTTGTCCAAGGCTGTATCCTCGGTAACTGGGCGGGGAGTTCTGACATGCACAGCCAGCAAAATTGTGCTCCAAATTGATCCGATGATAAATCTAGGCGGGCCGGCCGCCCGATGTGCGGACAAGAAGTGCCGGCCGACTTACTCCACGTATTTACTAGAGCAGAACCCACTCGTTCCAGCGCTGACGGAGGCGCTCGGCGTTGCTCAGGCCGCCCGTTTCGACTTCAGCGTACCACTTCGGATTCGAGGGAAGGCTGATGGCCAAGTAATCGGGATGGCTGGCGAGACTACGGGCAACCTTCTCAGGGATCAGCTTGAAGGCGTTGCGGTTCGTTGGGCCGTAGTTGAGCAACTGAGCGAAGACGGCCTGGCGATCGGCACGCGTGGCAAATTCAATGAACTTTTGAGCGTTGGCCGCATTCGGGCTGCCTTTCGGTATCGCCCAGTAGTCCCATCTCAGCTTCGCCTGGTTTCGATTGATCTCGAGTGGCGCGCCCTGGTTGATCAACTGGGTCGCCCGGCCATCAAAGGCATTAACAAGATCGGCCGTCCTGTCGTGCATTATTTGTTGAATCTCGGAGCCGACGGTCCACCATTTGCGGATATGTGGCTTTATCTTATCCAAGCTCTTGAAAATGCGGTCAACGTCCATTGGGTAGACCGCGTTCATAGGAACGCCATCCGCCAGTAAAGCTTCTTCCCAAGGGCCCTCAACTCCTCGCTGACCAGTCGGTAGCACGCGGACGCCGGGAAACTTGCTAATGTCCCAGAAATCGGCCCAAGTGGTCGGCCGCGGCTTACCAGCCGGAAACTTCTCCGTGTTGTAGACCATAACGTTCGCGTACATGAGCGCACCGACCGCGAACGGCTCTTTGGCGAAGTCAACGATGCCATCGAGCTCCTCTTTTTTGTAAATGGAGTAGTCGATCTCTTCGAGCTGGCCTCTCGGGCCTGCGATGGACACCGAAGGCGCGCCTAGGTTAATAACGTCGAGGCTTACGTTTTTTGTGGTTACCATGAGCTCAAGCTGCGCCAAGGTCGAATCATCGGTGATTGAATTCACCTTGATGCCAGTTTCGGTTTGAAACGGCTTCACATACGCTTCGATGTTCGCCTTTCCCCATTCACCCCCGCCGACGGATACCCGAAGCTCATTGGAAGCTGCCCAAGCGCGACTGGTGACAGAATTTATCGTCCCCAGCATGAGGACGGACGAACTCGCCTGCACGAGGCGCCTGCGATTGATAGAAAAGCTCATTGTTTCCCTCCCATCGTTTCATTCAGCTGCTTGCACGTCTTCAGGTGACCGTATTCTTGTTTGTTTGGAATAGAGTATCGACTCATCATAGGGGATTCGTCAAAATATGAGCTAAATCTGCAGGATTGCTGCGCATAATTAGCAGAATGTAAGGTTTGCTGCGGCAAAGTGCGATTTCTCTTTGCTAGTCGCATCCCTGCCCGCTGCACCGCGCAATTACGCCCTCGACGAATCTCGAAGATGAAGGCCTCAAGATGTCGAAGTCCTGACTGGCGAAAGCCTGCCCACCTCAACACTGGACCGGCGCCAAGACCGGCCTTATCTCTTGCGCCCTTGCTGACCGAAAAAGAGGCTAACGAAGGTTGGGCCGTCGTCCTCCAACCAAGACGGGAAAGGATCATCACTCTTTCGGCGATGGAGCGCTCTCCGGTTCCGGCTACATGCCGCAGATCGACGACAGAATCACCATGCAGAGGACCGCAGCTCTCGCCGCGCAAGCCACACCCAGCAGAGCATCGTCCATTATGCCCTCCCTACGAATCTGCCTGGCATTCGCTCCATTTGGATAGTGCTATCCTTCCGTTCCTCAGATTCCGATCGCTTCATATGCTTCGGCGATCTGTCTGATGGACGAGACATAAGCGGCAGTCCTATAATCGCCGAGCTCCGGTCGTTCTTCGATGAGATCTGCAATGCGTGCCCAGGTGCTTCGCATAACATCCTCAAGGCCAGATCGAACGAGATCGATCTCTGCGCCTCCTTCAAGAAACTCGTCGCGCATGTCGGCCGGAAACTGCTTGCCGGTCATCCGTTCCAGCGCTGTGGCGATCGTCTGGTTTCGCCGTTCTCGTCGTCGTCGTTCCATCAAGCCGAACGGGATGTGTGTCAGGTTTTTCACCCACTCGAAATAGCTGACGACCACACCGCCGGCATTCACATAGAGATCCGGTAGTATGGTTACTCCTCGAGAACGGAGTATCTTGTCAGCCTCGAAGGTGACAGGACCGTTCGCGGCCTCTATCAAAAGATGCGCCTTTATGCGGTCCGCGTTTTCCGAGTGAATGGCGTTCTCCATTGCTGCGGGGATGAGAACATCACAGGCCAATTCAATGCCCGACATGTCGCCAACAGCAGACGTGGCTCCGGCAAAGCCTAGAATGCTGCCCGTTTGCAGCTGATGTCGCTTTAGCAGCTCAATGGAGAGCCCCTTTGGATTCGCGATATAGCCATCGCTTTCCGCGACCGCGATCACGCGGGCGCCGTCTTCCTCAGACAGAAATTTGGCGGCGTGATAACCGACATTGCCAAAGCCTTGGACGACAATAGAAGAGTTCTTGAGATCGCGCTTGCCATCTAAACCTCGGGTGCGCGGATCGCGAAGATAGCTCTGGATCGCAAACTGCACACCCCTGCCCGTTGCCTCGGTGCGACCGGCAATACCGCCCTTCGACAAAGGCTTTCCCGTTACACAGGCGCGCGCGTTAACGACATCGGTCGGGTTGGCGCGACGGAATTCGTCCATCATCCAGGCCATTTCCCGTTCGCTCGTGCCGACGTCCGGGGCCGGCACGTTGACACCAGGACCGATCAGGTCCCGCTTGTTGAGCTCCTGGGTGAAGCGTCGCGTGATGCGCTCAAGCTCCTGCGGGTTCCATTCACGCGGGTCAATCTTGAGCGCTCCCTTCGAGCCGCCAAACGGGACATCGACAAGCGAGCATTTGAGCGTCATCAGTGCAGCAAGCGCTTCTACCTCTTCCGCATCGGCGTTCGGCGCGTAGCGGATACCGCCTTTCACGGGTTCACAGTGCTCGCTGTGGACTGATCGCCAGCCAATAAAGCTGTACATACGGCCGCGTAGTCTCACGCCAAACCGGACCGTATACGTTGAGTTGCACTGAATGATACGCTCGGCCAATCCTTCGGGAAGATCGAGAAACGTCATGGAATGACGGAAGTTCTGGCCGACACTCTCAAGAAAGCCTGCAGAGTTAGCCTGCATTACGTACCTCTCGTTGTAGATTGTTGTTGTAAAAAGGCCCAGCGCAGCGACTTCTTGGGGGCGATCGAATCTGCTTATGAATATTGGCACGCCCCAGGAGCAGCCATGGCCAATCGAGCTGATCAGGTCTAAAAAGAGAACCTAGACTCCTGGACTGCTCAGGCCGTAGCCCTGCCGTCTGCGCCGAATGGATGCATCTCACCGGCGCACTCACAGGATAGTCAACGGGGCAGCCAAACCGCGACATCGACCAGCCACTGCCCTTCGAAGACTGCACTCAAGCCTTCAAAGCCGACCTGAGAACGACGCTTGCTTCCATTCGAAAGTCGAGCCAGCAAGGTTTTGCGCTCCCGCCCTAAAATGTGGCCGTCGGCCGATCCAAGGCCTGGCTTCCTCCAGGTCACGTGCAAGACGAACTAGGGTGCCTTCCTCGCCAAACCGGCCGACGATCTGGATGCCGATCGGCAGTCCGCCGGCACTTTGTGCCAAAGGTAAAGACACGGATGGATGGCCGGTAACGTTGAATACGCCCAAGTATTGATAGAGCGATGTATCAGCTTCGATAAATTCAACAGGGGTAAGAGTGGAATTGGTTGTCGAGTGAATACCACCATGAGGAGGGGCTGTAACGGGCATAGTAGGCGTTACGATTATATCGAAATCATCTATAGCTTCACCTACCTGCCGTCGAAACCTATTAATGTTCTCACGACGTTGTTCTATCGAGATAGGTGGTAAACTGAGCCCGTATTGGTACAATTTGAGGTTCATCGGCTCCAAGAGGTCCGAGGTGATTTTCCTGCCCAGTACCCGAGAAGTCTCATCGAGCCACTCGGCATTGAAACGAGCGCCGCCGATAGAGATCTTTGTTTTCTCTACAGGGTCATAGGGGGGATCAATCGGTATGATCACATGACGCAGTTCTTCCAAAAGTCCGGCAGTCGCATCCAGCGCTTGAAGGACGTCAGGTTCGAGGTCGACGCCGCCCCATTTGGTCCTTGCAATGCCGACCCGTAGAGAGCCGGTGGGCTGGCGGAGTTCGTCGATAAAAGGCCGGACCGGCTCTCTTACGATGAAAGGATCGCCAAGGTGAGCCCCCGAGAACACGTCCAAGGCGGTCGCCATGTCGCGCACAGTGCGACAAAGTACGAACTGCCGAGAAAAGCCAAACGATCCAGTTCTGCTAATTGGTCCGTCCGAGACCCGTCCCCGGGTTGGATTAAGACCAACCAGGCCACACCAACTGGCAGGAATACGGATTGACCCGCCGCCATCGCTACCATGTGCGATAGGCGTGATTCCAGCAGCTACTGCCGCTGCGGATCCCGAAGATGAGCCACCTGCGGACCGCTCCAGGTCCCATGGATTGCCTGTCACGCCGTGAGCGAGGGATTCGCTCATTCCCGAGGTGCCGAGTTCAGGAAGCGCTGTTCTGCCCACAGTGCGGAGACCTGCCTTTCGCGCTCTGTCAAAAAAGTAGCTCTCAACCTCAGAACGGGAGCCCTTGAATAGCCGACTTCCACGTTCCTGAAGACGGCCAGCTTCAGTGGCTCCTATGTCCTTACGAAGGAAGGGTACGCCCTGAAAGGGCCCTCCGTCAGATCCACGCAAGACTTCCGCATCGTCGTAGAACTCAACAACAGCGTTGATCTTCGGATTTACTTCATCGTAGGCCGCACGAGCTAAGCGCGTCAGTTCAACGGGCGTAATCCCGCCGTCTTTCACGAGTGAGGCTAATCCGACCGCATCGTGCTCAACATATTCGCTCAATCTCATCTGACTTGGTGTTCCTCATAGGATTCATTCGCGGCGCGCACGCCAGTCGAACTGGAGTCGTCAAAAAACAACGAGTTCTCGCGTCACGTTAGTCAAAATGTCCAGCGTACGGTCAAGCCGTTACTTTGGCGCCCAGCATGCAACATTGTGCAGTGGACTAACATCGATGAGTGGCGGTTCCTCTTCGCGACACCGGTTCATGGCTATATTGCAACGCGGGTGAAATCGACACCCTTTAGGTATCTGAGCGGCATCAGGGACTTCGCCTTGCAATCCGAGCGGGTCGATCTTGCGTGCGTCGGTCCGCACTTTCGGCGTCGCCTCGTGCAGAGCGATGGTGTAGGGATGCCGAGGATTGAACGTAATATCGTGCGCGCTGCCAATTTCGACCACACGTCCGAGATACAAGACAGCAATCCGGTCGGCGATCAACCAAGCAAGGGGAAGATCATGCGTTATGAACAGAAGCGCTGTTTTACGCACTTGGCGCATTTCAACGAGGACTTGAAGAATCTGCGCACGGATTGATACGTCGAGCATTGACACGGGCTCGTCGGCGACGATGAGCTCAGGTCTCACCGTCAGAGCTCCGGCAATCACGACACGCTGGCGCTGTCCGCCAGAAAGTTCACTTGGGAAGCGAGCGAAATAGTGAGCTGGTGGCTTGAGCCCAGCTGCCGCAAGAGCCTCGCTGACGCGCTGCGTGAGCTGCACGTCACTATCGACCAATTTAAGCGAACGCAACGGTTCTGACACAATATCGAAGACCGTATGTCGCGGATTTAACGCCTGATAGGCATCCTGGAAGATCATCTGAACTCGACGCCGGTAGGGGCGCAACGCAGAGGAACGCCTTTCCGAGGTCATATCCCGGCCGTCGAACAGCAATCGACCGCCCGTTGGCTGCACAAGCTTTGTGATTACGCGAGCAACCGTCGACTTGCCACTTCCCGACTCTCCGACCAAGGCAACAACTTCACCGCGCTCAACGGTGAGATCAATCCCGTCTATGGCTCGAACCGCGCCAGCGGGGCGGCTCAGGATTCGATCGAACAGTCCCCTACGGATCGGGAAATGAACTGCCAATTTATCCAAGCGCAGGATCTCGGCCATGTCAGTCATGAGAAGCTACATCTTCCTAGTGCTTTGAGGAATCGTGAAGATGACAGGCCACGCGACCCTGCCCGCACTTGTCCAGCTCGGGAACTTCCACCGCGCATATCTCGATTGCTGACGGGCACCTGGGATGAAATGCGCAGCCAGAGGGTCGGTTCAACAAATTGGGCGGATCGCCTGGAATCGGCCGGATCATCCTTTTGCCGTTCGCGGGGTTAGGAATCGATTCGACCAATAGCTGTGTATAGGGGTGCTTGGGCTTGGCGAAAACCTCGGGGACATTGCCCTCCTCAACGATCCGGCCGGCGTACATGATCATAACGCGATCACAAGATTCAGCTACGACCGACAAATCATGCGTGATCAAAATGAGGGCAAGGTTGAGCTTCTTTCGCAGTTCGCCTAGCAGCCGAAGAATCTGAGCCTGGGTGATGACATCGAGAGCTGTTGTTGGCTCGTCGCCGATGATAACTGAAGGGTGACACGCAAGTGCCATCGCGATCATCACCCGTTGACGCATCCCGCCCGACAGCTCGTGGGGGTAGGCGGCACCGCGGTTCGGCGGAATGCCAACGAGCTCAAGCAACTCTTTGGCCCGTGAAATCGCGTCCTTGCGGGGGAGACCGAGCCGCAGCATGCACGGCTCTGCTATCTGTTTGACGATGCGCTGCACAGGATTTAGGGCATTCATAGCTCCTTGAAAAACGACCGACGTTTCGCGCCATCGGTGTGGACGCATTGCCGCATCGCTTTCCACCGGCAGCCGAACGCCACGGTATCTTATCTCGCCAGCACAGATACTGGCGTTTGGCGATAGAAGGCCCGTAATTGCCATAGCAGTCGTGGTCTTCCCGCTGCCCGATTCACCAACAAGAGCAACGGCCTCTCCCCTGCGAAGCGCAAAGCTTATGTTCTCGATAGCTCTCGATGGGACGCATTTGAGTTCATAGACCACAGAGAGCCGATCAATTTCCAAAAGGAACGCATTTTCAAGGGGAGATGCTCTCATGGAATGACACTCAGCCGTGGATTGAAGGTGTCCTCGAGGGCATTCCCGATGAGGACAAAACTTAGCGAGACCGCGAGGACGCATACTCCGGGGGCGCCAAGATACCACCAAGCTCCAGAACTGGCGGCGCCGGCACGCTGAGCGAGGGAAAGCAAGGTGCCCCACGATGGCTGTAAAGGGTCACCGAGCCCGAGAAATGAGAGAGCAGTCTCGGTATAGATTGCACCGGCAACAACTAGCGCTCCATTGGCTGCGATCTGCGGGACGAGGTTAGGCAGCAGATGGCGAAACATGATGCTAAGATCACTAGTGCCTACAACCCTAGCGCGATCGATGAATTGCCGTTCTCGCAGAGACAACGTCTGGCTTCGAACGATGCGCGCAACGAAAGCCCAGCCTGTTAGGCCGATGACCAAAATGATCACCAAAAGAGAGGGGCGGAAGCCAAGGATATCTCCGCGATTCCCAATTGTCGCCAGAACCACGGGCGTAATGACAAGAGCTAGGACAAACGACGGAAGAACAAAAAAGAAATCCGTCAGCCGCATCAGCCAAACATCGACAGTCCCGCCAAAGTAGCCAGACGTTATCCCAACTATGGTTCCTAGGATGAGGCTGAGCACGGTCGCCAGCAGCGCAATCGAAAGCGAGACACGGGCACCGTGGACCACGAGATTGAGTACGTCCCGCCCAGCTTCGTCAGTCCCCAGCAGATGCTGACTTTGCGGCGCCACAAGGAAATCGCCCGTTGCGGTGGCTGCGTTTTCGAGCTGTCCTACCAGAGCGCCCGGTACGGCGGCCATGATCAAGAAGCACGCCAGGACGAACAGGCCAAGTTGCGCGCCGGTATGGCCAAAAAATTGGCGGAGGAATCCTTTGATTGCCTGCGCCCTGACACGCGCGCGAGAGACAACAGCGTGTTTGGTCATTGCCGCACTCGCGGGTCAAGTACGCTGTAGGTCAAGTCGGCGACAAGGTTTGCTGCAACGACCGATGCGCCAATCAGCAGGAATATGCCTTGGAGGACTGGGTAGTCGCGCGCGTTAAGAGCTTCGACAGTCAGGCTGCCAACGCCCGGCCAGCCGAACACAGATTCAACGGTGACCGCGCCCGCCACCACGTAGCCGAGGTTTAGCGTGACCAGGGTTACTACCGGCAGCATCGCGTTCCGGAACGCATGACGCATGAGCATCTGACGACTGGTCAATCCTTTTGCCCGGGCGGTGATCATATAATCCTCGGTTATGACTTCACTCATCGCGGCACGGGCCACGAGCACGTACTGCCCAACAAGGACGAGTGCAAGCGTTGAAGTTGGAAGTACGAGGTGTCGGATTCGGTCGGCGAGCCAGTCGAAGTAATCGACGGACCCGAGCGTCGGTGAATACGCGCCATACCCAGGAAGCCAACCTAATCCCGTACTGAATACCACCACCAGAACCATGCCGAGCCAAAATGGAGGGGTCGAGTAAAGAGCCAGAGAAGTGATTGTGGCCACATGCGCGACCGCGCTCCTTCGCCGCCAGCCCGCATAAATGCCCAGCGTGACCCCGGAAATGATCGCGATGAACTGACCCAGGCCAACCAATACTATCGTGGCTGGCAACCGCCCGAAGATAACGTCAGCGACAGGCCTGCCCTGGAACTTGAAGCTATAACCCAGGTCGCCCTGAAACGTCGTCGACAAGTAGCTGAGGAGTTGGTCTGGGATCAGCGGCCGGTTAAGGCCCCAGCGCTCGCGCTGCGCTTGGATCTGCTCCGTGGTCACGCCGTCGCGTGCCCCCGCCAGCAGCAAGCTGGTGGGGTCCCCCGGGATGATTCTGAACAAGATGAAGTTCAGAATCGCCACCATTAGAATTGTTACTGCCGCCCTCATCATAACGCGCTGGATGTGTCGGCTTGCCTGGCCTCTCTGTACATTGAGACCCATCTTAGATCGGCCTCAGGCGGTCGAGCGGAAAATAACTGGTCATTGACAGCATGCCCTCAGTGCCCCAACCCTCGAAGCATGCCTTGCGATGAGCCTCTAATATCAAAGGATAAGACAGGATGATGTAGGGTGCTTCCGTGTAAAGAAGACGCACCGCCCGATCAACCAACTCCCGCCTCTTCTTCATCTCGACTGTCACGTTTAGATCGGACAGGAGAGCGTCAAATTCCTTGTTCGACCAATATGATCTATTACCGGCGCCGATCTGCTTGCCGCTTGCAAGCGAGAGCTGGGCTCCAGGTCTCACGGACGGCCAGCTGTTAGTAACC
This sequence comes from Bradyrhizobium sp. 187, assembly GCF_023101005.1. Classification (NCBI taxonomy): domain Bacteria; kingdom Pseudomonadati; phylum Pseudomonadota; class Alphaproteobacteria; order Hyphomicrobiales; family Nitrobacteraceae; genus Bradyrhizobium; species Bradyrhizobium sp. 187. The sequence continues at coordinate 510,661 of NZ_CP064694.1, forward strand.
ACTAGATCCCAGCCTCCGCCGCCCTTCTCCGGAGCTGCCGTACGTGTCTCGAGCAAGCCGGGCTCGAGCTGCGTTACCGATACGGGAATGCCAATTTGGGCCAGCCAAGCTGCGATAAGTTGCACAGCCGCAATCGGTACATCGATGTTACCCGAGATGTTTCCGGTGATCAGCTCAAGCTGAAAACTTTTACCCTCCTTATCTTCTCGAACGCCGTCGCCGTTAGTGTCCCGATAACCGGCGACATCAAGTCGCCTGCCCGCTTCCGCGAGATCGAAGCGCCGCTTGATGTCGCTCAAATCCGAGTAATATTCAGCTGCTTTCGGGACAAGCGCCCCTACGCCAGCCTCGGCGTGCCCGCGGTAGGCTCGAGTGATGATAGCCTTTAGATCAATCGAGTAGCCGATCGCATCGCGAAATGCCGGATCCTGTAGAGCCTTGGTGCTGCCTGCGCCCTTCCCGGAGAGAGTATTGAAAGCCAAGAAATCGCGCTGCTCTGTGCGCGATTCACCGACATTTATGTTGGGATCCTTTGACAGGTCTGTCCATTGGGCGGCCGTCAAGTTCATGCCATAGTCGAGGTTACCGCTCTTCAATCCTTGCGCGATAGAATCGGCCGTATTGAAGAAGCTGAAAATCACGCCGGCAGTCGCTGGCTTTCCCGTGCGGAAGTACGGGTTCGGCGCTAGGCGCGCAAACTGACCCTGCTGGAACTCGGCAACAAACATAGGGCCAGTCCCCACCAGCGGCGGATCGTTGCGAAAAGTGCCCCGCGCTTCAGCGTAGCTGATGCCTTTCCAAATGTGCTCGGGAACGATCATCGTATATCGCTCGAGTGGCCAGCGGGTGGGAACCTTGGTCGCGATCTGCAACGTCTCGTCATCGAGGGCAGTGATGGAGTTCACGACTTCAAAGCCCGTAGTATTGTTGTAACCGGCGTTTAGCTCGTCGGGAGTGCCAATGGAGTCACGCAGATAGTTGTAGGTGAATGCAGCGTCTCTGGCTGTCGCAGGCCGGCCGTCTGACCACTTCATCCCGGGCCAGATTTTAAAGGTCCATGTCACGCCATCGTCGGCGACCGACCAGTCCTTGGCGAAACCCCTTCGATCGGGGTGGACAATACCTTCCACGCTGACGAGCCAATCATAGGTGAAGACGAGGGGCCAGAACGCGGTCCAGCTAGCGAATGGGTTGAGTGAACGAGGGGCGGCAATTCCCCCGAGGCGTACAACGTGATCGTCGCAAGATGCAGCAAAAGCCCGTGAAGTTAGAACGAAGGGCACGGTAGAGGCTGTCAGTAAGCCCTTCGCAATCACGCGACGGCTGTAGCGCGACTCTTTCGACGACATACTACCCCCCTAGTTTGTTATAAATCATGTCTCATCGCGTCCGGTCCGGACGATGTCGTTATGCTAGCCGGCCCGCCAGACGGATTGCTGCAAATGAGCGTGCTATGACGCACGATAGCTGCGGATAACGAGCTCAGCGGTCTTCTTTCCTCGCTTGACTTGTCCTGGGATGAACGACCTTACGGCCCTCATCAGTCGGAGAGCGGGTTGGAAAAGTAGTTCCTGTCGCCAGCGAGTTGGCCAGATCGTCCACCGCGCGGGTGCTCCGGAGTCTCTAAGTGATAGCGGTTGCGCCGCTTTTCCGTTCTTCTCGCGATAACCGGCACCCGTCAGCGTGCCAATCCGCCGGAAGCCGCGGATCAGTTGTCAGTTGCAAGGAGCAGATCCGGAAGCTCACGCATCGATTGGTCGCTCGATGAACCATGGTGTAACCCGGGGCGGTTCAGTGCACCTATCCGGTCAGGCGCAGAGCCCTCAGGAAGGTCATCGGTTTGTAGCCGCCGTGAGGATCCTTGGCGGTGAGTTCTGTGTCCGGTCCAGGTCTCGTCGATGAAGAGCAGCCGCTCAGCTTCCACTGACCTTGGTACTTCGTCCACTGAGCTCGCCGCCGTGCCACGTCGGACGATCGCGTTCGCGAGCACCACGCTTTTTGAGGTGAGCTCTGGGCATGCACGACGTCCCAGAGCAAGTGAGAGTCCACCTTCAGGGCGCGACCGGCGAGTTCGGCAACGAGCCCCCTTAGTGAAGTCACCGTCGCCGATCCGTTGCGTCGGCCAGACTGCGCGTGTTCTCCCGAAACCGCTTTAGGCTTGTGACCGCCCATCCCGCCAGAAGCGTCAATCTGCTCATCCTGGTGCGGCCGAGCGCGCGCAGCATGGCGCAACCAGGAGTCCAGCTCGACGATTAGGGAGCGACTACCCTCCTGGCGCACACGCAATCGCCCCCGCGCATTGAGGCCGTTAATCTCGCGTCCGATGACGAACAGAACATTGACGCGCTTGATAGTTTCGGGCGCGATCGGCGCCTTGCTGTCGTGATCCTTTTCTGAGTACCTGACCCCGGAGGGGGCGCGGTGGGTTGACGTTGAGGCTTCCATGAGGGACGCGCGGGTTGGTGACAGACTCCGGAAACTGCACACGCAGATTGGAAGTGCGACGGTACGGAGCATTCCGCTCGTCTACTGCGATGGGTGAATGTCAAGTTCTAGCGGGTCAGCGAAGCGGACATGCTGTTCGGCCATTTCCAACCCGAGATCGTGTTGGGGCCACTGAAGCTCTTCTTCTTGGTGCTGCACGATAGAACCGAGATTAGCTATTAACGCGAGAAGTCGGAAGCCATCGGTATTACCACGAGCATTAACAGGGACGCGACAAGGCGGGTCGCCTGAGATCGCACACGGTTTGCGGCATCCTGATCGGAAAGCAGTCACCGACCTGCCTGTTGCTTCCTGCGCCCACGGCGTTAGCAGCTCGAATCCTATGCTTTAGAAATGAAAGATCGAGGTGTTTCACAACTTCCTAAAAAATCGGGCTGCAAAGCTGAGGAGTCGACGACAAACAAAATGTCAGATGGAAAACGCTCTCACTATCTGATCAAGATGGCCGGTTATCTCGCCCGAGCTCAGCGATCCGCCGCCCGGCAGTACCGTGATCTGGCGCGGGCGGTCACCTCGCCGACATCGCGCTAGGCGCCATGGTCGGAGAGGACCTTGGGGGCGAACGGAAAACTTCACCGGCCGGTGCGTACGACACGTACGGCAGGCGCTAGCACCCATTCAGAGAAAAGGCCCCCGGCGGGCATGCCGGAGGCCTTCTTGGAGGTTAAGCCTACATGTAAGAGCCGCTACGTTCTCTCCTTCTGCTAGTTAGACTGCAAACTTACCAGTTGCGCTGAGCCCGGAGCAGCAGCGCCAAGCTGTTTTGATCCTTCAGCTCATACGCGGCGCCCGGCTTTGCGACTCCTGCCTGGACTGGCAGCGCGACAGTGCTTCCGCTGGCATATTTCTGATCAAGCATGACATAGGCAAGCTCGGCCGAGAACGTCAGGCTCTTGACTGGGGTCCAGCGTGTGGCGGTACCTACGACCGAGTAGTTGAAGTCAGGGTTGCAACCTGCGAGACCGCTGGAGAGCGCAAGCGTGGTGACGACAGCGCCGCAAATATACCCTTTAGCCGTGTCGTTATACCGGATTGCGCCCCAGCCACCGAAGACTGACGTATTCCAGTTCGGGTTCCAATTGTGGGTATATGCGCCGTTGAAGCCGTAGCTCGTCGTGAGCTGCTGACCAGCTCCCGCAACGAAGACCGAGTCGGAGACCCCAGCAAGGCCGACGCTCTGATAGGCTCCGGGTACGCCCGCGCCCCTGTAGAGAGCAAACGTGTACGGTCCATAAGGTTGGAAGTTGTAGCCCGAAGCTCCGTTGGTATACACGCCCTGTACGTTGATCGTGTCACCGACACCAGTAGGGATGTTCTTGATCGACAATGCTAGTTGACCAGCCCATCCCCACTTGTCACCCGGATGACCGGTTGTTTCGTCAACCCCATAGTACCCAGCGTGATTATCATGTGCAGCCACGGACGCTTGGAAAAGGCCCCATGCCTGGTCCACGCGGAGCATAGCCACGAGATCCGGAGCTCTGGATCCTCCGATGTCGCCCGCACCGTACGTACCCGCAGCCAGCCCGGCCGCCGTCGCGCCGCTCACGTTCCAAATGTTGGTCGTATTGCGAATCACCTGATCCTCAGCCGAGAAACTGGCCGTAATGCCCTGGCCGAAATCCGCGGTGTAGGCGAATTGGTTGACAGCCTCCCACCCGCCGCCGCCCGGCAGACCATCGTAGCCGTTCCCGGGATAGTTCGTCCACGGAGATGAGAATTGCGACTGCGCTCTACCGATGGTGAAACCGGCGAACTGGATGAACGCGTAGTACACAGCCAGCGAACCACCCGCGATCGCACCACTGCCTGACGCACCAGTCGCGTTTCCTGAATAGGAAGTGGCGCCATTGATCGCGGTTGAGCCAGCGCCGTTGTAGCCGCCCGCTGTCCATGTGAACGCCAGTTCAGCGTATGTGCGAACAACTCCGTACTCAGTGGCAGTGCGAGTGTCGACGTTTAGATCAAAACGCGATTGAGAGGTATAGTAGTTGCTGAGGCGATTGTGCGCACCACCTAGGCCACCGGTCGGGGCGACCCACACCCCTTGTGCGCCAAGCGTTGTGTTCGCGCGCAGGTAACCACCCAGCTTGATGCAGGTGTCGCTCCCGGGGATGTAGTAGAAGCCGGCCCCATAGAGGGAGCAGATCTTCACGTACTCGATCGCCTTGGCCTTCACTGGCAGATCGGCTGCCTGTGCGCTCCCGCCTACGAACATTGCGGCAGAACCGAGAATAAGACTTCGTGTCAGTTTCATCGTTGAACCTCCAAGTTGGAAACGTCGTTTCCGTCCTTCAAAGAACCGCCGGCGCTAGCCTCCCCGCGTGGTCGGGGTTTTGACGGAACGACTTCGAGGCGCCCCCTCGCTGTCAACCATACGTCTAGCTCGCGAAATCAATTGTTACAATTAATTCCTTCCAACAATTACCAGTTCGGCTGGAAGTGCAGCTTTTATGCAACATAATCATGCTGGGACAGCCCAGAGTGAATGAAATTAACTAACTTGCACCATCCGCGCCACTCCAAAAGCCTGCTTCAGACGCGTAATAGCAACTGCGAGGGTGGAGGCCTGAACGATTTCGGAGCAGGAAGTATCCTAAAGCAATTATATAATACAATTGTTGTTTCGCATGGGGACCATGCTTTCTGGCTGTTTCGCGAGCGCCGTAAGATGGATAAGTAGGACGCGATCCGCCCTAGTTTGGCACCCGAGCTGAAGGACCAGATGGCCACGAAAGATCAGACCGACAAAGCCGCGAGGGACTTCATCTGGAACATCGTCGAGATCCACTCACAGCTCGAAGACATACATAAAAACTGGGCTCACCTCTTAGGGATCACCGAACCGCAGTGGTTGATCCTGATGGCGATCGATGAGCTCGATGAAGGACGCGGCGTTTCGGGGATCGCCGTTGCGAACAAATTGCGCATCCATCCTGGCTTCGTTACAAATCAAACGAAAAGACTGGAAAGCTTGGAGTTTCTGACGCGCGTCCCATCGCCTGACGATGCAAGATACGTGCAGATGTCCCTTACTCAAAAGGCGCGGACGGAAATCGCAAAGTTGTCGATCAAGCGACAAGGCCTCAACGCCACGTTGTTCGATGGACTAGATGGGGCCTCCATTGACTATCTTAACAAGCGGCTGTCGTTGCTCGCGAAGAACAGCCGATTGGCGTCTCAAAAACTAAGTATTGGCGTGTTGTAGATTCCGATTGACCGCCGCCGCGAGGCGAGAGCGATCAGCACGGATAGATCTCCGTTTTCAAATTGGCCGCGTCGGTAGCGTTCATCCCGGGGATCAATCTCCTGCCCGCGACATCGCAGCGTTGGTACACGCGCTACTCTGTCCATCGGCTCTAATTGGAGCTAGCCTTTTTACGAGCTTATGCTCCAGCCATCGAAATATGCGGTCGTCGAACGCTAGGAAATTTTCGATTTCGCCCATGTGAGAGTTGCTCGTCTGTGGCATCGTCAGAACATCGACCTGCGCGTCGGCGCAATCATTTTGAAGGCGCATAGCCTCCGACACGCTTACAATGCCGCGCCCGCCAGCTACCACAAGAACCGGGCATTTCATCTGCCTCACTTGTTGTGAACGACGCGCCGAAGCCACTTGCTCGTTTGGCGCTTCTGCAGCTCTCGTCAACCAGCCAACAGAAGCTCGCATTCGAGCCCAATTCCAAAGACCGCCATCGCAAACGGCCGCGGCTACACGGGTATCGGCCGCAGCAAAATCAGTGGCTAAAACGGCTGACAACCCTTCGCCATAGACGCCAATCCGAGTGGGATCGACGTTGGGCTGAACCGACAAAAAATCCAAACAGCTAGATAGCAAGAATTTGGATGCAGCCGCCGGCTGATTAGAGACATCCTCATGAGAGACAACGAGAATTGAGATGTCTCGACCAACAGCGACAGGCAAGACTCTTCCAAGCAATATCGCTGCCGCCTCTTGCTCCCTGCTGACGCAAATAACTGCGGGGCTGCATAAGCTGAGATAGGACGGACGGCCTCCGCTGCTTTCGAGGAAGCCGGGCAAGTAGTAGGCAGGAGCTTCGGATTGATTCCAGCAGGACGTGATCTGCACCCGTTCTATTCTCTGCTGCAGAGCAGATCCAAGCCTTTGAACACCAAGCTCGATTTTCGACGAGACCTGCCCACCCTGTGGATCCTCTTCCTCAAGCAGCCGCCGAGCAACTTCGAGAGCCGTTAGCGCACAAAGCCAAGCCTCTCGCGCCTCATCGATCGCTCCCTTTTCGCTCTTCAGGTCGCCGCGCAGGAAGTGAGCATCTCCGATTGCTCTCCACCTTGCGGCCCAGTTTCGCGAAACCGCAGCTTCATCGAGAGCGCTGATCGGGATATTCTCCAGAAACGCCGCGGCGCCCGTCCGCGTTGACGCCAGATCGGCCAACATACCAGGCCATGCAGCGCGCTTCATTCCGGTCGCCCCTTTGGTTAACCCCTCGACCTTCGCTCACGACTCGTCCGGCGGGCCAGCCGCTCGCCGAGCGATCAACAGCACGGCTCTAATCCTTTTGACGCGGCACTTCGTCTCGGGCTAGCGCCTTCATTCTTGTTGGGACCATACAGGGCGCCAAACGTCGAAGTTCCCCATAAGAGCGGCAAAACGAGTGTATTTCTGCAAATTACGGGCACAAAACGACGGTTTCTTGTCTGGGTGTCGCGAGCTTGGGCGCGAGAACGTGCCAATAGTGCAACCGACTCTGGGCCGCTTCGAGTAGCGTCCCGGCATGCTACGCACGAAAACGTCGCCGCCGGTTATGCAGGCGCACAATTTCTGAGTCAGACGGCTTAGTCTGCCGAAATCCGACTTCTTGATTGGATATGCTCTGGCCATGACATCGCAAGCTGTACGGTCCCTCGGAATTCTCAATCTCGAACGAGGAGTTCCGCCCGGTGGCTCGCCACCGCGGCCCCTTCCCGGCTCAATGTTGGATCCAGCGACCTTTAACTTCCCAGTGATCGCAGAAACGGTCGCGGGTGCTTGGGTCGAGAATGTCGTCCGCGGCGATCCGGCTCTCGAGCCGGCCTATGTCGCAGCCTCTCGACGCCTCGTAGATCGGGGCGCTGTAGTGATAAGTTCAACCTGCGGGTTCTCCATAAGGCATCAGCGAGCTGTCGCGGCGTCGGTCGGTGTGCCGGTGGCAATGTCAAGTCTGCTGCTGTTGCCGACGTTGCTCCGCTACGTGCCGCCGGTTGGGAAGATCGGTGTGCTGACCTACGATTCGAGCCATTGCGGGGAAGATCTGCTCGGAATCGATGATCCAGGCGAGCGAGCGAGGATCGTTATTGGTGGCATAGAAGGCGGAAAGTTCTGGCACGACGAGTTAAAGCGTCCGCCGCCACCGATCGACGTCGCATCAATCGAGTCCGGCGTTGGTGCGCGGATCAGGAGCCTTCGCGATGCCCATCCTGAAATAGTGGCCATCTTGTTTGAGTGCGCTGCGTTTCCGATGGTCGCGCCGGCGATCCGTCGCCACGCTAAATTGCCGGTTTACGATATCACGGACCTCTGCCGGCTCATGATCGCATCCGTAGCTAGGCTTGATTAGATTGTGGGGCCTAGCTCAGTATCCTCCTTGGGCAATCGTCGATGACGTCCCGAACACAATCAGATTCACCCAATAGGCATCTTTGATCGGGCGGAAGTACCGCCATTTAAAACACACTTTAAAGATCCCGTTTCGGCGACTAACCCCGTGACGGACTTTCAAACACGCAGCTATGTGAATTCAGGGGCATGGCTCTCGAGGGCAGCTTCCAGTTCCTAAGGGATGGCTGCAGACGTTTTATGTCTAAAGGACCCGAGGGTGCCTCGCCCACCGCAGACGGGCTAGTCGTCAACGATTTCACTATAAGAGCGTTTAGGCCAGAACGCGTGAGCGTCATTCGGGTATGCATCGCTTACGCGGACACGATCCCCGTGTGACCGCCTGCGAGCGAGAACAGCGGATGTCCGTTGTCCTCAATGGCGCTAAGCGCGCCTCTCGGCTCCGCGGGGCCCGAGAGCCGAAATCCTCAGACGCAATATGCAAAACGAGCTTCAGCCGGCCGCTGGTTTCTTGGCCAGCTCGTCCATCACATCCTTTGTTGCTCGATAGGCCAAGTCCACAATCTCATCGATCTCGGCCTCTGATACAACGAGCGGGGGTGCAAAGCCAAGAATGTCCCCGTGCGGCATTGCTCGGGCGATTAACCCGCGATCGCGGGCAGCCTTTGAGATCCGAGCGCCAACCTTTAGGTCCGGATCAAACCGTCGCTTCGTATGGCGATCTGCTACAAACTCGATCGCGCCGAGCAGGCCCACCCCGCGAACTTCTCCCACGATTTCCAGCTGAGCAAACCGCTCTTTGAGTCGCTTCTGAAAGTGCGCGCCGACAGTTTTGGCGCGGTCACTTAACCGCTCCTTCTCTACGATGTCGAGGACCGCATTGGCAGCCGCAGCCGCGATCGGGTGCCCAGAATAAGTATATCCATGCGAGAATGCCCCGACACGATCAGCGGCTTCCTCCATGACCTTGTAAACTCTCTCACCAACAATGGCTCCTGAGAGCGGCATATAGCCGGAGGTCAGTCCTTTGGCGACTGTTACTAGATCCGGCTCAATGCCGTAAAGGGTGCTTCCGAAATCCGCGCCGGTACGGCCGAAACCACAAATGACCTCGTCTGCAATCAGAAGAATGTCGTAGCGCCTGAGCACCGCCTGGATTTCACGCCAGTACCCCTCAGGTGGGGGCGTAATGCCGCCGGTGCCTAGCACCGGCTCAGCGATCAAGGCACCGATTGTTTCTGGCCCCTCCGTGACGATTAGTGTCTCGAGTTCGGCGGCACGCCGACCAGAGAAGTCCAGTTCCGTCTCGCCCGGCTCGGCGCCCCAGTAGTGATGCGGCGCACCGGTGTGCAGTATGCCCGGGTACGGCAGGTCCATGTAATCGTGGTAGAACGACATGCCGGTCATCGAGCCGGAAATCACAGAGCAGCCATGGTAGCCGCGCTCACGCGAGATAATCTTCTTCTTCTTAGGCTGCCCTCGTAGATTGTTATAGTACCAGACGAGCTTGGCTTGAGTCTCATTCGCATCGGACCCGGACAGCCCGAAAAAGACCTTGCTTGCCTTCCCAGGTGCCATCCGTACGAGGCGGTCCGAAAGCGTGGCCAGCTGTTCGGTCGTGTGTGCCGCATATGTGTGGTAGTACGCCAAACTGTAAGCCTGACGTGCGATTGCTTCGGCAACCTCCGTACGGCCGTAGCCGATATTCACACAGTAAAGGCCAGCAAAGGCGTCGATATAATTGCGACCCTCAGCGTCCTTGATGCAAATCCCGCTTCCGCCTGTGACGATCGTCGGATCACCCATTTTTCCCGTGGCGAAGTCTTTGAGCTGAGTGAATGGATGCAAAACACTCGAACGATCCCGTTCAGCAATGGTTTTGATGTCGATCATCTTATGTCTCCCTAAACCGCTAGATCGCCGAAGCAGACGTATTTCAGTTCCATGTATTCCGTTAACCCGTGTCGTGACCCTTCGCGACCGAGTCCTGATTGTTTCCAGCCCCCGAACGGGATGGGCGGTCCCGTGAATGAAGCCGTGTTGACACCGATCATGCCGCACTCGATTTGCTCAGAAAGTCGGAGCGCTCGGCGCAGACTGTCCGTATAGACATATCCAGCAAGCCCCATTTCATTCGCGTTGGCTCGGGCTATGACCTCTTCTTCAGAATCGAACGGCAGTACGGCTGCGACGGGCCCAAAGGTCTCTTCGCGAGCAATTCGCATGTCTTCCGTGACTTCGCTGAGCAGCGTTGGAAGGACGAAGTTGCCACCTAAGCTCGTGTCGTTTTTCGATGTGAAAATGCGGGCTCCCCGCTGTGTCGCGTCATCGATCTGAGCGCGGCATTTTTGGGCAACAGACAACTTGGTCATGGGGCCAATGTCAGTTGCGGGCTCCAGGCCATGCCCGACTTTGAGTTGGGCCATTGTTTCGGCAAATGCTTCAACGAAGGCGCCATAGATGCCTCGTTGCACATAGATGCGGTTAGCGGCCAAGCAATCTTGGCCGGAAGTAGCGAATTTAGCTGCGATTGCGCCGCCCACGGCCTTCCGAACGTCGACGTCGTCGAAGACTAGAAAAGGGGCATGCCCCCCCAGTTCCAACGACACCTTCTTAACGTTCTCGGCCGCACCTCTGAGAAGGAGCCGACCGACCTCGGTAGAACCTGTAAACGATAGAGCGCGAATTCGTGCGTCGCTCAACAAGGGTCGCGAAAGCTCGATCGGATCACCGACGAGCACCTGAAGCACGCCTGGCGGGAAGCCAGCCTGCTCGCCAAGTCTCGCAAGGGCGAGTGCAGACAGTGGAGTTTCTGGTGCAGGCTTGATAACAATTGGGCAACCGGCAGCAAGAGCGGCCCCAGCCTTTCTTGTGATCATCGCGATTGGAAAATTCCAGGGGGTGATCGCGGCTGCGACCCCTATTGGCTGCATCCGCACTTGAAGCAGGCTACCAGCCTTGTGGCTGGGAATCGTCTCTCCGTACGCACGCTCCCCCTCTGCTGCAAACCATTCAAGAAAGCCCGCGCCATAGGCTATTTCCTGCCGTGCCTCAGCCAGCGGTTTACCTTGTTCGCTCGTCACCAGGATCGCGAGCTCTTCTGAGTGCTCGAGCATCAATGAGGCCCAAGACCTAAGAACCGCTCCTCTTTTTGCTGGGAGCAATTCTCGCCAGGCGGGAAATGCCCGCTCAGCCGCGGCGATTGCCACCTCCATCTCTGCGGCGGTACAGCGAGCGACGTCCGCGATGCCTTCCCCCGTCGCGGGGTCGATCACCTGAGTTCGCTCTCGGTCCGCAACCCATCGGCCGTCGACCAGCGCCGCTCCCACCAGGAAATCGCGCCGTCGTAGCGTTTGCAGATGCCGAGTAGCAAGGCCGGCAGAATGGGCGCTTTGGTGCACAGTCGCCTGAAACGTCATGTGTGGGTCACGCACGGTCAATTCTTGAAATGATCGAGGAATTCAGGATAGTGGTAATGTACAAAGATTTGCGCCGCATTTCCCTGCCGCCTGGAGGATTTCCTGCGGCGCGCATGGGTTTGGCGACGGAATGCACCTGAAGTACGCTGGAGCGAAGCATGCAATACGATCGGATCGACGCCCGCATCCTGGAGATCGTACAAAAGAACAATCGTTTGACATCCGAGGTCATCGGCGAGATGGCCGGCCTTTCTGCTACGGCCTGTCAACGCCGCTTAAAGAGACTGCGCTCTGATGGAATCATCGAAGCTGATGTCTCCATTGTTTCGGCCAAGGCGGTTGGAAGGCCCATTCAGATGCTTGTCTTGGTGAGTCTCGAGCGAGAGCGCTCAGACATTATCGACAAGTTTAAGAAGGCGATCAAATCGTCTGCGGAGGTCGTCAACGGGTTCTATGTCACGGGCGATGCCGACTTCGTTCTCTACATTACAGCCCGAACTATGGAGGACTACGAGCAGTTCACCCGGCGTTTTTTTTACGAGAACCCTGACATCAAGGGGTTCAAGACGATGGTTATCATGGACCGCGTAAAGGCCGGGTTTGCTATTCCGATCGAGTCGCCGTCCGAGGAATAGCGCTGTTCCTTCGCGAAGGTTTTCGTCGCGCACTCGCGCAGAACGCCTGAAACAATCAGCTGGCTGCACTATCCTGAGTCGCTCAATGCGGTCAGTGCTGAGCAGGTGTGGGTTGCATCTTAGCCGCCTCAGCCAATCATCCACTCTCTGGCGAGACGATGCAGCAACTAGGAACTCGGCGGAAGTTCATCTGCGGTTTGGCTGGCAGAATAGCTCGCCTTGCTTTGGCTGATTGTGGCGGCAAGTTCGCGGTTCAGATCGCACAAACAGCATCGGGGTCGCTGCGAACAGAATGCGCCGCGACCGAATTGAGTCATCTTGCAGGTAGACGCCTCCACCTTGACGGGGTTGGTCGTTCCAAACAAGTCGCTGCGCGATGGGTCCGGTCGTCGGCGCTTGCAGCTATAGAACGAGAGGCGCCCTGTCGCGCGCGAAATAGGCGAGACTTCGTTGGAGGGCCAACTCCGGCGATTGGACTGAGCCATAAGGAGTTTATTTCTCGGCTGCGCAACTCACGATGCGCTCTTGGTTTGCACCAAGAGCGGCTTCTCAATCCGAGCCTAGAGGCAACAAAGAACCCAAGATGACTCAGTCGTTGAAGGCCCCGACGTTTAGCCCCGATGGAATCACAGCTCCGCTCCGCGAACTGAATTTCCGACGGATCTGGCTGGCTAGTGTACTTGCCAATCTGGGCGCCCTGATTCGGAGCGTCGGCGCGGCCTGGGCGATGACGCAGATGACGCCGTCAGCTGATAAGATCGCGCTGGTGCAGACCGCTCTGATGTTGCCGGTGATGCTGATCTCGATGCCCGCGGGCGCCATTGCCGACATGCACGACCGACGCATCGTGGCCCTAGTGTCCGTCGGTATCGCGCTCAGCGGCGCGGCGGCACTGACAGCGCTTGCTTGGCTTGGCCTGCTTACGCCAAACCTGTTGCTGATATCGTGCTTCGTTGTGGGCACCGGAATGGCGCTGATGGATCCTGCGTGGCAGTCTTCGGTCAGCGACCAAGTGCCACCGGAGACACTTCCGGCCGCGGTGGCGCTGAACAGCATCAGCTACAATATTGCGCGAAGCGTGGGGCCGGCCATCGGCGGAATCGTCGTGGCAACGGCGGGCGCGGTAGCGTCCTTCGCGCTTAACACGCTGTTTTATGTTCCACTAATTCTGGCTCTTTTTCTATGGAATCGTGATTCGGAGCCGAGTCGTCTGCCGCCAGAGCGGCTTAACCGCGCGATCCGCTCGGGCGTGCGTTACATCATCAATTCGCCGTCCATCAAAATTGTACTCGTTCGTTCAATGGTTATGGGCGTGATCGGCGGCGGGATCATCGCGCTGATGCCCCTTGTAGCTCGCGACCTACTGCAGGGTAGCGCACAGACATATGGCATCATCCTTAGCGCCTTTGGTGTCGGTGCGGTGGTTGGCGCGCTCAGCATTACTGCCATACGCAAGCGTATGAGCGGGGAGTCGGCAATCCGCGCCTGCGCGTTGTCAATGAGCGGAGCAATCACCGCGGTAGCGCTGAGCGGCGCGCCGATATTGACGGCGATAGCGTTGTTCCTCGCAGGTGCTGTGTGGATGATTGCTTGGGCTCTTTTTAACATCGGAGTTCAATTGTCAGCTCCGCGCTGGGTCGCTGGCCGTTCGCTTGCGGCCTATCAAGCGGCTGGATCGGGCGGGATCGCCATTGGTAGCTGGGGCTGGGGTTATCTGGCTGACGACACAGGTGTGCAAACTGCGCTCCTGATCTCAGCTGGCCTGATGCTGGCATCACCGATTCTCGGTGTTTGGCTGCGCATGCCGCGCATCAGTGCTCGTGAGCAAGACGCCGAGATGTTGGCCGACCCCGAGGTTCGGCTTAGACTTTCCAGTCGCAGCGGGCCCCTTGTGGTTGAGATTGAGTATCGTGTGGAGCAGGAGAATGCACGGGCCTTTCACAAGGTGATCCAGGACGTCCAGCTGTTCCGACAGCGCAACGGCGCGTATGGTTGGTCTATCGCGCGAGACATCGCTGATCCAGAATTGTGGACCGAACGCTATCACTGCCCGACATGGCTGGATTACCTGCGACAGCGCAACCGCTCGACCGAGTCAGAGCGCGACCTGGATCGAAAGGCTGCCGCTTTCCACAAAGGTCCGAAGCCCATCCGCGTCCGCCGCATGCTGGAGCGTCCCTTTGGGTCGGTTCACCGGAAAGAGGATGAACTCGATCGTGTTGCGAAGGAAGCGGTGCACGGTCAAGGGCTGATTCGGAGCTGAGGAACTAGCGCAGCGAGACCGGACTGGCGGAAACGAGCAAGAAGTCAAAGGCTGCGGTTTCGAAAAGGTTCAACACAGGGTCAGGCGCCCGTGACAGCCGAGCCGGTCAGGCGGCGGCGTTTGCGGGCTGACGGTCGGTCGGTTTTGCGATGACCTCGATGCCATCGGCGAATGTCGCACTGAGAACGAGTTTTGGTAGCTGGTCGTGACTGTCGAGACGACGCCCGCGTTTCTGCGCGCCTTCGGCCAGTTTGAAGACCATCGCGAGCGCGGTCTGTTGGACAGACAGCCCTTCGACCGGATGGTGCGGTCGTATTTGGGTGTGTAGCTCTCGATGAAGGCATCGAACGCTAGTTCGGCTGTGGCCTTGGTTTCGGCCATCCATATCTCCTCCAAGGCGCTTTTGGCTTTTGGCCTTCGGCTGCTGGCTCTTTGGCAGGTTGGCGAGCACGTTCGCGGTCTTGTGCACCCAGCAGCACTGTTCGCGCGTTGTCGGCCAGACCTCACCGGCCGCCTTCAACAAACCCGAGTGTGCCATCGGCGATGACGAGCCGCGGTGCCACGTCGATCCGGTGCTGCTTCATGAGCAGTAGATCGCGCCAGTCGTGCACGCTCTCGCGGGCGCGATCGGAGAAGGCGACCGGTTCGTTGCTGCTGCTGCTCCTGCCCATTCGTTACCTGAAGGAGATTTCGACCGGCGACTTCTCCGAGGCGCTGGCGGCTCGGCAAGAATGCTGCTGGGTCGTCCGAACCCGCCATCGGCCACCGGAAGGATGGCTGGTCGAGGAGCAAGACGCGTAGCAGAAGCGCGATCTGTCGGCCGGGCGCTACGTTTACATCTGGGCTGACGGCATCCATCTGGAAGCTCGGATCGAAGACGAAAAGCTCATCTTAATCGACTTCGACCGGCGTACGTATGGCGGCAGGATTGGGGGCGAGAACCGGATAAAGCCATAATCGCCGGCCCCGGCCTCGCGATCGCGTACACGCCTCCTGGCGCACGGCGACCAGGCCGAATGCGGTCATCACCTCGCGCTCCGGCAGGTGACCGTGGCGGCCCACGCGCTGGTCGCCGTCCGCGGTCTTCAAATCGGCATGCTTCCCGAGAATGACAGCGAGCTCGGCCTCGGTCGCCGTCGCAAGCAGGGTACGAGGACCGTTGCGCAAGATTGCGGTGAGTTGATTGTCGAGATTCCTGGCTGAATCAGCTTGATAGCGTTATCGTTTGACCCGCCATATCACTCCTTCGGTGGAGAAATGGATGCGTCAAGCACCCCCACGATATGCCGCCTTTCCGATTCCTTCCGTCACCAACTTTCAGCGATAGCTCCCGACGAGATAATTTTAGCAACAATAATGGTGTTCCTAAAGCGGCGCACTCTCTCGAGCCGATGCCCTCGGCAGTATCTGACGGTGCGCTGGGATGCTGAACAATTTGCAGGTGTCTAGCGGTTCGCTCCCGTGGATAAAAAAGGGCCACTCCCGAAGGAGTGGCCCGCCAAGTCAGGGAGGAAATGCCCCCTAGGGAGGCCTCTGGGATCAGGCCGCAGCCTGTTCGATTGGGGAGAATGGCAGCTTTAGACTCTCGGCTACGGCCTTATAGGTCAGACGGCCGCGATAGACATTGAGACCGGCGCGCAGATGAGGATTTTCAAGAATGGCTGCAAAGCCGTTATTGGCTAGAGACAAACCAAATGGGAGCGTTGCGTTGTTCAGAGCGTGGCTGGACGTAAGCGGGACAGCCCCCGGCATATTGGCCACGCAGTAGTGAATGACACCGTCTACTTCGTATGTTGGATCAGCATGGGTCGTGGGATGCGAGGTTTCGAAACAGCCGCCCTGGTCAATGGCGACGTCAACGATCACAGAGCCTTTGCGCATTGAACTCAGCATTTGGCGGCTGACTAACTTTGGCGCACTCGCTCCCGGTACAAGCACGGCCCCAATGACAACGTCTGCCGAAAAAACCTCTTCTTCAACGGAGTCGATCGTCGAGAACTTAGTGCGGGCGCGCCCCTGGAACAGCTCGTCCAGCTCGCGGAGCCGGGGTATAGATCGGTCAATGACTGTGACCTCGGCACCAAGGCCGATAGCCATGCGCGCGGCATGCGTGCCGACAACGCCGCCGCCGATGACGACGATCCGGGCCGGCTGAACGCCCGGAACGCCACCGATCAACAATCCGCGGCCCCCCGTATAGCGCTTCAGTGCCGTACCGGCTGCCTCGATTGCAAGTCTACCCGCAACTTCGCTCATCGGCGCGAGCAGCGGCAGGGCGCCCTGTGCATCCGTCACGGTTTCATATGCGACGGCTGTGCACCCAGAATTCAGCAGCCCATTGGCTTGGTCCGGATCCGGGGCGAGATGTAGATATGCAAAAAGGATCTGATTTTCTCGGAGCTGCACCCATTCGGAAGGCTGTGGCTCCTTGACCTTTACGATCATCTCGCTCGATGCAAATACCTCGCGAGCAGAGTCCAAGATCGTAGCGCCAGCCCTGCGGTAGTCATCATCAGTAGATCCAATGCCGGCCCCCGCATTAGTCTCGACCTGCACTTTGTGGCCAGCGGTCACATATTCGCGGACGGCTCCAGGCGTCAGACCCACTCGGTATTCATGTGTCTTTATTTCCTTGGGAACACCCACCTTCATATGCATCTCCTAACTGGATGCGCCCTTGTAATCAGAAACAGACACGATCCTGCGTCAGATAAGGTGAAATCGCGGAGAAATGCGGCGTTGTTCCTCGGTTTGTGCAGGATTTCGAACCCGGTAGAGCGGCGGGATGACCGCGCCATTTCGGTTGTCACCACCATAAGCAAATCAATGCTAGATCTGCTTGTTACAAACGCGGCTGGTCCGCGCGCATTTGTGTCGGCGCCAACCACGCCGCGGTGCCGTCGAGCTCACGAGCAGGATCGGTCGGACGTGGCAGCTCAATGCGCCGCGTGGAAACCTGAGATCGACGTCCACGGGATGGTGTTCATCGACGAGAAGGGAGCCTTGAGCAAGACGGCGCGGCGCTATGGCCGTTCGCCGTACGGCTAGGGCTGTGTCGCAGCGTTCCCGCATGGTCATTGGAAGACAACGACTTCGTCGACGCGCTCAGATGGCATGGCTGCTCCGATTGTTTTTGACGGGTCCCCTGCATGGTCTGGCAGTCGAGGCTTACATGACGCAAGTCCTCGTGCCGACACTCAGGCTCGGCGTCATGGTGGTGATGGAGAGTCTCGCAGCACACAAGCTGGCCGAAGTCGGCATCGCAGTCGAGGCGGCTGGTGCCAAGCTCCTCTATCCGCCGCCTTATTCGCCCGACCTCAATCCGATCGAACTGGCCTTCAAGCTCAAAGTCGCCCCTGCAATACTGACGCCCGATCAATCGAGTCTTTGGACAACGCTATCGCCCTCGGCCTGGCCGCCTTCACCGCCCAAGAATCTCTGAACTTCTTCGCCGCAGGAGGTTGTGATCGTGTCTGACCACAATCTGGTCTCTGGCTATCGAAGCTGAGAATTAAAGTGGTGAGGAGAGTCAAAAGTTGACGCGCGGACGGCGAGATGAATCTGGAAGAGGTGGTGATAGGAGGCCATCGCCTGAATAGTTCAGATCGTACGCTCCGGCCCTTTGTGTCTTCTATTGCCGACACTAGACTAGACAGTTTGACTGAGCCAGCAACTGATTGATGAGCTTGTCCTGCTCTAACGTTTGATCGACCATGGCGCCATGGTCTGGCCTCTTGCAGATCGCGTGCGAGACCAGTGTCGCCTAGTCGCCACGTGGGAGTCAGCAGAATGAAGGCATCGATCGCGCTCATCCACCCGGACGCGCATTCGTCGGAGAGCGTGCTGCAGGTCCTCAGCTCGGGAAATAAGAGAATCGCGACATATTTATACCGCTTCACGTCGAATCCCTCCAAGTGTCTGCGCTGGATCATCGGCCTCATAGCACGCGCCGCTTCTTCGAGCCGACGTACTGTGTTTGATGGGTCGACATACATTCTTGCTGTACTCGACGGCTCAAATGGCCGGCTCGGTATTCGTCACCGTCGTGCCCTATCTCCTGGAGAAGCGCTGCCGTCGCGTCGACCACTTGCGGCACTTCCGGCTCGCGGTCGACCTTGCCCCAACTGGTTCTCACGAACCAGAGCCCAGAGAGCCCGTGGGCTGGATTCCCAGAGTGCCCATCCAGCTGCTCTTCCGAAGACGGTTTCCATTTTTGCGGCCGGGCTTCGGCGGCCCCGATGTCTTGCAGAGGAAAGGCAAGCCTTAGAAAAGCGCTCCGTCCGCCCCCCAACACCCTCACCAACTTATGTTCTTAATCGGCGAGTTGATTCAGCTCGATGAGCTAGCATCGTTCGATCACAGCAGCAGGATGGGCCGCGATATTGCGGGTACCGGCTCTGTATTCCCGCTGGAGGTGCTCGAGATCTGCTGCGCGGATGTGGCAACGGATTACATGGCCGGGCTCCGCTTCAATGAGCGTGGGCTCGGCCGTCTCACAAATTTCCCCGATCTTTCGCGGGCATCGACTCTGGAAGGAGCATCCTGAAGGCGGGTTGGCAGCGGAAGGAATTTCGCCAGATAGCCGAATGCGGGAGTTGTTGTTACCATTGAGGGTGTGGACGGCGGAAAGGAGCGCCTCGGTATAGGGGTGGTTTGGTCCTTCGAATACGCGCTCCGATGGTCCCATCTCCATAACCCGTCCGAGATAGAGTACGGCTATTCTGTCTGAAAGATAGCGCACAACGCCAAGATCGTGAGAGATGAAGATGTAACTGACCGCGCTGGCCCCCTGGAGCTCGGCGAGAAGATTTAGGATGGCGCCCTGCACAGATACGTCGAGCGCCGAGGTAGGTTCGTCGCAGACCACAACTCGAGGATCACCGGCGAAGCTTCGGGCAATGGCCACGCGCTGCTTGAGCCCGCCCGAGAGCTGGCGGGGGCGTAGAGCAAGATGTCGAGGAGTCAGGCGGACAGCCTCCACAAGCGCGTTTAGACGGCTAGACAAGTCGACGCCACGAAAGCCGCCGAGCCTGCGCAACGCGCGGCCGATAATGCGCGAGACAGAGTGGGAGGGATTTAGTGCGGAATCCGGATTCTGGAAGACGATCTGCACCGCCTTGACCTCGTCATCGCGGCGCTGGCCGAGACTGGGAGCAAGACGCTTCCCGTCAAGCTCGATTGTCCCGCCGAGATCAGGCGGCCCCAAGCCTAGAATCATTCGAGCCAGCGTTGTCTTGCCGGAGCCGGACTCGCCGACTAAACCAAGTGTTTCCCCCGCGTGCAGGCTTAGCGAGACATCGGATACCGCACGGATCGCATAGCTGCCCTGTCCGAAAGTCTTCGAGAGATTGCTGATCCGAAGCGCCGGTGTGCCGCACGCTGCGGGTTTCTGTACAACCAAGTTTGTTGTGCTGCGCGGAAGGTCGCCAGCCCGATCGGGGTAGTGGCAACGCACCAAACGGGCCTGTGCCGTCCCAGGTCTTCTCGAATTCGCCGGCATAGCTCGCGGGCAGAATGATGACGTTGAAGTTGCCGGAGGACACCAAATAGGGGAAGTTGCCGTTCGGAGCGTCTAGATGGAACTCCACCGTGTAGTCGTCCACCTTTCGGGTACCGCCCTTCTGCAGGACGCCCCTGAAAAACGTGAGCGCATTCCCGGGATTTTTCGGATCGGCCAAGCGGTCGATCGTGGCGACCACATCCTCAGCCTTCATCTCGCCGCCAGAATGGAACTTGACCCCCTTGCGCAAGGTGAACGTCCAGACGCTGCCGTCCTGATTGGGCTTCCAGCCTGTCGCAAGGCAGGGCCTAAGTACGAGGTCCGGGCCGTCGATGCAGAGGAACTCGCCGACCTGCTGGAGCAACACCATCGAGAGGAAGGGTCCCCGTGTTGGGTCGATCTCACTCGTCGGCGTATTGCATGCGACGCGCATCGTGGCGCCCGGTTGGACCGCGGCCCTGACGGCCGACGGTGCTGCTCCGAAACCAGCGGCCAGTGTAGCTCGCCTAAGAAAAGGCAGCGACAGCCCAAGCAAACTGCCGTGCCGCAAGAACTCTCGGCGTCCAACACGGCCCTCGACATGACCATCGATCAGATGATTCTCGAGAGGAGTGAGGCCGAAGCGAAGACCATCGAGCAAGTTAGCGTTTCGCGTCACGGCGATTCCCCCTTTCATAGTATCGAGCAGCAGCAGCTGGCCGTTCTCTGCGACCGCTTTGTGGGACATACACCCGGCCCCATGCTACTGGATGTAAAAGAACCTATTTGATGGATCTTTTCCGGCTTATTTCAGCTCTCCAAGCCGACGATCCGCGCAAGCGCATCATTTTGCGCGTTTTAGAGGCGCCGCCTCCGTCGTGATCGCTGGAAAGGACGTCACCCGGATGATCCGTAGGCTGGTTACAACGTATCATGACCACCCTCTCGATCTCTCGATGTCATCGTGGGGCGCAGGAAGGCCCCTGAGGCAGTTCGGGAGTTCGGCGCGATCGTTCGAAGACGAAGCACTTGCAACGGCGCCACATCCAGAGATAGTATTCCGTTGGAATAACGCTCCCCGACGGCCAAAATGAACCGGACCATTCAGACGTTCATCGATCGACTGATCGAAAGCAGAGACCATAACGCTCTGCAGCAAAGTATGGCGGAAGTCGCCAAAGCCCTGAACCTATCTTCCTTCGCCTACCTCCGACTCCCTAAGAAGGAAGGCGGTGATCCCAAGCTGATTTCAACATACCCGCCCTGCTGGACTACACATTACCTGCAGCGCCGCTATGAAGACATGGATCCTGTGGTTCGTCACGCGATGATCCATACTCAACCGTTTCGATGGGGGCCCGGGTCGGGACCGCCAGTGCGCTCGGACTCTGAGAGAGAGTTGTTCGAACAGGCAAGCAGGTTCGGTATCCGGCACGGATACACCATACCAATTCACGACAGCAGAGGTGAAATAGCCATCATAACATTTGCGATTGACACGAACCGGGCCGGCTTCGAGCGCTCCATAAGGGAACGCGGCAGTGTTCTGGAAGTGATCGCCTGGTATTTCCATGCGCATGCACGACAAAAGCTTACGCCCGACCGTTTGATCGATGGCGTCACGCTGTCTCAGCGCGAGCACGAGTGCCTCGAGTGGTCCTCTCAAGGAAAATCGATTGCCGACATCGGAGTCATCCTGGGAATTTCACGGAGAACCGCCGCGTTTCATTTGGATAATGTTCGAGCGAAGCTCGGGGTTCGCACGATTTGCCAGGCGGTGGCGCGATTGGCGCAGAACAATTCACAACGAAAGTAGGCGCGTTTGCCCCTGGGTTTCCCGCCGCACAACTGCCGCCGCGTGGGAGTCCCGCCAGAAGACGCGGCCGCACCACTGGTCCTTGGTACGCAGGCACTGAGCGCAACGTCGTGCTATGCCATGATGATTCATGAGCATGCCGGCTGCCGAGCCGTTGTCAGAGCCAGGGCGGAGGACCGAGCCAAGGCCGGTCAGGAAAAATGTCGGGGGTAGGATCCGCTCGCCAACTGCATCATGGCCGGCCGTGAGGCTGAGGCTTATTCTGAGTGCGCCCGGCCGTACGTGAAATGTCGGCTCGCCACGGCGACCATTTCGTCCTCGCGGCTATCGGCCACATTCCGCGTGTTAAAGACTTGAAAGAAGATCGTTGTTGGCACGAATTGCCGGCCCTCACTGGGCGGCCAGAAGAAACAATCAACATCATACTCGAAGCAAAATGGTCGCGCACCTGTGCACCTGCACAGGTGGAGGGTACGCAGGATTGTGCTTTACTTTGCGAAGCAAGCACGGAGGTGGCAATGATGCTCCTGATTAAGCCAGAATATTACGGCGAGTTTGTTGAGGAGCTGGCCGAGATGCACCGTCTGCGCTATCGAGTGTTCAAGCAGCGTCTTGAATGGGAGGTCCAAGTGAGGGGGGACATGGAGGTCGACGCGTTCGATGTCGTTCGGCCTGTTCACTTGCTGCTCCGGTCGAGCGAAGGCCGGCTTCAGGGTTGTGTCCGTCTTCTCCCCTCGACCGGCCCTACGATGCTGAGAGACACTTTCCCGGTTCTTCTGGACGGGCAACCGGTGCCGCGGAGCGAGAAGATCTGGGAGAGCAGCCGTTTTGCGCTCGACATTCCCCCCGACGCGCCGAAGGCAGGTGGCGGACTTGCTGCTGCGACTTACCAGCTTTTTGCAGCGATGATCGAATTCGGCCTCTCCCTTGATCTCTGTAATATCGTCACCGTCACCGATGCCCGCATGGAGCGCATTCTTCGGCGCGCTGGCTGGCCTCTTTGCCGGATTGGGAGATCTCGGGCACTCGGCAACACGTCGGCTGTTGCCGGTTACCTGGAAGTATCGACGGGTGCGTTGGAACGTATCCGTCAGGCGGGGCAGATCTCAGGTCCAGTGCTCTGGGCGCCTGTCGTCCGAGCCGCCGCGTAGGCATTCGAGCAAGTCCGAAGCTTTCAACATGGCTGCGCACTAAGCCGGCAGCCACTCTCGCTCGTTCCTCAAGATGCGCAATTCCCGCGGACGAAATCTTTCGCTTCAAGCCCACAAAGCCGTGGAACTGAAGCACTTAAGATCGGCGGTGGCTGCCGCGGATTGCGGTAGCTTTCGTGGAGCCGCCGACTTGCTGGGATCGCAACAATCGAGCCTTAGCCGAATAATCAGCGAGTTTGAGCACCACTTGGGCGTTCCAATTTTCGAGCGCTTCAGCGGAGGTGTGCGCCCAACGCGGCCCGGCCGCGACGTTCTTCGGTTATCCAGGACCATCCTGGAGGAGTTCGGCGCACTCATCGCAACCGCGCGATCCGTCCACAACAGCGAAACCGGCCGTCTGAGCGTCGGTTTCTGCACATCACTTTCGGCCGGCAATCTGCAAGCGTCCCTACTCGAGTTCAAGCAGCGCTTCCCGCAGAGCGCTCTTGCAACGGTTGAACGATCACGGACACGTTTAGCAGCGGCACTTCGCAACGGATCGCTTGATCTCCTGATCGTCACGGGGAGCTTGCCGCTATTGGACAATAAAGCCATGTCTCTGTGGAGCGAGCGTGTTCTCGTTGCCTTGCCTCATGACCATCCTCTCAGTTCCCGCGAAACTGTCTACTGGACCGACCTGCGTGGTGAGACGGTGCTGCTCAGCCATTACGACCCCGGAAAAGAGCTCGAAGATCTTCTGGTTTCCAAGCTGGTTTCGCCGGAGGCTCGCCCAAAAATCGAGCGCCATGACGTCAGCCGCGGCATCATCAAAAGCCTGATCAGCATGAACACAGGAATAAGCCTCGTGCTCGAGTCTGACATAGGCGCAAATTTTGCGGGCCTTGTTTACCGGGAGCTGCGCGACGGCGCGGGTGCGAGCCGGCTCGAGTTTTCTGCGTATTGGCGCGCCGACAATGAAAACCCCGCGCTACACGAATTCCTGAAGTTGCTCTCCCAGCGCTACCCCTCGCCTTCTGCTGGTCGCTGACCCGCGCGGCGCGCCTTCCGGAAGCTCCGGTCAGCTGCCATGAACCGGGCCAGCATGGGCGCGATAAGTTTGGCTGGATCTCCGATCGGCTGCTGGGTCTCGTGTGCAAGGATCTCGGCATATGCCACGAGATCCCTGTGCACGCTCGCGGGCAGTTCATGCGTAATTTTGATCGGCTTGTCGTCTTCGATTGCGCCGAGCTTAAGCTTGGCCATCGTCCTCACCCCCTATACGGTTCGAGCACCAGGTCACGGTTGACGATCACCCGCACCGGAAATCCCGGACGAATCGTCAAAGTTGGCTGAATATTGAGATTGCGGCGGACTATCTGCTGGCCCGTTTGATTGATCGAATCCCCAGCTCCACGGCGGAGCGCGGCAATGAGATCGCTGTTGGTATTGCCGCTATCCGCGCCGGAATTCACCTCCGTGCCGACGGAAAGCAGCGTCGAAAGAGCGGCGGCCCCCAACAATTCCTTCCAATGATTGTCGACTTCGTCCTCAAGACCAGAGTAGCCTGCCGCATCTGCGCCGGGCTGCCGTTCCAAAACGATCGACCTCCCGTTCGGCATGATAAGGCGCGTCCAGACCAGGAGCACGCGCGACTGCCCAAATGCAACCTGGCTGTCGTAGCTTCCGATCAGCCTTGCTCCCTGGGGGATAAGGCGAGCTCGCCCGGTAGGAGAATCGTACACCGATTCTGTGACTTGCGCCGTGATCTGGCCCGGCAGGTCGGAGCGGATTCCTGTGATGAGAGCGGCCGGAATGACCGTTCCGGCCTGAACGACAAAAGGCGATGCCGGCCTCACAAGGCGATCGGAGCTTGTCGTTCGGCGGTCGACTGTTGCACTGACAAATGCAAGCTTTCGGTCTTGGCCATTCTGAGCAAATGCTTCGTCGGATGATGGCGCGGCGCTCGATCGGGCTTCGCTCGACGAGGTGGCAGGGGCCTGTGGGCGGACATTGGTGCTGGCAAATACCTTGCTGGTCCGTGCCGCCTCGCTCTCCTGCGTGACACGCTGCTGTTCGGCATCGATACCAAGGGAGCTGGATGTCGAAGACCCCTGTGCTGCGACGATCGGGCGGCCGAGATCACCGGGCAAGGGCGGCCCCAGGCGCGGCACGTCCTTCGGGATCTCGGTGTAATCCTTTGGTAAGGTCGCGAGCTGATCGGCGAGATTGTGGCGGTCGGTGGCGTAAAGCTCCTCAGGCGCTGAGACACGAGACCGTTTCTCCTGCAGCGCCCAGAGCACCGCGCCGGTGATCAGCACGAGCACCAGGGCGCTGACGCCAATCAGGACCTTTCGCGAGAGGCGGGCCACTTGTGGAGGATCCGGCCGGAGGCGCAGGGCCTCGGCGATCTCTTCCGGCGGCCTGGCCCGAGCCGGTTCCTTTGGTGTATCGATCGCCTCGTCACGATCGTTCAAAGCGACCTCCCGTCAGTTCGCACGATCCTGACCTTCTGCTGGTGCTCCTCGCCGAGCCGCAGCTCCGCGGCCGCGAACAGCCGGTCAACAATCAATACGTTTCCGTACGCGCGGTAGTTGACAAGCTCGGTTTTGCCGTCGGGTCCGATCACGAAGAGCGGCGGCATCTCGCCCTGACTGACGCCGGGGGAGAATTCGATATAAGTTTTTCGGCCGTCATCATAAGCGTTGACGGGACGCCACGGCGGGCTGTCGCCCTCGATCGCGTAACGGTACCGGCGCGCCGGCAGGTCCGGAATAAAGGGTGCCGGCGGTAAAGCCCGAGTTCGCTCGCCACGATCCGCCGGATAGAACCAAGCGACCGAGGGCATATAGGGCTTTTCTTTTGCGCGAAGCTCGATCAAGTAAGTACGACGATCAGTATTGACGACGAGGTTGGTCTCGATCAAGGGACGGGTTGGCTTGACCATGATGTGAACGCGGCGGCTGTCGCCACTCCCACTTTCGGTGTCGCCGACCACCCAGCGCACAGTATCGCCCGCGGCGACGGGTCCCGAGCCGATCAGCTGCTCACCGGGCTCAAGGGCAATGTCCGTAATTTGTCCCGGCGCGGCATAGATCTGGTAGAGCGCGCCCGGACTATAGGAAAACACTTGCACCGCATTGTAGTAGCCCGCTTTGCGAGGCTGCACACGTGCAGCGTCATTTGCGGTTTCGATACGCTCGACAGGCTCTTTGGCCTCCGCGGTCTTGCCGCCGCGCGCCGCCTTCCAGATCGGCGGCAGATGCAGCGGTCGCGGCCGGTCATCGGCAAGCGCGGGCAAATCCGGGGCCGGCGGGAGCTCGTTGTCGTAGCTGATCTGCGGCGGCCTGAAACTCGTGCAGCCGCCGAGCGTCGAGAGACAGATAAGAAGAGCTAGAGGCAAGCGCGGCTGCGTGTGTCGCGACGCAATGACGATATCTGACGGCATGGTTAGCCGAGCTCCTTTGACCAGTTGATCGCGTTGACATAGATGCCGAGGGGATTTTTGCGCAGGCGATCCAGATCGCGAGGCATTTCCACGATGATGGTGAGGATCGCAGTCCACCGTTCGGTTGCGGCAAGTTGGCCGTTGTCGTAGCGGCGTTCGATCCAGGCCAGACGAAAGCTCTCAGGCGAGGCCCGGATGACGCTCGAGAGTTCGACCGCGACTTGCGTCTTGCCGAGCTTGGCAAACGGATCGTTGTTGCGGGCATAATCATTGAGCGCTGCGGCACCGCGATCCGTCGTGAAATCATAGGCGCGCAGCCAATTTTCGCGAAGCACGATGGCGTCCATCGGCAGACCACGCACATGCTCGACGAATCGCGCCAGGTGAAAAGCGACTTGAGGGTCGGTCGGTTGGTAGCTGGCATTTGCCGCAGCGACAGTCTTGGCTTCCCCCAATTGATCGACCTCAACCACCCAGGGCGTGATCGTCCCGTGTGCGGATTGCCAGACCAGGGCGGCGGCAAAACCAGCGGACAAGAAGAGGCAGGCAAACGCCATCAGGCGCCAGTTTTTGGCCTGGACGCGCGCAGACCCAATGCGATCATCCCAGACCTGGGCGGCGCGTTGATACGGAGTGACAGGTTCCGGCATGCGGCCATAGTGAACGGCCGATCGTTTGAACATTGTTTGACCTCAAGCTGCTCAGCGATGGAAATGGTCGATGTGAAGCGTCAGCGGTCCTGTTGGGAGAGGTCGACAGATCCGCCCCCTCCGCCGTGATCGCCCGAACGGATCGCGTGGGTAGCCGCCGATGCGCCATGGCTGATCGTCTGCCCCCGCTTCATCCGGCGAACCCAGGGGGGCGCGTCGGAAGCCGCGGCGGAAGAGTCCCCCTCTTCCCGACCGGCATGGCTCGAGGATCCACCAAGACCAGCGGCGAGAGAACGTAAAGGACTAGCCGCACCTGACGCACTTGCCTCTGCGCCGGACATGCTCCCCGCCCGCGACACGCTCACCGTACCACTTGCAATCGCGCTGCCTCCACGTGCCGCGCCAGCAATCGCGCTGCCCGCGAGACCGGCCGCGCCGGCGGCAAGACCTGCGCCAGCCGCAACAACGCCAGCGGCGGCGAGGCCCGTCCCGACGGCGCTCCCGGCGCCAAGCTGCGGACCTCCGGAGACGATGCCGTTGGCGACACCGGGCCCGAAAATCCCGAGCCCCAGAAGTGTGAGCGCACCGAGCACCAGTGCCATCGCGTTCTCGATGGTCGGCTGGTTGCCGCCGAAGCCTGCCGTGAACTGCGAGAACAAGCTCGAACCGATGCCGACAATGACGGCAAGGACCAGGACCTTGACGCCGGAGGAAATGACATTACCCAGCACGCGCTCGGCCGCAAAAGCGGTCTTGCCGAAGAGGCCAAAGGGGATCAGAACGAAACCCGCAAGTGTCGTCAGCTTGAACTCGATAAGCGTGACGAAAAGCTGGATGGCGAGAATGAAGAAGGCTAACAGCACCACAATCCAGGCGAACAGCAGGACCACGATCTGCACGAAATTCTCGAAGAAGCTGACATAACCCATGAGCCCCGAGATCGAGTCGAGGATGGGGCGGCCGGCATCAAGCCCCACTTGCGCGATCCGGCCCGGCCGCAGAAATTCTGCCGATGACAGGCTTGTGCCTGAGGCTTTTAGCCCAAGGCTTGCAAAGCTTTCGAAGACGATGCGCGCAAGGCTGTTCCAGTTGCCGATGAGATAGGCAAAGACGCCGACAAACAATGTCTTCTTGACGAGCCGGGCAAGAATCTCCTCATCAGTGCCAAAGGACCAGAACAGGCCCGCGAGCGTGAGGTCGATCGCGGCCAGCGTCGTAGCGAGATAGCCTACTTCGCCTCCGACGAGGCCAAACCCGGAATCAATGTAGCGGGTGAAGATTTCCAGGAACTGATCGATGACGGAGGTACCACCCATGGCTCACTCGGTTTGGCTTGGAATGGAGGGAAAACCGGACGGGTGGCGACTTTCGTCCTTGCGCGGGACAGGAGAGAGGAATGGCGCCGCGCCTGTCCGGCTGTCCGGATCACCTGTCGATCTACTTCCTGCCAAAAACTGCCTGCGCTGCTCGGCCCAAATCTTCTGGCATTCCAGGAGAGTCTCTTTCTGCTCGTAGGTGACGGTACGGCATTGCTCGAGCTTTGCCGCGGTCGCATCGGGTTTTGACGCGAGATAGACGGAAGATTGGGTCGCGCTCCCGTCCTCACCCAACCGAATGGCGCAGACGCCAACCACCAGGACAGCAAGACCAAGCGCTGCCGCGGCGGGCAGTCGTTCAAGTTGTTTCTTCATGATCAGTGGAACATCTGCACGGTTGTTGGTTGGTAGCCCTGCCCCTGGGTCAGAAAGCGCCGCAGTTGCTCCCTGCCCTGATCCTGCGCAGCTGCGCGCTGGGCAGACTCGAGCGTTTGCGCACGACCTTGCGACGCGACAGTAGCCGTAAGGTCCGCAAGCTGCTGAGCTTGCAACGCAAGGAGCTGGTTGCCGGCCTGACTTGATTGAAGCGCACCTGATGCGCCCTGGCTCGCCGTCACCAGGGCCGACATTTGGGTGCGGTTGGTGTCGAGATTGCCGACAACACTCGCTTGGACCCGCATGGCGTCCTGCAGCCCGACAACGGAGTTCTGCCAACGCGTCTGCGCATTTGCGACAAGGAGCCCATTGGACATGCTGACCGATGCCGGCGCATAGGTGGTGGAAAACGCGCGATCGATTTGCTGGACATCGTAGGCAATTCGCTGCGCCTGCGAGAGTAGCTGCTGGGTGCGCTGAATCGATTGCTCGAGCTGTTGCAACGACGAATAAGGCAGGCTCGCCAGGTTCTTCGCTTGATTGATCAGCATCTGCGCTTCGTTCTGGAG
Source organism: Bradyrhizobium sp. 187 (assembly GCF_023101005.1). Classification (NCBI taxonomy): domain Bacteria; kingdom Pseudomonadati; phylum Pseudomonadota; class Alphaproteobacteria; order Hyphomicrobiales; family Nitrobacteraceae; genus Bradyrhizobium; species Bradyrhizobium sp. 187. Next base: position 539,838 of record NZ_CP064694.1, read on the forward strand.
CGATGTGATCTGGTTGTTGATCTGCTGCAGCTCACGCGCGGCGGTCAGCACATTCTGAGCGTAGTTGTTGGGATCGAACACGATCCACTGCGCCTTTGCTTCGCCGGGCGCTTGGACCATGGTCATGGCGATGATACTTGCCACCAGAATCGGCAGGATACGGTTCATGAGAGTGCTCCCTGTTTGGCGAGCTGCGGAATGAGGTTGCAGGCCCAGCCGAGGTCGCGCGCCTTGAGCCAACCGGTGACGAACTCGTCCCTTCCGTGCTCGGCAAGCACCCGATCGATGAGAGCCTGGTCGGCTTTGGACGAGGCGCCCACGAAGGCGAGCGCGATTTCGCCAAGTCCGAGCTCGAACAGGCGGTTGCCGCGTCGAGATTGGCAGTAGTAGTGTCGCTTGGGGGTGGCGCGGGCGAGGATCTCGATCTGGCGGTCGTTCAGCCCAAAGCGCCGATAAATCGCCATGATCTGCGGCTCGATGGCGCGATCGTTTGGCAACAGGATCCGGGTCGGGCAGCTCTCGATGATGGCAGGCGCGATTTTGGAGCCGTCGATATCGGCAAGCGACTGGGTCGCAAAAACGACGGAGGCGTTCTTCTTGCGAAGCGTTTTCAGCCATTCGCGAAGCTTGCCGGCAAAATCGGCATCATCGAGCGCGAGCCAGCCTTCGTCGATGATGAGCAGTGTCGGACGGCCGTCTAAGCGGTCCTCGATCCGGTGAAACAGATAGGCCAGAACTGCGGGGGCGACAGAGGTCCCAATCAATCCGTCGGTCTCGAACACCTGGACGGAGGCTTCACCCAGCCGTTCGTGCTCGCCGTCCAGCAACCGGGCGTATGGCCCACCGAGGCAGTAGGGCTGCAGGGCGCGCTTGAGAGCGTTGGATTGCAGGAGAACGGATAGTCCAGTCAGCGTCCGCTCCGTAACCGGCGCCGAGGCGAGCGAGGTCAATGCCGACCAGACATGATCCTTGGTCTCAGGCGTGACCTCGATCCGCTCGCGCGTCAGGATCGATGCGATCCAGTCGGATGCCCAGCCTCTCTCGCCGATATCATCAATGCGCGCAAGCGGCTGGAGGGCGACGAGTTCTGAGGATTCGAGCGCGCCGCCGAGATCATGCCAGTCGCCCCCCATGGCGATCGCCGATGCGCGGATCGAGCCGCCGAAGTCGAACGCAATGATCTGCGCCGCGCTGTAGCGGCGGAACTGCAGCGCCATGAGCGCCAGCAGGACCGACTTGCCGGCGCCCGTCGGTCCGATGACCAGCGTGTGGCCGACATCTGCGACATGCAGAGACAACCGGAATGGCGTGGAACCTTCAGTCTTGCCGAAGAACAATGGGGGTGCCTTGAGGTGGTGATCCCTCACCTCTCCGGCCCATACTGCAGACAACGGGATCATATGGGCGAGGTTCAGGGTAGAGACCGGGGGCTGGCGGACGTTTGCGTAAGTTTGTCCAGGCAGGCTGCCGAGCCACGCTTCGACGGCATTGACCGTCTCGGCCATGCAAGTGAAGTCCCGGCCCTGAATGACCTTTTCGGCGAGGCGGAGCTTTTCGTCGGCTGCGCGCGGATCCCTGTCCCAGACTGTGACCGTTGCCGTGACGAAGACCTCGCCGATCTGATCCGAACCCAATTCCTGGAGCGCACTATCGGCATCCATCGCCTTGTTGTGGGCATCGGTGTCCAAAAGCGTGGAGGCCTCGTTCGTCATCACTTCCTTCAGGATCGAGGCGATCGATTTGCGCTTGGCAAACCATTGCCGCCTGATCCTGGTGAGGAGCTTTGTGGCATCTGTCTTGTCGAGCATGATAGCCCGCGTCGACCAGCGATACGGGAACGCCAGCCGGTTCAGCTCGTCGAGAATCCCGGGCGTGGTCACGGTTGGGAACCCCACGAGCGTCAGAACGCGCAGATGCGCGTCGCCCAGCATGGGTTCAAGACCGCCTACCAGCGATTGATCGGCCAGCAGCGCATCGAGATACATCGGGATTTCTGGCACGCGCACGCGGTGCCGTTTGGTCGAGACCGTCGAATGCAGGTAGGTCAGGGTTTGCTCGTCATCAAGCCAACCGCATTCCGGCATGAAACCCTCGACCAGCTGCAGCACGCGGCTGGTCCGGTCACTAAAGCCGGCGAGCACCTCGCGTGCATCGGCTCCCGCAGCGCGCTGGCCGCCCTCGTACAGCAAGCGCTCTGCTGCCGCCGCACTCTCTGCCGGAGGCAGATAAAGGAAGGTCAGGTAGTAGCTCGATTCGTAATGACTGCCGGCTTGTTCGAATTGCGCCTTGCGCTCCGCATCCACCAGCGCCGAGGCGACGTCCGGGAATGTATCCGGCGGATAGCGTCCGGCCGAATGACGTTGCGCCTCGACGAACACGGCCCACCCCGATCCGAGGCGACGGAGTGCATTGTTGAGGCGGCCAGCGACCGCAACAAGCTCGGCAGGCACGGAGCTGTCGAGATCCGGCCCTCTGAACCGGGCCGTTCGCTGAAATGATCCATCCTTGTTGAGAATGATCCCTTCGTCGACCAGGGCAGCCCAGGGCAGGAAGTCGGCAAGACGTGTGCTTGAACGGCGGTATTCGGCAAGATTCATCATGGGACGACTTCAGGTGCTGAGGTGAGCGGGGACGCGAACATGCCGGCGCACGACTTCTACGAATTCCGGATCGCGCTTGGCGGCCCAGACCGAAGCCATGTGACCCACGAAGGCGAAGAGAAGGCCGGCCAGCCACATGCGCAGGCCGAGACCGAGTGCGGCGGCCAGTGTGCCGTTGAGAATGGCAACCGCGCGCGGCGCGCCGCCCATCAGGATCGGTTCGGTGAGCGCCCGGTGGACGGGAGCCACAAATCCCGGGACTGGCTCGTCCATCAGATCACCACTCCGCCGCCGAATGAGAAGAACGACAGGAAGAAGCTCGATGCGGCGAATGCGATCGACAGGCCAAACACGATCTGGACTAGCCGCCGGAAACCACCCGAGGTGTCGCCAAAGGCGAGCGACAGCCCGGTTACGATGATGATGATGACGGCAATGATCTTTGCGACCGGACCTTCGACCGATTGCAGGATCTGGTTGAGCGGCTGCTCCCATGGCATGTTCGAGCCGGCGGCCCAGGCCGGCGCGCTGGCGAGGGAAAATGTGGCGAATGCTGCAATTTCGATGAAGCCGGGCGCGAGAGAGGCTCGTGTGGTCATGACTGATCTCCGATGTTCGAAAGGCTGTAGTCGCCCGATGATCCAAGGCCGTTGACGCACGCGAGTTCACTCAAACGCCGTTCGCCGCCACGGCCAGAGAGCACGGCGATGACGTTGATGGTTTCTGCGATCAGCGCACGCGGGACGGTGATGACGGCTTCCTGGATCAGCTGCTCGAGCCGGCGCAGCGCGCCAAGCGAGGTTCCGGCGTGGATCGTCCCGATGCCGCCCGGATGTCCTGTGCCCCAGGCTTTCAAGAGATCGAGGGCTTCGGCCCCACGGACCTCGCCGATCGGAATGCGATCAGGGCGCAGGCGAAGAGAGGAGCGCACAAGGTCGGACAGCGAGATCACGCCATCCTTGGTCCGCAGCGCCACGAGGTTCGGTGCCCTGCACTGAAGCTCCCGGGTGTCTTCGATGAGAACGACGCGGTCCGATCCTTTCGCGACCTCGGCAAGCAGCGCATTTGTCAGCGTGGTCTTCCCGGTCGAGGTGCCGCCGGCGACCAGGATGTTCTTCCGTGCGGCGACCGCATTGCGAAGCGCGCTCGCTTGGCTCACGTTCATGATGCCTGCGGCGACATAGTCGTCCAGGCCGAACACGGCGACCGCCGGTTTGCGGATCGCAAACGTCGGCGCGGCAACAACCGGCGGCAGCAATCCTTCGAAACGTTCCCCCGTTTCCGGCAGCTCAGCCGAAATCCGGGGGGAGCCGGGATGAACTTCGGCTCCTACATAGTGCGCGACCAGTCGGACGATTCGTTCGCCATCCGCTGCCGAAAGGCTCTCTCCGGTGTCTGTAAGCCCGCTCGACAATCGGTCGATCCATAGCCGCCCGTCAGGATTGAGCATCACCTCCACAACGGTCTGATCTTCCAAAAAGCCCGCAATGGCCGGCCCAAGGGCGGTGCGGAGCATGCGCGCCCCGCGCAACTCGGCTTCCGAATGAAATGAATGTATCGCCACGGCTGCCCCACATGATCGAGGCCCTGCCCTTCAGCGGCCTCATGTGAGAAGTAGAAAAAGCAGATCCTACGCTATCGCAAGACAGGATCATCGCCGTCGTAGTCTGGCGTAGAAACGACAAGAGTCGGAAAGGAAGGTTCGGTAAGCTCGTGTTCGGCGCGTCGAAAAAGGCGCACTAGTTGGGCATCAGCCCGTCAAGCTCGCGTCACCACTCCAGGTGTTCATCCGCGTCCAGGATCGCAGCCTCGCTCGCCGGGATAGCGGCATGAGCCGAGTTCCAGCCGCAGGCCGGTTGGAGTATGGCGGAAGTCCTCTTCTTCCCTTTCCGACTTCGAAACGGTGGAACGGCAAACCAGGCGAGCGCCGCCAGCTGTAGCAGCACGTTCAGTCCGAACGCGGTCTGGTAGGCAATCAAAGGATGGTGGCCGGCCTCAACGGGCCATCGCTCAAGAATCAGTCCCGTCCGGTACTGCACGATGAAGGCCCAACCAAATTGCAGGACGTTCAAACCACCATTCGCGCGCGCGACCAGTTGGGTCGGGAAATAATCTCCTATGATGGCGTAGGTCAAAGCGGTGGCCGATCCGGCCACCGAGACGACGCACCACGGCAGAAGTGACGGCCAGGGTGGATGCAGGATGAGGACGATCTCCGCTCCGATCAACAGGGCCGCGACGGCCGCGAACAATACTTCCATATTCCTGCCACGGCTGCGCACCCAGGTTGCAAGCACGCCCAAGACTAGCGCCCCAAGGCTCAAAACAGTCGCCATCACGAACAGCTCACTAACGAGACTTGTTCGACTGAGCCGTTCGATATCGCAAAGCCAAGGTGCCGCCCACAAGGACTGCAGTGCCCAAGCCGATCCGATGCAGGTTGCCGACAGGGGGGCAATCCGCCAGAAGCGTTGATCAGAGTAGATGGTTTTCAGCGTGGCCGGCTTCGTGCTGCCTGATGGGCTGTCGACTCGTTCGGGAGCGACCAGATAGATCAAAATGGCAGCAAGCGCGCTTGCGGCGGCCAGCACCGCGAACAGGCCGCGCCAGCCTATCCAGTCCAGGAGCACCTCGGCAGGAGCGGTTGCCGTGACCGCGCCCAACGAACCCAGCATGATCATAAAGCCATTGATGAGGGCCAAACGTTCTCTAGGAAACCAGAGGACGATCATTTTCAGCCCCGACATCAGCGCTGCTGCACTCCCAAGTCCGATCATCGCGCGGGCGATGAGAAGCGAAACGAAACCCGTCGATAGTCCAAAAAGCGCGGCCCCCGCTGCTGCCACGGCCAATAGCAAGCTCTGGACCCGGCGCGGCCCGTAGCGATCCAGTAACATGCCGATGGGAATCTGACCCGCCATGACGACCAGGAAATAGATCGACGTGAGCAGCCCGATGTCGGCAGCGCCAAGCCCGAGATCGGAGCCAAGGGGTCCAGCGATCAGGGTATTGATCGTCCGGAACAGGTAGGCAAGGTAGTACCCGGCCGCGAAGGGAAGAAAGATGCAGGCGATGAGCCGCCACACAGGAAGCGGCTCGATGCGTACCACAGGCGTTGTTTGCGCGGCGAGCCCTTTCAGCCCGCTTCTGCCGTTCTGGACAGTGCGCTCAACAGAACGAGCTGGACAGGTTCCGAAAGTTCAGCTTGCTGCCGCCCTCCTCGGCGGCAGCGCTCGGGTGAGAGCCCCCCTCTACAGCGGGTGCGGACGAACCCTCCTGAAGCAGTTCTTCTACAGTTCGCCTCTCTGACACACCGCCGCCGGTTTCAGAGGCGCGCCAGCTCGGCATTCCGAGCCGATCAATGGTCTCCTGAATCAATGGTTGGCCAAGCCGCACTCCGCGCTCGACCTGTTGGACCAAAACGTTGCAGCGTTCTTGGCCGAGCAGGCCGGCGTCCCGCTGCTGGGATGATTGCATGGCCGCCGTAACGGTGAGGTGATAGCGCGCATGCAGTGCCACTGTCTCGGCAACGATCGCGACCTGCCGCTCGAGCCTTGCCATCTGGCCACTGACCCGGTCCAGAGTTTCACGAATGAGCCCTTCGGCCCCTTGCGCAGGAGCCAGAAAACGCTGAAGCGCCGTCTCGACGACCACGCTCTTGCCGACTCCCGGGCGTTCGGTCGCGGCTTCAAGCCGCTCCAAGATGCTTTCGGAGAGCTGAACCATGATCTTCTTGGTTCGCAGACCTTCGTTCGAGCTCGGCTGCACCTCGCCATCGGAACCATTCCCAATAGAGCTGGCCTGACCTTCAGCCTCAGCATCGATCTGCATTGTTTCTTCAGCTCCTCAATTGCGACCGCTCGAAAACGGCACGCTACCCGTGCAGCGTGGCTTTCCTGTCGAAACAGATGAATCGGCCCAGCGATGATGCGTCGACAGAAGGGCCAATCCGACCACGACATCAATCGCGCCGACATCGGCGGCGTAGTCTGGCGTAGCCAAAGAAAGATGAGGCGGGCTCAAGGTGAGCGGGATCTCTCAGCCTCCTGCGCGGCAGCTAGGGCCACTCGCGATGGCCTTCTGGGACCGCAAGGAAGCTCCCCGCGCTTCACGACTCTGTGTCGGTCTGCCTGCGCGCGTGCGCGCCGGCTCGGCTCACCTGGGGCCGGCGCTGCTCGATCACCAAGGGGCGTCACAGGCACTCTGCGCGCAGAACTATCTATTCGGGCTTCTCGGAGGCTTGCACGTCGATGCTTACCTCCTTCAGGACGCTGGATCCGCTCGCAAGTCGTCGTCCCAGCGCTTCGACAAAGCGGTCGTACCGCTCACCGCCCTTGGCGCGAGCGGCAGGGCTCGAATGCTCCGGCAATGCCGGAGTTGAGGTCAGCCAGAACCGGATGAAGAGCGCGACGGTCTCGAGCGTGATGCCATCGTTGCGTTCAAGACGCTCGAGCACCCGCACAATCCGATCCAGCCGTTTTGCTATCACAGCCTCGCGCCGATCGGAATCGTCAGGAGAAAGAAAGGAACCTATTGCGGCCTCGACCACCAGCGACTTGGACCGGCCACCGCGGCTTGCGAAGGTCTCGAGCGTTTTGAACGTTTCGGGATCGAGATAGATGCTGAGCTGGACTTTTTTCACGCTGCCCTCGCTCACAGATCCATTCCATCGTCCGGATCGAGAGTGACGGTCCGCGCAACTCCCTGCACCGACCGGTTCATCAGTTGCGCCTGGACGTCATCCGCGTCACCCTCTTCTAGATCGGGGTCGAACTCGTGCTCGCCGGCCGGCGTCTTGATCTCGATTTCCTCATGCTGCGGCAATTCCGGCTCGCGGCGTAAGCCGCCGTTCGCCTCGTCGCCCCTGCCCGTGCGACTGGTCAGCAGCTGGCCCGACGGCGATATTGGGGCGCGGGCTGACCAGTCATCTGGGCGGGTGGGCTGCTTGTTCGGCTCCAAGCGGGCCGGCTTCAAGACACGTCGCTGGAATTGCGGATCCTCATAGTAGCGGACCTTGTTGGCACGGACGGGGTGCACACCGGAAATCATTACGACCGCGTCTTGCGGAGACAGTTGCATGATTTCGCCGGGGGTCAGCAGCGGACGGGAGGTCTCCTGGCGGCTGACCATCAAGTGCCCAAGCCAAGGGCTCAAGCGGTGGCCCGCATAGTTCTTCATGGCTCGCAATTCGGTCGCAGTTCCAAGCGCGTCGGAGACGCGCTTGGCGGTGCGCTCGTCATTGGTCGAAAAGGCGATCCGGACGTGGCAATTGTCAAGGATCGCATGGTTCGGACCGTAGGCGCGTTCGAGCTGGTTAAGGCTCTGCGTGATGAGAAAGCTGCGGATGCCGTAACCTGCCATAAAGGCGAGTTGGCTCTCGAAAAAGTCGAGCCGGCCGAGGGCTGCAAACTCGTCAAGCATCAGAAGCAGCTTCTGCCGGCGCCGGTCGGGATCAAGGCTTTCGGTCAAACGCCGTCCGATCTGGTTCAGGATGAGCCGCATCAAGGGTTTGGTGCGGACGATGTCCGATGGCGGCACCACGAGGTACAGTGAGACGGATTCAGGACGGTCGACGAGATCACGGATGCGCCAATCGCTTCGCGCAGTGATCTTGGCAACTACCGGATCACGATAGAGCCCGAGGAAGCTCATCGCCGTCGAGAGCACACCCGAGCGCTCGTTCTCGCTTTTGTTCAAAAGCTCGCGTGCCGCTGATGCGACGACTGGATGGATGCCTGTCCCAAGATGCGGAGTCGCCAGCATTGCGTTGAGCGTAGCCTCGATCGGGCGAGATGGATCCGAAAGGAAATTTGCAACCCCGGCGAGGGTCTTATCGGCTTCGGCGTAGAGGACATGCAGAATTGCCCCCACCAGGAGTGAGTGGCTGGTCTTTTCCCAATGATTGCGGCGCTCGAGTGCACCCTCAGGATCGACGAGAATATCCGCGATATTTTGAGCATCTCGCACCTCGCAGTCGCCACGGCGGATCTCGAGGAGTGGATTGTAGGCGGCGCTGGCCGGATTGGTCGGATCGAACAACAGCACGGGCCCAAATTGCGCGCGCCATCCGGAGGTCAACTGGAAGTTCTCGCCCTTGATGTCATGGACGATGGTGGAGGCCGGCCAGGTCAGAAGAGTCGGAATGACGAGGCCAACACCCTTGCCGGAGCGCGTTGGCGCAAAGCAAAGCACATGCTCGGGCCCGTCGTGGCGCAGATAATGACGTCCGAACCGGCCGAGCACGATGCCGTCAGGGCCTAATAGCCCGGCCCGTCTGACTTCGCGTAGATCGGCCCAGCGCGCCGAGCCGTAGGTGGTGACGTCCCGCCCTTCATGAGCCCGCAGGACCGAGAGCAACATGGCCATCGCTATGGCCGCGATGCCGCCGCTTGCAGCAATCGCGCCACCCTCCAGAAAAACGACGGGCGCGTAAGCATCGAACTTGAACCACCAGCCAAAGAAAGCTGCCGGCTGATAAATTGGCCAATGCCCGAGCTTGAACCAGGGAGCCCCAAGCTGCTGCTGGAACGCAAGCCGCCAGGCTGTCCATTCGGTCGCCGCCCACAGGAACGCGAGCACGATGAGGCAGACCAGGATGACCTGGTGCCAAATGATTTTTGTCGCCGACATGATCGGAACATCTCGGCATATGGACATGCGCACACAACCACAATCGTGCTCGCGTCGCAGTCGCGCGCGTGGCAGCGCAGAGATTGGCGGGGACAAAGAGGAGATAAGCCGGCGTTCTTGCGCTATCTGGACGAGAATGGCTATGGCATCGTGCACCTGGTGCCAGCTGGCCCATCCAGAGTAACGTTGAAGTCGCCCGTTATCGACAAGCCGCAGCAGTTCGCGCCGATGAGAGCGTAGATTACGCTAATCTAACCAACTGGTTGTTCACGGCGCGGCCGGGTCCACATTGATGCTGATGGCACGGCCGTATCTTCAACTAGCGAAGCTCTGTTCTTTGGCGAGATCGGGTCTCATTTCAGGAGGGATCCCGATCCAACCGTTGCCGCCGCCGTCGGTGATGTCGGCCTTATCCGATCCGGAGATTCTCGGCTGATACTTTGCCGGACCGACCGGCCTTGGCCTCGAAGCTGATCCGAGCGCCTTCCGCCAAGCCGGTGTATCCGGCCTTTTCAACGGCGCTGATGTGCACAAAGACGTCGGGGCCGCCGTCATCCGGCTTGATGAAACCGTAGCCCTTGGTCGTGTTAAACCACTTTACAGTACCGATCGTCACCGTCACTTCTCCTGAATGAACACATGCGATCTAGCGAAAACTCGCAACGGCATCAAGATCTCCAGGAGGAGACAGTGCTCGGAACCGGGCACGCAGAAGGATCGAACCAGCGAATGTCCCGGCCCCCAAGACTCGCTGGGACGTGGTGCAGTGAGCGCGAATACAGCGAACTTCCTCTCGCGACAAAAGGATAGCGGGGCTCGCTTGTACATGGGTGAGCGCAGCCGCAGCTAGGGCCGCAGTCTTGCGTCGCAGCCCAGCGAAGAGACTGCCAGTCAAAGTGACAGGCCCCGTTTGCGGCCCCAGGACCAATCGACATTGCCTGGGCCTGCGATCCCGCTCACCTGTTTGCCCAGTTCCCGCTCCAGTGAAGGAGCCCAAGGCACGAGCTGAAAGCCGAGCCCATTATCAATCATGGCAAAGCGCCCCGAGGCGAGGGAAAGCCGCTGTCGGTATGTTCCCGAAACCTGTTCACCTGATCGAGCAGTTAGATGCGGAAGCCCCGTCTCCTCCGTAAGTCGCCGGCCGGCGCTATCGAGCTCGCGGCTTCGCAAGGTCTCGATCAGATTGCGGCCAAGCCGCACTTTGTCGCCGTGCCGCTGAGCAAGTCCGTACTCTGCCAGCACATCAATCCGCTGTTCCAGGGCTGCCCGGACCTCTGCGCCAAAGCCGGCGCGCGAGAATTCAGGAGGTTCGCGCGCCAAAAGCTGCCGGTCGAGCCATGTGGCGCCTTCCGCGGTGACCTGCTTTTCCAGGACGAGTTCGGATCTTACCGCGAGTGCGATGCGTGTCCGTCCCCTCGTATCCTCAAAGCGGCGGAGCTCCACGACGCCTCCAATCGGTCCGTCGCCAGCCGCCTCGATATCGGGGAGTTTGAGGTGATGGACGCGCCCGTCTATGCCGTCGACAATGGCAAAGGCATTGCCCCTCAATTCGTCGTCGTGTCCGCGGGCGACGAGACGGCCAATGATCGGTTCACCGTGATGCTCGCCTTCGAGCGCAAAGGAGGACGGTGAGCGTGCGATACCATCCTTGGCAATCGCCTTGTGCAGCCGCTTGATGATGTCGCCGCGCTCGCCAAGCGCTCTCAGGCGTGGCTCGGCGTCTTCGGCCAAGACCCAGCGAGCGGGCCCCGCCGGCTCTGCCACACCCAGGCGCTCCAGCATCCGCATCCGCCCGATCCGAATGTCTCGTAACGGGTCCCGGGCACCATCCCGTTCCGGCCTTAAATCGATGACGCCATCGGCCAATGCCGCTTGCCGCGCGAGCACCCGGTCGAACCTGGTCCATCGTTCGGCGGTCACCTCGGCTTCCAGCCCTTCGCGGATCTGGAGCTCGGATCGGGGACCCAGTTCGCGGGTGACGAGATCGCCGGCCCGGGCGCGCAAGCCAGTTGCGATGTAATCGCGGCTGATGACGAGGTCTTTTCCATCATCGGCGCGTCCGCGCACGAGAATATGAATGTGCGGGTGCTCCGTATTCCAGTGATCGACCGCGACCCATTCGAGGCGCGTTCCAAGGTCGCGCGAGGCCTGATCCATGAGCTCACGGGTGAAGCTGCGCAGGCTGGTGAGCTCGCCTGCATCATCGGGCGAAACGATGAAGCGGAAATGATGCCGGTCACCCTCGCAGCGTTCGGCGAAGGCGCGGCCGTCTGCTTCATCTCCGAGAGCGTCAAAGAGCTTGCCTGGCGCTCCGTCCCGGGTGACCCCGTCACGCTGCAGATAACCAAGATGGGCCCGCAGCGCCCCGGGCGTGGGCATTCGGCGCACCACCCGCGCCTTGACCATGGCGCCGCGAGACCGGTTGCTGAGCAGTCTGGATGCTGCAAGACTCGCTGCGCGTCCACGTCCGAAGTTTGTTCCACGGCGGTACCCGCGTGACAGACCGCCGGCCTTCTGCGCGGCTCTGAGGGCCTGCGCCAGAAACGGCTTTGCCCGCGGCGCTCGCGTAGAGCGAATGCGGCCAGGGCGGATTCGGAAATCGTCCTTACCGGCCATCGTTTGTTGGCAGAGTGCGAAAAGCTGAGCAGCAGCGGCAATTTGGCAAAATGTGAAATGTGCGCTCAACATTTGCAAGTTGCATTGGCTGATTGAAACTAAAGCAAGATTGCTCCCAACCGACCGGCCGCACCTTGCGGCTTTTATCCTGCCATCCCCGGTCCGCTCCTTCCGCCCGCGTCCTCATCACTCTCCAAAATGCGAGAACTTGCGATGGTATGCGAGGAGATGCGATTATCGTCATTGAGACTTCGATTCGTCCGATCGCGGCACGAACAGACCACTCGCATGGGGCACAAGTCCAGTTGTGTTGGGGGTCAGCGTGTCTTTCGATGAAGGCGTTTCATGCAGAGCGGATACCGAGCTCCGTTCGCTCGACCAGCGATGAAATCGCGGAACAAACGGCGCGGCCTGCTTCCAATCTGTGCTGGGAACGGGGACCGAAGTATCGCGCCAGCGCTGTATGATGCCGGTCAATGGCTCGAGTTTGTTCAGGTAGGCCAGGGTTTCTTCAGGCAGCGCGCGCCCCGTCGTCAGATGCTTCGCGTAGCGCTGGGGGCCTGCGTTGTAGGCGGCGAGAAATCCGTCCGAGCCGAACCGGTCCAGCATCTCTCGCAGGTAGGCGGCCCCGGCGAAAATGTTGTCATGGGGGTCAAAGGGGTCGATGCCTAGATTGTAGCGGGCGCTCAGGTCGACCCACGTCCCTGGCATGATCTGCATCAAGCCCAGGGCACCTCGAGATGACACGGCCTGCGCTTTGCCACTGCTTTCGACCTGGATCACGGCACAAACCAATTGCACGGGAACTGCAAACCGGCGGGACGCCTCGGCAATGAAGGCCGCATATGGGACGAATTTGCCAAGGCACGTTGAGGGCGGAGCAGGCGCCTGCAATTCGGATTGGGCTCGACAGCTCGACGGCAATTCGACAGCTGCCAAAGCTGCCAGGAATGCCGCGATGATACGGAAGGATGGACGGCATGCCCGCATCGCCTCGAGCGCAACCTGGGAGCAGTCAGCGTGCGGCCTTTGCAGCTGATCATCATCTGCGCGCCCGCATCTGCTGACGAGCTTGGCCGGAAAGGAGCAAAGGGATTGTGGTCCGCGGGAGCATGATGAAGCTGCAAGTCGATGAAGCGAGGCAAGCATGGTCATTCCTCCTTCGTCCACACTGGCAAAGCTTGGCCGATGACGGCGGAGGCCGCGATCGGCCCGAAATAGCGGCCATCAAAAGAATCGGCCGATTGCCAGTTCATCAGAAAGATCTGGTCGGCCGTCAGGACGTGGCATCCTTGCCATGCGGGCAAAGGCCGTCCACGGCCATCACGCTCGCGGGCCTCGCCCATCTCGATGCCGTCGACGAGGATAGCGAGTTCTCGTCTGCAGACGGTGTGCCCCGGGAGCGCCAAGACCCGCTTGAGCATGGGAATGCCGAGCGGCAGATAACCGTTCAAATCAAGGAAGGACGCAAGCGGCTCGGGCGGGCGAACGGCTACAAGCGAAGTGACACGGAGGCGCTCTACCCCTTGCAAGCGGTAAAGACCGATCGGCACGCTGTGCGAAGCGTTCCAAACATACCATGGCGCTGTGCCCCGGTCGGCGGAGAGCGCAAGAGCCGTGCCCCCGCACATTGCAAGAATTGTTATGAGCCGGCCCATCAAAGTGTCACCCTTTGGCGCCGGAGCCACGCCTGGTGGCGCGCACGGGTGTAGCTTCGCGGAGTCTCATTGACGGAAAGGCGGTTGTGCGCGTGGTGCCAGTAGTCGGGCGCCACGTCGGCAGGATCGATGCCCAGTGCTTCCACCGCGTCGATCAGCTGCAGGACACGTTCGACCTTCGGCCAACCGGACAATCTCAGCAGGCTCTCGCCGCCCGGACTGATCCAAGGCACGGTCGAGTAGCGTTGCCCTGACGCGCACGCGCGCAGAATATCGATGCGTGACAGTACGGTTCCGAAGTCATTGGAGCTCCAGCGTACGAACGCAAAAATGCTGCCAGGCGAAAATGAAAGAACACGCCGGTGATGGTCGATGATCGCTTCCGATATTGGCCGGCCGAACCGAATGCGGTTTTCGATGCGTTTCTCGAGCCACAAGAGCTCAACCGTCGTGAGATCATTCATATTGAAAATCCATATCGCAAGACGGCGGGCGCGGTGCCCAGACGTGGCGATCTGAAATCCAGGACGAGGAGGCGTGATAGGCAAACGACAGGCGAGGCGAAGCACGACTGCTGCGCGCTCACGGCCGCGTCAGGACGCCAAGCGCGCCTTGGGAGGAGATAACGCTCCTGCAGGTCCAGGACTGGGAAGATCCATTTCCAGGAAGCAAGACGCAGCTCAGCCGCTGTCGTGCGGAGATTGGCGCAGGCGGTAGGCTCGCTGGACAGCCACGAACTCTGCAGGGACGTGGATTGGGGATCCGTTAGAAGGAATCCGAAGGATTCCTGGTTAGGAAAGTTAGAGGAAGCGGAAGCTCCTCTGTGGCAAGGGCTTTTCCGCGATAACGGTCCCTGATCGCACGCGTTTTCGGTCCCCGATGGCACGGTGGCGCTGGTCCCTGATAGCACGGCGGGATTCACAGGTTTTCCCCCGAGCCGGAGATAAGCCCGCGCTTGCGCAGCCGGTGGGTAAGCGGGTCGACCGGAGTGGGAGCGAAGTTCAGCCGTTCCGTCCCATTTGGGTCGTGCGAGATGACCAGTTCATATCCTGGCAATCTCTGCTGTCGAACGATCTGGCGCAGGTCGTATGCGAAGTGCTTGAGTGGCGATAGGCAGCCCGATTTGGCGTGGAGGTGCACAAGATCAAAGCTCCAGCCGCCCTTTTGGCGACCGCCGTGCCTGCGCACGAGGCGATAAAGCCAGCGCTCCAGTCCGCCAGTCAGATCGAAATATGCGCGGTCGATCGTCAGCACGAGTGCTTCGTTCAGGACACCCGTGTAGAACCAGTCTGGCAGGATCAGCTCGAGCCCGCGGGCGCGGCCGTGCATATCCGTCGTCTCTTTCCATTCATTGATCCACGAGAACCGATGCTGCCGGCGCTCTGTCGGCTGGCGAATGGATGTCATCACGGTCGTCGATTGCAGCCGGTCGAGCGCAGCCTTGAGGCGATCGTAGTCGCGCACGCTTGTGCCGCGTCCAACGAAAGTCAGGATCTCGTAAGGGGTGGCGGCCATCAACCGCGACGTCTTCAAACCTGCGTCACGCGCCTGGATAATTTGCGAGGCGGCCCAGATCAGCACGTCCGCATCCCAGATGGTCGCCATGCCATGTTCCGGCACAGCTTCGACACGGATTTTGATTGTCCCGACCCCAAAATCGATGGGAACGGTCCGTTTCGACTTCGCCAGCGAAAAGAACGGATAAGCCATTAAGTCTTGCGCGTCGCGCGGCGCGAGATCACCGGGAAGAGCGCGAAACAGATCGAGCTGATCCCGTTCTGAGTTGCGCCGCGAGCGCGCAAAGGAGTTGCTGTCCGGCATGGGTCAGCGCCGCTCCTTGCCTGCGTAAGCGATGGGCGGGTGCCGCTTGGCGGGCAAGACCGTGCCAACCCCGGGATCGCTGGTCGACGTTTTGGCGCCGCGGTCCACCCATGCTTTCAGGTCTTCGAGCGCGTAGACGACGCGGCCGCCCAGCTTGCGGTAGGTCGGACCTGTGCCATAGGTGCGATGCTTTTCGAGGGTGCGGCCGGACAGGCCAAGAAAGCGTGCCGCTTCTGGTGTGCGAAGATAGCGTTGCGGCGTGCCGGCGTTCGGGTCGGGCATCGGATCGCTCCCGTGATGTCATGGAGCGCGACGGAGTTTGATCGCGCGTCGACGGACACCATGGAGGAGCGAACGTACTTGAGGGGATGCCGAACATCGTGGTGACGATTTCGGCACCCCTCCTGTTGCTTTCGCGCTGCGATCGGCAAAAGAGGAATGCAGGCTTGGCAGTCCAGCAATCGGCCGACGATTCTGCTGCGCAGCCAGGGACGTCTCAGTTGTTGGGCGTGGTGCGGGAAAGTTCGACGCGCTCCGATGCGCCGCAGGCGATCGGCACGCATGAGGCGTAAGATCCAACCGCGGGCCGCCCGCCGGTGAAGTCAGCGCGAGGGCGAGAGGCGCCAAACCTGACCTGGTTGCATCAGTTGTACGCTATGCAGATCTATTTCTTGCGGGATCTCGATCGAAACAATGCACGGTAGCCGGTACGCACGGTAAGCGCGAAGCCGATACCCTTGCTTCAGAATTCGAATGAACGTGCGAAAGAAGCCTCCGGCTTGGACGGAGGTTTCGGATGGGATTGGACAGCAAAAAGGACGTCCATTTGGACGGCTCAACGAGGCGATCGGTGAGCCGGCTGGAGGTTCTTGAAGGACCATCGGGGCGCCGCGTACGTTCGGAAGCTGAGAGAGCTCGGATCGTCGCCGAGAGTCTGTTACCCGGTGCCCAGGTGTCCGAGGTGGCGCGCAAGCACGGAGCGACGCGCTGGCAAATCTACGATTGGCGGCGGCGGTTTCGACAGCGAGGCATGTTGTCGCCGCGCGAGGTATCGCAGCCGACATTCGCGCCGCTAGTCGTGGAAGGTGCGTTGGAGGAGCGTCAGGTTCCGGCGATCAAGCTTGAGATCGCGATCGGCGATGTCGTGCTGCGGACGGACACAGCCATAGATGGCGAGCAGCTGTCCCGTGTGATCCGCGCGATGCGAGCGTCACGATGATCGCGGCCGGTGCCGATCTGAAGATTTACATCGCGACGCGGCCGATCGACTTCCGCTGTGGCCACGATGGGCTTGCGGCGAAGGTGCAGGAGATGCTTCGTCTCGACCCGTTCAGCGGCGCAGCCTTCGTGTTCCGATCGAAACGAGCGGACCGGATCAAGATTTTGGTCTGGGATCGAACGGGTCTGGTGTTGGTGCACAAGCGTCTTGAAGGTTGCAAGTTCGTTTGGCCAACGATCGCAGACGGCGTGATACGGATATCGCCGGCGATGTTCGCAGCCCTGTTCGAGGGGCTGGATTGGAGGTTGGTCCGCCCGGAAGAAGCGCGGCGTCCCCAGGCGGCTGGATAACTGCGGCAGAATGACTCGGAAGCTATTTTGAATGTGGCACGCGCGGCGGCGATGTGCTCGAAATAGCGCATGAGCATCGCGGCGCTGCGCGACGAAAATGAACAATTGAAAGCGCTTTTGGCGCAAACGCAGGCGACCTTGAGCGAACATCAGGCGGCGCTGGCGACGTCGGAAGAGGCGCGGCGTCGGTTGGAGGTCATTCTCGGCGAATTGCGACGCGAGAAGTTCGGCGCGACGTCCGAGAAGCTGCGGCCAGATCAGTATCACTTGCCGCTGGAAGACGTGGAGATCGCGCAAGGCATCCTGGACGCGGCGCAGGAGAGAGCCGAGGCTGTGATCAAGGGCCGATCGCGGAGCGCGCCGGATCAAGGTTCTCATCGCAACCGCGGCTGCCTGCCTGCCCATTTGCCGCGGGTGGAACGGATCATCGAGCCTGCGAGTACGCTTTGCCCGTGCGGTTGCGGCGCCATGACGAAGATCGGCGAGGACGTCAGCCAGCGCCTCGACGTGATCCCGGCGCAATGGCGCGTGCTGATCACACGCCGCCCAAAATACATCTGTCGCCGCTGCTCCGGCCCCGTCGTGCAGGCGCACGCACCGGAGCACGTCGTGCCCGGCGGGCTGCCGACCGAAGCGGCCATCGCGCATGTGATCGTCTCCAAATTTGGCGACCATACGCCATTTTACCGTCAGGCCGAGATCTATGCGCGCCAGGGCATCCGGCTTGATCGGGCGACACTGGGCAACTGGTCCGGCCGCGCCTGCTTCCATCTTCAGCCCATCGCGGAACACATGCGCCACCACCTGGCCATGGCGGATCGGCTGTTCATGGACGAGACCAAGGCGCCGGTACTCGATCCGGGGCGCGGCCAAACGAAGAAAGGCTACTTCTGGGCGATTGCCTCAGACGACCGCGGCCACAGCGGCCCAAGTCCGCCGATCGTGCTGTTCCGATATGCCCCCAGTCGCAGCGGTGCCTTCGCTGAGCAGTTCCTGGATGGCTTTGGCGGACGCTTCCTGCAATGCGATGCCTATGACGGTTATGATCGACTGACCGAAGTCGCTCGACTGCAAGGGCCTTGGACGCTCGTGCATTGCTGGAGCCACTTGCGCCGAC
This sequence comes from Bradyrhizobium sp. 187, assembly GCF_023101005.1. Classification (NCBI taxonomy): domain Bacteria; kingdom Pseudomonadati; phylum Pseudomonadota; class Alphaproteobacteria; order Hyphomicrobiales; family Nitrobacteraceae; genus Bradyrhizobium; species Bradyrhizobium sp. 187. The sequence goes on from NZ_CP064694.1 coordinate 557,849, forward strand.
GCTTCGTCAAATTGGCCCGCAATAGCAAATCGCCGATCGCCGAGGCCGCCATTCGGCACATCGCACAGCTTTACGCCATCGAAGCCATGGTGCGCGGTGCATCGCCGGACATCCGGCTCGCCGCACGAAAGGAGCATTCGTTGGCTCTCGTCGCCGCTTTGAAAATGTGGTTCGAGAAGCAGCTGTCGATGATCTCCAGCGGTTCGACGCTCGCCGAGGACATCCGCTACGCGCTCAATCACTGGCAAGGTCTGACCCGCTTCCTCGAAGACGGGCGCCTCGAGCTCGACACCAACCCTGTCGAGAACGCCATCCGGCCAGTCTGCCTGACCAGAAAAAATGCGCTCTTCGCCGGTCATGAGGTCGGAGCCGAAAACTGGGCCTTGCTCGCCTCGATCGTCGCCACCTGCAAGCTCAACGACGTCAACCCGGCCGCCTACATCGCCGAAACACTCGAGACGATCATCGACGGCCATCCCCATAGCCGCATCGAAGACCTCATGCCGTGGCGATTCCGCAAAACGTCAAGCCAGCCTCAATAGGGTTGCGGCTAAGCGCTTACTACGCACGATGAAGCGACCGGCTTTGACCAGGCGAATGGTACGGCTGCGCAGGTCATGGGTCTTCCAGCCGCGCTCGATGAGCCGCCTTTTGCCGAACATCACCTCGGCGATCGTTCGATAGGATGCGCCATCCTCATGCCCATCCCGCGCTCGCAGAGCGAGGCCGAGCCTTTTCCGCTGCTGGGCCGAAAGCCGATGAAAGGCAGGTCCCGGCGGGCGGCCGTTCAGCGCTCGCCATAAGCGATGCGCGGCGTGGGCGCGCGCGACGAAATTCTCGTCTAGCGGCAATTCGGTGGCATATCCGGTGCCGAGTCGCGGGGCCTCTCTGAGCCATAACCGATGCTGCGTGCCCTGGACCAGCAAGAGGGCATGCCAGCCGTCCGGTGCTTGCCTCATGGTGGCCGACGTAAGGTCAGCAAGCGGAAGTGCTACGTCCGAACCTTGAGGGCCGGACGCGCTCCGAACGATCGGCACCACCGTTGGCATCGCCTCGGGCGCCCAGAAGATGGTCTGCTCGTAGAAAGACCCTTGGGGGTCATGGGCGAAAGCAGACGCCCCATCTCCTTCTGAACTCGGGGCTTACGTGGCCCCCTATGGCGCGTGCCTCCCGGTAGTCCCTTTGATATTCAGGATTGCGGCGGAGGAGCTCCCACGCGAAATCTTCGATTTCACCTGAAGTAATTGCGCGCTGATAACTCTCCGCTGAGCGCCAGTCGTATGTCGACATTAAGATAACCCCAAAGCCAGACCGTAGTAGGAGACGATCTAAGTAACCTTCAGTTGTTCGACAAGTCAGTAATCTGGCATCACGCGATGCCTGCAGGGCATCACGAGAATTGCCGGAGACGGCTATTCTCGAGAAAAAGCTTGCGACAGCTGATTTCTGCTACTTGCCGGTGCCGCCGCGAAGCAGCTCGCGATAGCCGCGGTCCGCCATCCAATTTGCTCTGGCCAGATGAGTATCGAAAGCCCTGCGGGCGCGTGTCGGCTCACGATCGGGATCGATGTGCAGGACGATTCGCGAGACCTCCCTCCAATCAGCACCCGCGGCTGCTGCATCAAGCAGCCGCCAATAGGTCACCAGATGCTTCTCGTCATAGGAGGTAAGGACTGGATCGTTCGGAGCTGAATCGGCGAGGTCGGGCTCGAGTGGCGGTATCTGCATGGGCGTACCATCAACTTACTTGCTCGATCCTACTCAATTCCTGATGGCTTGCCACAAGCGTGCCATAAAGGCCAGAAGATGGGATCCATTTCTCCACCTCTGTCTGCGCGGACTGCGCCCGCCGTACCTTGGGGCGGACGTCGTGCGTTGCCGCTAGCGCATGCGTCCGACGACAAGCCCGTCCCGAGTGGCAAAACCAACGGATCCTTGGTCGCACCAAGCCTCGCCGCGTATTATAACACGTAGCGCCAAAATACGCGAATGCTTCCTATCCTGCGGATGGACATCCGCAAGCTTTTTGGAGCAAACACGCGTCGATTTCGGTTAGACCTTCGCCTGAGCCAAGAGGCGGTGGCAGAGCGCATGGGTGTCGATCGCGCGTTCATCAGTAGTATGGAGAGAGGGTTGCAAAACGTGACCCTGCTTACGATTTGGCAAGTCTCGCAGGCTCTGGAAGTTCGACCCGCCCAACTGCTCGAGGAGAAGGCGAGCAAAATTCGTGCGTGATTGTACGCTCGACCGCATCTACTCCGGGCTGAACTCTCCAAGCGCGATTGGGTCGATAGCGGGCCAATAAGGGCTGTGGGAGTGCCAGGTTGCCGTGGAGGCGATCACAACGTGATGCTCAAGAAGATCCATGATGCTCGGAGAGAATTGACTTTTCAACTCGGGTGGCGAGGCGGCAAATCCTGCTATCTACCTGCGCCACCGCGCAACAGATGACGGTAGCCGTGATCTGCCAGCCATCTCGCGCGCCTCAAATGGCTCTCGAATGCAGTTTGCGCCCGGATGGATTCTCGGTCCGGATCAATGTGCAGCACGATTCGAGCCACTTCCTTCCAGTCGGCGCCATCTGCCGCGGCGTCGAGAAGGCGCCAATACGTCACCAGATGCTCCTCATCATAGGATGTGAGCGCTGGATCTGTGGGGGCGCAGGCCGCGACATGCGGCTCAAGGGGCGGTGTTTGCATGGTAAATCTCGCAAGAATGACAATAGACGCGCGCAGTCAGGGTTCCTCAGTTCATTTCCCGCTCAAGGCTGCAGTTTAGCGTTCGAGGTGGGTCTCAAATCGTGGAATACATATTATAGGAGATAAACCTCATAGTATGTGAAGAAGCAACTTGCGCAGATGGATATGCGCAAGTTGGTGGGTCGGAATTTTTTGAAACTGCGGAAGCAGAAAGGCTTCACGCAGGAGAAATTCTCAGAGGCGTCCGGCTTCACGCAACAATATATCAGCGGATTGGAACAGGGTCGGCGCAATCCCACCGTGCTGACGCTGTTCGAACTCGCAACCACACTGGGTGTTAGCCACGTGGATCTTGTCTTGCCGGACCAGGAGTTCTCGAAGAGCCTCCTAAAGGCCCGAAGAGGAAAAAAGATTGACCAGTAGAGCATCGTACCGGGGCGAGACGTTTCCCGACCGCCTGGAAAAAGCCTCGCACGAGCGGTTCGACGAGGTTTTTTGTTGGACCTCTGCTTGCCGGTTTTATGCGGTCGGACCTAAGGAGGGTGTAGCCTCCTGCCCTTACGATCCATCCGGCAATGCTCAAGCGTGAGTGAATGGCTTCAAGACATGGTCAAAACGGGACCGCGTAGACGCCGGCCTTGCCATTCCGATTGTACCTCCGCCCGATTAGACGCCCGATGCAAGGTCAGCAAGCGTTAGCGCGGCGGCGGTGAGTTATGAGGTTGAGGCGCTCGGTCCTCGGACTCCGCAAAGCCTTCGCTGCCCCAAGAGCAAGCTGTCTACGAGATCGGCATTGACCGGACTAAAATATCGGTACCCACGAGAGGTGATGTGAGAACCGTTCCAATGTAACGGCAGCGATGATCATTTTGCCTTAGGCTGGAAAAGAAGCCCCGCCCGATCAACTCGGGCGGGGCTTTGGACCGAGCCTCACTCCCCGTTCTTGCGCGGCCGCGACCACAAGAGCGTGTAGCCCTCGCCGCCTTCGTCGTCGAACAGGTTCGCGTAGATCGGCGCGTTGAACGAGGGATCGTCGAGCTTGAGCGAGAGGTAATCGCGGCCCTCCTCGGAGCGCTTGGACCAGGCCGCCCCGATCTCCGCCCGGCCCACATAGATGCGGTGGCTGGGAGCGTTATCGTTGGAGCGGTTGGTCTCGGCGACGATGCGGACGCCCTTGGCCTGCAAACTCAGGGTGACGATCTCGCCCTGGAAATCGTTGCCGACTTTCTTGAAAGAACCGATGTTAGCCATGTCACTTCTCCTGTTGTGTTTCGAGCCCGCGACCACCGCGGCCTCGATGGCGATCTAAAGGCCGAAGACGATCGGCGACGCACCCGCTGGCGGGCCGGAGCGCAGCGGAGGACGCCGTTGGAGCGACTTTCTTGTCTCGCGAGGAATGGGCGCCAGCCCAGGGGAAGAAAGTCGCTCCAACGGCGTTGCGGCTCAGACGATCGAGGCGCAGCCGCTCTTGGGCCAGATCGAGCCACCAAAGAGGCCACGTGCGTCCGCGTGCTGAACCGCATCTTAAGGAGAAGATTTGGCGAATCTCGGTGTGCTGAGCAAGAGGTCGGTACGGATCCGCGCAGAAGGAGAAGCAATTTGCCGCAAAGGGCGGTATCGTCCCCGCAGAAATGATCGAGCGCGGCGCGCCTCACCGCAGCTATGCGGGCCAGACAGAGATTTGTGGGGCTTGCTTGAAGGGTTCGAGGAGAAACGCGGTTACCTTTCGCTCAAGCTCGAGGCTCTCTCGTTCAACCTGGTCTCTGTGCGAGCTTGCTGGACCTGATGGCAACGACGCCTCATTGCTCGTGCTTGGCGGCGGTAAGAACTGGTCGAGGTGTATTCTCCACCACCCCGGCCGAGTCCGATGGGCGGGTCCTCGCGAAAAAGGTCAAACGCGCCCATGCCGTGCCGCCGATGCAAAGCGCACCTACGCAAGCAAAGGCCTCGCGCCAAACCAGCGAGGCGACCTCGATCTGCGACAGGGCAAACACCACATGATAGCCGGCGATTGCCGCGGGGACCACCGCGAAGACGGTTGCGATCGCGACGCGCAAGGTCAAGGACTGACTAACGGCGAGAGTGAGCTGACCAGCGGCAAGCGTCAGCGCGCCAGAAACAATTCCGATAAGCAGTGCGCCGAAGACGCCCGCGCCATCACGAAATGCGGACATTCCGACGGTAACTGCGACGAAAAACGGCAAGGCATAGACCGCGAGCGCAAAGATCAGCCAGCAGAACAAACCGATGCCAAGCGTGTTGAGGGCAAGCCCAAGGGCGAGCATGGCGGTGGCTCCAATGCACAGACGTATTGGTCGCGCCTCCACCACCACCACGGCGCGGCTTTGCACGTAAAATCGAAACGAGGCGGAGTTGCGGCGCGCAACGCCATCTTGGCCGTCTTGGAGGCGAGTAGACGGCGCTCATGCGCCGCCGAACTTCCAAACGGGAATACCGAGCCGCTTCGCCTTGTCAGCGAGATTGTCCTGAATTCCCGTGCCCGGGAAATGCATGACGCCGATCGGCAGGAGTTCGAGCATCGCATCGTTGCGTTTGAACGGCGCCGCCTTGGCGTGCCTGGTCCAGTCGGGCTTGAAGGCGATCTGTGGCACTTTGCGGCCGGTTGCCCATTTGGAGGCGATCAGTTCGGCACCCTTCGGAGAGCCGCCATGCAGGAGGACCATGTCGGGGTGCTTGGCATGAACCTTGTCGAGGCGATCCCAGATGAGGTTGTGGTCATTGAAGTCGAGCCCGCCGGTGAGTGCGATTTTCGGTCCTGGTGGCAACAAGACCTCGGTCTCGGCGCGTCGTTTGGCGGCAATGAAGTCGCGGGAGTCGATCATTGCCGCGGTGAGCGTGCGGTGGTTGACCAATGATCCCGATCGCGGCCGCCAGGATGCGCCGGTGTTGACCTCAAATCGTTCGATGGCCTGGTCGCGAAAGAGCTCCAGGCAGTTGCGGCGCTCGATCAGCGTGATGCCTTCGGCTGTCAGGCGCTCAAGCTCGACCGATCGCACTTCGGAGCCGTTCTGCTCGCGTTGGCTCTTCTGCTGCGCCTGTTCGTTATTATCGAGCTGCCGCTCGATGCGGTCGACGGCACGATGGAACAGGTTGACTGTCGACCAGAGCAGATCGTCAAGATCCGGCTCAAGCCGCGTGTCGCTAAGGGTCGCGACCAGGGCGTCGAATATATCCGCGACGGCGCCGCCAATCATCTTGCCCTCGGGGAGCGGTCTTGGATCGGGCTGGTCGTCGAATGGACGATGGCCGAAGAGCTGTAGTTCGGTGATGACGTGGTCGGTCGGAGAAGAGTTGTGCGGCGGTTCGATGTCGTCATGGTCGGTCATGGGAAGAGGTCCTTGCCGGATCGGCCGCGACCATCGCGGCCTTCGTGGCGATCCTCTGACGGCGGGCGGAGCGTGCCAGAACCCGAAAGGGCCGAAGCGGCAGCGGAGGATGGCGAAGGCCGGCTATTTTGCTTCGCGATGCAAAGCGCGCTAGCCAAACGTACGATGTGTCTTCACATCGCCGGCGCGCGGCGGAAAATAGCCGGACGCAGCCATTGCCGGCCCGCACCCGCTTGCCATCCGATCGCCCTCTAGAAGGCCGAGGTCGCGTCCTCTTCCGGTATTGGCCTCGCCTATGACTGGCCCATCAACGTCGATTGAAGACCGGGAGCTATTCCGCGGGCACCGTCGAGGAATGCAGGAAGCGAACGACGTCCTCTGGCACGAGCTGGAACCGCAACGCTGCTCGGACGGCATCGAGGCCGAAGACATGGAGATCTTCGTTGAAGTCGCCCAGCCGGGGCGACAGCGCGATTGCTTCAATGCCGGCGTCCGCTGCGCGCTGGCTGAGAGTCGCCTGCACCACATCGCCGGCAGCATCGAGATCGCGGGAGATGTAGAGCCGGCGCAGCCCAGTGGGAAACACCATGGCTGAGAGGTGATTGGCCGAGAGCGCAGCCGCCATGGGCATGCTCGGCAGCACGTAACGAAGCGAAAGCATGGTTTCGATTCCCTCGCCGGCAGCGAGCACGTCGTCCACCACGCCGAAGCGAACCGCATTGCCGAGGAGATCGCCCATCGCGCGTCGTGGGGTATCAATCGGAGCTTTGCCCAGCCGAATGCGATCAAAGCCGTCCGGGTCGAGCCAGGTGCGATGCACGCCAGTGATCCTGCATTCGAGATCCGTGACGCAGGCGATCATCGCCGGCCAGGTCTCGGCTGGCAGGTGTTCGTCGGGCCGATAATAGCAGCGCGGATGGAAGCGCAGACTGCCAGCATGGGGCACGTGGAGGATCCCGCGACGCTGCAAATATGTCTCCACCAGCGTCCCCTCGATCGGTTGGGATATCATGAAGAGCCGTCTCGCCGCCTCTTGCGATCCGGCCGGTGCTAATGGACGAACGGGTTTCGGGGCGACCTCCGGTTCACTACGAGCCAGCCTCAGAAAGCGCCTCGCCTCCTCTGCGACCTCCCGGAAATCGCGCAAGCCGCATGTTTCACGAATGACGTCGAGAAGATCGCCATGCTCGCCGGTTGCGGCGTCGGTCCATTTTCCGGCAGGGCCTTTCGGCAAATCCTTGAGCCGCACAAACAACGAGCGGCCAGGGGTGTTGTGGACATCCCCGACCAGCCAGTATCGGCCCTGCCGCTTGCCGTTGGAGAGATAGTGTCGGCACACCGCCTCGGCCTCGCGTGCGAGGCGGCGTGCCAGTTCGCAAGGCTCGCGGCGCATCAGGCGGCCTCCCGCTCACTGGCACGCTCGACCGGATAACGGTCGAGTACCTTGGACAGAATCTCGACACCGCTCAGGTCCGTGGGCACGAACATGCGCAGCTTCCAGGAGATGATTTCTCCAAAGAGGCCGTAAGCCCGCAAGCGATCGCGCATGGTGTCGTTGAAGCCCGCCAGTTCGATGCGGTGTGCGCCCATCACCCGGACACGGCGAAGCTGGAGCCCCTCCGCAAGCTCGAGGACGGTCCGCCCCCCCATCAGCGCGACGAAAGCGGCGTCTGGCGCGAGCGCCGGCGCGTCAGCCGCAAGGACATTCGCGACCCAGGTAACCGAGACCTTGCGGCCGACGATCCGCTCGCCTGCGTCGGTCTGAAAGATGGCCAACAGGCCGGTCCCCGCGGAAGGCTCCAAAACCCGGTCGGACGGGGTGATGCCGGCCGCGGTGCATGCGGCAAGCCCAAGCGGGATCGGCGTTGAGAATTGTTGAAGGGCCTGACTGTCCTCGGAGCGGCGCGTGTGGGTCGGCAGACGGCGCGCGATTCTCGCGAGCATCAGCAGCATGGCGGCCGTCGAGCCGGCCTCGACACGAATTGCGGGACCAAACTTGCGAAGGAACAGAACAGTTGCCGCCTCGCAGACATCATAGGCGGTTTTCCAGTTCCAGCCGCCAGTGGCGTCGGAAGCGCCGAAGGCAGCTCCCATGGCGCTACGCAGGACAGCCGCATCGATCTGACGGCCGCGCTCGAGATCAATCGCGAGCTGTCGCGCGGCCCTGACGGCGGCGGAGGTGAGACTTGCAGCGGCGCGCACCGAGAGCGGCGCGGCGGCAGCGCCGCCGGCGAGAGATTCGGTCATGGGAGGGTTTCTTTCGGAGAGCAGGAAAGGGTCGAACCATCAGGCGCTCTCCTTTGACCCCGACGGCTCAAACCCTTCCCGGCCCGGCTCTCCCTCTCAGAGCTCGCCCAGAAAAATGGGGACCGGCGCTGCACACCGGTCCCCAAGCACCTACGGACGGCCAGAGCCGTCCAACTCCATGGTCTCACTCAGCGGCGTCGAGTTGTTGCGGATCCTCATCCTCGTTCGCGTTCTCCCGATCCTTGTCATCTCCGAGGAATTCAGGCAGCGGGCCCGCTTCACTCTCCTGCTCCAGTGACGATACGCTGGACTCGACGAGACGCAGCGGCTCCGGCAACCAGCCCGAACCATCGAGAAGACGCTCGGCTCCTTGGCCATGTCGGCCTTCTTCAGGTGGTCGATCAATTGCGCGGACGATTCGCCTCTTGCTTCCCGCACCGCCTCCAGGATGCGAGGTTTGGTGACCCGGCCGAGATAGTTGTCGACGGAGGGCTTCCAGCCCGCTCGGACCATGTCGAGGCGGACGGCGCGCGCGAGCACATCCGCCTGGTCGAGCCGGGTGCGGACGCCGTGGGCGGAGACGCGGCCCTGATTGTAGCGGTTGGCCGGCTCGTAGAGAGCGTTGACCGCAAATGACGCACGTGAGCGAACAGGGATGCCTGTGCGCCGCAATCGAGAGCTGCGAGCGCATCCCAAAGATCGTTCTCGCTGTTCGGCAATCGTGCTTTCCAGGACTCATGCCGCGCCTCAACGGCCTTCGCGGACGCGCTTCCCCTCAAGCCAGGCGCTTGAGCCGGAAAGGTCGGCGTGCGAAGCCGATCTCAAGGCAGCCGCCGGACGATGCGAAGCGGTAAAAGGCCGTCAGCACGAAGTTGTGCAGCACCGCCTGAAACGCGATCGCAGGATTTTCTGCCAGCGCATCCCGCAACGGCAACGTGCGATGCGCCGTCAGCTCGGTGATCAGCCGATCCGGCAGACGTTTCGTGGCGTCCTCATCATCTTCTTCCACCTCAGGAGCGCCACCCGCGATGGCGATGGCCGTGTGCTGGACGGAAGTACCAGCCGCCTTCCCCTCGTTTGACTGTGTGTCGGCGCCCTGCCCGATATCAGGATCGTCTGCCGACACGTCGTCCTCTGGCCGGACGTAACCCCGATGCACCGAGAGGCGGCCTTCGGAATCGATGCAGACGAAGGCGCCAGCGCGGACGATCTCGGCCGGATCGTAAATCATTGGCCGGTCTTCGAACGCGACCAGTGCCGCCTCGATTTCGCCGAGACGCTCATCGACCCCATCGGGCAACTCGTCGGCATCCTGATAATCGGATTCAAGCTTGGCCTGCTCCGCGTTGAGGGCGTCGATGGTGGCCTGCTCCTCCGGGGAGAGATCGACAGGTTTGCCCTCCAGCTCACGCAGGCCATCGGTGTGGCCGTAGTGGAATTCGACCGCGAGCGAAATCCACTTCCAGCCTTCGGCTGCAATCGACTCGGCTTCGGCTTTGAGTTTTTCTGTCACGAGACGGTCGAGCAAGGCAGTGTCCTGGAGCCAGCCGCCATCATCGCGCTCGAACCGATCCCGCAAAACGCCGCCACCAGCCCGCTCGTAAGCATCCAGCCCAATGAACTGAACGCGGCGATCGGTCGCGCGCACGGTGTTTTCCGTGAGCATTCGCCGGATCTGATACGGCTCATCATATCTGGATCGGCTGACATTCTCCCAGACCTGCTCCTGCCTGGCGTGGTCGGCTGTAACAGAGAAGGCGATGAGCTGCTCGAGAGTCATGCCGTCTTCGGCATAGACGTCGTGGAGCTTTGCCGACACGGACGCCAGCCGGAGTCGTTGCTTAACGACAGCCGGCGTCACGAAGTGCCGAGCCGCGATATCCTCCTCGGACATGCCGGCGGCACTCAAGGTCTGGAAGGCTCGGAACTGATCGAGCGGATGAAGCCCTACCCGCTCGTCATTTTCTGCAAGCGAGTCGTCTTCAGCAATGCCGCCCTCGCGCACGATACAGGGAACCGCCTGCGTCTTCGCCATGCGCTTCTGCCTTACGAGAAGTTCCAGCGTGCGATAGCGCCGGCCACCTGCCGGCACTTCGAACATGCCGGTCTCATTGCCTTCAGTGTCCACGACCGCCCGCACGTTGAGACTTTGCAGGAGCGTACGCTGCGCGATACTTTCGGCGAGTTGCTCGATGGAAATGCCCGCCGTCACATGCCGGACGTTGGACTGGCTCAGCACCAGCTTGTTGAACGGAATATCACGCGAGGGCGACAAGGTGATCTTTTCGACAGCCTTCGTCATGTCGATTCTCCACGACGGGCGGCCGAGAGCCTCTCTCTCGACCTCCAACCCGTCGCGGAAAACGACCCGCCCTCTCACTCTCGTGCCCGCGGTGACCCGGTGGAGTCTCACGCCGCTTCCTGGTCCGCTTTTTCCGCCTTCATGTAGGCAGCGGGTGCTGGCAAGAATCGAAGGAGATAGTCCGCGACCTTGCTGGCCTGTGAAGCGGCCCGGACAATTGCACGATTGTCCTCGCGCAAGGCATCGAGCCACGAGCCGATATAGTCGGCGTGCCGCACCGTCGGTACGATACCGAGCGACGCGCAACCGAACGCAGAGGCAATTTCCGCGACCAACTCCTCAAAGGCATACTTCTTGGTACCAAAGCTGCCCGACAAGTCGCGGTTGAGACGTGACGGATGGCCGCTGGCATGCGCCAGCTCATGCAAGGCCGTTCGATGCCAGTTGATCGGCTCGAAATAAGCTTGCGGTGGCGGCACCTGCACATAATCTTCTGTCGGCGCATAAAAGGCGCGGTTGCCGCCGATGCGGAAGTCGATGCCAGTCGCCTTGATGAGCTTTTCGAGCTGCGGCTCGATCAGGTCTGGCGGCGGAGGCGGCGCTGTTGTTGCGATCTCCGGAGGCAAGCCCTCGCATTGATTGATGTTGAAAAGTGTGAAGCGCTTGAGGAACGGAATGGTCTGCGCTTCCTCACCGTTCTCGCTCGCGCGGCGCTGTTCGTCGACCGGCACAAAGCGGTCGGCATAGACGACGGTCGTGCCGCGCTCGCCCTTGCGAACGTGACCACCGAGCGATAGCGCCTGGCGGAATGTGAGCCAGCTCTGACCTGTGAATGCGTGTTCAGTGGCAGCCCCCCAGAGAATTAGTATGTTAACGCCGCTGTATTGGCGGCCGGTCGCAGCACTCTTCGGCATGGCCAAAGGGGCCGTCGCCGCCGCGGTGCCCCAAGGCTGCACCCACGGCACACGGCCGGCCTCCAGTTCGGCGATGATCTTGTTGGTGATGTCGTCATAAAGGCTCGTCCGGTCCTCACCGGTGCGCGCCCGAGGATGATGTCTGGACATCGCGGATCTCCGCGACGGCGCCGCGAGCCTCTCTCGCAGCCTGTAACCCGTCACGGCAAAACCGCGCGACACTCTTACTCTCAGCCTCTAATTCAGAATGCGACATTTGCGACCCGGTCCGCCTTCCGTTCCAAGTTTTCAGGACTAGATACTGAGATGCCTGGGGCCGCAGACCCGACCGGGCGTGCGCCAAGAGCGCATCGCCTCGACGGGAAATGGCACCCGGAGAGCGTGAGCATAGCGACCCGAAGGGGCACGCGGTCCGAGTGCAGCGACGAGACCGGTTCAATAGTGGCACCCGGGAACGGGGCAGTGATAGCGATCGCCGCAGGCGGGCCCCTTTCCCGAGTGCCCCCGGCGAGGAGCTCCGCAGCTCTTGCGCGAGGGATCGAAGCCGGACGGCCGAGACGCAAAGCGGCTCGGTTCAACGAGAGCCCGATGCGGCGGAAGCCGCACGCGCACAAGCGGAAGAACTCCACCAGGGCTTAAGTCGGAGGACCTAGATTTCCTCGCGCGCATTGGTCTGCGCGTCGTCGATCCTGATCTGAAGCATGGGAAAACGCTTCTTTAGTTCTTCCACCTGCCCTGGCGCCGTCTGTGGTTGCAAATTCGGCGTTGAGCCGGCCGTCCACTTCAAGCGCGTAACCAGAGGCCGGCAACTCACGGGTGGCTGCAACCATTTTATTCCCGTTGTGCAGTGAGGGGATTGGAAATGATGCGTAGAGTGAGCAGCCCAAACGGCGCCAGAGCCACCTCCCCAAGTGCCGTGATTGGCTAACGCCCGTTCTGGATTGGTGCCTTGCAGGGATCGCATAAAGGATGGGCATTTGCATCGTCCGAACAGGCGGACGGCTTTCCACTTGCGCGGATGCATGCACGATAGAGCCACGGCTCGACATAGCTGCCCTTCCAGAGTCCTCGGCCCGCGCGCTCAGCCTCGCGCTGAGCTTCGTGATACCTGCCCTTCGAGTATTGGGGCCAATCCAGCGCAAGACCGTTGCGTACAAGCCAACCCCCGAGATCCTTGCCTGCGACCGAGCAGGTCGCGACCGTGCGGCCATACGGGTCGAGGCTGACTGGAACACAATTGACGGCACTGCGGCCAATGAAGGCGTCAAGGTCGTTCGCGGCCTGAGCACCACACCGATATTGTAAGCTGTCGTCGCCACGGCACAGCTGGCTGCTCTCCGGTGCATCGATACCCCAAAGCCGGATGCGCATTCCATGCATTTCCAGCGTGTCGCCGTCGATCACGCTGGCCTGCCCGACAAAATCGTCGGCCAACGCTACGCTCGATATAATGACTACAATCAATGCGACAGAGGTTCGACGCATTCAAATGACCTTGCATTGGATTTCGGCCAGTTCTCGAGTGGTTTCAGTGCTGGCAGGTTCTCGGGCCGCTCGGGAAAATGAAACTCCGTGTCATGCAGCCAGGGACCCTTGAAGCGAGCCAGAACAGAATCGCGTCCATCTGCCAATTAATTCATAAACTTTCCAGACGCCGCCATCCTTTATAACTTCGCCGGTCGCGTTGAATGGCAGGCGGTTCAGCCGGCAAAGCGCGTAAATTTCGTCCCGGCGCGCTCCTTGGGATGAAGCAAAGGCGCTGCAGCGCCCTTCTGACGAGGCGATGAAAGTTGTCATGCGCGACGTGGACAAAGAAGACAAGATTGCTGCGTAGCTGATTTTGCACAGGATGGCGGAACACGTGGAAAAGCACCTGCCCCCGACGTTTTGGAATCCCTGCTCTGTGTTAGCAGCCCGGAACGAACCGAGGGCTGCAAGGATTCGTCCCTCGCCAGGAGCGATCTTGATGCTGATGACCAGGGAAAGGCGGACGGCGATCCGCACGGTACGGGGGTGGGCGATAGCCGTGCTGCAGCAGGCAGGCGCGATCCGCGAGTGAAGCCACGCTTCGAGGTCTACAAGGCGGTCTCGGAGCAAATCCGCAAGATCTTCGCCGAGCATACCCCGATCATCGAGCCGTTGTCGCTGGACGAGGCCTACCTCGACGTGACCGAAAATCTGCAAGGCATTCCGCTGGCCCGGGACGTCGCGTTGGCGATCCGTGCGAAGATCAAGGAGGTAACCGGCCTCAACGCTTCCGCCCGCATCTCCTACAACAACTTTCTAGCAAAGCTCGCCGCCGACTACCGCAAGCCTAACGGCCAGTACGTTATCACGCCTGAGATGGGCCCCCCATTCCTAGAAAGCCTGCCGGTCCGCAACTTTCACCGCATCGGGCCCGCGACCAGCCCCAAAATGAATGCTCTTGGGTCGTACACCGGCTCGACATGCGCAATCAGTCGCTCGACTTCATGCAAGCCAATTTCGGTAAGGCTCGAAGCTATTACTATTGGATATCGAGGGGCGTCGACAACCGCGAGGTCCGCGCCAACCGTGTGCGGAAATCCGTCGGCACCGAAAACACGTTCTCCACCGACTTCACCGACTTCGACGCCATGGCCGTCGAACTCGAGCCACTCATCGAGAGGTCTGGCGATACTGCGAGGGTGCCGGTAACCGGGGTCGCAAGGTGACGCTGAAGGTGTAGTTCAACCACTTCGAGATCATCACGCGCAGCAGATCCGTCCTCGTCGCGGTTTCGCGCCGCAGCGCACCTCGACGTCAATCGATCGTTTTGCTGCCGAACGAGATGCCCGTTCCCAAGCCGGTCCGGCTTCTGGGTGCTCGCTTTCGGGGCAACAAGGCGGCGACCAAGCAGAACCGCAACTTGGTTTCCCGATCTGACGGTGGCGGAAGACCACGGCGGATAATGTCGCAATAATTTTCACAAGGACACCTCGCCAGTAAACTCGCAGGGACGTCACGTGCTAGGCTCTGGACCGAATTACTTCGCGGGTCGCTCAATCCCTGAGCGCCCCACATTCCGGCTTCGTACTCCGTTTCTTCACCATTCACTCATCTGATCCTGATCGGCCTCGACCGTCATCAGCTTCCTGCGATACCGCACTCCGAGCATCGGGCCGGCATAAAAAGGGGTTCCGTACGAGAATGCCCGGGAGAGCGGCTTAAGGGGTTCGCTCGAGGCGCAACGATGTCTCGCAAATTTCTATTGCTTCGGCAGGCGGCTGCTGGCACCAACCTACAATTGTCAAATTCGGCGTACGCGCCTGGGCTTGTGGTGATGCAATGCGTCTGGACCCGTTCATCCGCGACTACCGGGCGTTTATGGACGAACTCGTTGAAACGTTCGAGTCAAAGAATACCCGTTACTATTTGGACACCTCTCTGCTCATGTGGCTGATCCGTATCGGACCTGCGGCCCGCGGCGAGTTCATTGCATGGTGCAAAAGTCGGCCGAACAACGCAGTGCGCGTGCCGGTTTGGTCTGCGCATGAACTGCATCACCACCTAATCAAAGGCACCGTCACGTCAAACTTTCGCGCGGTTGTGAGCGAGACGGAGAAAAAATATGATGAATTCGTCCGCCTTGCCTCCGAGCGGGCCGACGAGGTTATATGCCAGGCTCGCGGATACGCAGGGCGTGAGTTCTTCGTGGCCGACGTCGAGCAATCATTCGCTCGCGTCCGCGAGCTTGCGAAGGTGGTCGGCGACGACCGCGGCATCGCCGCTGCGGCCGACGAGGTGGTCGCGTTCGTAAACTCGATCGTGCTTGACACCGATTTGACGCCCATCGTGCGGCTTCTCGGGGAAACCGGCGATTTCCGTTACAGTCACCGAATGCCTCCGGGCTTTCATGACAAAAAGGACGACAACCGCTATGGCGACGTCGTCATCTGGGAGGAAATTCTGGCCGACATCGCCAACGATGAAAAAGAGCCTCGGCACGGTGTTCTCATCTCTCGGGACGAAAAAACGGACTGGGTGTCTTCAGCCCCGTTGATCCTTTCCGAGGAAAAGCTTCCGCATCGCTCGAATAGGGACTTCGATCACGACGTCACTCGCGCTCACCCGCTCCTTGTCCACGAGTTTGCCGCCCGCACCAAGAGCGGGCGGTTGTATGTGCTTCATCCCGGCTTTTTGGCATCGGCCTTGGACTATGCCGCCAGGATGTCCAGCCGCCCGAGCGAGGTGGTCAACTGGCTGGCCGCATCTCATCGTTCCGACTTCCTTCCGCGCCTGGCTGGCGCCGGTCTGAAGGCGGAGCAGGCTTCCGCTTCCGTAGAACAACGACTAGACAGCAAAACCGGGGCCGGCAAGGGTAGCAGCCAAGCCGCGTTCGCTGCACCAACTCTTGCCGACGTCATGAGCTTGACTAGTCCAAAGGAGGTCAGTCAGTACACCAGCGCGATCCCCCGGGATTTTCCCGATATCTTGCAATCGTGGGAACGTCTCTTGTTGAATGGCACGTGGACGGGTTTGAAATTTGGCAGGCTATTGGTCGATCTTGCTCTCGCCGGACGAGGTGAAATCACGTCGCAGTTGCCGTCCGTTGTCGAGCGGCTTTCATCCGCATTGAACCCGGGCGTGTCGAATGCCGTCGTCCTTGGAATGATTGTGCCGGCGTTTTTCGACCGCTACGGTGAACTTCTGAGGCGACCTGAAGGTGCTTTGGCGCCCGCCGTTCTTCTCCTTGATAACGATCCTCGCTGGAGGCCCGCGTTTGCTGCCCTGTCAGAGTATCTTCGGTCGGCCGACGCGGAACTTCCTTATCTGCCCGGTTCGGAGCGAAAGCGTTTGCGCTATTCAGTCGACGTGATCGAAGGCACGGGCAACACTCCGCGCGTGATACGCGGGCTGCGCATCGGGAAGCAATCCGCGCTCGCGGATCCGCTTCCGTCTGGCAGCACGAGAAGTTTTGCAGGCCTGTTGAGTAGGGAGCCGGAAAAGGGGTGTTCGGGTCTAGAGCTTCGCGCGCTGATCGCTCGGGAATACCTGATCCCCATTGAGCTGTTGTCCGACGAATATGACAAGAAACGCCTAACCTGGCTGCCGGACACGGGACTGGTGACGCTCGACATGACAAGCTCGGGCGGATTGAGCGCGATTGGCGACGATGGGGAGAGTGATCGTGACTGACGAAGCTTCGAAATCTGGAGTTACCGACCCGGCACAAGGTAGGGCTGCGCCGCATATCGGCGCGTTCGTGCTCGAGACCTTGACGCTCGGGATGTATGGCGAGCCCCGTCATACGCTGCGGGAATATGTGCAGAATTCCTTTGACGCCATCCGCGCGGCCCAGCGTACCCGCTTTCTCAAAGATCGTGGCAAAGTTACAATTTCGATTTCCTCCGAAGCAATCAAGATCCTCGACAACGGACTCGGGGTGCCGGCGGACCAAGCATGGAAGACGCTGACATCGGTCGGGGCTTCCAAGAAGGACAGGCAGCGGGATGCCGGCTTCCGAGGCATCGGACGACTGGCCGGGATGGCGTATTGCGAGAAACTGATTTTCCGGACGACATTTCCCGGCGAAACGACGCTCACGGAGATTACGTTCGACTGCGCAAAGCTACTCAAGGCGATGAGTCCAGATGAAGGCGGCGATGTCGAGCTCTCGAGATTACTTTCTACGGCAATCAAGCTGAAAGCGAGCCAGGACGCGGCGAAGTCCGAAGATCATTTTTTCGAGGTTACATTATCTGGGCTGGCCAACACGCCCGCCTATCTCACTTCTGCTTCGGATGTCCGCGATTATCTTTCAGAGACCGTGCCGGTTGCCTTTGACCCGTCCTTTTCAAAGAAGGAGAAGATCGAAGCCGAGTTCAAGGCCTATTTCGGGGAGCCGCTGGAAACTATCGATGTATTCGTGCAGGCAGATGGCCCATCGGTACAGATACTGAAGCCCTATGGCGACAGTTACGAACATTCCGGCGGCATGATGAACTTGGATGCAGTCGAATATTATTCCGGGGAAGACAACCGATATTGGGGTTGGGTCGGGCGGCTGAGCGGCTCGGCAACCGTAACCGATTGGCGTACACGAGGGTTGAGAATTCGGGTACGCAACATTCAGGTCGATGGCACGGAAATATTCGAGAAGCTGTTTACCCAGGTTAAGCCGTCATACGGTCGCATCAGCAGTTTTTATGTCGGCGAGATCCACATCGACGCCGAAAAGGTTATTCCGAATGCTCGCCGCGATGGGTTCGAGGAGACAAAGTTTTGGATCGACATCAAGAGCAGTTTGATCACTAACATATGCCGTCCGTTGTCAACGGACGTCTACGAAGCGTCCCGGCAGGGACAGATCGACGTTACGAAGGTCGTCGACGATATCGGAAAGCTGGTCGAACGAAGCACCAGCTTGGCAGATAATCCGAAGGCTTCGTACGACCAGGTCGTTGATCTCATGAATACGGCCAAGCGTCTTCGACGGCGTGCGTCTTCTGCCTTGAAGACCATCGGAGACATCGATGCGACGCTTGTGGATGAGGGCAAGCCCAAGGAGCAGAGCGCAGTTGTGCTGCAAGATGCGGCAAAATCCGTCGAAAGCATTGAGTCCCAAGCTCGTATGTTGGTCGGGCGGTTCCTGGACGAAGACGAAAGGTTGACCGCACTCAAATCTCGTCTGCGCCAGGAAATCCTGCAGGAACTTCTGGACGTTGTGAACGCGTTCGTCGATCCCTCAACCTATCAAAAGATCAAGCGACAACTCAGCAAGGCCGTCTGACGCCTCGCGTGGCGGCAGGCATCGCCAGATGCCGCCGCGTGAATGCGAGCAATTCGAAAGACCGGGTGTAGCGGGTGTTTTTGCATCAGAATCACTGGCGTCGGTCCCCGGCGCAGCGACCGGAGTCCTCGGGTTCGGCTCGGGCGCTGGCGTCAGACCGCCCAGCCGCTTGATTCCAGGCAGGCCGCGCTTAACGGCGCTGGCCTAGCGATCGTGACGCCTGACCGGTTTTCCAAGGTTTTCTCATCCAAGGGCTTGACCTGCAGCGTATCGATTGCAAAAGTGCAGCCCAGCGCTGCAAAATGGTTGCCACCTTGGCTGAATCAGTAATCATCAGTTGTTTGAGGGGGAATTCGGCTCATCGCCCCGTTCTCCTCGGGTTCGCGCGTGCCGATCTCCTGTTCCGGTTAAGCTTTGCCGATATTCTGGAGGAGGCTACCGGCCGCGGTTACCAGCGCCCCTTCAACGAACGGCATAGTCAGGACTTCCGCCGCTACATCAAGGAGCCCGCGAGCTCGACGATTCCTTTGACGCTGAACCTTCGCCCGTGTGCTGCGGGCGAGTGGAAACTGATCGAAAGTGACGGGGCCAGCGTAACACTCGAAATCTCGCCTACTGCCGGAAAGATCATGGCGCAGGTGGATTGTCAGCATCGTCTGGGCCATTTGGGCGATCTGCCCATTCTTCTTCCCTTCATGTGCTTCATCGGACTTTCGGAGCGCGAAGAGATGGAAGTGTTCAACGTCATCAACAGCAAGGCCCGCGGACTGAGCACGAGCTTGCTCGACTTTCATGAAGCCCAGCTCGCGCAGGAACTTGCAATCGAGCGTCCTGAACTTTTCATCGCACTGCGGCTGAACAGCACGGACGGCTCGCCGTGGCAAGGGCGTCTCAACCTCGGCGGCAGCGCCACCGCCGGTTTGAAACGTATTGTGTCGCTGCGGATGATGCAGCAGGCTATCAACGATTTCCTCAAGGCCACGCGGTCGAATCCGGCCAGCTCGCCGGATGAGGCGGCACAGGTGGTCCTGGATTTCTGGCAGGCGGTGGCCGCGGTTCTTCCGAACGAGTGGAAGGATACGCGCCACCACATGCTTACCAAGGGTGTCGGCGTTTATGCGCTAATGCATATCGCAGCGGATATCTTCAACGAGTGTCGGCAGGCCGGACGGCCGTGCGACCGGCGCGCGTTCATCGGCGCATTGTCGGATTTCGCCAATACGATCGACTGGTCGACGACCGGCCGTCTCAAGGGGTTTGGCGGACAAGCCGGCGTCAAGGCGGCTGTCGAGCTTGTTCGAGAGGCGCGCAGGTTGTCGCGGTACAAGGTGGTAAATGGCTAACAAGAACATTCTGTTAATCGAGCCGGGATATAAGAACAAGTATCCGCCGCTTGGACTAATGAAGATCGCGCAATATCACGGTCCGCGCGGCAAGCGGGACCGCGTGCGCTTTATCAAGGGTGAAGACCGCTCTGTTCTTTCCCAAGGATGGGATCGCATCTACGTCACAACGCTGTTTTCGTTTGAATACCCCAAGATTGCTCAAACCATCGACTTTGCGATCGAAGTTGCGAATGGACAGACCGACAAAGTCTTCGTCGGAGGCATAGCGGCCTCATTGATGCATGATCGGTTCCGGACCGATCGGCGCTGGCATGGCGTGCGCTTCATCAAGGGTCTGTTGTCCGAGGCTCCTGCCACCGCCCTACAACTCGACGAGTTTTCCGAGGAGTTTTACGCTGATGATACCAGCGGCCTCCCGATCGAGGACCTAGTGCCGGACTACGACATCCTTTCGCAGATCGAGCATGAATATCAATATCCGGTACGCGACGCCTACTTCGCCTACACCTCGCGCGGCTGCATCCGCAAATGCCACTTCTGCGGCGTACCCAAGCTTGAGGGCGCCCAGCGCGATACCGAGTCGCTCACCGGTCTCGTGAATGCGATCGAGAAGCATTACGGTCCAAAGAAGGACCTTATTCTCATGGACAACAACGTGGTGGCATCTCCGCGATTTAAGGAGATCATCGCGGAAATCCGCGACCTCGGTTTCACGCCAGGCGCGAAACTGCTACGGCCCGGAACGCGGGTCCCTGTGCTGCGTCGTGTCGACTTCAACCAAGGTGTCGACGCACGCATCCTGTGCAAGGATCCGATGTATCTGCGGGAGCTGGCCTCAATATGTCTCAAGCCGCTTAGAATCGCCTTCGATCACCTCGGTCTGAAGAAGCCGTACGAGCAGGCTGTCCGATATGCGGCGGAATTCGGCCTCACCGAACTTTCCAACTACATGCTCTACAATTTCCACGATGGGCCGGAAGACCTGTTCGAGCGCATGCGATTGAACGTCACTCTCAACGAAGAACTCGGCGTGAGAATATGGTCGTTTCCCATGCGCTACCAACCGACGGACCGCCCCGACAGGGGCCATGTTGGCGAGAAATGGACACGCTACCAGCTGCGTTCGATGCAGATCGTGCTGCAAGCAACGCACGGCGTGGTCAGCGGGGAGCCCGATTTCTTCAAGCGCGCGTTCGGCGACAAGTTCGAAGACTACGACCGCATCCTCTCGATGCCCCACGACTTCATCTTCAACCGCGACTGGTACGAAAAATTCGACAGGGACGGCAGGCTACATGAGTATCGGGAAGAATTCGCTAAACTGGACGTCGATGGCCGCACCGAACTCATGCGCATGGTGTCATCATGCGATCCGCGAGAATTTGTCTCCCTTGCCGACCAAGCAAGCTCGACCCTGATGAAACGAATTCTCCGCTTCTACATCCCCGTGTCGAAAGACGAGTTGGCGGAGATCTGGGCGAAGCAGAAGGAGTTGCTTCGGAACGCTCCGGTCGATCTGGGTCTGGCCGACGACGAACGCGTTGAGGACGCCGGCCTCGATTCCGAGGAGGAGCCTCTTCCGCCCCCGAAACCGAAGAAGAAGTCGAGAGAAAGGCTTGCCGCGTGACCCAGCAAACCATGGCAAAGGCTGTCGTCCGCGACGCCCGCATCGAGGATGGTCGTCCAAAGATCGAGGAGATCGTCATCGGCAAGGACGTTCTGGAGCTGGTCTCAAGCGCGATGTATGTCGATCCGCTCACGGTATACCGGGAATACGTTCAGAACGCCGCAGACGCGATCGACGACGCGAAAGGACGCGGCGAAATTCCGAAAGGCAGGACCGGACGTGTTGATATTGGCATCGATCAGGCCTCGCGAACCGTTCGGATCAGGGACAATGGCAGCGGAATCGCCTGGAAGGATTTCGCGAGGAAGCTTACGGCTCTCGGAGCCAGCGAAAAGCGGGGATCCGAGGCACGTGGCTTCCGAGGGGTCGGTCGTCTGGCGGGGCTAGGCTATGCACAGGAGCTCGTGTTTCGGTCGCGAACCGACGGTGAAACGCACGTCTCCGAACTCCGGTGGGATTGCCGGGCCCTCAAGGCTTCGCTGCGGGCGGCAGAAGCCGATCACGGCGTCGCAGAGCTTATTCGGGGAATCGTCACGGTGGCGCGGATCGACGCCAAGGGTTATCCCGGGCGCTTCTTCGAAGTCGAAATGAAGGGCGTCATCCGACTTCGCAGCGATCGCATGATGAGTGCGGCGGCCATCGCGGACTATCTGAGCCAGGTCGCACCCCTTCCTTTCTCGCCAGAGTTCAAGTTCGGCAATCAGATCACCGAAGCTCTCCGCGACTTCGTGAGCTTGGGAGAGATCGAGCTGCATGTCGAAGGCGTCGAACCGCAGGTGTTTCGTCCGCATCGAGACGAATTCGCCATCGACGATAAGAGGGCGATCTCATTCGAGGGGTTGGACATCGTCACTGTTCCCGGCATGGACGGCGAGATGGCTGCGATCGCCTGGATCCTCCATCACGAATACGAAGGAGCACTTCCGAACGGCGCTTTGATGAAAGGGCTGCGGCTGAGGTCCGGCAACGTTCAGATCGGCGAACATTCGCTTCTTGAGGAGCTGTTCGCCGAACCGCGGTTCAATGTATGGTCGGTAGGAGAGGTGCACGTCATCGACCGCCGCATCGTGCCCAATGGACGTCGCGACCACTTCGAACAGAACGCACATTTCCACAATCTATTGAATCACCTGGCTCCGACCGCGCGCGATATCTCGCGCCGTTGCCGCACCAGCTCGATTCGCCGGAAATGGCTGAGGGACTTCGAGCTGCAGCGCCAGGCCGCTGCCGATGCCATCAAGATCGTCCGGCAGCGCAGCGTCGGAAAGGCGGAACTGGCGAAGTTCGCCCAGGCAGGCGAGCGGGCCCTTCAGCAAATGGAGAAGATTGCGGCGATGAGCATCTTCGTGCCCGAAGGCATCGAAGGCTCTCAGGCGACGATCGGCCGGCTAAGAAAAAAACTGGAGCGGCTCGTCGGTGAGAATGAGACGGAGATGTCGCCGCTAGCCGCGGTCCCCAAGGCGCAACGCAAGAACTATGAGAAGTTTTTTGAGTTGATCTACAAATGCTCGACCAATCAGATGGCTGCAAAGGCCTTGATCGACCGCATACTCCAGACCTTATAACGGATCGGCCAACCACGAACGAAGAGCCTCTGGAGTAATGGATCTCCGTCTGCTGATTGCGCCGCGACGGCTGCCGACCGTTAGCCCGGCTGTTCTTCGTGCTGTTCAGGCCAGAGAAGAGCCCGGAGGATTTCAGGCTTTTCTAGTGCGAGGTCAGCTCCCGAAACCGTCGGAGCATCCTGCTGGACGAACTGAGCAAGCCTGTGCTTCTGCTCCAAACAGAAATCCACGAACTCGTCGACCGTGTCCTTTGCAAGCAGGAGTATGATCTCACACTCTTCCGTCTGCGAAATGCGGTGGATCCGATCTTGCGATTGAAGGAAGTCGACCAGATTGAACGTGCGATCCAGGTAGATTGCAACGTTCGCCTGCGTTAGTGTCAAGCCTTCGCGGGCCGCGGCCGGGTTCGCGATCATAAGCTTGACGCTAGAGTCTTCCTTGAAGGCGCGGACCGAAGCGTCGCGCTGCGGGCCAGACAGCCCTCCGTGCAGCGAAACCGGACGGTAAGCAGCGTATCGTTCCTCCAAGGTGGCAATATTGGCGACGAACGACGTCCAAACGATAGCCTTTCTTTCGTCTGCGCCACCGAATTTGTCCCCCAGCAGCCCGTCGAGAGCCAGGAATTTACATGGCTCGTCGGTATAGCCGGCATCCAGCATCCCCGGGTTGGAGGCGAGCTGCGCCAGTCGGATCAGCCGCGCCAGAATCGCTTCTGCTTCGCGCAGAATCTGGGAGCCGTCGAGCGATTGCACCCAGATGGCCAGTTCGTTTCGCATTCGGTCGTACAGATCGAGTTGGCGGCCCTCCATCTCCAGGCGCAGTCTTCGAATACGTTTCTTCGGCAGCGTTACGGCATGATCCTTGAGCCTTCTCTTGGAAAGGCCGCCGACCCGCTCCCGCAGGTCGTCGAGACCGGTATATCCACCGCCTTCGCTTTTGTATCTCGCCCGAAATTCCGCAAGCGTCGATCCCAGCGATACGCCGTCGTCCAGGAAATAGAATTGGCTCCAAAGATCCTCCGGCTTGTTGGCGACCGGGGTGCCGGAGAGGATATAGCGGCGTTTCGCGCTAGCCCTCAGTTGATGAATGGCCTCCGTGACACGTGCTTCCGCGGTCTTGATGCGGTGACTTTCGTCGAGCACCAGCGCCATCGGCTTGAATCGGAGCAGCGCCTTAAGCGACGGCAGTTCGGCTCCGACGGCCTCGTAGTTGATGACGTAGAAAGCGGCTTTCAGGCGCGCAAAGGATGAGCGCCGCGCCTTGCGACCGGCGCCGAACACCGCCAGTGGCAGATCGGAGAACTTCCGGATTTCCTCCGCCCAGTTCGTCTTCAGTCCGTTCGGACAGATGATGACCGCGCCTTCCAGTTCGCCGGTGGCGACTTGGGCGGCAATGGCATCTATTAATTGCTTGCTTTTACCGAGGCCCTGCTCGTCGAACAGCGCGGCACGCTCGTTGCTTTGAAGGAACTCCGTCCCGTCGACCTGGTGCTGCATCTGCTCAATCGGTGGCCTACGCGGCATGGCGCCCGTCCCGTAGCAATGCTTCTGGTACATGCATCCTGATGACATGGCCTGCGTTGAGTAGGCCGGCTGCGTTTAGCGCCGCATCGAGTTTGGGCGCCTGCTCGCGGGGAACGGCGACGTAGAGCGCGCAGGGCTTCCAGCCGGCCTTCATTTTTACGGCGCCGAAGATGCGGAGTTGCTCTAGCGTGTGCCGATTGAGAATGTCGGCGGCGGTCTTGGCCTCGGCGAATGCGATGAGAGTACCGTCTGGAGTCGTTCCCCAGGCATCCGGCCTGTGGCGGCCGAGCTTGAAGGGTGCACGCAGCAGATTCCACTTGCCGCCCTGTGGCGCCGTTCCATCGAAGCCGGCGACGACATACCCGTCCGCGTGCATGCGTCGGGCTGCCCACAGAAGCAGGTTTTGATGCGTAAGACCCACGGCGGCGCTCAACGCTTCCGGGCCGCGCGGGCCTTGCGCGGCACCGAGCGGTTGGCAGCGACTCGATCGATATTCTCCAAAACGTCGCCCAACGTCTCTCTGAGTGATTGCAAGATCTGGAGCCGATCCGGGCTCTGACGCGCAGCGATCATTTCGGTGACCGACATGTCGGCCAGCCGCCCACGCGTCCGCTCCATCAGCAGGTAAAACTCGTGTTCGCGCGGATTCCGCTCGGTCAGATAGGCCTCCGCCGCGTCGAAGCCGTCGATCTCCAACAAGCGTACCGCCTCCTTTGCGTCCAGGATCTTCGGCAGCTTTCGGACTTTCATGCCGGTGTCGACCTGTCCGTCCCTCACCCAGCGGGCGAAACGCTCGGGAAGGTCCGGCATCTCTTCCTTGTGCTGCTGAATACGCCCGTTTTTCGAGAACTCCAGAAAATACGAGAACTTGCTGCGATGTTCCGCGTCGGTCGGATCCTTCGCGATCGGGAAATACAGCCGATCCATCAGGTTCGCGGCTTCGATGTGCTGGCGGACGTCGTTCGTGGTCATGCGATAGCGTTCGGCGACCTCGGCTTCGATAAGGCCGCTCTTGACCAGCGCGCGCATTTGCAAGGCTTTTTCGTAAGGCGCCCAACCGCGAACAGATCCGAGATGAATCTCGTTCAGCAGGTCCTGCACTGTGTGCTCAGGCGTGCCCTCTGGGATAATCCAGGCCGGCATTGCGCTGAAAGCCGGATTGTCGGGGTGTTCGTCTTTCGCTGCCCTCAAGGCGACGACGCGGCGGTTACCTTCGGCGACGCTGCGGTCGTGGCGCAGGTAGATCGGCTCCTGCACACCTCCTGACAGGATGATCGAGCGTTTCAGCGACTCGGTGTCTTCCTGGCTCGTGAGCAGCAGCGTGCAGGCTGCATCACCGGCCTGCTGGTCGTCGAGCTGCCTCATGGAGTACCCGACGCGCGGATTCGTCGGATCGAGCCTCACCTGATTGGGGTCGATTTCGACGAGCTCGAGTTCGACGCGGACGCCCTGGATGTTTCGAACGTAAACTGCCATAGCTTCCACTCCTCACTCAAGACCGTCGCAAAGATCGACAAACCGTTCCATCGCTTCACTCAGTTTTCGCACGATTGCTTTCGCACCTCCGCGAGTGTCCTTGCGGACCCGCTGGATGTCGTCCAGCCGCGCGTCGTCGAAAGCTTCGGTCATCTCCACCATCAGCTTGAACAGCGGCGAATTCAGTTCGGGACGATCCTGATTCAGGATCTTCATCGCCGCTTCCCGGCCCTGCTTATCGAACGCGGCAAGCGCGCGCGGATCCGAAACGATGTCCTTGAGTTCGCGCACGTGCGCGCCCTGCGCGATCTTTTCGGTGCCGACCCATTGAACGAAGCTGTCGATGGCCTGCGGAGAGCCCGTAATCCACTCGCGCAGCTCGGGTTTCTTGTAGACTTCGAGGAAATAGCTGAACTTCCGCACGGCCCCCGGGCCGGGAAACGCCAGCAGATATTTGTTCTTCATCGCCTCGAACGCGCGAATATTGTGGTTCACCGCCGTCTTCGAGGTCTTCAGGATTTTCGCGATCTCTTCCTGCACCATGCCGAACTGCGTAAACAGCTGATGGATGTGCCCCGCCTTTTCGAACGGAGACCATTCGTTCTTGCCGCCGACGTGAAGCTCGCCGAGAAGTATCGCGACCTGACGGTCGGTTATATCGGCGGGAAGCACGCGCGCTGGAATCGTGCGCCACGTCGGATCGTCCGGAAAATTCTGGCGAAGCTTCCTGTAAACGACCGTGCGGCAGTTCCCCTCGGCGACGACCATGTTGCTTCGGACGATGATCCGCTCGATCAGCCCCCGGTTCGCCAGCACCGAACGATAGAGGTCCTGCACGTCGGGATCGGACCAGAGGACATCGCGCAGAGCGTCCTGCATCTGCTGTCCGTCCCCGAATTTGCCCACTGCCATGGTGTTGGCCACGCGCGGATTGGTCGGATCGAGGAGGATGTCTTCGGCCGGCAGATTCTGTCCGCGCACCTGGACTTTCACCTTGTCCAACGTGATTTCGTCCACCTGTTCGACGATGACCGTCGCAGCAGGGGCTTTCACTGCGGCCTGACTACGCCTTGCCATTCTTGCTTCCTGTACCGATGCCGGCGACCGCCGCAACGGTGTCAACGACGTCCTTGAGTTCCTTGATAAGCTTTCGGG
The DNA here is from genome assembly GCF_023101005.1 of Bradyrhizobium sp. 187. Lineage (NCBI taxonomy): Bacteria > Pseudomonadati > Pseudomonadota > Alphaproteobacteria > Hyphomicrobiales > Nitrobacteraceae > Bradyrhizobium > Bradyrhizobium sp. 187. The sequence continues at coordinate 584,801 of NZ_CP064694.1, forward strand.
CCTTCGCTGACTTCTTCAGCAGATCGAGTTCTTGGCGTCCCATCTTAGATAAGGCCTTGGTCAGCGCCTCGACCTTCTTGAGGGTCGGTGAACCCGTCAGCGGATCTTTGTCAGTCAGGACTTTCTTGGCCGCCTTGAAGCCGGATTTCTGCAATGCAGCTGCGGCTTTGGGACTGCCGAGGATCTTGTCCAGGTCCCGTACTTCCGCCCCCTTGATCTTATCGTCAATGAGCAGCTTGGCCAGCACCTTACGGGCGGCGGGGCTTTCGCGGAGCTGCTCGGTATTCTTGTGCTTGACGAATTCGAGTGCGTGACTGAACTTCTTTTCGAGGATATCGGCCCCAGCCCCGTTCTTGACTTGCGGCAACACCTCGTTGATCAGATAGGAATAGGCGTCCAGGTAGTACTGGATCTCCTTGGGCGACATGCGCGTTTCGTCTGCGATCTGTTCGATGGTCCATTTGTGGACCTTGTGCAGCTCGTGGATCTGATCGGCCTGCGCGTAAGGACGCCACACGGTCTTTCCGGCGACGTGATAGGACGCCATCAGCATCGCCATCGCTCGCGCGGGAACCGTCTTCGGCAATCGTGCGATCGGGACGTGTTGCCACTTCCGGTCAGCCCTCGCGCCTTCATGCAACGTCGTGACGGCCGCCGTCCTGGTGTTTCCTTCGACGACATAACCATCATGACTGACGATGATCGGATCGTGCAGTCCTCCGGCCTTCCTGATGGCCTTCTGAAGCCCGTCGTAGCCGGGCTGTTCCTTCACCAGCGCCAGGATGTTCTTCTGATCGTTTCCGCCGCCCCTCCGCTTGAGGAGAAAGCGAATACGGGGATTGTCGGGGTTCAGCTTGAGGGATCCGATCGGGACCGACTGGTGCGTGACCTCGACCTGCTCGCCGGCAATTATCAAGCTAGTTGATGGAGTCTTTCTGGCCATCCTCAGTCCCCGCAGTATCAAATCCGAAGCTAATACTCCGTAGACTAGAGGCATTCCCAAGGTTCCGCAAGAGGCGCCTGTGAGATTCTTTTGCGGTCCGAGAGACCCAGTCAAACCGCTTAAACGGGGCGGGCCCGCCTGATCGGTCCGTGCGGGTCCGCGGGGTGTTTCCGTAGACGTTCAGACCGCAGGGTGAAGCCAGTCCAGGCGGCGAACTCCGCCGTGAGCCAAGCTCTGATTTATCGGATCAAGAATGGATCGGCCCGCGGCCTGGCTTGTTCATGGTGCACAGAATATCGTTTCGATAAACTCCTCACCTGCCCGCTCATCATCATCTTCATTGTCGGCGTCCTCTCATTCGATCACATAGACCTGCCTCGATGATTAAGCCTGCCTATCCTTTCCAGATCGCCCGCATGGAGCGCCTGCGGGAGCTGCTCGCGTCAGTTCGTCGAGCTCTGCGATCACTGCAGAAGTCGCCCCAGCCGCGACGCCGAATGAAAGCCGATCCAAGCGACACGACTACGGCCGGTGCGATCCTCAGAGAAATCCCGGCCGCGCCACCGAGCTTAAGGCCGGACCAATTTCGGTCGTCGTATGGACGGAAATCAGCGTATTTCCGCCGGGGCCCGCATAAGGTGTTCTTGAAAAAGTTGCGCTCAGGATCAACACGTTAGGCGATCTAAAAAAGATGGTGAGCGAACTGAGTGATACCCGCCGCCCCGAGCCGGTCTTTGATGCGCGTTCGGTACTCGCGGCAGCTCTTCGAGGAGCCTCTTTGATCAACTCCGCCTGATTTAGAACCGAGGTCCGCCGGGCGAAAGGCCGATTGACAGCCGAAGGCGGTGGCAAGGCCTATTCAAATGCTTGTGCTGGTCAGCTGGAGCATGCGGATACAATCAACAAGTTCAAGAAGGCCCTCAAATCGTGAGCTGAAGTCGCGTTTGGACGTATGTCAGAAGGCGACGCTCACTTTGTCTTATACCGCAAATGGCATGGAAGACTATGGAAGTGCGCCTACAAGGACAGCCGGTGCGAACACTGAATTAAGCTGAAGAACCGAGTGCACCCGGCATTCAGCCGCGTGATAAGTCAGTTCTGAGGCGCTGCCGGCGCAGCGCCGCCACTAAAGCTCGATCATGATTGCTCGCGGCAGTCCACCGGGCTCCGAATGCGCAGCATCTCATGCCGAAGGATGAGCTGCTGGTGCAAATTGGTCAATCGACATCTCGTGCGTGACTATTCGCCGCGTACCAGATCTGTACAGTGCGAAGCGCTCGCTATAATTCGCAGGCATCAACCTCCTCGTCCGAGAACTTCTCGGAATCAAGCTCCAGCCTGTTCTTCGCCCCTTCCAGCTCCCCGATCAGACGACGTAGTCTTCGAACGTGCTCGACGGGCCGATGTGCTCTCGATCAACTGCTGCAGGTCGCCCGCGAACTAATTATTGCTGACGGTCATTCGCTCGACCATGCTGCAATCCCCATCGCGCTTAAGCCCATCAGAGACGCAACAATAAGCACTAGACTAAGGTAAAGCAGAAGTGACCTGCGGTCAGCACTGGTCCTGCTTCGTGATCGTGCTGGGAGCGTCGGCGGCGGCGGCAAGATCGAAAAATCTGATGCGGACTGACATCAGGAACTACAAGCCATCAAGCCGGCTTGCGCCACCGACATGGTCCGTCACTCCCAAGCTTCATTGGTCAATTCCCAGAAAGTCACGGACTTCATTAACGCAAGCGTGCTTTGTACAGAACCTCTTTCGCCCTTCTTTCTGTGACGAGAATTGCTACGGAGGTGGAGCGCGAGTCCGAACTCGAAAAGCGCGCCTTCAAACCAGCGCATCGGCAGCATCGCTGATGCCAGCGTAGATTTCGTCGAGATCTGCCGCGGTGACGCAATAGGGCGGCATCACGTAGATGGTATTGCCGAGCGGGCGCAGCAGCAGATTTCGGTCGTTAAAGAAAGCCTGAAGCTTCGGACCGATGTCCGCCAAATAGCCGCCATTGCTCGTTTTCAAATCAAGCGCTGTGATGGTCCCGGAACGACGAACGTTTTCAAAGCGCGCGTCGGCGCGGAATGGCTCAATTGCCCGCTCTTGCATGGCGGCGAGCGAAGCGGCGCGCTCGCGGGAGTCCTGATACCACCAAAGATCCAGGTTCGCTTTTGCAGCGGCACAGGCTACCGGATTCGCCGTATATGAACTCGAATGATAGAACGTACGCATACGATCTTTCGAATAATGCGCGTCGAAAATGTGCGCACGGCAGAGCGTAACCGCGAGTGGGAGCGCCCCTCCCGTGAGACCTTTCGAATAGCAAGCGATATCGGGCGTGACATTGGCCTGCTCGCAAGCAAATAGCGATCCGGTGCGGCCCCAGCCCGTCATGACCTCGTCGGCAATGAACAGGACGTCCGACGCCTCGCAGATCCGCTTCATCGCTGTTAGCACCCAGGCTGGGTACATCAGCATCCCGCCCGCCCCCAATATCAGAGGCTCCACAAGAAAGGCGGCTGGCATCTCGTTTCGACACGCGGACTCGAGCGCAGCGAGTGTCGCCTGCTCACGACCTCTCGCGGGGAACGGGATCGAGGTAACATCGAACAGCAGCGGACCGTACGCCGCGTTGAACACGCCTCTGGCACCAACGGACATCGCCCCAACCGTATCGCCGTGGTAGGAATGTTGCATTACGACAATGCGTCTTCGCTGCTGACCGATATTATGCCAATACCCGAGTGCCATCTTCAAGGCGACTTCGACACTGGTAGAGCCACTGTCCGAGAAGAAGACATAGTCGAGACCACGGGGTGCGAGCTTCAAAAGTTGCGCAGCAAGCTCCTCAGCCTGATCGTGGGTATAGCCAGCAAAGATGATCTGATTGAGCTTACCGGCTTGTTCCTGAATGGCGCTTACAATATGTGGATGGCAATGACCGTGCGTTACGACCCACCAGGATGAAATGGCATCGATAATACGGCGCCCATCTGCTGTGTGGAGATAAGCACCATCAGCACGCACGACCTTTGTCATTTCGCCTTGAAGCGCGTGTTGCGTGAACGGATGCCAGATCGGCGACTTTATCTTCGGCATCACAGATTGAAATCATCAGCACGGAATGAGGCTTGGAAGGCGGCCTGCAGCGTGTCTGCCGTGAGGGGAGAAAGCCATGGCAATCGCCCTAGCCAGCGCACCCGCCCCATCTCGCGAATTGCAACCTGAGTCTCAGCATTTCTTTCGCCAATGAAGGCCATCCCAAGAATGCGGATCTCACGTTTTCGGAGAGCCTCTATCGACAGCAGCGAGTGATTGATGGTGCCCAGCGCTGTGCTTGCGCAAAGCACCACTGGAAGCCGCCATCGCTCGAAGACATCAATGTAGAGTGTGTCGCCGCTCAGCGGCACCATCAGCCCGCCCGCGCCCTCGATCACCAATGGCCGCTCCCCGGTATCGGGCACATCGAGCAAATCCGCCTCGATGCGAACTCCGTCAAGTTCGGCAGAATGATGGGGAGAAGCGGGGGTCCGAAGGCGGTAGCGTTCCGGCAGGATGCGATCGGCCGAGAGGCCGCCAAGACAAGAGACGACCTCGGTATCGGTTTCTCCCTCGAGGCCAGCCTGAATCGGCTTCCAATAGTCCGCTCCGAGGAGATTGGCGAGCCCCGCGGAAAACACCGTCTTTCCAATTCCGGTACCTGTGCCCGTCACGACGAGTTTGACACTCATTGAAGCTCGCCTTTCGTCTCATCGATCAAGGCATCGAGCATTGTACGCACGTCGGTCTCCCCCACGTTAAGCGTCAGTGAAATTCGCAACCGGGCCGTGCCCGCCGGGACGGTTGGCGGCCGGATTCCGCGGATATCGAACCCGCGAGCCTGCAATGCAGAGGCGAGCCGCATCGTGCGCGCATTGTCGCCTACGATGCATGGCACGATCTGCGAATCCGAAAGACTTTTCCAACCGCGCTCTCTCATCTCCCGATGCGCGAACGCGACCAGCTTGGTGAGACGCTGCTGTCGCTCGGGTTCCTGCTGCAGGATCAGAATCGCCTCCCTCACGGCGACAGCCATCAGCGGCGATGGCGCGGTCGCGAAGATGAATGGACGGCAACGATTGACCATAAAGTCTCGCAGCACGCCGGACGCAGTGACGAGCGCGCCGGCCGCGCCCAGCGCCTTGCCGCAGGTATGAACGACCAGCAGATTTTCGCGTCCCTCATAGGGCGCGGTGAGTCCTCGTCCCTGCTCGCCGTAAACGCCTGTTGCGTGGGCCTCATCTACCATCAGGAACGCATCATGCCGGTCGGCGAGCGCGACCATATCCTTGAGAGGCGCAAAGTCGCCGTCCATGCTGTAGAGACTTTCGACCACGATCCAGATCCGGCCCATTCCGCCACCGGCCCGCCAGTCACGAATCGCGCTTTCGACCGACTCCGGATCGTTATGCGCGCTTGTCCGAAAGTCGGCCCGGCCAGCTCGCGCGCCTTCATGAATACTCGCGTGCACCAGAGAATCGAGAACGAGCAAATCGCCCCGCTGCGGCAGCGTTGTCAGGACAGCGAAATTTGCAACATAACCGCCGCCAAAGAAAAGCGCTGTCTCTGCCGCAAAGAAACTTGCAGCTTCTGCTTCGAGACGTTCGTGCTCCTCGCAATTGCCGCGCAAAAGCCGCGAGCCGCCGGCACCGATCGGTGTACCGGCCTCGAGCGCATCCAAGACAGCCTTTTTCAAGCGCGGCGCGCTCGCCAGCGCAAGATAGTCGTTCGACGCGAAATCGATCCCCGCGCGCGGCTTGAGGCCGCGCAGCCGGTCGTCGTCTTTCAGGGCGTGCAAGGCTGCGACATAATCGGCAACTTTGGTCGCATGGATTGGATTCATTCTTCACTCGGACAGTATGATCGGTGTCTCAAGGGTTCTGATGGCAGGGAAGAACTTCGGGCCCGCGGCTTCGGCCTGGCAAGATGCGATTGTCTCGGTCGACCAGCACAACGTGCGGCTTGAACGTTTTTGCGTCGGCTTCGTCAAGGGAGGCATATGCAGCGATAATAACTTTGTCTCCGGGCATGGCGAGACGGGCAGCCGCACCATTCAGACCTATGATACCTGACCCTGTAGGCGCTTCGATCACATAGGTGGCAAACCGCGCTCCAGTGTCGATGTTGTAGATTTCAACGCGTTCGTTGATCAAGAATCCCGCAGCATTCAGCAGCGCACGGTCAATCGAAATCGAACCTTCATAGTGCAGGTCGGCTTCGGTGACCGAGGCGCGATGGATTTTGCCTTTCATCAACGTAATCCGCATTTCTCGCCCAAGCTGGATTTGCGCGCGGCGCGCGCTGCTCTGATTGATTCAGGCCAGGCTGGACGCGATGCCGAGCCGGTCCAGCAAGTTCGCGTCGCGATCGCGCTGCGGGTTCTTCGTGGTCAAGAGCGTGTCGCCGATGAAGATCGAATTCGCGCCGGCAAAAAAGCACAGCGCCTGCAGTTCATCGGTCATATACTGCCGTCCAGCGGACAACCGGACGACGCTCTTCGGCATCATGATCCGAGCGGTCGCCACCAGGCGGACCAGCGCAAAGGGTTCGGGACGCTCCGGGGTGTCGTTGACCGGCACGCCCGTGACCTCGTTCCACATGTTGATTGGAACGCTCTCCGGATGGCTGGGGAGATTGGCGAGCAACACGAGCATGCCAAGGCGGTCCTGGACGCGCTCGCCCATGCCGATAATGCCGCCGCTGCACACCTTGATGCCGGCCTCTCGAACATGTGCGAGTGTGTCGATGCGATCCTGCAAAGTACGGGTGCTGATGATCTTGCCGTAGAACTCCGGCGAGGTGTCGACGTTGTGATTGTAGAAGTCGAGTCCAGCCTCAAAGAGCTGTACGGCTTGGTTCGGAGTCAACATGCCGAGCGTGACGCAGGTTTCCATTCCAAGACCTTTGACCGCGCTAACCATATCGCAGACCTGATCGAGATCGCGGTCTTTTGGACTGCGCCAGGCCGCGGCCATGCAGAAGCGGCTCGCGCCGGCATCTTTGGCTCGCTGTGCGCTGGCGACCACATCGGCGCAATCCATCAGGCGGGTCGCTTTCAGACCGGTCTGGTAATGCGCGCTCTGCGAGCAGTAGCCGCAATCTTCCGGACAGCCGCCCGTCTTGATGCTGAGCAGGCTTGCGGTTTGGACGTGGTTTGGATCGAAGTTGTCGCGATGAACGCTCTGCGCCCGAAACATCAGGTCGGCAAACGGCAGGCTGTAGAGTGCTTGGGCCTCGGCGCGCTCCCAGTTACTGCGCACGTATGCGCCGTTTCTACTGTCGTTCCGCTCTACTCTCCCAGAGGCAATCATTAAGGCTTGCGTTCCCATCCATGATTGATCATAGATAATACTCGCGATTATCTATGATCGTTGGTCTTGATCTTGATGCTAATCCACGCCGCCTGCAAACGCACCCGCTTTTTTGATAGATAATCTATGATGACCGACGGCGAGAGTACGACCGTTGCCTGGCGCATTGCCGAGTCAATCGGAGAGCGCATAATCACCGGCGCGATCCCGCCAGATGCCCCGCTGCGGCAGGATCATGTCGCGCGGGAGTTCAACTCGAGCCACGTCCCGGTACGCGAGGCTTTTCGGCAATTGGAGGCGCAACATCTTGTCGTTGCTGTGCCCCGTCGCGGCGTTCGGGTTGCCCCGCTTGATACCACTTCAGTGAAAGAGATCGCCGAGATGCGTGCCGCGCTCGAAGTGGTCGCATTGCGCAATGCGGCGCCAAAGTTCACATCGACCCATTTGGCACGAATTGAGCTCGCTCTGATTGAAGGAGACAATGCCCAGACGATTCAGGATTTTGAGATGGCCAACCGCGCCTTTCACCAGGCGCTGGTGGCGCCGTGCGCGATGCCGCGCCTGCTCGCCAGTCTCGACGGGCTACAGCTTGCAAATTCGCGATTGGTGTTCGCGATGGCGCGCAATGCTGGGGGGCGACCGCGATCCAATCAGGATCACCGCCTGATTCTGCAGGCACTGCGAGCGCGCAACGTCGATCAAGCCTGCAACCTGCTCGCACGCCACATTCAAACGATTGAGCGCCTTGCCGTTCCCGCGTCCTGACTAGATGAGATCTGGCGGGCTCCGCTTCAGACCACAGACTATCGTAAGAGTGTCAAATCCTGTCTGTTTGCCGCGCGAGGCGGCATGTGGCGCTAGCGTTGCAGCGGGCTCGATTCCAAGATAGTTATGCGACCTGCTCGCGATTTAACCTATGGCCATCCATGATCCGTCACATTGTCTTGTTTACGGCCAAAGATAAGGCCCACATCGACCAAATGATCGAAGGCCTATCGCTTCTCACCAGGATCTCGCATGCCCGGCGGCTCGAGATTGCTCGCAATCGCAAGGCCGACCAGTTCGGCAACGATATCGACGTCGTGGTCTACGGTGAGTTCGACAACGAGACGGAACTCGCAGCCTACAAAGCGCATGAGCTCTACCAGGAATCGATCAGGCGAGCACGACCACTGCGCGAGCTGCGCCTCGCGGCCGACTATGACGTATCAACAGATGCGCGTTTCGTCTCAGCGGCAGGCGGAGTCCAACTTAGTCCGCGCATCGTATCCCCCGACGGGGCTTAGTCTGACAGTCAATCTCGAGAGCTTGCGGCGCTCTGACCAGCGTCGCTCTCGTTGTGGTCGGGATCATAATCGAAGCGTGTCTAGCAGCACGCCAGTCAGCGGTGACTCATAGGCGATGCACGTCCGTGAACTACAGTGGATTGAGCCTATCAAAGCGGTGCAATGTCTCGCGCATCGACCGCACCTCTCGTTTCTCGATAGCGCAGCAACGCATGAGTTGCTCGGGCGTTACTCATATGTGACCTGCGATCCATTCAGCACCTACATAGTCGCGGGTGGACGGGCGAGTTGCAACGGCGAAGATATCGATGGCGATCCATGGGAAGTTCTTCGCACTCTTCTCGCCAACTATCCGCAAGAGCATCGTCCCGATCTTCCGCCCTTTCAGGGAGGTGCGGCTGGCTTCTTTGCGTACGATTTGAACAGGACGCTGGAGCGATTGTCGGCGCCGGCAATTCCCGGTCAGCGCTTGCCGCAATCCATTCTGAATCTTTATGACGTGATCGTCAGCTACGACCACCGGGATAACAGATGCCGGATCGTCTCGACCGGATGGCCGGAGCAGGATCCCGCACGTCGCGGCGAGCGCGCACGTCGTCGAGCCGATGAGTTCGCAGCCCTGCTTGCCAACCCAAAGTCGCCGCGGATCGTGCTCCCCGGCACAGCGGGCGCATGGAATTCAAACTTCAGCCGAGAAGCATACATTACGGCGGTACAGCGCGTCATCGACTTGATTCTGGCCGGAGACCTCTTCCAAGCCAACATTGCGCAGCGCTTCACGGCCAGGCTGTCGACTATATTCGATCCGCTCACCTTCTATCGTCAACTGCGGTCATTGAACCCGGCACCCTTTGGGGCTCTCCTGCGGTACGGAAAGCTGACCATCGCATCGAGCTCGCCTGAGCGATTCCTGAAGCTCGACGGAACAAAGGTCGAAACACGACCGATCAAAGGCACGATCGCGCGTTCGGCTGATTCCAACGAAGACCAGCGCCGCGCTAACGTGCTCGTTGCGTCCGAAAAGGATCGTGCCGAGAACATTATGATCGTCGACCTCCTGCGCAACGATCTATCACGTGTTTGCACTCCACATTCAGTCGACGTTCCAGCCCTGTGCGATCTCGAGTCCTATGCCTCAGTGCATCACCTCGTCTCCATCGTTACGGGTACACTCGCGGGAGACGAGGATGCGGTTACCCTACTTCGAGCTTGCTTTCCTGGTGGCTCCATTACGGGGGCGCCCAAGGTGCGAGCGATGCAGATAATTACGGAAATCGAGCGTGTGGCGCGCGAGGTCTATTGCGGGGCGATCGGTTTCATCGGCTTCAACGGGCAGATGGATACGAATATCGCGATCCGCACTGTAACGATCGACGACGGTATGGCTGTATTTCATGCAGGTAGCGGTATAACGGCGATGTCGGACCCGGCGGCAGAATACGAGGAGACGCTTGCCAAGGCGCAGCGAATCTTTGACGCATTTCGTGCTGAAACATCCGGTGCATTTTGATTGTCATCATCGACAACTACGACTCCTTCGTCTTCAACATTGCCCGCTATTTCCAGGAGCTTGGTGAAGCAACGGAAGTCTTCCGGAACGACGTGGTCAGCGTCAGCGACCTCATTGACCTCAAGCCGCGCGCACTGGTCATCTCCCCCGGTCCGTGCACTCCAATTGAGGCCGGAGTATCTACGGCCGTCGTCCGTGAACTTTCGGGTCGCGTTCCAATTCTCGGCATCTGCCTCGGACACCAGTGTATTGGGAGCGTATTCGGCGGACGGGTGGCGCGTGCACGTTGCCCTATGCACGGTCGGTCCTCGTATGTAACGCACGACGGCCGAGGGCTATTCAGGGAGCTGCCGTCGCCACTTTGCGTTGGTCGCTACCATTCTCTTGTTGTTGAGCTCGATGAGTCATGCGCCCCGAATCTTACGGTGAGAGCGCGTTCCGACGAGGGCGAGATCATGGCCCTCGCACATCGCTATCAACCAACTTTTGGTGTGCAGTTCCACCCGGAATCGATACTTACCCAAGACGGGCACGTGGTGCTTAAAAACTTCCTGCGACTCGCAGAGACTTATCGCTCGCAGCAGGATAAGACAACAACGTGAGGTCGTGGGTTGGAGTGGGGCTGTTATCTCGCGAAGCCAACTATTACCCGCCGGCGGCCAGTGCGAGGGCGGTCCGCAGCCCGGAAGGTGGGTGCCGCGCTGCGGAGAACAGCGCGCTACTACGTTCGTTTCCGCCGGCCGGCGGGGGGCGCTCAGCGACTCATGGGGCTGGGGTTCGTGCCTCTGCGCTATTTACAACGTTGCGTAGAACAATTTCAGACAGCTGCACAACCAACTGTTTGAGACGCGCAATCTCTTGCTTGCAGCGTTCAAGCTCGCACTGTTCGTCGCTCATGAGCGACATTTCGCGGCGATCTCTATTTGCTGTAACATGATTCATCTAGATCCACCGGAGTTGACGCTGGTCGTCGAGCATGCCCCAAGAGATCGTATGCATTTTCGCAATGAGTGGCGAGCTCACGCTTAAATCCTGCGTTTGACTGCTATCGTCAGGGATTTCACCGCCTCCATCAGAAGCGGCGGGAGACCGATCGATCTGCGACTAACTTGTTCGGTAGTCGCGGTCTGACCTTGCCCCGCGGATTTAATCCAGTTTCAAGTTCGCTCTGGCCCAGGACACGGACTGGAGCATGAAGCGCAGCCGCTTTTCGGAACAGCGGATCATAGGGATCTGAAGGATCATGAGACGGGCGTGTCGGGGCAGAGCTCATAGGCAGCTCGGCGCAGCTACCGGGCAGATATAGGCCGTCACGAATGCATCCCATTCGAGCTTTGGCGAGAGCCGGATTCCCTCGCGGCGAAGACGCTCGATCTTGTCCTTAAAGTTCGTGATATCTCGACCCCGAAGCTCGTGGAGCCGACTGTAGGGGATCCCGCTTGCCTGCCCGAAATAGCCTTCCGGGTCGGCGTACATCGTTCTATCTCCGTGTTCTGCCCGCGCAGTTTGGCTGGCCTCGCGGACGCCAATCGGGGTTTTTGCAGCGAAAATCCCAAAAGTGGGTCTTCCGGTGGCATCGACAGCCGGGAACCGACATGTGGGGGCTTCAGAGCCGGCTCACCATGGCGTTCGACAAGTGGCGCTACGTTGTCGCGCCCCCTCGTTAACTGATATGGTTCTATTATCAAGCTGCTGCAATGATAATGATAATTATCGATCTTGAAACTGGAGGCGTGGCCATGATATACTATTATTATCGAAACGATCCTATGATTAGGATTATATATCATGTCCTATCCGAGCGAAGAGCTTGTCCGGACCGTTCAGGCGAAACGGACGCAAGAGCGCATAAGCCAGCGTGCGTTGGCGGTCCGATCGGGTCTGACCCAGGCGCATATCTCCCAGATAGAGACCGGCCGCGTCGAACCGGGCCTGTCCAGCTTCATCCAGATGGTCCGGGCACTCGACCTCGAGGTCGTACTAGTGCCCAAGAAGCTGCTTCCCGCGGTGGAGGGCGTCCTGCGCTCAAACTTCCACGAATTCTCCTTCGAGGAAGGAGCGTCAAACCTCTTCGTCAAGGCCGAACGCATCGTTTCCGGACAAAGGAAGCGCCACGGTAGCTCCGCTGCGCTCGACCGCATCGCCGAATACTTGCGCTTTCTGAAGCAGGTCCATCTTTCGAAAACTGACCTGAACCTTGTCCAAGACGTCGTCGATACACTGCGAGGCTATCGCGCCGAACCTATCCCCAACCCAGTGCTGGAAAATTCGGCAGGCGTGTTGCAAGGTCTACGCAACCGGATCGCGCATCCCGTAGAAGCCCCCCGCCCGGCCTACGCTCTCGACGAAGAGGATGACGATGCCTGACGTATCGGTCCTGGACGTACGCCTGCACGACAACCCGATCGCGACCCTCACGCTCATACAGGGCGACCGGTCGCTGCTCGCCTTCAACCAGAGCTACATCGACGACGCCGCACGCCCAACATTGAGCCTGTCCTTCAAGGACACGTTCGGAAATCTGCTCACCTCATTCAAACCGTATCAGCAGGTCGTTCCGCCCTTCTTCTCCAATCTTCTGCCGGAGGGACCGCTGCGTCGCTACCTCGCGGAACGCGCGGGCGTGAAGGAAAAGCGCGAATTCTTTCTTCTCTGGATGCTGGGCCGGGACCTCCCGGGCGCCCTGTCAGTCCATCCGGCGGAAGGAGAAGCGTTGCCTTCCCAAGTCGAGGAGGATCTCACACCGGACGAGCGGCAGAACCTGCTGCGCTTCTCGCTCGCTGGCGTGCAGCTGAAGTTCTCGGCGCTCAAGAACGATCCCAAAAACGCCGGTCTGACCATTCCCGTCCAGGGCGTCGGCGGTTCGTGGATAGTCAAGCTTCCGTCCCATCAGTACCCGGGCGTGCCCGAAAACGAATTCTCCATGATGATCCTGGCGAAGGAGATGGGCATGGAAGTGCCTGAGCTCCAACTGATCGACGTCGAGTCGATCAAGGGGCTTCCGGAAGGACTCGGTGAGCTGAAGGGGCGTGCACTCGCCGTCAAGCGGTTCGACCGCTCCGCCGACGGACCGGTCCACATGGAGGACTTCGCGCAGGTATTCGGCGTGTTTCCGGACGAGAAGTACGACAAGGCCAACTACCGGAGCATCGCGCGCGTTCTCGGCATCGAGACCGGCGAAGCCGGCGTCGCCGAGTTTGTCCGACGGCTCGTGTTCAGCACGCTGATCGGCAACGCGGACATGCATCTGAAGAATTGGTCGTTGATCTACCCCGACCGCCGCACGCCCGTCCTGTCGCCCGCCTACGATTTGCTATCTACGATACCGTATATCGCGGACGACGAGATGGCGCTGAACTACTCGCGCACGAAGAAGATGACCGAATTCTCCAAGGACGAGCTCACGCATCTGGCGGCGAAGGCGAAGATCTCGGAAGCGCTCGCCCTCGACACGGCCGCGGAAATCGTCCAGCGCTTCAAGAAGATATGGTCGGAACGCAAGGGCGATCTCCCGCTGGAAAAGAAAGTCGTCGAAGTCGTCGACGCACATACCGCTTCGATCCCGATCTACAGCGAGCTCTGAGCCGTGGCTTACTTAGCCGGATCGAAGGGCGGCAGCGCTGACATACAATCCCACGCTGGTCATCGCTGTCTCTCCCGTTCAATCGGATGGGCCCACGCCACGCCTTCAGGATCGTTTTCGGCAAGCCATGCGCTTGCGGCCTGCTAGGTGGCAAAGACCTTTATCCAATCCACATCGCCCGCGCGCTTATGACCATGCTCGTAAATCCAGACAGACTCTTGTCGTTGTTGAGCGCCGCCTCGTTGACCTTCTCACGGTCAAACCGATCCTCAGGCGGAAGGTCCATGACAGCGTGGTACGATTCAGCCGGGGCCGTGCGCCGATCACCCGGAGGCTTTCCCGCCCATTCTCTCCATTGGTCGAACGCATCAGTCATCGCAAAATTTTCCTCAATCCCTTGAAGAGCGGATGCCGCACTTTCCTTCGGCGCTCTTGGTCCTGTACTCGATCTCCGCCAGCAATTGCGGTTCACCCCAAATGCCTCGATGCGCGATGCGCTTCGGTAGGGTTGTGTCTTGCGCATCAGCGGGTTGAGTTTCTTCTGAAGCTCCTTCGCGTCGGCTGGCGAAAAGCCGTGATCAACTTTGCCCGCGTAGATCAGGTCCTCGCCCTTGCGCCGACCAAGGTAGAGGCCATCCCATTCTTGTGGTTAATCAGATAGCCCTCCCGCTTGAGCAGAGCATGCAGCCGCCGATAACCGAAGCGGCGATGCTCCTGGGCGATCGCCCGCATGCGCTGGCGAAGGCTGGTATCGTCAGCCCGGGTGGTTTGGTATCTCACGGTCATGCGGCAACAGCCGATGGCTTTACACGCCTGCCGTTGGCTCATCCCGAATGCCTCTCGCAAATGGACGACAGGTTCCGCTTCCCCGCGGGCGTTGCGCGCCGTTTACGGAGTCGAGATCAATCCACTAGCTGTCGCTACAATCCACCGGCTGCCCCAACGCACGATCGAATCGATTCGCCCGATGCCGGGAACTGTATCGCCGCGCATTGCCATCCGAACCCCATCGGGCCCTCCGAGAACCGCCGTTCCGCCGCGAACGTCAAGAACGGTCCAACCCTCAATGGTTGCTGGTCTTGTCTCCGGGGCAGGCATGAGAGGCCCGCTGGGCGCTATCGAGCCGGTCGCCGTCATATCTGCTTCGATGCCCTGAGGAACGGTGCTCGAAACGTCCACGGATTGATGAGCCCTGTCGGACCATGTGGCTGTCGGTTCGGCGGAAATGCTCGCTCCATCCGCGGAGAATTGACTTACGCCTGGCGGTGTTCGCAAAGCCAAAGTCGATACCGTCTTTCGCGGGCCTCCGGTCCTGCGGCCTGACTTCGTTTCGGCGCTTCGACGCGAAGGCGTTTCTGTCTGAGTGGTTGAATTGAGCGACGCGAAAGTTATAGGACCGTACCGACCAAAACCGGCAGCCCATCCCAACGCAAAACCAGCGATCACCGCGCCTGCGACCAGCCAATTGGTGCGCTTTCGATCGCCGTCTGCTTTCAATAATGCAAGAACCTCTTCTCGGCTGGCACTCGAGTAATCCCGCGCGCTCAGCGTCACACGCGCCATTTGGTCTTCGCTGGCTTCAGCGACCCTCGCCTCGATCTCTTCCAAGGTATTCGCCTGGCGCAAACGCATGATCGCATCCCTTGTCGCTCCCCAATGATCATGCTGCAAACTGAATCAATCATTAACGGCGAATGAGCCGCTAGATCAATATTGATTAGAACCATTGCGCAGCGGGCGACTAGAGGTGGGTCACGAATCGCACGGCGGCGATAAGTTCAGCTTTCTTAACAGGGGATCCAGCCCGTCCGAACGGCACCGCTTAGCCTCAGCCTGCTTTAGAGGCTGATCAGCCGCGCCCTTTCTTGGTCCTTTCGCGGTGTCGGCTCTCTTGTTTGCGGCCCTGGCGTTCAGGTCATGGGGATCGTGCCAATGACGAGCCGTAAAGTCGCGACGCGGTGGAAGAGCGACTTGCTTTGGTGCGGATGGCGGTAAATCAGCTTGCTCTTCTTCGCCAGGCTGGACGTACGCAACATCCGCGCGCTCACCGGCAGCTGGCATATCCAGTTTGATTGTGAATGGCAGGCGATCAGCCTTGTTACCGGCTACTATTGGCATGACCACATCGGCCGCGGGCGGCGGCCCGGATTTCTTCGTGGCTGCAGCAATAGCGCCCAGTCCAACCAGGCAAGCCACTCCAAGCACGACGATTCTAATCACGTGGCGGCTCCCGGTGCAGAGCGGCCCAACGGTCATGATCAGTTGGTCCAAAATGAGGCTGCTCGCTTGGTGTGGTTAACCCACGCAGCGTTAAGCTGAAACATGGGCTCGTGGGTTGGAGCAGTAGCTGAGTAAGCTTCGAGCGAGAAAATGCAACGGGCCGACTTCTTCGATGTTTCGTCCGAGCGTTGGCAAGCCAAGGTCAGCGGAGCTGTCACTCTTGGTGGGATCATAAATCTGCTAAGGCCTCCAATCGTTAGAATGCGGCAGCGGCAGGCTAACTTTCAGTTGACTTGCTTCACCGCTGGCACACGATGCTCGCTCACCAAATGGAGGAGATCATGCTCAGTCGCTTGCTCGCTTCGGCTTTCGTCCTGGCAGGTGTGAACACAGCCATTGCCGATGATATGAAAATGCCGATTAACTCTGGTGAGCTTAAATGGGAGGCAGCACCACCCACCTTGCCGAAGGGGGCCGACATCGCGGTACTCTCGGGCGACCCGTCCAAAGAAGGGCTGTTCGTTCTCCGCCTAAGAATGCCAAGCGGCTATAAAATTCCCGCCCATAATCATCCAACAGATGAAGGCGCTACCGTCATATCGGGCAACTTTCACATCGGAATGGGCGACAAACTCGATGAGAAGAAAGCGATCGAGCTAACAGCGGGCGGATACGCCGAAGCGCCTGCCAAAATGAACCACTATGGTTGGACAAGTAGTCCTTCCGTTGTTCAAATTCATGGCCAAGGGCCACTCGGGATAACTTACGTCAATCCCGCAGACGATCCGAGTAAGAAGTAGCGAAGCAAACGAATCGTCTCTGTGTCGCAAGGCAAAAGAAAAGCCCGGACGGTGGTCCGGGCACATTTGTTAGTCGTTGTCGTGATGAATGACGGTTTTCTCTCGGCTGCCGTCCTCATTCTCTTTCTTAATGACCGTCGTCCTGTCACTTTCCGTGTGCTCAGGCTCCCTGACGACCGTTGTGCGGTCCCGATCAACGGGGCGGTGCTCGTGAGACTCTCCGACTGTGACGCCTCCGCCGACCGGACCGGCCTGAACGCCGACACCGACTTCATCCGCGATTGCGGGTGTCGCGATTGCACTCACGATCGCCGCAGCAAACAAGTACTTGCGCATCCTATTCTCCTTCACTTCGTGAGTTGGAGAATGTCTGCGTGCGACAGTTTGTTCCAGAACAAGGGGTGTCAAGCTGCTCATTGTTCACGCAAGTTCCCGTTGCGGGTGAGGCCTTGGATTGGGCGGAACGATTGAGGTTTATCAAACCGCAGGTCTCTTCCGAGCATTGGTTGCGCCGTCTCTCGGAGTGGCTGAGTGGCATCGGATCTGAAGTTCTGGATGGGCGGGGCAGCATCGCGATGATGGCCGCCGACGCCCATTTTAGCAACGCATGGACGGATGCCAAACGGAAGCAGGCTCACGGGGCACGCGTTTCGTCGCTAAGCGGATCGCCCAAAGGGCCTCCGGGTCGGGCCGAAGCTGCTGGCCGAGGTCGAGTACCGCGCGAAGTCGGCGGAGAGGAAGGTCCGGCCACCCGATCTTCAAGGCTTGCGGAAAGATTTGTGACGGGGGCCTATGATCGCGGCAGGAAGCAAGCCCGACGTTAGCGCTCGTTGCGCATGTAGGACTACGCTCGCAGATCTCCCGGTGGGCGGGATCATCATATAGGGTCGAGGCCTGCGGATGCCCTTGCTTGGCAAACGTATCGAAGCCGGCGCGCTGCTCCCGAATGGCCAGCATGGAGAAGAACACAAACGCCGCCCCAGCGACGGCGATCAACATCCACCAGCTGCGCTTCATGTGCGCCTCCGTCGGAGCTCGCAACACCGATACCGCACTGGCGATCAGCTTGCGATGCTCGTTACGCTCAGGCCTTTCGTCGGATCAGGTTCCCCCCAGAACCGGTTGCGACACCGCAAACGCAGGCCCCTCGGCTGCCCGTGGGCGGCGGTCCTGCGGTTCATGTTTCAATTTTACCTTTTGAAACAAGCGACCAGCGCGGCCGTTTACGGTGCGTAAGAAGAAGGTGGAGGACGGCTTCTTATGCAACATGTCAAACGCCATCCGGAACTGCCCCCTTTGCGTCATGTAGAACTGCCCCCACCATCGGGATTATGATCTCGGTGAAGGTTGTTTCCGCCGGTGACGGGCCGGAGGGAGGCGGAGCCGACCGGAGGGTCGTCACCGGCGGTCGGCGTTTTGATGAGGCCGCTCCTGCGCTTGGCGCGGAGCCGGTAGCTGTCGCCGCGGATCGTCAGCACATGGCTGTGGTGCAGGAGCCGGTCGAGGATCGCGGTGGCGACCACGGGATCGGCGAACACTGTGCCCCATTCGGCAACGCTGCGGTTGGACGTGATCAGCATGGCGCCGGTTTCGTAGCGCCGGCTGACCAGTTGGAAGAACAGATGCGCCGCGTCAGGTTCAAGTGGCAAGTAGCCGAGCTCGTCGACGATGAGCAGCTTTGGCTTCGACAGCGCGAGCAGTTTCTCGTCCAGGCGTCGCTCGCCGTGGGCCTTGGCAAGACCTGCGACCAGCGTCGTCGCCGTGGTGAACTGCACCGTGTACCCGGCCAGGATAGCCTCTCGCCCCAGCGCGATCGACAAGTGCGTCTTGCCGACGCCGGGCGGCCCGAGCAGCAGCACATTCTCGCCGTTGGCGATCCAACGTGACGCGGCAAGATCGCGGATCTGCTTTGGATCAATCGAGGGCTGCGCCTCGAAGTCGAAGCCTGCGAGCTCCTTTACGGCCGGGAAGTGTGCAAGCTTCAGCGCCATCTCGATGCGACGATGATCCTTGCGCGCGATCTCACGTTCGCACAGCAAGATCAGCGTCTCACGCGCCGACAGGTTCGCGCGCGCCGCCTCGTCGAGCAGGCTGTCGAGCTGATCGCGGATCCCGGAGAGCTGCAATCGCGCCAGCATGGCATCTAGCGGATCGGTCGTCGCTTCCATTACCTTTTTTGCCCGCGTCATCAGAAGCGTCCTCCGACCACGGCTTCGTATTCGGCAAGAGGACGTAACAACGACGGCGGTGAGGACGGCGCCAGCACCGCCGCGATCTCCGCCCGGCGGACCGCGCCACTGCGACCAGCAACACCATCGAGATGGGCGGAGTCGACGATCCGCAGCCGGCGCCCCTCCGATTGCTTGTGCACTGCTACCTGGTGCAATCCATGGCGGATCCGCACTTCGCCGGCCGCGATCGTTACCGCCACGCGCTCGCCAATCAGGCGCCACGGCACCGAGTAGCTGTTCGTGTCGATCTCGACGGCGCAATCATTGCCGACGACGCGGGTCAGTTCACGCAAGGATCCAAACGACGGCTGCCCGCCGAGCGGCTTCAACCGATGTATCTCGTCACGCGCGAAGCGGATGATCGGCGCCTCGCCGGTCGTGCCGTGGATACGAACGTTCGCAACCTCACGCTCCCATCTGTCGAGATGCGCCTCGAATGCTTCCCAACTTGGGAAGGAATGACCGGCGATCGCGTTCTTCTTCACGTAGCCGACGCCGTTCTCCGTCTTGCCCTTCGTGCGCGCCCGATATGGCGCGCAGGCGCGAGGACGGAAGCCCCAATGTTTTGCGAAGGCTACCAGCTTGTCGTTGAACTGAACCGACCGGCTCACCGCGTCGTGGCGCACGACAAGCGCGCGTGGATTGTCCATCAGCACTTCCTCCGGCACACCGCTGAAGGTCGTGAATGTGCTCTCGAGCCCGGCGAACCAATGCTCCTGCCTCTCGGCCCGGAACGCACGCACATGGAGCCGTCGCGAGTGTCCAAGCGTTGCCACGAACACGAATGCCTTGACTTTCGCCCCTCCGATCTCGACCAGGCGCTCCCCGAAGTCGATCTGCAGCTGCCGGCCCGGCGGCGTCTCAAACCGAGTCGTCGCCAGCGCCTCCGCCTTCAGCGCCTGCCGATAGGGCTGCACCGCGCGCTGCAGCGTCCGCCGGCTGACGGCCACGCCTTTGTCCGCCAACAGGTCCTGGCGCACCACGTCGGCATTGCCGCGATGCCGAATGAGCCTCTCGCGCAGCCAACCCTCAAGGCCGTCGAGACGCTTCGGCCGCTTAGGCGACTTGAATGGCTTCACCCCGCCCGCCGCCACGTAGTCCTTTACTGTGTGATGGCTGCAGCCCAGCTGCCGCGCAATCCGCTTCACACCCCACCCGCACGCCCTCAGGCGCATCATCTCCGCCACGTCATCCGGCGTCTTCATCACCTGCCCCCGTGGATCATTCCACGCCGAGCTTTCAGTGATTCGTTCCCGCTTCATTCACTCTCTCCTCAGTATCCGAGGAGGGGGCAATTCCTCGTGACGCTGAGGGGGCAGTTTTCCATGGCGCGCGACACAACAAGCACCGCTGCCGGTCTGCTGGCCCTCTCCGCTGCGAGTGCCTCGGCCGCCATCGCATGTCAGGGGGCTTTTGCTGGCGCGTTCATTCTCGCTAATCCCTACTCCCCGTCCCCGACCATCGTCATCAATCCTGATTATTGCAGGCCGCCGACAGCAACCATAGTCATTCACGAGCGCTGGCGTCCGGTCGAGCGCTTCACCCGGGAGTACGTCGTTCGAGACTATGGCGGCTTCGACGATCCAGAATGGTAGCCAAGTCGCACATGGAAATGCGATGGCCCCAGCACGCAAACACTGAGGCCGGTTTAATGATGGGCGACGGAACAGCTTCCGCATTCGCGGCCGATCCGAGTTCCCGACTTGTGCCGCTCCCTCGGGCGGGAGCAAAACCTCCCCAACGATTGGCGAACTCGGCTGCAGCACTGGTTTTCAATTCGGACCCGGATCTCGTTTCAGGCCCACAATGAATCCATGGCGCCGCCAGAGTTGAGCCGCATGGCAGCCTAAGTGGCCGCGAAGGGTGGTCCCGGTGAGGGGCGCAACACCGGGAGTTTTCGATGTCCGGTTATTTGCGAGTTTGCTTCGCCGGTTTGGTTCTTGTTGGAGGTCTTGCGGCGACACCTGCGGTCTCCGACCCTTTTGCCGACTTGTTCAATGGCGCTCCGCGCGAGCCCGCAGCAACCTCTTTGGCGCAAGCGCAATGCTTGCCGCGACCCGGCAACACGACCGCGGACGGGGCGCATTGGGTCTATCGGTTCGACGGTCACCGTAAATGCTGGTTCCTGACCGAGGGTATGGCGAAGGTGAAGAAGACAGTTCGTCATCGCGGTGCCGAAGATCGCACCGCCAGTTTGGACGAGAACGGGAGTGCGCGGCCCAGGAAGAGCGCGGTGGTTAATGCGCGCGCGGAGTTGCTGCGCTCCGCACCGGCCGAGCCCTCCCAGCCGCCTACAGCCGAAATCAAGGTGGCTGATGCCGCTTCCGTGCTCGATATGGGCACCACCATGACCTCAGCGGTACCCACCGATCTTCACAGCCGGCCGCCTACGCCTGAGCACTCCGTGCCCGGCCAAGTTGACGTTGAGCAGCTCCTCGCGCCCGCCGGCTCACCTCCAGCTATGCCAATGGGCGCGCACCTTGCAGAGGCGCACGACGAGGCACGCAGCTGGACGGCAACTTGGTCAGGTGTGCTGCTGATGATGCTTGGTGGCTTCTCAATCCTAAGCTCGAACCGCACGCTTCGGCACGCAGTGAGATTACGCCAGTGAGGTAGCGCAATAGCCTAGGCACGTACGCGCGCCGCTGCGCGATCGATGAATTTCAAGTATAGCCGAATTGCCACACGTACAAAGGTTCCGCCCGCCCACACTTTAGTTTGCCCGCCGCCTTAGACGGACATTCGATTACGATGACGGTCCCGTTGGGATCGGATTGCGGAATGCGGTACAAAGCATTCGTGGTGGACAGCAGCCGGCAAGTGATCTGCGTGGCGAAGCTCGACTGCATTGACGAGCAGGCGGCGCGGCGTCGAGCCGAGCAAATGCATGCCGAGCACGACGTTGAGCTTTGGCAAGGCGATCGATTTGTTGCTGTGTTCCGAGGTGCAACGACGAACGACAATGAGCGCGCGATCCTGAATAGACGGCCGGTCTCGCCGCCGACTTGACATTCGAATATTGTGAGTTGCCGGCCTGGCAGGCTGCCGACATGTCGCAGGGCCAAAGTCGCCGAGCATGCCCATAAACACCCCGCGTCTTCGGAACCGGGGTGCAGCTCAGGAATGGGTTTCGCGCTGAAAAACATTGAAGCGGTTGAACTTCGCGCAGCTGGGTTGGTCGAGAAGTGGCTCCAGACTCAGATATTGAACGATACCAGCATACTTGGTCTGGGCGAGCTTGAAGTCTCGCGCGAGAGCGCCGTCAGCCGCATGGCGGCAAGAGCGACTTCCTGATGTACTCGGAGGAAGCGGACACCTTCTACGAAGAAGAGGTAATGCTGGGAGCGTTGGACGAGAGTCACATTATCCGCATCATCGAATATTGGGGTGTTGAGCGGCAGCGTCGTCCCGGGTCAGAACACAGAGCCGTAATTGTCGCAGAGAGAATCACGAGCCGTTTTTCAACGTGCTACGGGTCCTCAATCGTTCAGTGCCGATGATCGCAGTGCAGCTCGGAGCTTTTAAGCTGGACGAAAGCAACGTGGTTCTTCATGGCGTCACTGTGTTGGACGTTACCGAATAGACGCCTGAAGTACATACTTCGGAGGAGGCTGAACGAACGGATACGGAAGTATTGGGAGAAGAAGCGCGACTTTGCTTCATTGACCGTCCTGGACAAGATTGCAACCGCCCTGAAGGCGGCTGGGCTCAAGGAACGCCTGTCATACAACAAGCATCACGTAGCACTTGGATCAACGGGTAATAACTTGTGTTGGTTTCACCCTCGCAGAACGGTTGGTTTCTGCCATATCGAGTCCATGATGAGCTCTGAACTGAGGGATGAGCATCGTTCAAATGTTCAAAAGGCCGGCATTGATGCTTTGGCTAGGAGCACGGATCGCAAACAAGACGCTGGATGAAAGGATCGGACGAATTGTCGAATCGCTAAAGCGTACGGAAACGCTAAGTCGCTGACAATGGCACCGCTAACCGCTTCATCGCTGGTATTGCGGGCAGTGCATGACCAGCAGGATACTTAGCCACTCTGCTGACCCATTCCTTTTAGGAGGTTCTCCGGCACTTCGTGGGGCACCGCGGTCGACCTGATGGTCGCTTTGCCGAGCTCGTCCAAAACGGCAGGAGCTATGCCCAGCGCCGACGACATAGCGTGGCGCAACTCTCGCGCCTGGTCGGGTGCATGCTGCGCTAGAGTAGCGATCTGAGCGGAGGCCTGTGTTAGCTCTCTAATCACTCGAGTATATTCCTGCGGAGGATCCGGCAGCGACTTCACTAAACTAAAGAACGGGTCGGACCGAATATAACGTGCCGCAACGTCAAGGAAGGGCTTCATGCAGCGCTCTCGGTCGGTGTAGTAGCGCGCCTCCCAATGAAGACTTTCGTTATCAACGGTTATGCCTTGAGCCGTCCCACTAACGTCGGTGGACGCAAAACGCTCGCTTGCGCTCGCCTCGATTGACAAATCGACGTGGCCAACGACTCCGGGCAAGTCAAAGACCAGGTTCGAACTGAAATCGTCCTCTCCGACGCCATAGTTGATGAGGACGTCCTGCAGCACGGACGTAGATGGCTGGGCCGCATGATCGGTCGCCACTGTCGCCTGAACCGTGATCGAACCCTGCACGTTTGGTTGGTCCAGTTGCGCCGGTGGATTCAGGTCAACTCCATTGATTCGCCATCGGTATATGGGAAGCCCAAATCCACGCACAGTGGCAACGCAAGTCACTTTCTTCGGAGCGCTGTCGACATACCACTTATAGAGATCCTTTGGGCAGGTGAAAAAGGGCGACGTCAACGCCACGCCTTCATTCACGTGGAACGGCTTTCCCTCGGGCTCGGGGTCGATCGAGAGCTTTACGTCCCGCCGCAATCCCTCCAGGAGCGGAAATGGATTTTCAGTGGCGAGCTGGGGCGTGCTCCCCGGCCGGAAATATGTATTAATCAATTGCGAGAAGGCTGCGGCTGCGTCGTTCTTGCCCGTGAGGTTTTGATAAGTTTGCGCAAGGCTGTCCCGTCCCGCAGCAATGATGTCTGGAATGGAGTGGTTCAGTTGGTTCTTGAGGTAGTAGAGAAACAGCAAGGACGATCCGAAGCTGAGCGGATTCTTATCGGTGTTCTCGGAGGCGTTGATCCACTGCGTGTCGCGGCTGGACTGCAACCAGCTGTTCACCCATGGCGTTGCGAAAAACAGTGAATACCCTGTACCGAAGCGCTCGCGGGCGCAAAGTAACGACAGGCCCTCGCCATCGCTCTTGCTCGCGTTCCAGGCGGCGTTTCCGTGCTTGTTACGGTAGCTCGCAAGAACCTCGACCAATTCAGCCACAAAAGACATGCAGCTGCTCTGACCCGCAGCAATCGCGTTCGCGTTTGCCGTCTGGTTGCCGATCTTGATGATCGTGTTGCCTCCCTTGTACCCGTTGTTGCTTGCCCCACCCGCTGCAAAGTCCGCAATGATTTGAACTGTGACGCGATTGTCGGGTCCAAATCCATCCGTGATTTTATACCAGCTAGCCAAGAGACCGAATTCAGCTTCACAGACTCCCAGGACTCGCTGAGCCCGCGAGATCGCGTTCGGATTGCCATCGGGGCCGAGCAGGGTTTCGTCGTACTGGATGTTGAAATGCGCAGTCTGTCCAAGCGTCTGCATCTCGGATGCTCCTGCAAAAATAAGCCCCATGGGACGAAAAGCACCACCAATTATGCAGCAATCGGCCTGTTCGACGAGTAGCGATGCTACATCACTGGCTTCTTATCGCTACGTTACGCTAGACGGCGCTTTGCTTGTGAGAGCCAGTTCACAGTTTTGGTTGTTCGCGCATTATTAGATGCGCACGGGTAAATGAGCTCCGGATAAAGGAACTCGAAAAGTCGGGTTCCTGTTGAACAGGTCGAGCGCATCAGCAGACCATGCGCGACTGGTTTAGGGTCGTTGCCCCAGGCTGAACATCTTCTTCGAGAGGGAAGGCATAGCGCGTATCATGCAATGTGGTTGGTGCATGGAGGTTTGCGTCAAAGATCTTGATAGTCATGCGACCAAAGCCCTTCTTGTCAGCCGAGCTCTGCTCGTCAAGATCAAGCGGGATATCGAAAATCAAATCCGGGGACTCCTCAAGAATCTTGGGCTTGTCATCGGACGAGCGAAGATGAATATGTTTGCTGTGCGTGCCGCGCAGTTGGCCGAGGATCGGTCAGAGCGTTTTGCCGCGGTAGATCCATTGCTGAAGGCACGCGAGGCCGTCGAGCAACAGATTGTGGACCTTGACCGCAAGGTGCTGCGGCTGGCTCGCAATAATGCTCAGGTTCGACGGTTCATGACGGCTCCTGGCATCGGCCCGGTCACGGCCCTTTGCTTCCTTGCGACGATCGATGACCCCGCTCGCTTCAAGAGATCACGAAGCGTCGGAGCCTACGCAGGACTAACGACCCGCCGATACGCATCCGTCGAGATTGACTGGACGGGCCGAATCTCGACATGCGGCGATAAGATGCTGCGAAGTTACCTTTACGAGGCGGCCAATGTGCTGCTCACACGCGTAGCAAAATGGTCAGCACTCAAAGCGTGGGGCATTCGGCTTGCGAAACGAAGCGGGCTACGCAAAGCCAAGGTTGCGGTTGCCCGAAAACTTGCTGTCATTCTGCATCGGATGTGGATCGATGGTCCCGAATTTAAATGGTCGTCAAAGGACACCGCTGATCAGCCTGCATAAAGGATAACGAGTTCCCGCCGAACAGCGGGAGCGAACGTCCCTGCCGGGACGCTGGCGTTGGTGAGATCGCCCCTGGCTTTGCGGTGCTCGAAAGGGCAAAGCGCGCTTCACACATTGATCCGCTAACGTCATCTTACGCCATTATGCGGAGGACACGCCCTACCGCGGAGAGAACCATGGACCCGGCAAGGATGTTCAAGGAGAGCTTGACCTCGCGCCCGGAATTAGAGAACAGCCGGGGTCAGAAGCTGCCGAACTGGGCCCGGCTGCAAACTTCCAGTTTGCCCCTGTGGCTGACTTGCACCGACACCCCGACAACGGAAACGATCGGCCAGAAGCGGTCATTCAATCACTTCATCTGCAAGCGCCAGTAAGCTCGGAGGAACGGCAATATTGAGCGCTTTTGCTGTCTTCAGATTGATTGCGAAAACGAACTTGCTTGCTTGTTCGATGGGTAGGTCGCTCGGCTTGGTGCCGCCGAGAATCTTTGCGACATAACTCCCGGCATGACGAAATCCATCGTCTAGATCACTTGAATAGGACATTAGAATGCCAGCGCGGGCCAGTTCGGGATAGGGGCCGACGGTTGGCCGACCTGCCTTGCTGAGAGCGGGAACCGCTCGCGACTTGTTGATCGTTAGCATAGGTTCGCCAGACAGGTAGAATGCACTTACTTCGTCGCGCAAACCTTGCGCGATGGCTTCCTCCAAATCGTCGATGTAGACTGTAGTTCGACACCTCGAAGCCAAGCTGGGCGCCCACCTTCTTCAGAGCAGCCTTTTCCTTCTCCAGCAGTAAACCTTCGAGCGGTCCTAACATGCCAATCCGCGTCACGTGCGGCACGAGCTCTCCAAAAAGGCTCATACGCTTTGCGGCAAGAGCCTCTTCGCCGCCTATTGCGTTCAGCACGTTCCCGGTGAGCTGCTGCCGGTTTGATGGACACCGAGATTGGGTGTTTTATCGAGCCAGAGGTGGGTCATGCAGAGACGGAAGTTCAGTCGAGAGTTCAAGATCGAGGCGGTCAAGCTCGTCAGGGAGCGCGGGGTATCTGTGGCGCAAGCTGGCCGAGACCTGGGCGTTCATGAGAACGTGCTGCGCAAATGGGTGAAGGAGTTCGGCTTCGACGCTGCGCAGTCGTTCCCCGGCCACGGGCAACTGAAGCCTGAGCAATTGGAGATCGAGCGGCTGCGGCGCGAGGTCAACAAGCTGAAGGCGGAGCGGGATATCCTAAAAAAGGCCGCTGCCTACTTCGCGAAGGAAGCGACATGAAGTTCGGCTTCATCGCGAAGCACCGGGGCATCTGGCCGGTGGCATGGCTATGCGAAGCGATGGGCGTGTCGCGGTCGGGCTTTCATGCCTGGCTGAACCGATCGCCCAGCGCCAGATCCCGGAGCGACGAGACCGTAGGCCAGCAGGTCAAGGTCAGCTTCCTTGCCAGTGACCGGACTTACGGCGCGCGGCGCGTCTGGCGAGACCTTCTGGCGGACGGCGTCGAATGCGGCCTGCACCGGGTCGAACGGCTGATGCGCCTGCAGGCCCTGCGGGCGCGGCCACGACGCCGGCGTCTGCCGAAGGACGCAGGCCATCGCCAGATTGCGAACGTGGCGTCGAATCTTCTGGATCGGCAGTTCGAGGCCGAGCGCCCGAACCAGAAGTGGATCGCCGACTTCACCTACATCTGGACGGCTGAGGGCTGGCTCTATGTGTCGGCGGTGATCGACCTGTTCTCGCGCCGGGTGGTCGGCTGGTCGATGAACGCCAGCATGACCGCCCAGTTGGTTGCGGACGCCCTGTTGATGGCGGTCTGGCGGCGCGGCAAGCCGGATGCCCTGATGCATCATTCCGATCGCGGCAGCCAGTACGTCAGCGAGCAGTTCCAGCGCTTGATGGCTGATAGCGGCATCGTCTGCAGCATGAGTCGGTCCGGCAACGTCTGGGACAACGCGGCGATGGAGAGCTTCTTCTCGTCGCTGAAAACCGAACGCACCGAGCGCAAAACCTATCGCACCAGGAACGAGGCCAGAGCAGATGTGTTCGATTACATCGAGCGGTTCTACAACACGACCCGACGTCACTCGACGATCGGTTACCTCAGCCCTGTTGAGTTCGAGCGCAAGGTGGGATTAGCTTAACCCGGTGTCCATCAAACCGGCAGCAGCTCACGGTGACCAAGCCGCCCGGCCGCGCATAACTCTGAGCCAAACCCGACGCAATTGGATCAGCGGCGTAGGAGGTGAACACCAGCGGCATCTCAGGGAGCATCCTGTGCACGAAGTTAACGACCGCTGCGACCACAATGACGACTGGTTTGAGTTCGCCAAGTTCTTGAGTCAGCGCGGGTATTCGGCTCAGATCGCCATCGGCGAAACGAGTAACAAGTGCATAGTTTCTGTCTTCGACAAGACCGGCCTCCCTCAGGCCACGACGGAGGCCAGCGAGGCGATCGTTCAGCTGGTCGGCTGACCCAGGAATTAGGACCCCAACGAGTGGCAGCTTACCTCTCGTCTGGGAATATGCCGCCGATTGCGAATTCCAAGCGACAGCTACTCCTATCAAACTGATGAATTCCCGTCGGTGCATGCCTCCCTCCAAGGATGACCACAAGGGAAGCCATGCTAACGGCCCACCGATACGAAAGCGATTCAAGATGCGCCTGGAAGTCCGGTTTGGGTCAAAATGCGAAGAACTCAACCAGAGCAAATCTAGTCCGCCGTGCCGCAATAAGCGGACCTCAACGAGACGCGCCGCTACTTCGCAGGGCCAATTCCGGACTCATGCGTCGCGCGAAGGTGAGCCTTATTCGATCACCTCGTCGGCGCTGGCAAGCAATGTCGGTGGTATGGTCAGGCCGAGGGCGTTAGCGACCTTGAGGTTGATCACCAACTTCAAGCGCGTGGGCTGTTCGACGGGAAGATCAGCCGGTTTTGCGCCCTTCAGAATTTTATCGACGTAACCAGCTGTCTTGACGAGAATTTCGGATACATCTTGCCCGTACGACATTAGCAGTCCAAAGCGAACCTTTTCAGCCCATATCGATACCCCGGCTATTCGGTGCGCCAGCGCTGATGCTCCAACCTGCGGTCCTCGTTCGCGAGCATCGATCCGACCACAATAGCGCCGTCGCATCCGTCGGCAGCAGCAGCCGAAAATGCCCCATCGATTGCCTCCGGGGTTGCCACTTCGAACGGATGCAGGACAACACCGATCGCCTCAGCGGCTTTCGAGTACGCTGAGACATTGTGTTCTGAAGTATTGGGGTCCATCGACCGATCTAGGAGAAGCGCCACGCGGCTCAGACTTGGGACAGCTTCCTTCAAAAGGCTGAGACGTTTGCCGGAAAGATCGGTTCCAATAACAGATAACCCGGTCAGATTTCCGCCGGGATGCGCCAGACTAGCAACAAGTGCGGTGCCAACCGGATCTGGCACGATAGCGAAGACAACGGGTATTGTGCTCGTGGTCTGCTTTAGTACAATGGCTCCCGGCGCCGTTATCGCAACGATTACATCGGCATTACTTTCGACCAGCTCTTTGGCGAGGCTGCGAAACTGCTCCAGCTGTTCGGCGGGAAATCGATGCAAGAACACAACGTTCTTGCCTTGGACGTAACCAAGATCATCAAATGCCTTGGTCAGGCTATCCAGATAGACCTTCTCTTCCTCGGCGCTGCCCGCATGTCAAAGCACGCCAATCTTGGCCGCTCTGCCGCTTGTCGCCCCCTGCTGCGCGTGCGCCGCTAGCGGCAAAGCGGGTGACAGTCCAACCAGCCGGATGAAGTCCCGTCGTCGCATATGTCCTCTCCTGCAAGGACGCGCCTATTGGGAAGAACACTCTAGCACTCTTTCTCGTGGGATTTTGAGGTGCTTTAAAGGACCGCTTCGGGTCAAAGGCGGCGGTCGGACCCGGACTGGGGACGACTTCCGCTCTACCTCTCGCTCCAGACATGTCACTGCGGTGTGCCAACCGACGTGATGGGCGATCAACGGACATTTCGACCGCGATCCTCATCGTCGACTCCCTTGGCACCTGCACCCAAATGCGTAGACTGGCCCCGAACAAGCCAGGAGAGAGCTTTGGCGATCGAGCGGCCAAACCGACGGCTGACGACAATCCTGGCGGCCGATGCAGCCGGCTACAGTCGGCTTGTGGGAATTGACGAGGAAGGCACGCTCGATCGCCTCCGGACCATCCGCAAGGATCTCATCGATCCTATGATCGCCGCCCATCGCGGGCGTATCGTCAAGACGACTGGGGATGGCTTGCTGGCCGAGTTCGCCTCGGTCGTCGATGCAGTTCGTTCGGCCATCGATATGCAACAGGCCATGGCTGAGAGCAACTCTGGCCTCGTACAGGACAGGCGCATCGAGTTCCGCGTCGGCATCAATCTTGGTGACGTGGTCGTGGAGGACGATGGCGACCTCATGGGCGATGGTGTCAATGTGGCTGCGCGGCTCGAAGGGATTGCCGAGCCTGGTGGTATTTGCTTGTCCAGTGCGGTCTATGACCAGGTACGTGGCAAACTCGATATCGCTGCGCAAGATCGCGGGCAGCAGCAACTGAAGAACATCGCCGAGCTCGTGCAAATCTATTCGATTTCAGCCGCGCACCCCCCAGCAGCGGCGCCGCACACGACCGTCGCACCGCGGCTCTCCATCGTTGTCCTGCCCTTCGTCAATCTCAATGGCAACAGCGAGCAGGACTACTTCGTCGACGGTGTCACTGAAAGCCTCACAACCGACCTGTCGCGTATTCCTGGC
The DNA here is from genome assembly GCF_023101005.1 of Bradyrhizobium sp. 187. NCBI lineage: Bacteria > Pseudomonadati > Pseudomonadota > Alphaproteobacteria > Hyphomicrobiales > Nitrobacteraceae > Bradyrhizobium > Bradyrhizobium sp. 187. The sequence goes on from NZ_CP064694.1 coordinate 615,200, forward strand.
GCCTTCGTCATAGCTCGCAACACTGCCTTCACTTTCAAAGGCAAGCCAGTGGACGTCCGGGTGATCGGGCGAGAACTTGGTGTGCGCTACGTGATGGAAGGCAGCGTGCAGGGTGGCGGGGACCGCATTCGCGTCAACGCGCAGCTCATCGACACGGAAACCGGCGCATACCTCTGGGCCGAGCGCTTCGACAAGCCGCGCGCCGATATCTTCGACATGCAGGACGAAATCACCACGCGCCTCGCCCGGACCGTGGGTGTCGAGCTCATTGCCGCAGAGGGCCGCCGGGCCGAACGCGAACGACCGAACAATATGGATGCCGGGGACTTGGCCATGCGCGGCTGGGCAATCCTCAACCAACCCTTGTCGCTGCGCCGCGACCGCGCCGCGTGTGACCTGTTCGACGCGGCGCTCCGGTTGGACGATCGCAACGTCGAGGCGTTGGTCGGTCTTGCTTTCTATCATGGCAACGACCTTCGCACCTTCGCCTCGACCAATCGGGACGAACAGCTACGTATCGCCCACATGGCCATCACTGAGGCACTGAGGCTTGCTCCCTCCAACGCTTTAGCCCATTTCGTTCACGCCAATCTCCTCCATGTCTCAGGCGCGACCGAACGCGCGCTGCGGGAACTTCAGTTCGCTATTGCGCTCGATCGTAATCTAGCCTGGGCCCATGCTGATGCAGGCTTTTTGAAGGTTCTACTGGGGCGCGCTGAAGAGGCAGAAGCTGACCTCACAAACGCGATCCGGCTTAGCCCGCGGGACCCCGGGCTCGATCGCTGGTATGCCCTACTCGGTATCGCCGACCTATTCCTCGGCAGGCTTAACTCAGCGTTGGACCGTCTGCGCAACTCGGTCGAAATGAATCCGAACGTCGCGATGGCTCACTTTTTTCTGGCGGCGGCCTTCGCGCTGAGCGGCCGCGCTGCCGAGGCGCGGGAGGCGCGGAATGCCGGCCTCGAGCTGGACCCGCACTTTACTGTTGCAAGATTTCGGAACGAGCGACGCAGTGAAAACCCGATCTTCCTGGCCCAGCGCGAGCGCATCTATGAGGGCCTAAGCTTGGCAGGCGTGCCAGCGGGCAATTAAAGTTTGTACAGGCACGCGGCTAAGTAGTTCCGGGAAATCAGCACTTTCCTAGCAGGCGGTTGCCCAGCGGCACAAGTTGCCTGCTAACGTCAACGGCGTCGAATTGCTGGCCGCCGTGCCCGGTCTCGCCTCAACTCCCGACACGACCGACGCCATCGCGATCTACGCCTTCAGGCCATCAGCGGACTTGCATGCGGGAACAAAGAGGACGGCCACTGAGGTGTGTCTACTTTCCACCCCTTAAGACACGAAACCGCGGGATTGCCAATTTGTCAGGCGGGCCGCGAACCGCGGTCAGGGCTGTATCGCTCCGCTGAGCGCGCTTGCAGTTGGGGCAGACGAAAAGGTGGGCGATTATCGGTTCTAGAGTATCTCGCACCAGATCCGAGCGAAACCATCTCATGGGGGTGTGGCAATTCGCACAGTCCGGGTGTTCGAACTGCCCAAGTGCTTCCTTTTGCCGGTCCATGCCCGCTCCCCATTGTTCAGGAAACAATAGCAAGGCAGACCCAATCGCGACGTATCAAACGATACACAACGGCAAATTAGCGCGCCAACCTTGCTTAGGACCTGCCGCTGCGCTGTGCCAACTGACGCGACACGCCAGAAGCGGCGGTCCGGCGCTCGCATACGGCAGGTTCTACGAGGACCTAGCCCACCGCCGCGCAACTCTCCCTTGCTACGATCGGATCCCAACTCCGCAACATATCGGGACGCGCACACGGCCATCTGGCGAGCTCGCAGTGGCTAGTCGGCGTCGCACGTTAGCTTCGTGATTGCGGAAAGACACCACCCGTAAATTTCCCAAGTGTTGGCACCAGTCTCACTGGTACGCAGAGCGGCAGGTTGTGAGCGCCGCACAATGAAAACACCGAAGCCGAAGCAATGGGCCCAGCGCGAGCTCCAGCAATTGTTTAGTGGCGCGGGCAGGAGCTGGTGTATCGAAGATTGCCGCCGAACTGGGCCGCCACGCCGGATCAGTGAGGCGAATGGCGCGAACGATGGGGATATTGTTGAAGAAGTAGCCGCGGCGCCTCGCTGGCGGCGGATCAGCTCGAAAGACCAAAAAGCGCGCGACGCGACACATCTCGCCTTTGGGCAGCGCGAAGCTTTTGCCACCTCGCGTATCCGCAATCTTACGGCCATTTTGCATCCGCCGTCTTTGGCATCTACTTCAGATTGAATTCGATGACGAACTGATTTTCAGTCGAGGTCCCCATGAGCGTCAAAGCCACGATGGCGACGATCCTCCAGAACCAACTGACGTTACACGGCGTGCATTCACTGACGCCATCGGACTGCGAGCAGATCGTTGATCGGCTGATCGTGCAGCTCAGAGAGCTGGAGCTTAGTTTAGCTGCGCGAGAACTCGCTGAGAAGCAGGAGCCGTAGCGCCCCGCAAATCGTTACGGCCCGCGAGACATTCTGCAGGCGAATGCCTGTCTGCGCGGCGCGTGAGTCCTCCGGCAAATGTCTGCTGCGGGTCAAAGGTGGCGGTAGGCCACTCAGCGGGACGACTTTCGCTCTACCTCTCGCTTCAGAAATGTCGCTGCTTCGCCAACCAGCGCAATGGACCACGAGCGGAAGGCCGTAACTGCGTTGATCCAGGGTGTTTGAACGAACGGCCCATCGATATCAGCGGCGCCGCAACATTAATGGCAACCGTCGTCTCTCCCGAAGGCGATGCTTGCCAAAGACAAGGCTCTGCCTGCGGCCCCGACTCATCCGTTCCGCCCGGAGGAACGATTGCATCAGTTCCGCTTTAGTCGTTCCGCACCTTCAAGAGTTTGATGGCGGCTTGCGATATCCGGCCGCCGATCGAAGGACCCGGTCAATGCGCATCCTTCTCGTCGGCGGCACGGGGCTTGTTGGATCGGCGATCCACGCCAGGCTGTCCACCGAGGGGCATGAATGCGTATTGGTGTCGCGCCATCCGGACGCGGCGCCTGATACGCAACACGTCACCCTCGATGTTGCAAGGACCACCGACGCTTCGAAATGGAAAGGCATTCTTGCCGGCGTCGATGCCGTCATCAATGCGGCGGGTGCCCTGCAGGGTCAGGACATGCAAGGGGTTCACGTCGCCGGCAGCGCAGCGCTTTATACGGCGTGCGAAAGCGCGGGCGTCCGCCGTGTCATACTGTTCTCGGCGATCGGCATCGACCGCGATGCGCCCACTGATTTTTCTCGTACCAAGCGGGAAGGCGAAGCAGCCTTGATGGCCTGCGACCTCGATTGGGTCGTACTGCGGCCTTCCGTGGTGGTGGGCCGGCCCGCCTATGGGGGCAGCGCACTACTGCGAGGTCTGGCATCACTACCGGTTCTACCGGTCATGCCCGACACGGCAGCTATTCAACCGGTATATCTCGATGATGTGGTAGAAACGGTTCTGTTCTTCCTGCATCCCGGCGCTCCTTCGCGCATCGCACTTGATCTGGCCGGTCCACGGCGGATCGCCTTCAGCGACTCCGTCGCGCTGTTTCGCGCCTGGCTGCGCTGGAAGCCCGCTTACCGCCTGCACCTGCCTAGTTGGGCGGCTTCGGGCGCTTACCGTGCGGGGGACCTGGCCCAGATGCTGGGTTGGGGAACGCCCATCAGTTCGACTGCAAAGGCGGAAATGCGGCGTGGCGCGACCGGCGATCCCGAGCCCTGGCGTCAGCTTACCGGCTTGAGGCCGCGCGATCTTGAAGGCGCGCTCGCACGCGAGCCCGCGTCCGTCCAGGAACGCTGGTTTGCCCGGCTATATGCGCTCAAGCCGCTGATATTCGGCGTCTTCGGCCTGTTCTGGATCGTCACAGGCATCATCTCTCTCGGCCCTGGCTGGGAAATTGGAATGTCCTTGCTACGGGAAGGCAGGGTGCCGGACAAATTCGCTTCTCTCACCGTCATCGCCGGCGCGCTCGCCGACATCGGTATCGGGGTCGCGATTCTTTGGCGGCCTCTGAGCCGCTACGGGCTCTGGGCAGCACTGATCATCTCGCTAACCTATGTCGTGATCGGCACGGCGCTGGTGCCGCGGCTGTGGGCCGATCCGCTTGGGCCAATGCTGAAGATCTGGCCGGTTCTGATGCTCAATCTGGTTGCCATGGCGATCCGGGAGGATCGCTGATGCTCTATTTCCTTCTCAAGATGGTGCACATCATCGGTGCTGCCGTCCTGCTCGGTACTGGGGCTGGCATCGCCTTTTTCATGCTGGTGGCGCATCTGCGCGGCGACCCGCGCGAGATCGCGGGGGTCGCGCGGACGGTGGTACTGGCCGACTTCCTATTTACGGCGAGTGCCGTGGTCCTGCAGCCGATCACCGGCACATGGCTCGCTTGGTCGAGCGGATATTCCCTCCGCGATGGGTGGATCGCGGCGTCCATCGCACTGTACCTGGTGACCGGCGCCTGCTGGCTCCCGGTGGTGTGGATGCAGATGCAAATGCGCGATCTTGCTGTCCGTGCGGTAGAGACCAACGCCAAGCTGCCTGCCGGGTATTACCAACTCTTTCGGTGGTGGTTCGCCTTCGGATTTCCGGCGTTCGCAGCCGTGCTGGTTATCTTCTGGCTGATGATCGCCCGCCCGCCCATTCCGTACTGGGATTGGTAAACGGTCTTCATCAGAGGCTAACGTGCTCCACCAATCAGGAACGCACCCTGGGCCTGGGGCTGCCCCGATCGAGGAGTGATGTTCGAGAACAGGCCAGTACGGGCGGCCGGTGTCTTGACCCACACCCTGACACCGTTCTGCTCCCAGGCGCCGCCGAAGCAAAAACGCCGCCTGCTTAAATGATCGCAGGCGGCGGCTTCCAGCCCCGGGAGGGAAATTGCAAAACCCCGATACCATGTGTCTGCACATACTGTGCCAAGGTTCATTGGGCCCGGACATCGGAGCCGGTTCGCTACGGCCCAGCAGGCACAGGCGCCCGGGCTCTCCTGTTTTTCGGGTTTGTCTCGATAAACGTGACTCCCAACTCCTCGCCATCCACCCAGGCAAGCTCGCGGCGACGATAGGCCAACCCTACTGAGGAGAGCACCAGGAAGAATCCCTTGAGGGGAAGTCCTTGGACTGAACCCTCG